>NZ_JAINDY010000033.1:0-795841 GCF_026191755.1 Agrobacterium sp. InxBP2
GCTGCCTAGGTGGGTGGGGTTTCGATGTTGATTTTTAAGCTGACGAAGGTGTGCGTGGCTTTACCCCCCTCTGCCCTGCCGGGCATCTCCCCCTCAAGGGGGGAGATCGGCAGGAGGCGCTACCACCACTTCATTCGCAAGTGTTGAGATGGGCGAGACTTATCCGCTTGCCGATCTCCCCCCTTGAGGGGGAGATGCCCGGCAGGGCAGAGGGGGGTAAAGCCACGCACACCTTCGTCAGCTTAAAAATCAACATCGAAACCCCACCCACCTAGGCAGCGCAAAAATCGAAAGCAAACCCATGCGCCTCAAATCCGAAATGTTCGTCTCAGCCCTCATCCGCCGCGTCTTTGCTGCCGGTGGATTTGCCGCTGTCGAAAAGAAGGGTGCGGAGGAGGCGGGCGCTATCTTCGTTCGCCAGCGGCTGCGTGACGGCCGCGAGAACCTCTATGGACCCGCCCCGCAAAGTTTCGCTGAGGACGAGGACATCATCCGCGCCGAGCGCCGTTTCGAAACGCGTCTGGCCGGTGTCGAGGGCGAGGAAAGTGCTGCCTTGCTGGAAAGGGAGCGGCGGTTCGACAGCGACCTGTGGGTCGTGGAGATCGAAACCGATGACATCGGAACGTTGCTGACGCTGGTGGATCAGCCCAAAGCCTAGAACCAGGGAAAGTGGAATCCGGTTCTCCATCCGCGAATGACCTCGCACTACTGAAGATGCAAGGCCAGCCCGCTTAACCCTGCGTCCCGGTTCTCTGCGCAGCCGGTGCGCTACGGCTCGGCCGTTCGCGGCCATGTGTATAGCTGTCGGCCCGCCGCCAGCTTTCCAGCCGCTCTTCGCATTCCACGGTGTTGAGACGGTCAAGCAGGGCTTCCGCCCGGCTCATATCGCCTTCCGCGGCGGAAAGATGCGGATAGAAGCACTGCAAGACGAAGGCGGCCTCGGAAAATTCCATGCCGAGGCCGGTCAGCGTGGTGGCAAGCTGCGTGCCCGATATATCGAGCATGATGCGCTCCGACAGCCAGTAGCTGGAGGAGAGGGAATCTGCCAGCGCCACCGCGAACTGCCGCGCATTGCGTTCGCGGGCAAAACGTACCAGCAGCGCGTCCTGCACCTCGCTGAGGCGGCGAAGGCCGAGGACATCGCTTTCCGGGCGGTTGAGATGGCGCGCCATCTGCTTGATCCGCTGGCGCATTTCCTCTTCGAGCGCGGAAGCCGCGGCGATGTTGTCCGTCTTCACTTCCGCCTTCGGCGCTTCGATGCTCACCGCTGCCGGCGGTTCAGTGGCAGGCGTTTCCTCTTGCGGTTGCTTGAGGTCTTCGATGTGCCGCAGGCCCACGAGCGCGTCGATGACGGTGGGGGAGAGGTCCTCCCGCCGGACGATGGCGCGTGCGTGGGCGGCCCCTTGCGTGCGGGCAATGGTGATGAGCGTGTCGTCGTCGAGGCACTTCGAGGCAATCAGGAAAGGAGCCGCAAGCGAAATCGGCTGGCAGGCAATGAAGAAGGCAACCGCGGAAGGCACGTTCGGGTGCTGCGAAAGGGCGGCAATTGCCTCCCGCTTGGCTTCATCGGTGGAGGCATTAAAAAGCGGCATGAAAAGTTCGGCGAATTGCCGGAGATCCGTTTTTGACGGAAGAGGAACATTCTCGAAATTCGTCACGGTGGCCATCAGCACCACATCTTTCTTCCTCACGGCTCTTGGCCTCTCAAGTTCTCGAAACCGGTCGGTCAACGCACTACCCAACAAACGCAAACACAATATCGGTTCAATTTAGAGCAAATCCGTTGACGTCCTGTTAACTATGGGTGCCGCCAAGAGAGAAACCGCCAATATCAACAGGCAAATTTTAAAATCGTGTGGTGGGGAAAATGCCGCGGAACTTTGCGGCCTCGCCTTTGTTTTCAACGGGTGTGGCTCGGCAAAGGAGAAAACGCCACGCGGTCATTAGGGTTAACGGATCATTAACCTCTGTCTGTTTGTAATTTCATGGGCAGTATTAGGATTCCATGTTATTCTGAAATCCGGAATAAGAGCCGAACCGGCGTCTGATGCCTGAATGTCCGCATAGCCCAGCGTTAAAACCCGCGATGGTTTTCAGGGATATGCGAAAACCAGCCTGTGGGCTGGATTATGCGCAATGTGATGGTGATGAAATTCCCGACGCAAGACGAGGCTTGCGCGGTTCCCATGGGCAACATTGACTCCCGAAGAGGAGAAGAGCATGGCAGACATTATTCCACTTGTTGACGCCCGACGAAGCCTGCGTCCCGCAGGCGTGGTCAGCACGATGATCGGCCCCGCGAAAGTGGTTCTGTTCACCGGCGTTCGTTATGAGAAACGCGACAGCGAGCCGGCAGGCAAGGTTGCGCGCAAGGGCAAATCCGCACCGGAAACCGCCTTGAAATCCTGATTAATAAAATAAGCCGCCGTTATTTCCACGGCGTCGGCTGGCACTTTGCCTCGTTCAGGAACCGTTCCGCCTCTTCGCCGAAACTCGGCTGCGGTACGAGGGTCCTCAAAACCACATATCCTTCCGTCTGATCCGATTCCGCCAGAATTGCCTGTGAAAGCGCGGGCGGTTGCGCCTTGCGGATGGCGGCGATCTGCACCGCATCTGCCACCAGAATATCCATGACGCCGGCGGCGGATGTGCGGTCATTCATGCTGAACACCTCGTTCGAGGCCTTGTCGTAAACCGCGACGGACCAGAAGGGCACGGCCCCGATGGCGGTCAGCCGGATCGGCTGTTCCTCAATATTGAAGGTGCATACGGCCACCCGCATGAAGGGATCGCCGCTGCCCAGCGTCTTTTTTTCCGTCGTTTCTTCAAGCAGATGGAACAGGTGCGGTTTTCCTTCCGCCACTGCCCGCGTATAGGCGTCGCGATTGCTGAAGTGCGGTATCGCCAGGAGAATGATGACGTGCAGCACGGCCGCGCCGACGAGACCGGTGACGATGGCGAGCAGGACCCTAAGCATTGCCACACCCCAGCTTGCGGATCTGCGGCATGGAAATGTCGATCAGGCCGGAACTGCCGGCCACAGGCGTGTCGAGCAGGGTCAGGACGAGCTTGAAGGTCTGTCCCTGAGGCACCGCGAGCCAGTTATAGGTCTGGGCATCCGGAGCAATGGTGATGTCTATGCCGCCATCGGCGCTGCGCAGAAGCGTGCGGGAATTGAGCGCGAATGGTCGTCCGGCATCCTCAGCCAGCACATTGCCCTGTTGATCGGCGGTGTAAAGCGTCCAGAAACGTGCTGGTGGCACAGCCCCGGCCAGCCGGTAGCTGCATTCGCCGCTCAGGCGCTGGCCCTCGCTGTCGACGGACGCGGTGAAGGCCAGCCCCTCCGCCGTTCCGTAAAGCAGCTTGCCGGCGTCAGCGCGGTGCGACTTGGCATAAGGATCGGCCTCGATCGTCTGCGCTTCCGGAAACGCGTCCCAGGAACCGATACGGATCGAACCGAAACCGGAGGTCGCTTCAAGTGCCGCGAGCGTTGCGGCAATACCGCCGCCAAAGGCGATCAGAAGGGCGATGCCGACAAGGAATGGAACTCGGAACACGCTGTTTTCCCGTTTATGAACAGGTCGAGGACTATCACTGATTCCCTGTTTGGAAAATGGCGCGGCTTGTTTAGTCCTCGTGAAAGTGACTGGAGCGCGAAATTCCTGGCCTATGCGCCCATGACGAGCTTGAAGGCGATGGCCCACATGGTGATGGCGATGAAGCCTTCGAGGATGCGCCAGGCGGAAGGTTTTTCGAAGATCGGTCGCAGCCAGCGCGCTCCGTAGCCCAGCGAAAAGAAGAACAGCAGCGAGCCGGTGGCCGCCCCTGCGGCAAAGGTCTTTTCAAAGCCGGGAAACTGCGTGGAAATCGTGCCGAGCAGCACGACCGTGTCGAGATAGACATGCGGATTGAGGAAGGTGAGGGCCAGGCAGATGGCCAGCGTCTGCCACAGGCTCGCTTCCCGTCGCTCGGCCACTGACAGCGCTTCCGACGAACGCAAAGCCGAGTGCAGGCTTTTGGCACCATACCAGATGAGGAAGGCGGCGCCGGCATAACGCATGATGGGATCAAGCGCCGGCATGATGGCGCTGATCCGCTGGAAACCGAACACGCCGACGGTGATCAGCAGCGCATCCGATATCGCACAAGTGGCGCAGACGGCAAACACATGCGAGCGCGCCAGCCCCTGTTTCAGCACAAAGGCATTCTGCGCGCCGATGGCGACGATGAGACTGAGGCCCATGGTGAGGCCGGTAAAGAAGATCTGGATGTCCACGCCGCTACCGCTTTTTGTCGAAATGATATGAAGCAGGGCTTGGATATTTCTCCATGACGGATTAATCAAATTAAACGATCTCAGTCAGGATAAGAACTACTAATGCTGGACTATCCCGCAATGCGCGCTGCGGCGCTGGTTGTTCAGACCGGCAGCTTTGAAAAGGCGGCGCAGGCACTGCATGTCACGCCATCGGCCGTTTCCCAGCGTGTCAAGCAACTGGAGGAGCGGCTGGGCGTGGTGTTGATCGTGCGCGGTAACCCCTGCGTTGCAACGGAAAAGGGTGAGTGGCTCTGCCGTCACATGGATCACGTCGGCATGCTGGAAAGCGAATTGTTCCGCCAGCTACCGGCCTTGGCGGAAGCGGGAGCGGCGCAGGAGCGGGTGACGCTCAACATCGCCACCAATGCCGACAGTCTGGGCACATGGTTTCTGGATGCGGTGTCGAAATTCACCGGTAGCAGCGATTATCTCGTTAATATCGCCGTCGACGATCAGGATCACACGGTGGAATGGCTGCGCGCGGGCAGGGTGCTCGCCGCCGTGACCGCCCATGACAAGCCGGTGCAGGGGTGCCGGGTAACGCCGCTCGGTGTACTCAGATATCACGCGACCGCCAGCCCGGATTTCATGACCCGCCATTTTGCCGAAGGGGTAACATCAGCGACGCTCGCCTGCGCGCCGGGCTTGACCTTCAACCAGAAGGACCGGCTGCAGGCGAGCTGGGTAAGGGAGGTGCTGGGTGAAGACATTACCTACCCGACGCACTGGTTGCCTTCGACCGATGGATTTGTGAAGGCGAGCCTTGCCGGCATGGGCTGGGGGCTCAATCCGGTTCAATTGGTGGGGGAGCATTTGCAGGCAGGGCGGCTGATGGAGGTCGTTCCCGGCACGCCGCTCGATATCCCGCTCTATTGGCAGGTCAACCGGCTTGCGGCGGAAAGGCTGGCGGGGTTGACAGATATGGTGGTGGGGACGGCTAGGGCGACGTTGTTGGTGTGAGGCATCGCGGAGCGTGGAGCTTGCGGCTTACCCCCTCTGTCCTGCCGGGCATCTCCCCACCTGTGGGGGAGATGCCCAGCAGGGCAGAGGGAGTAAAGCCACACCCACCGACAGAAAACTTCAGTCGATTCGCACCGGCTTCACCGCCTCGCCCTCACTGCTTCCCCGTCTGTTCCATCAAATAACGCGCCACAGCCTCATAAGCCGGTAACGATGTCGCGTCGTTGGCGGCGTTGCTCGCGACGGGGTGCGAGGAAAAGCGGGCAATAACCATTTCGGCGGCGGGATCGACATAGATCGCCTGGCCGTGCACCCCACGCGCCATGAAAGCGCCGTTGGCATTGTGGGTGATCCACCACATGGCGCGATAGCTCCAACCCCGCAACGCCGGATATCCGCCTTTTGCGAAAACCGCCTTGTCGCCGCCTTGACGGATGGCGTCGATCGCCTTTTGGGGAATGAGCCGCTCGCCGCCCATCATACCGCCGTCGAGTAGCAGCTGGCCGATGCGCGCCATGTCGCGCAGGCCGGCATTCAGCCCGCCGCCGGCAAAAGGCGTGCCGGTGGAATCGACGGTGTAATAGGCGTCCTGTTCGGCGCCCATCCGGCTCCAGATGCGCTCGGAAAGCAGCTTTGCCACCGATTTTCCCGAGGCGCGGGCAATGATCCAGCCAAGCGCATCGCTGTTGATGGTCTTGTACCCGAAGGCGGAACCGTGTTCTTCCTGCTTCACCACCGTCTTCAGATAATCGAAATAGCTGCGAGGGCCTTCGTAACCCTCGGGCTTGGGAAGCGGATTGCCGGCGGCGGAATATGTCCATACGTCGGCATTAGGATCGGCGTAGTCCTCGCTGTAACGCAGGCCGGTCGTCATATCCAGCACCTGCCGGATCGTCGCATCGCCGAACGCGCTTTTTTCAAGTTCGGGAACGACGGTCGCGACTTTGGCATTCTCGTCCAGCGTCCCTTCGGCCACCAGCATCTCGCCCAGAAGCCCGGTCAGCGATTTCGTTACCGACATCGCCCCGTGCTGCCCCGTATCGTTGAGGCAGCCGGAGTAGCGCTCATAGACAAGCACTCCCTTGTGCAGCACGACGATGCCATCGGTATAGTTGGCCGATAGCGATTGCAGCCAGGTCATGTCCTGCTCACCGCCGGTCGGGCGGAAGGTCACGGCGTCGATGGCGGGGTCGGGCTTGCGCTCAAGGGCCGCTGGCGCGCCGAGCCCACGGCTGACATTGACCGTCGGCATCAGCTCGCGGAAGTGGCACACTGTCCAGCGCAATTTCGGAAAATTGAAATAGTCGCTGTCCGAAAAGCGGATGATCTTGTCTTCCGGCGGCGGAAAGCCCTGCATCCAGCCGAGCTTCAGCGGGTCCGACTGCTCGGCTGAAAGCGGCACGGCTTGCTGACTGGCAGCGGCATAGGGGTAAGCCAGAACAGGCACCATGGCTGCAAGAAGGACGGGCAGGGTTCTAGAAATTGACGATGACATTGACGAAACCTCCAAGCCAGTTCGGCGAATGCTCTGCCGTCAGGGAATCCATGCCCTTGCCAGGGAATGAAATGCTGACGCCGGCGGTAAGATAGGTATTGGCATTGATGATGCGCGAATATTCCAGATAGAGATCATCGGCGAGATGGCGGTTGCCGACGCCCGCAACGGGGGTGGGCGTGCCGTCAATGTCGTCGAGCCGCGTGCCCTGGCCGAACTGGATAGGGCTATCCAACTCGTTGGCGCGGATATGCGCGTAACGCAGCGTCCACGTATCGGCCTGCGTTGGCTTCACCTGCAGGCTGATCTGATGCGCATTGACGTTCGAATTCAGGAACATCATGGAAGATTTCGTGCCCGTCGACCATGCACTCGGATTGCCCTCGTAATACAGCGGATCGAAGCGTTCGAGACGCGAGGTTGAAGGATCGTCGCCGGAGAAGGTCTGAAAGCTGTAGGCGATCGTCGGCATCCATGAAATATCTTCGAAAGCATAGCCGATCTGGGCGCGGCCGCCCCAGGCTGCAAGGTCGATGTCGGGATTCCATTGATAGGCGATATCGCCGCCGATGAAAAATCCCGGCAATGGCACATCGAACGGATTGGTACGGGTATAGGCGTTGATGAAGCTCAAGCCCTCGCGCGCACCCGGCACGATCACCGGTGCGCCGCGGCCGCCAGGCGCGGCCCGGGGGTAAGGCGAGCCGGATTCCGGCACATGGCCGAATGTAACGCCGAAATATCGACCCTCTTGCGGTTCATAACGCAGATCCGTTCCCACGATCTTCGTTCCGCTGTCCTTGTCGGATAATTCATTCGCGTCGATGAAAAAGGCCGTGGCCGTCAGGTCATCCTTGCCGAGCCGGAGGATCGCCGCCTGCTCCCAAGCCTTTCTCGGCCCTAGTTTCAACGCGCCACGCTCAAAACCGCTTGATCCGCCATTGGCAATCAGCATGCCCGTTCCCGTCTTGAACGGACGCGGCCCCAGGGAGATATCGAAGAACGGGCCGCTCTCCGCCTTCGAGCGCAGGCCGAGATAGCCGTCTTCGAGTGTCACGGCGCCCGTGCCACCGGCATCGAAGGCGTCGGTGCCGAGCGTGCCGGAGGCAACGGCCGAGATTTTTCCATAGACCTGAAGCCGGTCGCCGGCGTCGGCGGTAAAACCGATGCCGGGCATCAAATAGCCCTCAAGCCAGCGCGTGTCGCTGTCGAAGCCGGCGTCCGGCGCAAATCGATCGGCAAAGTTCCAGAACAGGTTCTGTTCGGCAACGGCATTGATGCCGGCTTGAAAATACAGGCGCAATTCAAAACCCGGCTCGTCGATCAGCAGCATGGGGTCCTGCGCATGTGCCGCATCCGCTGCAAACCACAGTCCGGCGAGGAGAGCAACCGCCGCCGCGCGCGTTTCCGCCGCATCATTCATGCCGTCCTCCGGGGCGCGCTGTTATCGCACAAGAGATAACCGCACCCACTTAGACATGAATTGACTGGCTAGGTCCATTCAATCTTGGAGTGTAGAAACAATATTGAGGAATATTACGTCTTTAAAGGCTCGGATAAAGGCAGCTTGCGTAAAATACTATTATATTATTCGCAGGCAGGAGAAGCCTGGATTGGTTTCGCACCTCATTTTCGTCGATGGCAGATCGACCATCCCGGTCATGGAGGCAACCAGAGATTGTTTAAACGTGCAGGATTCCGCCTGTTATTCCTTCTAAAGTTTCACGATACCTTATAAGTATCCCGAAACGCCCTAACGCCGCGCGGCTTCGTCTTTGCTATCTCGGATGGCGGCATCCGCCACCTTCTGCGTCGTCACATTCAGCGCCGTGGCTTCCTTCATCTTCCGCCCGATGGAGCGGATTACAAGTGTCGCCTCGGCCGAGAGCGAACGGGGACGGGTGAGGGCCGGCAGGGCGGGTGTGCTGCTGGCTGCGGCTGCCACTTCCGCAGAAGGCTGCGGTCGGGCGCCGGTCGGCAGCGGGTTCTGGATGCCGGGGATGGGGCGCAGCTCCATGCCCTGATGGGCATAGTCCATCAGCCGCTTGAAGGTCATGGCGGGCAGCGCACCGCCGGTCATGTTGTTCATCGGCGTGAAATCGTCGTTACCGAACCAGACGGCGGTGGTGTAGTTGCCGGTAAAGCCCACATACCAGGCATCGCGATAGGCCTGTGAAGTGCCGGTCTTGCCGCCGGAAACGATGCCATTGTCAAGCGCACCGCGCCGCGCCGTACCCATCACGGGAATGGTCACCAGCATCTGGTTCATCTTCGAATTGGCGTCTACGGACAGCACGCGTTTGGCGGGCGGCTCGTCATGGCTGAAATCGTAGAGAACATTGCCCTCGTAATCCAGCACCTGCTCGATGCCGTGGCGGCGCGACTGCATGCCGTCAGCCGGGAAAACGGCATAGGCGGTGGCCTGATCCAGTACCGTCACTTCCGATGTGCCGAGCGGGATGGTCTTGTCGCTGCGCAGCGGCGTGGCGACACCCATCGCCTTGGCGGTATCGACGATGACCTGCGTGCCGAGCACGTCCTTGGCGAGCCGGACCGGCACGGTATTGTAGGACTTGGCGAGCGCCATCTGCAGCGTCACCTTACCCGCATAGGAGCGGCCGTAATTCTGCGGCGACCAGCCGCGCCATGTTACCGGCGCGTCGGAAATCAGCGTTTCCGGCTTCATGCCTTTTTCCATGGCGGCCGAATAGGTATAGACCTTGAAGGAGGAACCCGGCTGGCGCAGCGCCGCCGTGGCGCGGTTGAACTGGCTTTCGCCATAGTCGCGGCCGCCCACCATGGCGCGCACGCCACCGCCATTTTCGATCATCACCATCGCGCCCTGCTTGACGCGATACCCTTCGCCGAGTTCGCGCAGGCCCATTTCCATCGCCTGTTCGGCCGCCTGCTGCAGGCCGGTGTCGATGGTGGTGCGGACGACGACGGTGTGATCCTTGAACTTGCCCGCGGCGGCCAGCCGCTGCACTTCGTCAAAAGCCCAGTCGAGGAAATAATCCGGCGCCTTCACGTCTTCGCGGTCGATGACGGTGGCGGGGTTGCGGCGCGCGCCGACCACCTGCCCCTCGGTCATCAGCCCGCTCTGCACGAGGTTGGAAAGCACGGTGTTCGCGCGGGCACGCGCCGCCGGAAGGTTGACATGCGGTGCATATTTCGCTGGCGCCTTGAAAAGCCCGGCCAGAATGGCGGATTCCGAAAGCGTCACGTCGGTGAGGTTCTTGCCGAAATAAAACTGCGCGGCCGCAGCAGCACCAAAGGTGCCGCCGCCCATATAGGCGCGGTCGAGATAAAGGCTCAAAATTTCCTTCTTCGACATGTTGGTCTCGAGCCACAGCGCGAGGAAGGCTTCCTTGATCTTGCGCTCCAGCGAGCGTTCATTGGTGAGGAAGAGGTTCTTGGCGAGCTGCTGCGTCAGCGTCGAGCCGCCCTGCACCACGCCGCCGGCGCGGGCGTTTTCGCTCATGGCGCGGGCAAGGCCGATGAAATCGATACCGAAATGGTCGAAAAAGCGCCGGTCTTCGGTCGCCAGCACCGCCTTGATGAAATGATCAGGCATCTGGTCGATCGGCACGCTGTCTTCATGGATGATGCCGCGATGACCGATGGTGTTGCCGTATCGGTCGAGGAAGGTGACTGCGAAGTCACCGCGATAACGCCAGTCCTTCTTGGTTTCCTCGAAAGCGGGCATGGCAAGCGCCAGAAGCACGACCGATCCCGCCGTTCCAAAGGTCAGCGCGTCGCAGGTGAGATTGACGAGGAGCTTCTTCCAGCCGCGGACATGCAGCTTGCGGGAGGCGATGGTGACATCTTCCCAGAAATCCACCAGCCTTGCCGCAGCCGTCCACAGGCCGGAGTCGATGAAGCTATCGATCCGGAGCAGGATATGCCGTTTTTTGCGGCCTTTTTTATCGTCTTTTTCTTCCTGCACCTGGCGATATTTCCTGTTTAAGGCAATGCGACCGTCGATATTCTGCGCTTCAACCCATTCCCGACGCAAAACCGTGGCATGGTTATGTCGGAAGTGCTTGACGTGGCGGCCTTTCGCGGGCCAATGACCCCTTCGCCGCCTGCCAATATGCTAAAATATCGTACAAACCAGCCCTTGGCGATACGATATAAAGGATTAGGGACCGGTTAAACACTCCCGTCCAAGAGATCAAAATGAAACGGAAATGTTAACGATGAATGACGCGCCGTTCTGGAAAACCAAATCGCTGACCGAGATGACCGGCGAGGAATGGGAAAGCCTGTGCGACGGCTGCGGATTGTGCTGTCTCAACAAGCTGGAGGACTGGGACACCGGCGAAGTGGTGTTCACCTCCGTCCGCTGCGTGCTGCTCGACGGCGAGAGCTGTCGATGCTCGGATTACGAGAACCGCCGTGCCACCGTGCCTGATTGTATCCAGCTTGACCTGAAGAAGGTTCACGAGATCGGCTGGCTGCCGCCCACCTGCGCCTATGCGCTGGTGCGCGATGGCAAGGATCTCTACTGGTGGCATTATCTCGTCTCCGGCGATACCGAAACAGTGCATCAGGCCGGCATTTCCGCGCGCGGCCGCACCGTCAGCGAGGCCGATGTGGATGTTGACGACTTCGAGGATTATGTGGTCGACTGGCCGCTGACGGTCGGCGAAAGGGCGGGAGAAAAGGAGCGGACGTGATGAAAAACGGCAATTTTCGTTTTGGTCCTATTCCTGCCCCATCAGCCTCCTAAAGGCATGTCATCCGAAAACGTGTCACGGTTTCGGGCTATGACTTGTCTGAAATCAAAGACAGCTTCCGGCCATTCCGGCAATTGATCCGCAAAAGCGGACGAGGGACATCAAAACGCATGCGCTACCGGCTGCCCGCCATCTTTCTTTCATGCCTTGCCCTTCCGGGGCTCCTGCCGTTTTCCGCTGACGCCCAGCAACAGCCCCAGGCCTTCGAATGCACGCTGGTCACATCAATCGAGACCGGCGCCATCATCAACCAGCAGGGCGCCTGCGACCAGCGGGTGGCGCCAGCCTCCACCTTCAAGGTGCCGCTGGCGCTGATCGGTTACGATGCCGGTATTCTCCAGGATGAAAAATCGCCCGCCTGGGACTGGAAACCTGGCACGGAGGCGCGCGCCGCCGACCGCAAGACGGTCGACCCGACCATCTGGGAGCAGGATTCGGTGCTGTGGTATTCGCGCGAGATCACCCGCCGCCTCGGCCCGGAAAAATTCGCCGCCTATGTGAAGCGTCTCGGTTACGGTAATGCCGATGTATCGGGCGAGCCTGGCAAAAACAATGGACTCACCCATTCCTGGCTGGGGGCGTCGCTCACCATCTCGCCGGTGGAGCAGGTCGGTTTCCTTCGCCGGTTGCTTGCCGGCAATCTGCCTTTCTCCCGCGATGCGCAGGCCAAGACGCGCGCCATCGTACCGGTCTTCGATGCGCCGGAAAGCTGGGCCGTGCACGGCAAGACCGGAACCGGCTACATGCGTGACGAAAAGGGCAATCCCGACCGCAACCGCCCCTTCGGCTGGTTCGTCGGCTGGGCAGAGCGTGAAGGCCAGCACATCGTCTTCGCAAGGCTGCGTGTTTCCGACAAGCCGTCAAACGAGCCGCTCGGCCCCGCCGTGCGCGATGCCTTCCTGCGCGATATCCCGCGGCTGGCGGTGCATCGGTAGGCGACGGCCCTCACACGGGAAAGGACATCAACATATGTCGGATGCCTCTCGCGATGTCATCAAGCTCTATACCAAGCACGGTGCTGATTTTGACAATCAGCGCGGTCGTTCCCTTGTCGAAAAACCCTGGCTGGACAGGTTCACCTCGCTATTGCCCGATGGCGGCTCCATTCTCGATATCGGCTGCGGTTCGGGGGAGCCGATCGCTGGCTATTTGATTGCCAACGGTTATGACGTCACCGGCATGGATGCCTCGCTGCCGCTGATCGAACTTTGCCGCAGCCGCTTTCCGGAAAAACTCTGGGTGGTTGCCGATATGCGCGAACTGGCCCTCGGCCGCCGTTTCGATGGGCTGATTGCCTGGCACAGCTTTTTTCACCTGTGTCCCGAGGATCAGCGCCGGATGTTCGGTATCTTCCGCCAGCATGCCAATGAAGGTGCGGCCCTGATGTTCACTGCCGGGCCAGTGCAAGGCGAAGCAATCGGTACCCTTCAGGGCAAGCCACTTTATCACGCCAGCCTCGCAGGTGAAGATTACGAAGGCCTTTTGGCCACGCATGGATTCCGGCTTCTGGATCAGGTCGTCAACGATCCGCAATGCGGCGGGGCAACGATTTATCTCGCCAGGCGGATCGTATCATAGAGACCATTGCATAGTCCCCGGGGATCACGCATAGGATCGACAGGCCGGATATTTCAGGGACTTTCCCATGCTCGAAAAGCTCAAGCGATGGGCGAAATCCATCAAGCGTGACGTTCACGCCCTTTATCTTGCCGCACGCGATCCACGCACGCCGCTTCTGGCCAAAGTGGTGGCGATGCTGGTCGCCGCCTATGCGCTTTCACCAATCGATCTCATCCCGGATTTCATTCCCGTCATCGGTTATCTCGACGATCTGGTCATCGTCCCGCTCGGCATCCTCCTTGCGGTGCGTCTTGTGCCGCCGCCACTGCTGGCGGAGCATCGATTGACGGCCGCGGCCGCGCAATCCCGTCCCGTCAGCCGCGTGGCTGCTGCCATATTCATAGCCCTGTGGCTGGCGGCGTCGTTCACGATTTTGTTTGCGGCAAAAAATTTCTTCTTCCCTTGACCTTCCCATCATGGGAAGCCCTACATAGGGTCTCGAAAGGGGATTTCCCATGAACGAGACAGTCAGACACGCCCATCCAAATCAACCGGTTTCCATTCCCGTGGAAGGCATGACCTGCGCTTCCTGCGTGCGGCGGGTGGAAACGGCCGCGGCCAAGGTGCCCGGCGTCATGTCGAGTTCCGTGAACTTCGCCACGAAGAAGCTTACGGTCGAGCCGGCTGAAGGTTTCTCAGCCAAAACGCTTGGCGCTGCCATCAAGAAGGTGGGTTACGATATTGCACCGGATCGGCATGAATTTACCGTCGAAGGTCTGCACAGCGACGCGGATGCGGCGCGATTGAAGGCTGTTCTGGAAGCTGTCGCAACCACCATTAACGCCACTGTCGATACCGCAGCCGGCAAGGCCGCCGTGGAGACGATCGGCGGCCGGCGTGAACGGGACGCGCTGGTGGAAACGGCGAAACTTGCCGGCTTTGCATTGGCGACGCCAAAGCTGCACGACCATTCCTCCCATCAATCCCACAACAGGCACGAGGGGCATCACCACGGCCACAGCCAGATGGCGACGGCCGGTGAAAGTGGCGGCCATGACCATATGCACCATGCGGGCGAAGAGGGCGCGCTGAAACGCGACCTGACGATCGCCGCCATCCTGACGGCACCGCTTTTCGTGCTGGAAATGGGCGGCCATCTCTATGAGCCGATGCACCACTGGCTGATGGGCATCATCGACACGCAGAACCTCTATTATATCTATTTCGTGCTGGCGACGGCGGTGATTTTCGGACCGGGTCTGCGCTTCCTCAAGACCGGTTTTCCGGCCCTGCTGCGCGGCGCGCCGGAAATGAACTCGCTGGTGGCGCTGGGCGTTACTGCCGCCTATCTCTATTCCGTCGTGGCGACCTTCGCGCCCGGCCTGCTGCCGGCAGAGGCGCAGTTCGTCTATTATGAAGCGGCAACGGTCATCGTGACGCTGATCCTGACCGGACGGCTTCTCGAAGCGCGCGCCAGCGGCCGCACCGGAGACGCCATCCGCAAGCTGATGAGCCTGCAGGCGAAGACCGCCCGTGTAGAGCGCGATGGTGCCACCATCGATATTTCTCCTGACGATCTGGTGATGGGCGATATCGTCGTCATCCGTCCCGGCGAGAGGCTGGCGGTGGATGGCGAAGTTGTCGAAGGCTCGTCCTATGTCGATGAATCCATGATTTCAGGCGAACCGGTGCCGGTTGAAAAGACGGTCGGCGCTGCGGTCGTTGGCGGCACCATCAACAAGACCGGGGCCTTCAAGTTCAAGGCGACCAAGGTGGGCGCCGATACCATGCTGTCGCAGATCATCCGCATGGTGGAGGAGGCGCAGGGCTCCAAGCTGCCGATCCAGCTGCTGGTCGACCGGGTTACCGCGCTGTTCGTGCCCGTCGTCATTGCGATTGCGGTGCTGACCTTTATCGTCTGGGCGATTTTCGGTCCCGAACCTGCCTATACATTCGCGCTGGTCAATGCGGTGGCCGTACTCATCATCGCCTGCCCATGTGCCATGGGTCTTGCCACGCCGACTTCCATCATGGTCGGCACCGGTCGGGCAGCGGAGCTGGGCGTACTGTTCCGCAAGGGACAGGCCCTGCAGGAACTGCGCTCGGCTGAGATCGTCGTGGTCGACAAGACCGGCACCGTCACCAAGGGCCGCCCGGAACTGACCGATCTCGTGGTTGCGGAAGGATTTGTCGATAACGACGTGCTGGCGCTGGTCGCCGCCGTCGAGGGCCGCTCGGAACATCCGATTGCCGAAGCCATCGTCCGGGCTGCGGAGGAAAAGAAGGTGGCGACCCATGCAGGACTTGAACCCCCAACCGTCGAGAACTTCGAAAGCGTGACGGGTTACGGTATCGCCGCCACCGTCAATGGCCGCAAGGTCGAGGTCGGTGCGGATCGGTACATGGCCAAACTCGGCCATTCCGTCGATATTTTCGCCGAAGCTGCCGCAAGGCTGGGCGACGAAGGCAAGACGCCGCTTTATGCCGCGATCGACGGCAGGCTGGCGGCTGCGATCGCCGTCGCCGATCCGCTGAAACCGTCAAGTGTCACCGCCATCAAGGCGTTGCAGGCGATGGGCATCGAAGTGGCTATGGTGACGGGCGACAATGAGCGTACGGCAAACGCCATAGCCCGGCAGGTCGGTATTTCCCGCGTGGTGGCGGAAGTGCTGCCTGATGGCAAGGTAAAGGCGATCCATGAGATGCGGGCAGGCGGCAAGGTGCTGGCTTTCGTCGGCGATGGCATCAATGATGCGCCGGCACTGGCGGAGGCCGATATCGGCATTGCCGTCGGCACCGGCACGGATGTCGCCATCGAAAGCGCTGACGTGGTGCTGGTTGGCGGCGATCTTCTTGGCGCGGTCAACGCCATCGAGATGAGCCGCGCGACCATGCGCAACATCAAGGAAAACCTGTTCTGGGCCTTTGGTTACAACGTGGCGCTGATACCGGTTGCGGCGGGCGTGCTTTATCCGTCTTTCGGCATCACGCTGTCGCCGATGATCGGTGCGGGGGCGATGGCGCTGTCCAGCGTCTTTGTTCTCGCCAATGCACTGCGGTTGAAACGGGCGAAGGTCGCTCATCGGGAGGTGAAATCGTGAATATCGGCCAGGCATCGGAGGCATCGGGCGTTTCCGCCAAGATGATCCGTTATTATGAGCAGATCGGCCTCATCACCCCCGCCGCGCGCACCGGTAATAATTACCGCGTCTATGGAGAGCAGGATGTCCATAACCTGCGCTTCATCAAACGGGCGCGCACGCTCGGTTTTTCGCTGGAGGAAACCGAGACGCTGCTGAAACTCTGGCAGGACAAGAGCCGTGAGAGTTCGGCGGTAAAGGAAATCGCGCTCGTCCACATCGCCGATCTCGAACAGAAGATCGCCGAGATGAAGAGCATGGTGAAAACCCTCTCCCATCTCGCCCATTGCTGCGGCGGCGACCACCGGCCCGATTGCCCCATCCTCGACGATCTCGCGGGTGCCGACAAGACAGACAGCAAGCCCGCCAGAACCCACTGAAAGAATGCCGGTGCGAAAATATCGGCGCCGACCAATAGGAGAAATCATGACCCCAACCACCTTCCTCATCCCGGACATGACCTGCGGCCATTGCGAAAAGACCCTGCGCGGCGCACTTTCGGACGTCCTCCCCGACGCCGCCGTCAATATCGATCTTTCCACGCATAGGCTCACGGTAACGGGTGACGCCGCAACCGCGGAGGAAGCAATCCGCGAGGCCGGTTACTCGCCTGAACGGGCGGGCTGACGCACGTCGTTCCTGGAATGAAAAGGAAAGATATGCTGCTGAGTAGCATCATTTTTCCTTTGAAGGCAGAACTCCAATGTCCGTCTCGACCATCTCATTCAATCCTATCGCGGCCTTGGCGACACGCTGCCGGAGGCATTCGAGCGGGCGGTCCTGCGCATCGGCGCTATTGAGGCGGATATGCAAACCCTCGGCAAGGCACCGTTTCGCGGGACATTGATGCCTGAACTTTTGCCCGGCCTTCGTCGGGTCGCAAAAAATCAGGCGATCTTTCATTTCGATGTTGATGACGGCGAGAAGACATTGCGTGTTCTCGCCATCTTCTTCGGTGGGCAGGATCATCAGCGCCACATGTTGAAACGCCTCGTATCCGGCCTGACAAGCGGTTAAACCTCGTCGAACGCCCCGCCCTCGCGCGAGGGATTGCGGTTGATCACCCGTTCCTCCGCATCGTCGGGCAGGGCCTCGTCGCTTTCCTGATAGGGGTCGTCCTCGCTCTCGGCCTCTTCTTCCTCGATTTCCTGCTCGATGAATTGAGGAATTTCTCCCTTGGCGGGGAGGGCGTCGATGTCGAGGTCGAGCAGGTCTTCATCCATGGCGTCTTCGTTCGAGGGCAGGATTTTTTTGCGGTCCATGACGGTATCCTTTCTATCGGTTATTCGGCAAACGAGCGGAAACGCGCAGGGTTCCTGTCGCCTGCGAATTCCCTCGGATTGAATGGCGCGAAAAAGCTGTCTTGACCTCAATGGCGCTTGAGGTTCTAGTTTGCCCGCCGTATCGCGAAAATCGAAAGGATGCGGCTTTGACGAGTATGGAAATGACGGAGAAAAACGGCTGGGGTGAATTGTTGAGCGGGACCAATCTCTCGCTTTTAACCGTCATCTCCTCCGGTATCGGCCTGCACGCTTTCAACCAGTTCGCGGTCGTCACGGCTTTGCCGGTGGCCGTGAATGAAATCGGCGGAGCGGCCTTTTATAGCTGGGCCTACAGCCTCTATTTCGTCGGTTCCGTCGCTGGCGGCGTCACCGCCGTGCTGTTTCGCGAACGTTTCGGCGCGCGCACGGTCCTGCTGCTGTGCTGCCTGATCTTTTCTCTGGGTTCCATCCTTTCGGCAATCGCCGACGACTTCTTGTGGGTCGTCGTCGGTCGCGCCTTGCAGGGTCTGGCGGACGGGTTGATCGTTGCCGTGTGCTACAGCCTCATTCCCGCCGGTTTCCGCTCTGGCCTGTTGCCGAAGGTCTTTGCCATCGAGGCGGCGATCTGGGCGGTCGCCTCGTTCATCGGCCCGCTCACAGGCGGTTTCGCAACCGAACATATCTCCTGGCGCGCCACCTTCCTGTTGTCGGCCCCCCTGATTCTGTTGCTCGTGGCCTATACCGCCATCGCCGTCTCCGCCGAGCGACCGGTGGTGACGATGCGCAGGCCGCTGGTGCCGCTGGCGCTCTGCCTCGTCGGCGCATTGGCGTTTTCCGCTCCCTCTGCCTTCGAGGATGCGAGCCTGCGCGCCCTGTCCCTGCTGGCGGGTGCAGCACTCCTGTGGGCCTCGCTCCGCGCGGGCACACGGCCTTCCGTTGGATTGTTTCCGAAGGATTCCTTTCAGTTGAAGACGGTGCTCGGCAGCGGCTTCTGGGTGTTGTTC
The DNA here is from genome assembly GCF_026191755.1 of Agrobacterium sp. InxBP2. Taxonomy (NCBI): domain Bacteria; kingdom Pseudomonadati; phylum Pseudomonadota; class Alphaproteobacteria; order Hyphomicrobiales; family Rhizobiaceae; genus Agrobacterium; species Agrobacterium sp. InxBP2. The sequence continues at coordinate 18,479 of NZ_JAINDY010000033.1, forward strand.
CTGATGTCCTACGCCCACGCTCTCGGCAGCGTCTATCTGGCCTATGTCGCCATCAATCTCTGGCGTCATGAACCCACCTTCGCCGGTTTTATCGTGGTAACGATGCCGCTCGCCTGGAGCCTGGTGGCGATGCTGATTGGTAGCCTGCGCTCCGATCGCCTGCGCGAGGTTTGCCTGCATTACGGCCCGTATCAGATGGTGCCGGGCTGCATTTTGCTCGGGCTCGGGCTTTCGACCGGCAGTTCGGTCGAAATGCTGCTTGGGCAAATCCTGATAGGATCGGCTTTCGGCATGTCATGGGCCGGTATCAGCCAGGCGGCCATGGAAGCCGCACCGGAGGAGGAACGCAAGATGACGGGCGCTCTGCTCCCCACGGTCGCGACACTGGGAGCCGCCGCCGGTGCGGGTGCAAGCGGCACCGTGGCCGCTGCGACCGATCTGGTGACGCAAATCGATCGGGCAGACGTGACGATGCCGATGATGTATCTTTACGGACTTGGTGTCGTGGTGTCGCTGCTGGCGATCTTCACGGCAAGGGGGCTGCGCGGCGAGCGCTAGCGCCCCCGCCGCGGCCTGGTCAGGACTGGGTAGTGGCGATGGTGATCGCCGTCAGATAGACCACAAAGGCCATGACGGCGATCGCGCCGATGACGATGACGATACCCTTTCCGGCGCGCTTCTTCTCGGTCTTGTTCTCGTTGGGTTCCGTCGGAAACAGGATGGGATCGCTGGTGTCGCGGATTTTGGTCATGCCGTTTCTCCTTTCGGCGGAATTTTTCGGGTGTCTCTCGTCTATCAACCACCCAATCCGCCAAAAGGTTCCTTAGGGACGCAGCGCCCAGGTCGTGGCGTGGACCACCGCCCCGGGCTCGGCCTTCAAAAGAGCGGCGCGCACGGGCTCGAAGCCCTCGATGCGTTTCGTGCCGACATACCGTCCGCGATTGGCAAAAACCTCCATGGAGCCGTAATCCAGAAAGATACGGACGCGCGAGGCCCTTGCGCCTTTGGCAATGTAATGTGGGGAGGGGCCCTCCCGCCCATCCTCGTGGCGGATCCAGAGGCCCGTTTCGTCGCTGACGAGGCCGAGCGTGACCGTCGGGTGATCAAGCGCGAGTTCGAAGGGCACCCCCGGCGACGCAAGCTCGATCAATATCTCCACTGCGCCGTTGATGAAGGTGACGCGCTCGCCGGCCGCAAGCCGGGTGCGGTCGAGAATGTGGCTGCGCAGGCTTTCGGCCGCGCCGATGGGTGGGGTCAGAAGCTCGCCATTCACATAAGTGATCCGGCGTGGTAACGTCATGGAGGTGGGGAAATCGATCTCGGGATTGGCGTCGGCCCAATTGGCCAGCCAGCCGATGCCGATGATGCTATCCCCGTCCAGAAAGGCCTGAAACGCATAATTATCGGTGCCGAAATCGAGCTCCTGACCGGATTCCTTGGTGAAGACCTTGCCGTCGAACCAGCCCACATCGGCCATTGTCAGGTTCTTGCGGCCTGTCTCGGGGTCTTCCGAGTGCATCAGTCCGTAGATCAGCACCCAGCGCGTGGAACGGGCATTGGCGGGGCCATCGAGCGGCAGCAGGCAGGGGCATTCGATGGCTGTGGTTTTATAACGCGTTTCCACCCAAAGCTTGCCCACATAGGTCCAGCCGGAAGCAGCCGTGGGGTCGAGCGTTTCGTAAAGCAGGATGACACCGCCGCCCTCGCTCTGGCTGCCGAGCACCATTTTCCATAAGCCATCGGGACCGCGAAAGACGTAAGGATCGCGGAAATCCGGCGTCAGCCCCTGTCCGTCCGGACGATGGCCCAGAATGACGTCTGCCTGCCCTGCCATGATGAGATCGGACGAGGTGGCGGTGAGCTGTATCTGCTGTTCGGGAATGCGGTCCTGCACCTGCTCGGTGAAGAACACGCGGATGCCGGTGCCTTCCACCAGCGGAATGGTGGAGCCGGAATAGGCGCCGCCGCGCTTGTCCGGCCGGGTGGTCAGGTCTTCTGACGGAAAAAGGAAGATCGGCAGATGCCGCCAGCGAAGATAATCGGAGGAGACAGCATGTCCCCAATGCATGGTGTTCCACCGCAGCCCGTGCGAATAATGCTGATAAAACAGATGCGGACGGCCCTCGAAGCGGCCAAAGCCGTTCGGATCATTCATCCAGCCGAAGGGCGGGCGGAAGTGGTAGCTGCCGGGAAGTTCCGGCGCGGCATTGTCAGGCTTGGTATGGACAACCGTGATGCCGGTTTCGAGCACATCCGATGCCGTGAACCAATAAATCACCGAAACGGCGGTGGTGACCGTGTCGTAACTCAGCTCCACATGGCCGCCGCCAAAAACCTGATAGATCCGAAACCCGTACTCTTCGGTGTTGACGCTTGAAACTTCAGCGAATTTTCCGTTTTGATTGGAGAAGGAAACCGCACCCGGCTCGCCGGCTTTTTTTGCCTTCAGCCAGACATGAAAGGTGGCGTTGACGGGCAGATCGGTGTGAATGGTACGGATGGCGCTTTCCGGTTCGGCGGTTACGGCTTCAACGACGGTCATTGCTTTTCCTTTCCTTTCGGCATTCTGCGGGTCAAGCATAGGAACGATGATGGCGATGGAAAGTTCATTGCGCAAAATTGAATGAGGCGAAGGAGCGGAGCTTCGGCATTTATCGCTCGCATCCGCCGCCCTCCGGCCCCATATAGAGGCAAAGCAGGGAGTTTATCCGTGATGAAATTTGACAATTCCTATGCCCGCCTGCCGGAGCGTTTCAGCGCCGCGGTGCTGCCGACGCCGGTAAAGGCACCGCGCCTCATCGCCTTCAACCGTGGGCTTGCCGACGAGCTTCGTCTCGACGTCACCGGCCTTGACGATGAAAGGCTGGCGGCGATCTTTTCGGGCAATGTTGTGCCTCAGGGAGCCGAACCGCTGGCCATGGCCTATGCCGGCCACCAGTTCGGCGGTTTCGTGCCGCAGCTGGGCGATGGCCGCGCGATTCTTCTGGGCGAGGTGATCGACAGGAACGGCAAACGGCGTGATATCCAGCTCAAGGGCTCCGGCCCGACGCCGTTCTCGCGCAGGGGTGACGGGCGCGCCGCGCTTGGCCCTGTGCTGCGCGAATATATCGTATCGGAAGCGATGTTTGCGCTGGGCATTCCCGCAACCCGGGCGCTGGCGGCTGTCCTCTCCGGCGAAAGGGTGCAGCGTGAAGTCGGCCTGCCGGGCGGCGTCTTCACCCGTGTCGCGGCAAGCCACATCCGTGTCGGCACGTTCCAGTTTTTCGCCGCGCGCGAGGATGACGAGGCAATCAGGAACCTCGCGGACTATGTGATCGACCGTCATTATCCCGAGGCGAAAGAGGCGGATAATCCCTATCTCGCCCTGCTGCAGGGGATTGCGCAACGGCAGTGCGACCTCATCGCCCGCTGGATGATGGTGGGCTTCATCCATGGCGTGATGAATACCGACAATATGGCGGTCTCCGGGGAGACCATCGATTTCGGCCCCTGCGCCTTCCTTGATGAATATAATCCCAACAAGGTCTTTTCCTCCATCGATGCGCAGGGCCGTTACGCCTATAACAACCAGCCCGGCATCGCCCAGTGGAACATCGCAAGGCTGGCGGAATGCCTGCTGCCGCTGCTCGATCCGCAGGTGGAAAAGGCCGCTGAACTCGCCAATGGGGTTCTCGCCGATTTCGCTGCCGCCTTTCCCAAACGCTGGCTTACCGGCATGCGCGCAAAACTTGGCCTGACGGCGGAGGAAGAGGGCGATATGGATCTGGTGCAGGGGCTGCTGGCGCTGATGCAGGCATCGGAGGCGGACTATACGCTGACCTTCCGTCGTCTTTCGCATGCCGTCAATGGCGACGCCGAGCCATTCCGCGGCATGTTCATCGATATTGCGGGCGCGGACGAATTTCTCGCCCGTTGGCGGGAAAGAGCCGGTCGGGAGGGAATTCCCGATTCCGAAAGATCGGCGGCGATGCTGTCAGTTAATCCCGCCATCATCCCACGCAACCACCGCATCGAGGAACTGATCGAGGCGGCAGTGGAGGAGGATGATTTCGAGCCCTTTCACGCCATGCTGAAGGCGATTGCGGCGCCCTTCGAGGAGCAGCCGGACAATTTCGTCTATATGCAGCCGCCGATGAGCCATGAGCGGGTGTTCAGGACGTTTTGCGGGACGTGACGACCTCACCGTCATGCCGGACTTGATCCGGCATCCAGCCGACGCGCGTCTGCGCGGCGAATAGAGTATTTCCAGCCCAAGGACTTGGGCTGGCTGGATACCGGCTCAAGGCCGGTATGACGGAATAATCTGAGGCCGGTAACTCACCCCACCCGAGCCAGCGGCTCATGTGCACCATAATACCGGCCGAACCGGTTATCGAGGAACTTGGGCAGATCCACTTCCTCCTGCCGCACGAAGCCCTTCTGCGGCAGCGTGCCTTCGGCAAGCAGATCGAGAACCGTGCAGATGCCTGAGGCGGTTGTGATCTGGATGGCGCTCATCATCCGGCCGGAAACGGGGCCGGCATAGACCTTGTTGGCGTAGGTTTCCTGCAGGAAGCGGCCGTTGCGGGTGCCGCAGACGGTAACGAAGACGATGACCACATCCTGCATGGTGCCGGGAAGGGCGTTCTCGAACAGGTCCTTCAGCACATCGCGGCGATTGCGCAGGTTGAGATCGTTCAACAGCGCCTTCATGATCGCCACATGGCCGGGATAACGGATGGTGCGGTAATTCATCGTCCGCACCTTGCCTTCCAGCGTGGCGCAAAGCGTGCCGAGACCGCCTGACGTATTGAAAGCCTCATAGGTGACGCCATCGAGCGAGAATTCTTCACGCTCCTCAAGCGCCGGAACGGCGGTGAGGCGGCCTTCGACGATCGCTTCGCAGGGCTCGATATACTCGTTGATCAGCCCGTCCGTGCTCCAGGTGAGGTTGTAGTTGAGCGCATTGGACGGATATTGCGGCAGGGCGCCGACGCGCATACGCACGCTGTCCAGCTTGTCGAACTTGCCGGCAAGATCGGCGGCGACGATGGAAATGAAGCCGGGCGCGAGGCCGCATTGCGGGATGAGCGCCGTCTCCGCCGTTTCCGCCAATGCCTTGACCTTGCGGGTGGATTCCACGTCTTCGGTCAGATCGAGATAATGCGTGCCGACGGCAACGGCCGCTTCGGCAATGCCCGCCGTCAGGTGGAAGGGGGCGGCCGAAAGCACGGCGAACTTGCCTTTTAGCAGTGCTTCCAGCGCAGGCCTGTCCGTGATGTCGACGATCTCGGTGTCGACGCGTTCGTGAGCAGGCACATTGGCCAGCTGGTCGGCCGAGCGATCGGCAACCGTGATGCGATAATCGCCTGTGGCAGCCAGCATCCAGGCGATGGCCGAGCCGATGTTGCCCGCACCTATGACGACGATGTTTTTCATGTTTTGTTCCCCGCAGAAAAATTCTTAGGGCACAATCATATTGCGGTTTCACTGCGATTCGGAGCTTCACTATGTGCAGATCGCTCGTTATTATTGAACGATAAGACGACAGGATTGATCACTATGACGATCACTGACAAGGACCGGGCGCTGCTGGCGCTGCTTTCCGAAAATGCCCGCATGCCGGTGGCGGAACTGGCGCGCAGGCTCGGCCTCTCGCGCACCACGGTGCAGGCCCGCATCGAGCGCCTGGAGGCAGACGGCGTGATCGCGGGTTATGGCCTCAGGCTTTCGGAAAGTTATCTTTCCGGGTTGGTGCGCGCGCATGTGCTCATCACCATCGGGCCGAAGGCTCTGCCGGCGGTGACTGCGGCGCTTGCCGCCATCAAGGAAGTGACGACGCTGCATTCGGTGAGCGGCACATTTGACCTGATCGCCATTCTGGCCGCCCCTTCGATCCTCGATCTCGACCGGCTGATCGACCGTATCGGCGCGCTCGACGGAGTAGAGCGCACGCTGTCATCGATCATTCTGTCGACGCGGATCTCGCGGTAGGAAGCGTTTGAAAGAGTGGAAGATAAGCGAAACCCACTTCCGTCATGCCGGACTTGATCCGGCATCCAGTCGCTGCGCGTCTGCGCGGGGAACAGAGTCTTTTCAGCCCATGGACTTGGGCTGGCTGGATACCGGATCAAGTCCGGTATGACGGAAGCGATGGTCTGCAAAACGAAACAACAAAGGAGCTTGCCACTCCTATGTTTCTCTCGCTACCCGAAAGCGAAGCCGTCTAAACCACCGTACGCTCATCATAAGCCCTCTGTGCCGCCATCACCGCGTCCATATTGCCCTCCGCCCAATGGGCAAGCGCCGCCACGGTGTCCGTCAGCGTGCGCCCCAGCGGCGTCAGTGAATATTCGACTGTGACAGGAACCGTTGGAAAGGCCTGCCGCGAAATCAGCCCGTCACGCTCCAGCTTCTTCAGCGTCTGCGACAGCACCTTCTGCGATATGCCCTTGATCTCGCGCCGTAACAGGTTGAAGCGAACGGCATCACGCCGCAGCTTGTCGAGGATCAGCAGCGCCCATTTGTCGGCGATCCTGTCGAGCACCATGCGTGTCGGGCAGCGGTCCTCATAAACGTCATAGATATTTGCCATCGATTTCACCCTGTTGTTTCAAGGCCATACCGGTTTCCGCGAGGAAACCAGCTAACCGAAAAGTGCTCTCTTTTCATGATTTCTCTAACGCAGTATCTGTGTTTTCGAAACATGGTTTCCATTAGATACTAAGGAGATTTGAGATGGCAGGCAAGATACTCGTAATCGGTTCAACCGGCACCATCGGCACGCCGCTGGTCAGGGCACTGGTGGCCAAGGGCGAAAGCGTGAAGGCGGCGTCGCGCAGCGGCAGGGCGTCGGACGGCGCGGAAGGGGTGCGTTTTGATTATACCGACGCATCGACTTATGCGGATGCCTTCGACGGTGTTGACCGCCTGTTCCTGCTTCTTTCCGGCGGGCGTCTGGATGCCATCGACGCGCTGACGCCCGTTGTCGAGGAGGCCGCGCGCTGGAAGGTGAAGATCGTGTTCCTCAGCGTTCTCGGTGTCGATGCCGACGATTCCATTCCCTATCGCCAGATCGAGCTGAAAATCATCGCGTCAGACACGCCTTACGTCATCCTGCGTCCCAACTGGTTTGCCGATAATTTCCACAGCTACTGGAAAGCCGGCATCGACCACGGCCAGATCGCCGTTCCGGCGGGCGAGGGCAAGTCGAGCTTCATCGATGTGCGCGATATCGCCGATAGCGCCGCCGCCGCGCTGACATCCACGGCCTTTGACGGCAAGGCCTTCAATCTGACCGGACCAAGGGCAGTTGGCTACGGCGAAGCGGCAGCACTGATTTCGCAGGCTATCGGCAAGCCAGTGTCTTATGCCGCCGTTTCGGACGAGGTCTTTATCGGCATCCTCACGGGTGCAGGCGTGCCGCAGGACTACGCGTCCTTCCTCGCCTCGATCTTCCATCCCGTTCGTGAGGGCTGGACGGCGGTGGTGACCGGCGACGTGGAAACGCTGACCGGCCATGCGCCGCGTTCGCTGGAGACCTATATCGCCGACAATCTGGACCGGCTTAAAGGCTGAGACTCAACGAGAGCCCGCCGCGCTTAAGCCGGATCCGTGGAGCCGCGGCGGGCCTTGAAGAACATCTTCAGCCGCTGGATATCCTCGGCATTCCAGCCCTGCGGCGCCGTTACCTCCGTCCAGGCATCGATGTAATGTTCCGGCGCATAGACATGGCCATATCCGATCGGCGCCGTGGTGGCGGCGGCAACATCGAGGCCGAGCTGCAGCAGGGTGACGACCGGGAACCAGCGGAAGGATGTGGAAACGTCTGGCCCGTGATGCACCATCCATTGCGGCCGCCGGTAAAGCGAGGCGGCTTCGAAGAAGGTGATGGGGTCGCTGGCATATTGCAGATAAACGATCCGCATCGGCCCCCAGGTCGCATCAGGCATATGCGCGGTGGTATATTGGTTGGCGAAGCGGATGACGGAGGAATCGCGGAAACGCGGCAGCCATTCCGGCGTACCCTTCACCCGGCCATTGGTGGCCATGCGCCATGTCGGGCTGGAAAAAGGAGGGCCGCTCCACAGCGCGCCCTGAAAGGGGTCGGAGAGCACATCGTAAAGATCGGAGGACTTCTGCGAGTTGAGCGAACCGAGGCTCAAGCCGTGCAGATAAAGCCTCGGCCGCTTTTCCTTCGGCAAGGTGGTCCAGTAGCCATAAACGGCTTCAAACAGAGCGCGCGCCGTCTCGACGCCGTAATCCGGCTCCGTCAGCAAGGCTATCCAGCTTGAGAGATAGGAATATTGCACGGCAACGCTGGCGATATCGCCGTCATGCAGATACTCGACGGTATCGAGCGCTTCCGGATCGATCCAGCCGGTGCCGGTGGGGATGACCACCAGGAGCACCTTGCGTTCGAAGCCGCCGACACGTTTCAGTTCCTCAAGCGCCAGGGATGCCCTTTCATCCGGGGTCGAGGCGGAGTTCAGGCCTGCATAGACCCGGAGCGGCTCCTTGGACGGGCGGTGGGTGAAGGCGGAGATGTCTGCGCTACGAGGGCCTTCAGCGACAAATTCGCGGCCGCGACGGCCGAGCGATTCCCATGTCATCAGCGAGGCGCTGCTGCCGGTCTTGAGCGAATCGGACGGGCGCGGCACATCGGGTTCGATCAGCGCATCCACCTGTTTCAGCGAGGAATCGGCAAATCTTAAGCCGATGTCGAAGATCAGCCCGTTGAGCAGCATCCAGGACAGAATGATGGCCGCGGCGATGCCGAGCACATTGGCCAGCCGGCGCGGCAGGAAATGCCGGCTGCGCGTCGCAAAGAAACGGCGGATCAGCTGGAACAGCCGGCCGGCGCCGATGAGAATGGCAGCCACCAGTATGGCGATGGCGCCTGTCTTGGTGGGGTGCGCGCTGGGGAGCGGATCGAGCTCCATCAGCACGCGAATGGAGTTCTGCCAGTCTTTCGCCTGCCACAGAAACGCAATCGCCGTAATCGCGGCGGCAAGCGCAATGAGAAACCGAACGCCGCGGACATTATGACGCGAGGGTTCAGGCAGCTCCAGATAAGCCCAGATCGCATGAAGGGCGACGCCGATCATGTAACCGATCGCGAAAGAAAACCCGCACAGCACACCTTGCATCAGCCATGTTCGCGGCAGGAGCGATGGTGTGAGAGAAGCGCAGAAGAGAACCGTGCCAAAGACGATGCCGGTTGCCGAAAGACCCGCAAACAACCGCTCAACCCATTGTTTTACCAACTTGACTTGTCCCTTCTGCTCACCGCCTGGTGCTAAGTGTAATATGTGACGGACGAGGGTGCAAATCCCGTGATCAGGATAAAAATCACAGAAATAGGAAAATAATCCTTTACACCGTGACGGTGGTTTGATAGTGTTTGGCTATAGTCGGAGATTTGCGGCTGAACGGCAATGGTTGTCCTTGGGACTGCCCGTAGCGCTTTCTTCACCACCACGTTCCTGTGCTTGTCACAGGAATGAGGGTGAGTGAGGTGCAAGCAAACTTGCCTTGTTCGCGGCCCCTCTTTATTTGTTCTTTCTCTCGCAGGCCAATCCCATGACAACGTCCAGCAATTGCGATCCGGCGCTCTACAGCGTCTGGCCGGAAACGCCCGCCTATGCGGCTGACGACATGCCGGAAGCCGCGCCCGAGACGAAGTCGCGGGCCGACAGGCTGGCCGCCGAAGATGCGGCGCGCAACGGCAGCCTGCGGCAATTGCTGAATGACCTGACGGAGGAGATGCGCGAGCAGTTCTGCCTGTACCGCAATCTTCGCCAAGTGAGCGAAGCGGCATTTCTGGCGACGGCGGAGGATGCTTCGGGCAAGCTCGCGCGCGCCGATGTGAAGGCTGCGACGGACCAGCTGTCGCTGATCGTTCGCACGCTGGAGCGGATCGACGCTTTGCAACGGGTGCTGGCGGAAGAAAGGGAAGCTCTTTTCAGCGAAGACGAAACCGATGTCGGGGACTACGAAGCGGCGGTGGCGCATTTCCTCAATCGCATCGATGAACTGGCTGAACAGAAATGCCGCGCAAAGATGGCAACCGATCCCGCTTGCAGCCCCTTCGCAGAAACCGATACATGACGGATATGTCGACCGGACCCCATCTGCCGGCGCAGGTCTTCAATCTTCTGCGCGACTGGCGCTTCATCGGCAACCTGCCGCAGCAACCGCCGGAGGGCGACTGGCGGACATGGCTTCTGATCGGTGGACGCGGATCCGGCAAGACCCGCGCCGGGGCGGAGTGGGTTCACGCCGTCGCTTCCGCCGGCAGGCAATCGGATTTGCGCATCGCGCTGGTTGCCGAAACGCTGGGTGACGCCCGGGAGGTTATGATCGACGGCATTTCCGGCATTTGCCGTATTGCCCGCCGCCATCGTCCCGCCTTCGAGGTGTCGCGTCGGCGGCTGCTTTGGCCCAACGGGGCGATGGCGCAGGTGTTCTCATCGGAAGACCCGGAAAGCCTGCGCGGGCCGCAGTTCCACATGGCCTGGGCGGATGAGCTGGGCAAATGGAAATATCCACAGGAAACCTGGGACATGCTGCAGTTCGGCCTGCGTCTGGGTGAATTGCCACGACAGCTGGTGACGACCACGCCACGGCCCATTCCATTGCTGAAGGCGCTTCTGGCCGATCCTTCGAGCCGGGTGGCCCGGATGCCGACGGCCATGAACGCGCGGAACCTTTCGCCCGGTTTTCTGAAAGCCATGCAGGACCGCTACGGCGGCACGCGGCTCGGCCGTCAGGAAATTGGCGGCGAGCTGATCGATGAGCGCGAGGGCGCGTTATGGAAACGCGCCGATCTGGAAGCGATCGTTGAGGTTGCGGCTGCGCCGCTTTCGCGGATCGTGGTGTCGGTTGATCCGCCGGCCGGCAGTGGTGAAAATTCCTGCTGCGGCATCGTCGTGGCGGGACTGGGCATGGCCGGGCGTCTCACGGTGCTTGCGGATTGTTCGGTGGAAGGCGAGACGCCGGCCGGCTGGGCTCGCGCCGTCGTCGCCGCCTTCCGCTGCCACGAGGCTGACCGCGTCGTGGCAGAGGTCAATCAGGGCGGCGAGATGGTGCGCGCCATGCTGCAGAGCGTAGACGCCAACCTGCCGCTGACGCTGGTGCGGGCAAGCCGCGGAAAGTTCGCCCGCGCCGAACCGGTCGCCGCGCTCTATGAGCAGGGGAGGGTGCGCCACGCCGCGCGATTTGAAAAGCTTGAGGACCAGATGACGGATTTCGGACCGGAAGGCCTGTCGACCGGGCGCTCGCCGGACAGGCTGGACGCACTCGTCTGGGCGATCACTGCGCTGACGACGATGGTGACCAGCGAACCGAAGGTTCGGGGGATGTGAGACGGTGATTTATTGGCTCCAGGGACCTAGATCCAATAACGCCTCAAGCGTGCCGCCTGTTTCTCCTCCCGTTGGGCAGAAGGACCGCAACGCGGGATGAAGAGGCAACGGTCAAGATGTGCCGCGAGAGCATGGATGTCAGGACCTTGCCCCGTCATCTGACCCTTGGGGCCATCTTCTCCCCGGCGGGGAGAAGAAAAAGTGAAGGACCCGCCCGATTTCGGACGTCGGGCAAATATTATTTCTTCGGAGATTGCGCCGGCTTCGGCTGGGAGCCGGTTTCACGCATCTGGCGCCACTCGTTTTCGAGACGGTCATAAACGGTCTGGGGGATTGTCGCTGTCATGGTGGCATTCCTCCTTGAATGGTTAACGCTGCAGGATTGCGCGGTAAATGGAGTTAGCGCGCTAAGGTTCCGGAATTCAAGGAATTTTTTACTCCAAAACCCCGGTCCGAGGATTAAAATCGATTAAGGTTTTTTCAAATCGATTTAGTCCTGACGGACGTCAGGGGTCATGAACCCCAAGTCATATCAAGTGTCATATCAGGAGCAGGCCATGGTCTTTGACGAGGCGCGATTCGTCGCGTCGGTGCGGAAATCCCTGTTCGGCGGGCGGCTGCGCATGGCGCAGCTTGCCGGGATGAAGACGATCCTGTCGGGCTTTGCGACGGCGCTGCCCGGCGGCGATCCCCGGTGGCTGGCTTATATGCTGGCGACTGCTTTCCACGAGACCGCGGCAACCATGCAGCCGGTGCGCGAGACTTTGGTGACAACCGATGCCGAAGCGATCGCACGGCTCGACCGCGCCTTTGCCGCCGGCCGTCTGCCGATGGTCCGCAGACCCTACTGGCGGCGTGATGCGGAAGGGAAAAGCTGGCTGGGACGTGGCTTCGTTCAGCTGACCCATCGCCGCAATTATGAGACCATGTCGGTGCTGACCGGGGTGGATCTAACCGGCCGCCCCGAGCGCGCCATGGAAGCGGACGTGGCGACGGCTATCCTGATCCAGGGCATGGTGGCCGGCGGCTTCACCGGCAGACGTCTTGCGGATTTCTTCGGTGCAGAGCGCGAAGACTGGGATGCGGCGCGCGCCATCATCAATGGCAGCGACCGGGCCAGCCTGGTGGGCAATTATGGGCGCGCATTTCATCGGGCGCTTCTTGCGGCGCGGATTGAACCGGCGCGGCCCAGGTGATAACCCGTTACGCAGCGCCGAGAAGGCCGCCTTCGAATTTCGCATGACAGGTGACACCGTGATCCGCCATATCGTCTTTTTCACCGTTCCCGAGGAAAACCGCGACGCCGTCCGCAAGGGCCTTTCCGGCCTTACCGCGATTCCGCATGCGCTGACGCTGGAAATCGGCGAGAATGTGAAGAAGGACCAATGGGGCAATTCCGTCGATTTCATCGTTTATGGCGAGTTCGAAAACGAGGCGGCGCTGGCGGCCTACAAGGCCGATCCCGCCTATGATCTTTCCACCCGCACGGTGAAGCCGCTGCGGGAAACCCGCGTCGCCGCCGATTTCGACAGCGATACGGCAGTAAAAGCACCGATCCGGTAACGGTTCGGTTCAGCTTAGCAAGTGACGGGCATCTGCCCGTCGTCTGCCGAGAGCCGGCGAAAAAAATCTTTTTCCGTTTGGGCTTTGAGTCCCGGTATCCCTTATTTCTGTGCCTGTCGCAGGAAACCAGCCGACGCGTGTCTGCGCGACGACAAGACTCTTTTCGGCCCAAAGAGCTGGGCTGGCTGGTTCCCTGTGACAAGCCAGGGATGAGGAACATCACAAACAAGGACACCGTCATGCGATTTCCCTTTTCCCTGCCGCGCAAGCGCCCGGCGGATGGCAACGCCATGCCCGAAAACCGGAAAATGGCTGGCGGCTTCATGGCCGTGGCCATGCAGGGCGGGCAGGCCTTCTGGTCCGGCCGGTCCTATGCCGCGCTTGCCCGTGAGGGTTTCATGAAGAATCCCGTAGCCCACCGGGCTGCCCGCATGGTGGCGGAAGCGGCCGCGTCGGTGAACTGGCTGCTTTACGACGGCGATGACGAGATAGGCGATCATCCGCTGCTGGCGCTTCTGGCGAGGCCGGGCGCGCACATGGGCGGGCCGGATTTCTTCGAGGCGCTTTATGGCCACCTCATGCTGGCCGGAAACGCCTATGTCGAGCCGCTTGTGATCGGCGGGCGGCTGCGTGAACTGCATCTTCTCCGGCCTGACCGGCTCAGCATTGTCGAAGGGCCGGATGGCTGGCCGGCGGCTTATGATTACCGCGCCGAAGGCCGGGCCACGCGGCGCATCGCCGCCGAGCGGGACGGGCTGGGGCTGCTGCATCTCAAACTGTTCCATCCGCTGGATGACCGGGTGGGGTTCGCGCCGCTCGCCTCCGCCGGCGCGGCGCTTGATCTTCACAACGCGGCCAGCCAGTGGAACAAGCGCCTGCTCGATAATTCCGCCCGGCCTTCCGGCGCGCTGGTCTATCAGCCGCGGGAAGGCGGCAATCTTTCCGCCGAACAATATGAACGGCTGAAGCGCGAGCTGGAGGAGGGCTATCAGGGCGCCATGAATGCCGGCCGGCCGCTGCTTCTGGAGGGCGGGCTGGACTGGAAGGCGATGGGACTATCGCCGCGCGACATGGACTTTCTGGAAGCCCGCAACGGCGCGGCCCGCGATATCGCGCTCTCACTCGGAGTACCGCCAATGCTGATCGGCATTCCCGGCGACAATACCTATGCGAATTACCAGGAAGCAAACCGCGCCTTCTATCGCCTCACCGTGCTGCCGCTCGTCAACCGCACGGCGGCGAGGCTTTGCGGCTGGCTTGCGCCGATCTTCGGCGTGGGCCTGCGACTGGAAGCCGATCTCGATCGGATTGCCGGGCTCGCGGGCGAGCGGGACGCGCTCTGGACACGCATCGGCGCAGCCTCGTTCCTGAGCGACGAAGAAAAACGCGAGGCCGTCGGTTATTGAAGGGACGGCGTTTGCTTTCGCTTTGACGGTTCAAGCATTGTCTGAAGAAGCGGATTCTCTTTGTGAGCTCATCCGTCCAAGCGATTCCGAAGATTCGTAAAATCACCCGGTGCAGGCGCGCAGGAAGCGGCTGCGTGCGACGCGGCGCGTCCGCCCGATGACAACATCCTAGAACGGAATGATTACCCATGTCTGAATTCGCCAATGAGGCCGGCATCTGGGCCGCCCGCATCACCGGCGCCGTGGCGGGCGCGGGTGTATCGCTCGTTTATCTCCTGCCGAAAAGCAAGCGCGAGGCCGCGAGCCGTTTTATCACCGGCGTCTCCTGCGGCATGATCTTCGGCGGGCCTATCGGCCTGTGGATCGTGCAGCAGCTTGATATTGCCGGTGCGCTTTCGGGTCGCGAAATCATGGTGGCGGGTTCCGCCGCCGCCAGCATGGGGGCCTGGTGGGGGTTGGGCGTGCTGGTGCGCATCGCCGACCGTTACAGCGCCCGCCCGCGCGCCTGATATTCCCCTCACATCGCAGGAGTTACCCATGCACGCCTATCGCGGGCCGCGTCCCGCCACGCGTAAATTCGCCAATCTGGAATTGCGCGGCATTGCCGGCGACGGCACTTTTTCCGGTTACGCCAGCGTCTTTGGCGAGATCGATCTCGGCCGCGATGTGATCGAGCGCGGCGCCTTCCGCCGCTCCATCGAGGAGCGCGGTGCGTCCGGTATCCGCATGCTCTACCAGCACGATCCGGCCCAGCCTATCGGCGTCTGGCGCACCATCCGCGAGGATGAGCGTGGCCTTTATGTCGAGGGTATCCTCACGCCCGGCGTCGCCCGGTCGAGGGAAGTCCATTCGCTGATGAAGACCGGCGCTCTGGACGGGCTGTCCATCGGTTTCCGCACGGTTCGTTCGAGTAGGGAGGGGCGTTCCGGCAAGGCGGCCCGCGCCAGCGTCCGGCGCATTCTGGAGGCCGATCTCTGGGAGATCTCCGTCGTGACTTTTCCGATGCTTCCCTCGGCTCGCGTCTCCGATGTCAAGCATGCCCGCTTCTTCCGCGACCGCGACACCGAACTGGTGCGCAGCATGCGCCGCGCCGCCCGTTCGCTTTTCGATACCGCCTTCAAACGCTGATTTCCGGACAAACCGCAACAAGGAAAACCACATGACAGAGCAGACAACGACACCGGCCCCGATGACGGTTGCGCCGCAGTTGAAGGCCGTCCCCGATACGATGACGGCCGCCTTCGACGAGTTCATGGAGGCCTTCGAAGCCTTCCGTGAAACCAACGATCAGCGGCTTGCCGATATCGAGCGCAAGATGGTGGCTGATGTCGTGACCCGCGACAAGCTCGACCGCATCGACAGGGCGCTCGACGACAACCGCAGGCTCATGGACGATCTGGCTTTGAAGAAGGCGCGGCCCGCGCTGGGCCGGAAGGACGCGCTGTCGCAGGATGCCGAAGAGCACAAGACCGCTTTCGAGGCCTATATCCGCCGGGGCGAGGAAGCCGCGCTGCGCGATCTCGAGGCAAAGGCCTTTGCCGGCTCGGCCGGGGCGGACGGCGGCTTTCTTCTTCCGACCGAGACGGATGGCGAGATCGGCCGGCGCATGACGGCGA
This sequence comes from Agrobacterium sp. InxBP2, assembly GCF_026191755.1. Classification (NCBI taxonomy): domain Bacteria; kingdom Pseudomonadati; phylum Pseudomonadota; class Alphaproteobacteria; order Hyphomicrobiales; family Rhizobiaceae; genus Agrobacterium; species Agrobacterium sp. InxBP2. The sequence continues at coordinate 34,409 of NZ_JAINDY010000033.1, forward strand.
TTTCGCCTGTCCGGGCGCTCGCCACGGTGCGACAGGTTTCCGCTGCCGTGCTGAAAAAACCCTTCGCCGCCGGCGGGCTCGCCACCGGCTGGGTTTCGGAAACGGCGGCGCGCCCGGAAACGGCGACGCCGAAACTGTCGGAGCTTTCTTTCCCGACCATGGAGCTTTATGCCATGCCTGCCGCCACCCAGGGCCTGCTGGACGACGCGGCGGTCGATATCGAGGCGTGGATCGCATCCGAGGTTGACATCGCATTCGCCGAACAGGAGGCGGCGGCTTTCGTTGGCGGCGACGGCATCAACAAGCCCAGGGGGGTCCTCGCCTATACGACCGTTGCCAATAACGACTGGAGCTGGGGCAATATCGGTTATGTCGCGACCGGCGTATCGGCGGGCTTTTCCTCCGCCGGTCCCATGGACGTGCTGCTCGACGCCATCTATGCGTTGAAAGCCGGCCATCGCCAGAACGGCACCTTCCTGATGAACCGCAAGACGCAGGGTGCGCTTCGACGCTTCAAGGACACGACCGGCGCCTATCTTTGGCATCCGCCGGCTGCCGTCGGTCAGCCCGCCTCGCTGATGGGCTTTCCGGTGACGGAAGCCGAGGACATGCCCAATGTGGCGGCCAACAGCTTCGCCATCGCCTTCGGGGATTTCCGCGCCGGTTACCTCGTTGTTGACCGAACCGGCGTCCGCATCCTGCGCGATCCCTATTCGGCCAAACCCTATGTGCTTTTCTACACCACCAAACGCGTGGGCGGCGGCGTGCAGAATTTCGAGGCGATCAAGCTGGTGAAGTTCGGGGTGAATTGAACCTCGACGGTGCCGCGCGTTTCTTCTCCCCGCCGATGCCCGACAGGGCAGATGAGGGGGCAAGCTCACGGTTTACCCCCACCCTTGCCCCCTCAACCCGCTGCCACGACCTTCTCCCGGCGGGAAGAAGGCGAAAGACGCAGCCGCTCGCCCTAATCTCCGGAGACCCCATGACCTATGCCCTCATCCATCCGCCGCAGGCGGAGCCGTTGACCCTTGCCGACGTCAAGGCGCATCTGCGTCTCGACAGCGGTGACGAGGACACCTTGCTTGCCGCGTTGATACGCGCGGCCCGCGAGCATCTGGAACGCACCACCGGGCTGTGCCTCCTGCGCCAGACCTGGCGGCTTTATCTTGATCGGTGGCCCGAAACGGGCGTGATTCTGATTGGCAAGACGCCGGTGCAAGCCATCGAAACGATTCTGGTTTTCGACGGGCAGGGGCACGCGGCAGACATCACCGCCACCGAAAAGCTGCTCGACGGCGCGGCGTGGCCGGCACGGCTGTGGCTGCGCGAACCGCCGGCCCCGGAACGGGAGCTGAATGGCATCGAGATCGATTTCACCGCCGGTCATGGCGAGGCCGCGACGGATGTGCCCGATACGCTGAAACGCGCCATGCTGATGCATGTGGCGCAGATGTTCGCCTTTCGCGGCGCCGTCGCGCCGGAAAACCAGCCGGCCGCCGTTCCGGCTGGTTATGAGCGGCTGGTGTCTCCTTTCTGCCGTCTGGGGCTTTAGGCCATGAACCTCGTCTTTCTTGATCCTGGCAGGCTGACGGCGCGACTGGAACTGGAAGTGCGGTCGGAAACGCCTGATGGACAGGGCGGCGCCGCCGAAAGCTGGAAGGCCGTGCGCGCGTTGTGGGGCGCCATCGAACCGGTTTCCGAAGCCTCGCACGAGCGGGCTTCGGCCGAGGGGGCGACGATTACCCATCGTGTCTGGCTCGCCTGGCGCAACGACATCGACATCGGCACCGGGATGCGCTTTCGCAAGGGTTCCCGCATCCTCAACATCCGAACGGCGATGGATCCTGACGAAACCCGCCGCTTCATCGTCTGCCGTTGCGAAGAGGAAGACCGATGAGCGCCGCGAACCCGCTTCTTCAGGCGATCGTCGCAAAGCTCGCTGGCGATGCCGAATTGGCAGACCTCAACCCCGGCGGCATCGTCGACCGGCTTCTGACGCGTGGCCTTTTGCCATGTATTGTCTTCGACGAGGTCGAGACCCGCGATTATTCGACGGCGACGGAAAGCGCGGAGGAGCATTTTCTGACGCTGCAAATCTGGGGTGATGCCAATCGCCGCAGATCCACGGGTGAGATCGCCGCAAGGGTAAAAGCTCTGCTTGATGATGCCGCGCTGCCGCTCGTCGGCTTTTCGCTCGTCAACATGCACATGCTGTCCAGCCGCTCCCGCCGTGAGGCGAAGTCACGGAACTTCGTCCTTGAAATGCGGTTCAGGGCGGTAACGGAATGAAGGGCCCTACGCTTTCTGGCCGGCCACGGTTTTCCACAGCAGGATCAGCAGCAGCAGCGAAAGGGTGATCAGGATGGAAGCGATGCCAAGCATCGCCGCCACACCGCCGCGATCGAGCGCCATGCTGAAAATGACAGGTGCAAAGGCGATGGCTAGATTTTGCGGAAGCGAAATCCGTGCGGCCTGAAGGCCGTATTGCTGCGGAGAAAACACTGCAAGCGGCAGAACGGCGCGGCTGACCGTCAGCACACCCGCGCCAAACCCGAACAGGGCGATGAAGCCGGCAAAGGCTGGTATGGCCGGAGAAAAGACGAGCAGGACCAGAAAGGATGTCAGCAGAAGACAGAGGCCGATCAGGCAGGTGATGAAGGGATTGCCGCGTTTTCCCAGCAGGAAATCTAGCCCGCGCGCGGTAATCGCCAGCACGCTGCGCACCGATGCCAGCTGGATTGCGAGCGCTTGCGATGCGCCTGAATGCACGAGAAGCAAAGGCAGAAGCGGCGAGAAGCCAAAGGCGGTGAAGGCACTGAGCGTGGTCATTGCCGCCAGAAGCAGGAAGGCGCGCCGCGTATCCAACGGCGAGGCCGGGATTTCACCAGGATGCGGGCGCTGGCCTGGATTGCCGCCCTTTCTCTTCGGAAGAACGAAGAGGTAAAGCGGCAGAAGCAGGAACAGCTGCAGACAGCCGTAGAGGATGAGGGTGCCGCGCCAGCCGAGATGCTGCTCCGCAAAGGCTGTAACGGGCAGGAACACGGCCGCCGAAAGGCCGGTAAAGACCATCAGCAGCGTCAGGGATCGACCGCTTTCCGCCCCGACGCGCTCCACCACGGCGGTGTGTGCCGCCGTTGTCAGCCCGCACGCGCCGGCAAAGCCCATCACCGCCCAGCCCAGCAGATAGCTTGTCACGCCGCCTGCAAAAGCAAGCAGCGCAAAGCCGCAGGCAAAAAGCAGGGTGCCGCTGACCAGCACCGGCGCTGCGCCGTGGCGCACAAGCATCCGCCCGAGCAGCGGCCCGCAAAGCGCACTGATGGTCATCATCACGGTCAGGCCCGCAAAAACGACTTCGTTGGCGATGGCGAGTTCGCTGCCCATTCGTGGACCGAGAATGGCCAGCATGTCGAAACCGGAACCCCAGCTGACGACCTGCCCAAGCGCCAGCACGCCGATAAGGCGTGTACGGAACGTCGGGGAAGCAGCATCGGACATGGCAAGATCGCACAATGCGAGGGCAAGGAACATTTTTGGTCGCAGGCCCGCAACACCCTGCAACCGCAATCGAAACGGAAGGAAACAGGATGGTGGCGCAGAAGGGCAAGGATTTTCTGCTGAAATTCAACAGTGCCGGAACATATGTCACTGTTGCCGGGCTCAGAACGCGGCGGCTGGCCTTTAACGCCCAGGCGGTGGACGTTACCGATGGGGAAAGCGTCGGGCGCTGGCGCGAGTTGCTGGCGGGTGCCGGCGTGCAAAGGGCCGCGCTGACGGCGTCAGGCATATTCAAGGATGCGGCGAGCGATGCGCTCGTGCGGGGCGCGTTTTTCGCGGGCACCATTCCCGGCTGGCAGATCGTCATACCCGATTTCGGCACGATTATCGGGCCGTTCCAGATCGTGGCGCTGGAGTATTCCGGCCGTCACGATGGCGAAGTGCAATTTGAGATCGCGCTGGAATCGGCCGGTCTTTTGACCTTTGGAGCGCTGTGATGCCGCAAGGGTTGCGTTACGGGCGGGCGAACCGCCATCGCGGCGAGATCGAAGCGCTGTTCGACGGCGAAAGGCGCATATTGTGCCTGACGCTCGGCGCGCTTGCCGAGCTCGAAACCGCCTTCGAAGTCGATGACCTGACAGCGCTCGCCGAACGTTTTGCGAGCGGACGCATGAAGGCCACCGACATGATCCGGGTGATCGGCGCGGGGTTGCGGGGCGCCGGCAATGTTTTTTCGGATGAGGATGTTGCCAGCGCCACGGTGGAGGGCGGCATTGCCGGCCATGCCGCCATCGTCGCCGAACTTCTGACCGCCACCTTCGGCGGTTTGAAAGGGGAGACGCCGCGGGACCCCTGAATGCCGCAGCAGGCGATGCGACGCCGCGCCCCTTTCCCTGGGATGCGGTTCTCCATGCGGGTTTCTGCCTGCTGCGGCTTTCTTCCGAAGTCTTCTGGCGGCTGACGCCCAGAGAGTTTTTCGCCATGACGGGCGGCGTGCGCTCCGGTTCACACTGCCCCGATCGACAGGAGATGGAGGCGATGATGCGGCGTTTTCCCGACAGGGACGCATCCGATCATCGTTTCGCGAAGATGTTTTAATTCAAACACTTGAAGCTCCAGTTTGAATCGGAAAGGCAGGTACGATGGCGGGTGAAGGATCGATCGCGGAAAATCGGGAGGAGGCGGAAGCCCTGTCCGAAGTGATGGGCGATCTCGAACGCCGCTCCGAACGGTTCGGAGTGGCGCTGACGTCTGCACTGCAGGCGGCAGTGACAGGCGGCAAAGGGCTGGACGATGTGCTGCGCGGCCTTGGGCAGCGGCTGTCGGGCATCGCGCTTTCCGCCGGGCTCAAACCCTTTGAGGCCATGATTGGCAATGCCGTCGGCGGGTTGTTGAACGGCGGCGGCTCGCTCTTCGCTTTCGCCGATGGCGGGATTCCGGGGCGCAGCGTCACGCCTTTCGCCGAGGGTGGTGTCGTCTCCAGCCCGGCGTTTTTTCCCATGGGCGGCGGGCTTGGCCTGATGGGAGAAGCAGGGGCGGAAGCCATATTGCCTCTGAAGCGCGGCCCGGATGGTGCACTCGGTGTTGCGGCGCCTTCCGCCGGCGGCGGGTCCCAGATCATTTTCAACGTCACGGCGACGGATGCGGCAAGCTTCCGCAAAAGCGAAGGCCAGATTGCCGCAATGCTGGCGCGCAGCGTCGGGCGCGGCCAGCGTGGATTGTAATATGCAGACCTTGTCCCTGTCCCGACCGGCCTGCCGAGCGTGGACAAACCGCGAAGAATGAGGGCCTGCGGCTGGCACCCCCCGAACAGCGAAATGAATCCAGGAACAACGACATGGTAGCATTTCATGAAGTGCGGTTTCCGCTGCGGCTGGCGCTCGGTGTGAGCGGCGGCCCGGTGAGACGGACCGACATCGTCAATCTTTCCAATGGGCGGGAAAGCCGCAATCAGCGCTGGCGAAATGCCAGGCGTGCCTATGACGCCGGCTCGGGCATCCGCTCGCTCACCGATCTCTATGAGGTGCTGGCCTTTTTCGAAGCGCGGCGCGGCGAGCTTTACGGCTTTCGTTTTCGCGATCCCGTGGACTTTAAATCCTGCCCGCCGGGAGACACGCCGGCATCGACCGATCAGAGGATCGGCGTGGGTGATGGCGTCACGGTGCGGTTTCAACTGGTCAAGACCTATGCCGATGCGGGTGGCTTCTTCACCCGCCGGGTGGAAAGCCTGCCGAGGGCTCCGTCCTCGTATCGGTCGAGGGTGTGCCCGTATCCGCTTCGGATGTGTCCTGCGATTACGCGACCGGTATGGTGACATTTGGTTCCGGAAAGGTTCCGCCCGCCGGTGCGGTGGTCAGTGCGGGCTATGAATTCGATGTACCGGTACGGTTCGCGACCGACCGCATCGACATCAACCTCACCGCCTTCGAAGCCGGGCGAATTCCCGCCATTCCGCTGATGGAAGTCCTGCCATGAAAACGATCGCTCCCGCCCTTGCCGGGCATCTTGAAAGCGATGCCACGACCACTTGCCATTGCTGGAAAGTGACGTTGAAGGATGGCGCCGAAATCGGCTTCACCGATCATGACGAGGCGCTTTTCTTCGCCGGCACGGCCTTTCTGGCCGCCAGCGGTTTTTCGGCCAGCGATAATGACAGCGAAACCGGGCTCGGCGCCGGCGCAGGTGAAGTGGCAGGCGGTTTTTCCAGCGAGGCGATTTCGGAAGAGGATCTTGCCGCCGGCCGTTTCGACGGAGCGAGAGTGGAGCTTTACCTCGTCAACTGGCAGGCTTCGGAAGAGCATGTGCTTCTCTCCCTGCGCGAGATCGGCGACGTAACCCGGGCGGGCGGGTCCTTTCGCGCCGAGCTGCGCAGTTTCGCCCATCGCCTCAGCCAGCCGCAGGGGCGGGTTTATGGACGGCGCTGCGATGCCGCGCTGGGAGACGCACGCTGCGGCGTGGCTCTGGCGCGGTTCACCGGCAATGGCCGGGTGGTGGCGGTGGACGCGGCCGGCAATCTCGTCGCAACCGGGCTCGATGCTTTCCCGGATGGTTTTTTCAACGGGGGAAAGGTGCGTTTTCTCACCGGTCCGCTTGCCGGGCGCGGGTTCGATCTCGATGGCCATGAGCAGCGCAATGGCGGCGTGCTTCTTTCTTTCTGGCTTCCACCGGATGAGGCGCCGTTGCCGGGAGACAGCTTTTCCGTCACGGCCGGTTGCGACAAGAGCTTCGCCACATGCAGGCATACATTCGCCAATCAGCTGAATTTCAGGGGCTTTCCCCATCTTCCAGGGGCGGATTTCGCCTATTCTTATGCCAGCGGCGGTCACATCCACGACGGCGGGGCCTTGTTCCAATGAGCGAGACGGGAGACAAGGTGCTGGCGCTGGCCGAGCCGTGGATCGGCACACCCTATCGGCATCAGGCGTCGCTAAGGGGCGTTGGCTGCGATTGTCTCGGCCTGATCCGAGGCGTCTGGCGCGAACTCTACGGCAGCGAACCGGAACTTCCGCCGCCCTATGCGCCTGACTGGGCAGAGCGCTGTGGTGAGGACCGGCTGACGGCGGCCGTGCAACGGCATTTTCCCGGCGTTTCGGGCCTGGACGGGGCAAAGCCCGGAGACCTGCTGCTGTTCCGCTGGCGGGCCGATGCGGCGGCCAAACATCTCGGCATCCTCGCGGAATCCCGGCATTTCATCCACGCTTATGAGCAGGCGGCGGTGGTGCGTTCCGCCTTGGTGCCATGCTGGAAACGGCGCATCGCCGGCATTTTCCGCTTTCCCGATCCCTGAGATTTTTTGAGGCAGGCATGGCAACCATACTATTTCAGGCAGCAGGTGCGGCGCTCGGCGGTATTTTCGGGCCCGTGGGAGCGATCATCGGGCGTGCGGCCGGCGCGCTGGCTGGCAACGCCGTGGATCGCGCCTTGCTTTCAGACGGTCGTACAGTGTCTGGGGCACGGCTCTCGGCCGCGCGTATTCCCGGTGCGGATGAAGGCGCCGCGATAAACCGGCTTTACGGTACGGCGAGGATCGGCGGCACCCTGATCTGGGCGACACGTTTCGAAGAAAGCCGTGTCGTGCAGAGACGTGGTGGCAAAGGCAACCGCGGCCCAAGGGCGGAGACCTATCGATATTTCGCCAATCTCGCCATCGGTCTCTGCGAGGGGGAGGCGGCCCTCGTGCGGCGCGTCTGGGCCGATGGGCGCGAAATTGACCTGACCGGCATCGAGATGCGCTTTTATCCCGGCAGCGCAACGCAATTGCCCGATCCGCTGATCGAGGCGAAACAGGGGAGCGGCAATGCTCCCGCCTTTCGCGGCCTCGCTTATGTCGTCATCGAGCGCCTGCCGCTTGAAGCCTATGGCAACCGCATTCCGCTCATGCAGTTCGAGGTGGTGCGGCCGGTCGGAGGGCTGGAGAAGTCGATCCGCGCCGTGACCGTCATTCCGGGCGCAACCGAACATGGTTACGCAACGGTGCCGGTTTCCGAGCATACGGCCATGGGTGAAAGCCGCGTGATGAACCGTAACGGCCTGACGGCCGAGACGGACTGGCGCGCTGCCATCGATGAATTGCAGGCGCTTTGCCCCGCTCTTCAAAGCGTGGCGCTGGTGGTGAGCTGGTTCGGCACGGATATGCGGGCGGGCGAATGCCGCATCCTGCCGGGTGTTGAAGTGGGGGACCGGGAGGGCGAGACGACGCCGTGGTCCGTTGCCGGCCTGACACGCGCCGGGGCGCATCCGGTCAGCCATCATCATGGCGGTCCCGCCTATGGCGGCACGCCGAATGATGAAGGTGTGCTGCAGGCGATAGCCGACCTCAAGGCGCGGGGCCTGAAGGTCTGCCTTTATCCCTTTGTGATGATGGACGTGCCGGCGGGCAACGGCCTGCCGGATCCCTATGGCAAGGCCGAACAGGACGCCTATGCCTGGCGGGGGCGCATCACCTGCTTTCCCGCACCCGGGAGGCCCGGATCGGCCGATCGTACCGCCGGTGCGCGGCTGGAGATCGATCGTTTCTGTTCCCGCGCCGAGGGCTATCGACGCATGGTGCTGCATTACGCCGACCTTTCGGTAAAAGCGGGAGGCGTCGACGCCTTCCTGATCGGTTCCGAACTGCGGGGGCTGACGGGGTTGCGCGACGACAACGGCGCCTTTCCCTTCGTGGAGGCGCTGGTGCGGCTCGCGCGCGATGTACGGGCTGTCGTCGGAAGGGCGACGAAACTAACCTATGCTGCGGACTGGAGCGAATATTTCGGTCACCAGCCGGCCGACGGCTCTGGGGACGTGTTCTTCCATCTCGATCCGCTCTGGGCGAGCCCCGACATCGACGCCATTGGCATCGACAATTACATGCCGCTCTCCGACTGGCGCGACGAAGATGCCGCAAACGGCAATCCTGATGGCATGACCGGCCCGGATGACGCTGTGGCCTTCCGCCGCGCCGTTACGGCTGGCGAGGGTTTCGACTGGTTTTATGCAAGCGAAGCCGACCGCACGGCCCGGCGGCGAACCCCCATTGCCGATGGCACAACGGCAAAGCCATGGGTATTCCGCTACAAGGACCTTCGAAACTGGTGGGAAAATCTCCATTACGATCGGCCCGGCGGGAAGGAGAGCACCACGCCGACCGCATGGAGGCCGGGCTCGAAGCCCATCTGGTTCACGGAACTCGGCTGCCCGGCGGTGGACAAGAGCGCGACACGCCCCAATGTCTTTCCCGATCCGAAATCGGCGGAAAACGCCTTTCCCCATTTTTCCCGCAAAAGCAGGGCGGACAGCCAGCAGCGGCGTTTTCTGGAGGCGCATCTGGGGCACTGGGAGAATGGCGATGCCGCGATGGTGGATACGAGCCGGATCTATCTGTGGACCTGGGATGCGCGGCCTTTCCCGGCCTTTCCGCAAAACGGTGTAACGTGGAGCGATGGCGGTAACTGGCGCACGGGCCACTGGCTGAACGGCCGGCTGGGAACGGCGACGCTTGCCGACACCATCGCCGCCATTTTGACGGATCACGGCTTTTCCGCTTTCGACGTCTCCGCCATCAGCGGCGATCTCATCGGTTATGTGCAAGGCGAGGTAACTTCGGCCCGCAGCCTGCTGGAGCCGCTGATCGCGGCATTTCAGCTGGATGTGGCGGAGGATGCCGGCACCCTGCGTTTCCGCTCCCGCAACGGGGCTGTCACGCCCGTTCGGGATATTTCCATTCTCGCCGATCTGGAGGGTGAACCGCTGTGGTCGGAAAATCGCGGCCACGAAAGCGATTTCCCCGCGGAAGCCGTTCTGACCTCGTTCAACCCGGCGCTGGACTACGAGCAGGCGAGCGTGCGTTCGCGGCGCGTGGAGAATGCCGGCAGCCGTGTCATGCGGCTCGATCTCAACGCCGCTCTATCTTCGGAAACGGCGCAAGCGGCGATCGAGGCGGCCTTGCGCGACAGCCGCCAGGCACGGCGCAGCCTGCGTTTTGCCCTGCCGCCGGGGCAGATTGCGCTGGAACCGGGTGACTGCATCCGTCTCTCCACGGACGCCTTTCCGCAGGCGCCCGCAGGTCGGTTCATGGTCAGCCGTATCGAGGATGGCGCGGTGCGGCAGGTGGAAGCGCGGGCCTTTTCCCCGGCCTTGTCAACTTTTGCCGGTGTGGCGGACGAGCGACGTGCCCGTGGCGCAAGCGGCAGCGAGGGTTTCGCGCCGGAAGTGCTGTTTCTCGATCTGCCGTATCAGGACGGTGCGGCGGCCGAGCAGTCGGCGCGAGTTGCCGCCTTCGCGAAACCCTGGCGGCACATCGTCGTCTCGGCCTCATCAGGCACGGAAGGATACGGCCAGCGCGTCGTGCTAGACCGTCCGGCCAGGATCGCAACGCTGGCAATGCCGCTGAAGCCTGGACCCTCCGGTCGCTTCGACCGTGCAAATACCATCGTGCTCGATCTGCCTTTCGGCGAAGTTGCATCGGCCGAACCGCTTTCGGTGCTGAACGGCGAGAACCGCATCGCCGTGAGGGCGGCGAATGGTGTCTGGGAAATCGTCGCTTTCGCGAAGGCAGAGGAAACCGCGCGGTCGCGCTGGCGGCTTTCTGTTCTCCTGCGCGGCCTTGCCGGCACGGAAGACGCGTTGGCCATCGGTGCGCCGGCAGGGGCGCCGGTGGTTGTTCTGGATGCCGCGGTACAGCCGCTCGGTCTGCTCGCCGGAGAGCGTGGCCGGCGAATGAATTGGATTGTCGAGGCAGCGGAACAGGCCGGCGCGCCGGTCGGGCCTTTCTCCGTCGAGACCGGATTTCGGGCGCTGACGCCGCTTGCGCCGGTGCATCTTGCCGGCCTGCGAAAAACGGATGGCGTTCTCATCAGCTGGAAACGCCGGGGGCGGATGGACGCCGATGGCTGGGACGCAAGCGAGATTCCGCTGGATGAAGCTTTCGAACGTTATCGGGTGGAGGTGCTGGACGGCGACGAGGTGCGGCGTAGCGCCGACGTCTCGGAACCCTTCTGGTTTTATCCAGCAACAGCCGAACTCACAGATTTTCCGGCGCTGCGGGATCACATTTCCGTGCGAGTCCGCCAGCTCGGCCGCGCGGTGCCCCTGGGAGTGGCGGCACAGGCCGTTCTCCCGCTTTCATAAATGCCTGAAAACAAAGCAAAGGACGACAAGATGGACAGCACCAAACCGTGGTATCAATCCCGCACGATATGGGGCGCGCTGATTGCGGTCTTCGCCCCGCTTTTCACCATTGCCGGCTTTGATCTGCCCGCCGGACTTCACGGTGAGCTGGCCGACGGCCTGATGACCGTGGCCGGGGGAATTGGCGGTCTCATCGCGCTTTACGGCCGCCTTTCGGCGACCCGTGCGATCCGCTGACGCAGCCCGCGCAAGCGCCGCTCCCGTTCCGTCTTCCCGCTGCGGGGGCGGCATTCATTTGCCATTCAGACGCTTTGCGCTACATATTCGGTCACAATACGGTTCAAGACGCACCCGTTTTTTTTGTGGAAGTTTGTAGAATGGCATCACCTCTCATCATCGCGACGCTTGCAGCCGGGCTTTCCGGTTTCACGGCGCCCGAGGCTGATTTGCAGGGCCACTACATTCTCGCTGCCAGCGACTGCGGCGCGGCCGTAGCCCGCGTTGTACGCGAAACCGGCGGCCAGCTTCTTTCTGTCTATCCTTCCGGCGACGGTCAGTCCTGTGTCGTCACCGTTCTCGTCCAGGGAAATGGCGAGCGCCCGCGCAAGGTGACGATGCGCGTGCCGATGTAGCTTGCCCGCATCGTCGAAATATCGGAAAACGATCCGAGACATCTAGCATGACCGGCCACGCACGCGGGCCGGGACACAGGAAAGGGCGGACAATGCGTATTCTCGTTGTTGAGGACGATGCCAATCTCAATCGTCAGCTGACCGATGCTCTCAAGGAGGCCGGTTATGTCGTCGATCAGGCATTCGACGGCGAGGAAGGCCATTATCTCGGTGACACCGAGCCCTATGACGCCATCGTTCTTGATATCGGCCTGCCGCAACTCGATGGCATCACCGTCGTCGAAAAATGGCGCGCGGCCGGAAAGGCCATGCCTGTTCTCATCCTGACCGCCCGCGACCGCTGGAGCGACAAGGTGGCGGGCATCGACGCCGGCGCCGATGACTATGTGACGAAGCCCTTTCATGTCGAGGAAGTTCTTGCCCGCGTGCGCGCGCTCATCCGCCGCGCGGCCGGCCACGCTTCTTCCGAACTCATCTGCGGCCCGGTCCGGCTCGACACAAAGTCCTCCAAGGCGACCGTCAACGGCACGACGCTGAAACTCACCTCGCACGAGTTCCGGCTCCTGTCCTATCTCATGCATCATATGGGTGAGGTCGTATCGCGCACGGAGCTGGTCGAGCATATGTACGATCAGGATTTCGACCGCGATTCCAACACGATCGAGGTATTTGTCGGACGTCTGCGCAAGAAGCTCGGGGTTGATCTGATCGAGACGATCCGTGGTCTCGGTTACCGGATGCAAGCGCCGGCAGATGCGAAGTAATTCTCTCACCGCCCGCGTCCTGCTGCTCGCCTCGCTCTGGTCGGTGCTGGCGCTGGTGGTGATCGCCGTCGTGATCTCGACGCTTTACCGACAGGGTGTGGAGCGCAGCTTCACCGATCTTCTCAGGGCACAGCTCTATAACGTCATCAATTCCGTGACGATTTCGAACGAGAATACGTTGGCCGGCAGCCCGCAGCTTGGCGATCTCCGGTTTTCGCAGCCCGATACCGGCTGGTACTGGGTTGTCGAGCCGCTCGGAAATTTCCAGACCGCGCCGCTGGTTTCTTCCTCGCTCGGCGTTTCCACCCTTCCGGTGCCCAGCATTCTCGACGCCCCCTTCGACAACCGCTACGAGCGCTTTTATGCCGTCACCGACGAGGCCGGCAATCAGGTGCGGGTGGCGGAAACCGAAGTCGTGCTGGATGGCGAGGGGCGTGCAGCGCGTTTCCGTGTGTCCGGCAATCTGAACGTCGTGGAAGACGATGTGCGGGACTTCTCCAACAGCCTTTATCTGGCTCTGGCCGTCTTTGGTGTCGGCAGCCTCGTCGTGAACGGTCTTGCCATTCTCTACAGTCTGCGGCCGCTCGATCAGGCTCGCGTCGCACTTGGCAAGATCAGGGGCGGAGAGGCGGAAAGCCTCGAAGGCGAATTCCCGCGCGAAATCCAGCCGCTTGCCAATGAGGTCAATGCGCTGATCGACAGCAATCGAAGGCTTGTGGAGCGCGCGCGCATGCAGGTCGGCAATCTCGCCCATTCACTGAAGACGCCGATTGCAGTTCTCCTGAACGAAGCCCGCACGCTCGATCCGCAGCACGGCGACCTTGTGCGGGCGCAGGCGGACGCCATGCAGGCGCAGGTGCAATCCTATCTCTCCCGCGCCCGCATCGCCGCCCAGCGCGGCTCCATCCTTGCCCGCGTGGAGGCCGAACCGGCGCTGGAACGGCTGGTGCGCGTCATGCGCCGCCTGAACCCCGACAAGCAGTTCGTGCTGAATTTCGAGCAACCCGGCGCGGTACTCGGCATGGAGCAGCAGGATCTGGAAGAGGTCGTCGGCAACCTTCTCGAAAATGCCGCGCGTTTTGCACAGACGCGTGTGGTCATTACGCTGGCGACGGGCACGCACCCATCCTCCGACGCCGAAATCGCCCGTCGCGCCTGGGTGGAGCTGACGGTGGAGGATGATGGGCCGGGACTTGAGCCGGAACAGATCAGCGAAGCGATGAAACGTGGGCGGCGATTGGATGAGAGCCGCCCCGGCACGGGCCTCGGATTGTCGATCGTTTCAGAGGTGGTGTCAGAGTACCATGGCCGCTTTTCGCTGTCGCGCAGCGCCATCGGCGGGTTGAAGGCAGATCTGATTTTGCCCGGCCTTTCGAAAGAGCTTGCGTGAGCCGAGAAAAAAGGCAAGAAATTCAACGCTGGTATATTGATGCAATGCGGTAGGAAAGAGGACAGGGTTTGGTTGACGTGTATGATGGCTGCCGCTCCGTGACGATGCGTTCGCTGGTGTCACGCCCGGCACTTCTCTCGATCCTGTGCGTTTCCATGCTGAGCGCCTGCACCACCACGGGCACCCGCCCGGCAGGCGGCGGTCTTTTCGGCCGTTCGTCACAGCCCTCCACGCCCTTCCTTGCCAATCTGGAAGGCGGCATTGTCGGGCGAAGCGGCGTGCAGCTTGACAGGGGTGACCAGACAAAGGCGCTGGAGGCCGAATATAAGGCGCTGGAAACGGCCCCGGTCGGCACGCCTGTCACCTGGACGGGCGATGACGCCAAGGGCCAGGTGGTCGCCAATGCGCCCTATCAGGTTGGCAACCAGAACTGCCGGCAATATTCGCACACCCTGACGGTAGACGGACGCGAGACCCGGGCGCGTGGCGCAGCCTGCCGCAATGCCGATGGAAGCTGGTCGCCGCTGACATAACCGGTTTGACGCAAATCAAGGTCACTGGCCCTTTGCGATGACAAGAGAGGCATGGCGGTGCAGCCGGGGGAACGGCCTGCGGTGCGGCGTGATGTCTCAAATTCGCGTCATCCCTGCGCTTCATGTTTCCATGTGCCGCGCATTCGAGTAATTGAGCCTTATGTTCTGGATTGTCGTTGCGATATTGACGGCGGCTGTTGCCATCGTCCTGATGTACCCGCTGATGCGGAAGACCGAGGCGCCGCAGACGCGCCGTGACGGTGAGGTTGCCGTTTATCGTGACCAGCTGGCCGAACTGGACCGCGAGCGCGCCGCCGGCCTGATCGGGCAGACCGAGGCGGATTATGCCCGCGCCGAAATCGGCCGCCGTCTGCTTGCCGCCGCCGAAGCGGAAGAGCAACCCGGCAAAGAAACCCGGCCGCGCCGGCACAATCTCGCCGCCAGCCTGATCACCATTCTGTTGCCGGCGCTGGGTCTCTGTCTTTACATCTGGAACGGCAGTCCGGAGGTGCCGGACATGCCGCTCGAGGCACGCCTTGAAAAGCCCGGCAACGACATGAATATGCTGGTCGCAAGGGCCGAAAGGCATCTGGCGCAGAACCCGGATGATGGCGCGGGCTGGGACATTCTGGCGCCGATCTATTTCAAGATGCAGCGGCTTGGCGACGCCGAGCTCGCCTATCGCAATGCGCTTCGCATTCTGGGCCCGAGCGCCGAACGATTGACGGGCCTTGGCGAAACGCTCGTGGCCGGCAATGACGGTATCGTCATTGAGGCGGCGCGGGATGCATTTGCCGAGGCGGAAAAGCTTAAACCCGGCAACCCGCGTGCCCGCTTCTATCTCGCGCTGTCGCTGGAACAGGCCGGCAAGGCGGAGGAAGCACGCGCGGCCTTCACTCAGCTGGCGGCAGACGCCCCGGCTGGCGCGCCATGGCTGCCCCTGGTGCGCGAGCATATTGCCCGGACTGGCGGCGAAACGAAGCCTGCCGCACCCGGCCCGACGGCCGAGGACATGGCGGCGGCAAAAGACATGACGGCGACCGACCGGCAGGCGATGATTGAAGGTATGGTGGCGAGCCTTGACGCCAAGCTGAAGGATAACCCGGCCGATTTCGAAGGGTGGATGCGGCTCGTGCGTGCCTATTCCGTGCTGAAGAACGAAGCCAAGGCCGGAGAGGCGCTGCGGGCGGGGCTGAAAGCTTTTCCGCCGGAGGGTGAGCAGGGCAGGCAGCTTCTGGCGCTGGCGAAGGAACTCGGCGTTTCCGCCGGACCGATCCGCATGAACGGGAAACAGGATGCCGCGCCGCAGGGAGTGACACAATGACCCGCAAACAGAAACGACTCGCGATCATCGGCGGCGGCATGAGCTTCATCGTGGCGGCCGTGCTGCTGGTCATGTTCGCCTTCGGCCAGTCCATCGCCTATTTCTACATGCCGGCCGATCTGGAAAAAACGCCCGTCAACCCCGGCACGCGCATCCGCCTTGGCGGGCTGGTGGCGGAAGGGTCGATCAAGCGCGGCGAGGGCCGCACGGTGAGCTTCACGGTGACGGATGGCGAAGCGACCGTGCCGGTCAGCTATACCGGCATCCTGCCCGATCTCTTCCGCGAAGGGCAGGGCGTGGTGACCGAAGGCATGTTCGATGCCGCGACCCACGGTTTCGTGGCCGACAGCGTGCTTGCCAAACACGACGAGAACTACATGCCGAAGGAAGTTGCCGACCGGCTGAAGGACAAGGGTCTGTGGCAGCAAGGCGCAGAGGGAGAGAAACCCGCGGCCGCAACGCCGGCCGCCGGCACGGCTTCGACTGACAAGACCGGAGCAACCAAATGATCAACGAGATCGGCCATTACGTTCTGGTCCTGGCGCTTGGCGTGGGGCTGATCGTGTCCACGCTGCCGGTCATTGGCGCGTGCCGCAACGACCGGGCACTGATGGACATCGCTTCGCTCGGCTCGGTGCTGATGTTCCTGCTCGTTGGTTTGTCCTTTGCGGCGCTGACGCGGGCCTATGCCGTCTCGGATTTTTCCGTGCGCAACGTCTGGGAAAACTCCCATTCGCTGATGCCGATGATCTACAAGCTGACCGGTGTATGGGGCAATCACGAAGGCTCCATGCTGCTTTGGCTGCTCATCCTCGTGTTTTTCAGCGCGCTCGTCGCCACCTTCGGCCGCAACCTGCCGGAAACGCTCAAAGCCAATGTTCTTGCCGTGCAGGCATGGATTTCCGTCGCCTTCCTGCTGTTCATCCTGCTCACCTCCAATCCGTTTCTGCGGCTGGAGCCGGTGCCGGCCGAAGGGCAGGATCTGAACCCCATCCTTCAGGATTTCGGCCTCGCCATTCATCCACCGCTGCTTTACCTCGGTTATGTCGGCTTTTCCGTCTGCTTCTCCTTCGCCGTTGCCGCATTGCTGGAAGGCCGTATCGATGCCGCCTGGGCGCGATGGGTGCGGCCATGGACGCTCGCCGCCTGGACCTTCCTGACCGCTGGCATCTCCATGGGTTCCTACTGGGCCTATTACGAACTCGGCTGGGGCGGCTGGTGGTTCTGGGACCCGGTGGAAAACGCCTCCTTCATGCCGTGGCTTGCCGGCACCGCGCTGCTGCATTCGGCGCTGGTCATGGAAAAGCGCGAGGCGCTGAAAATCTGGACCGTGCTTCTGGCGATCATGACCTTTTCGCTCTCGCTGCTCGGCACCTTCCTCGTTCGCTCCGGTGTTCTCACCTCCGTGCATGCCTTCGCCACCGATCCGAGCCGCGGCATCTTCATTCTCGGCATTCTGACCGTCTTCATCGGCGGCGCCTTCGCGCTCTTTGCATGGCGTGCGCCGTCGCTCAAAGCCGGCGGGCTGTTTGCGCCGATTTCGCGTGAGGGATCGCTGGTTCTCAACAACCTGATCCTGACGGTCTCCACCGCGACCGTGCTGATCGGCACGCTCTATCCGCTCATTCTGGAAACGCTGACAGGCGAAAAAATCTCGGTCGGCGCGCCTTTCTTCAATCTCACCTTCGGCCTCCTGATGATCCCGATCCTGATCGTCACCCCGTTTGGGCCGATGCTCGCCTGGAAACGCGGCGATCTCCTGGGCGCATTCCAGCGGCTCTATGTGGCGGCAGCGCTCGCCGCTCTGGCGGGACTGACGCTCTGGTACATTGAAAACGGCGGTCCGGTACTGGCCGCACTCGGCATCGCTGCCGGTTTCTGGCTGATCCTCGGCGCATTTGCCGATCTCTGGTATCGCGCCAATTTCGGCAAGCTCGCTTTCGGTATTGCGTTTCGCCGCCTCAAGGGCCTGCCGCGCTCGGCCTTCGGCACGGCGCTGGCGCATATGGGTCTTGGAATCACCGTTCTCGGCATCGTCATCGTCACCACTTTCGAGACCGAGACGGTGCTGGAAATGAAAGAGGGCATGGCGGCGGAAGCGGGCGGCTACAGCCTGACCTTCGACGGCATCCGCCACGCCGTCGGACCGAACTTCACCGAGGATCGCGGCCATTTCACCGTACGCAAGGCAGGCGTGGAAGTTGCGGATGTCTGGTCGTCCAAGCGGCTTTACACGGCCCGGCGCATGCCGACGACGGAAGCCGGCATCCTGACCTTCGGTCTCAGCCAGCTCTATGTCTCGCTTGGTGACCCCATGGCCGATGGCGGCATGGTGGTGCGCATCTGGTGGAAACCCTTCATCCTGTGCATCTGGGGCGGCACGCTGTTCATGATGGCGGGCGGGTTCATTTCTCTCTCGGACCGGCGATTGAGAGTGGGGGCGCCGAATCGCAAGGCGAAGCCGGTGCGGGCTGCAATGCCGGAGGCGGCGGAATGAGTGTGGAGCGTGCGGCAGGTGTCTTCTCCCCCACGGGGAGAAGTGCCGAGCAAAGCCAGGCGATGAGGGGGAAGCCGCATACACTGAGACTTATGGCTGGCGTGGGCCCCCTCATCCGACCCTTCGGGCCACCTTCTCCCCGGCGGGGAGAAGAAATGCGCCGCACTCTTTCGGGATTGCCTCGGATGCTGGCGGGTTTTCTGCTTCTCTTCGCTGTGCTTGTCTCAGCATCTCCCGCTTCCGCCTTCAACCCGGATGAAGTCCTCAAGGACCCCGTGCTCGAACAGCGAGCCCGCAACCTCACCTCCCAGCTTCGCTGCATGGTATGCCAGAACCAGTCGATCGATGACAGCAACGCCGAACTGGCGCGTGACCTGCGCGTTCTGGTGCGCGAACGGCTGGTCGAGGGTGACAGCGATAAGGCGGTCATCGACTATGTCGTGTCGCGCTATGGCGAATTCGTGCTTCTCAAACCGCGCCTCAGCCTGCGCACCGTGCTTTTGTGGGGCGCACCCATCGGCCTCACCCTTGTGGGAATTTTCGCCGTCTTCGTCTTTTCGCGTCGCCGCGCCACCCTTGAACAGCCACAAAAACTGAGCGCGGATGAAGAAGAAAGAATTCGCAACCTCATTGAAAAATAACTGTTTTTCATTTTTTCCCACGGTTCTTTCTCAACATTACGGATTTTTCATTCCTCAGACACTTCGCCGTAAGGTGTCGCCTCCTATATCTTCATCATCCACCGCTTCCCCGGTCACACGGGTTCCAGTCTGAATGAAGAAAGAAGGTACACCATGTCTCATTCGCAAAACGGCCATTCCTCGCTGAAGACAGCCCTGAAGGCCACGACGGTTGGCGGCCTTGCGGCGCTGATGCTTTCCACCGGCATCGCCGCACCTATCCTCCACTCTTTTGCCGCCCCAGTCGAGGTAACTGCGCCGCAGGTTCCGAGCTTCGCCAATGTGGTCGATGCGGTATCGCCCGCCGTCGTCTCCGTTCGCGTTCAGTCGAACGTGCAGCCCGCTTCCGATGATTCCAGCAATTTCTCCTTTAATTTCGGTGGCCGTGGCCTTGACCAGCTTCCGGATGACCATCCGCTCAAGCGCTTCTTCAAGGAATTCGGCGGCCCGAACCAGGATCGCTCCGACCGCGGCCCCAATCGCCACCGTGACGGCAAGGGTCCGCTGCGCCCCGTCGCTCAGGGCTCCGGCTTCTTCATTTCCGAAGATGGTTACATCGTCACCAACAACCACGTCGTCGATGACGGCTCCGCCTATACGATCGTGATGAATGATGGCACCGAACTCGACGCCAAGCTCGTCGGCCGCGATCCGCGCACCGATCTGGCACTCCTCAAGGTCGATGTGAACCGCAAGTTCACCTACGTTCAGTTTGCCGATGACAGCAAGATCCGCGTCGGTGACTGGGTCGTCGCCGTTGGCAACCCCTTCGGCCTTGGCGGCACGGTGACTTCCGGCATTATCTCGGCCCGTGGCCGTGATATCGGCTCCGGCCCCTATGACGACTACCTGCAGATCGACGCCGCCGTGAACCGCGGCAACTCGGGCGGTCCCGCCTTCAACCTCAACGGTGAAGTGGTTGGCATCAACACCGCCATCTTCTCGCCCTCGGGCGGCAATGTCGGCATCGCCTTCGCCATTCCGGCATCGGTCGCCAAGGACGTGATCGCCGACCTGCAGAAGGACGGCAAGGTAGAGCGCGGCTGGCTCGGCGTGCAGATCCAGCCCGTCAGCAAGGATATCGCCGAATCGCTCGGCCTTTCCGAAGCCAAGGGCGCCCTGGTCGTTTCGCCGCAGTCCGGCTCGCCGGGCGACAAGGCAGGCATCAAGCAGGGTGACATCATCACTGCCGTCAACGGCGAACCCGTCAAGGATGCCCGCGACCTGTCACGCCGCATCGGCGGCATGGCGCCGAACAGCAAGGTGGAAATCTCGCTGTGGCGCGGTGGCAAGTCTCAGTCGGTCACGGTGACGCTCGGTGATCTCGCCAGCGACGATGCCTCCAAGGCGACCCCGAGCCAGAACGACGATAAGGGCGGTCAGTCTTCCAGCGAGAAGGTGCTGTCCAGCCTCGGCCTGACGGTGGCCCCCGCCGATGACGGCAACGGGCTTGCCATCACCGATGTCGACCCTGACAGCGATGCCGCTGCCCGTGGCCTGAAGACGGGTGAGAAGATCACCTCGGTCAACAACCAGCAGGTCGCATCCGCCGCCGATATCGAGAAGATCCTCGAGCAGGCGAAAAAGGACGGACGCTCCAAGGCGCTGTTCCAGATCCAGACGGATGACGGCAGCCGCTTCATCGCTCTGGATATCGACCAGGGTTGATAGGCTGAAAGGCGATGCCGGTTCTTTCGGGAGCCGGCGTCGCTAAGGAATGTGTCTCGCCTATAGGACGAGGCAGAACTTATGGAGTGAGCGCGTGCCACTTGTTTCTTCTCCCCGAGGGGGAGAAGGTCGCGGCGGCGGGATGAGGGGGCAAGGGTAGCGATAGACTGCGCGCTTGCCCCCTCATCCGACCCTTCCCCGGCGGGGAGAAGAAAGGACCCGCAACGCCGGTCCAGGCAGTATCGCGGAGGAAACCTCATGGAAAACAAGGTTCAGGAAATGTCTGTCGCATCTGTTTCCGGTTGTGCGGAAAAGGGCGAGGGCGCTATTGTCCCGCACATGAAGATTCTTGTCATTGAAGACGACCTCGAGGCTGCGGCCTATATGACCAAGGCGTTCCGCGAAGCCGGGATTGTCGCCGACCACGCCAGCGATGGTGAAAGCGGCCTGTTCATGGGCTGCGAGAATGTCTACGACGTCATGGTGATCGACCGCATGTTGCCGCGCCGCGACGGGCTTTCCGTCATCAGCGAACTGCGCCGCCGCGGCATCGAGACGCCGGTTCTTATCCTTTCGGCGCTGGGGCAGGTGGATGACCGCGTGACCGGTCTGCGTGCCGGCGGTGACGATTATCTGCCGAAACCCTATGCCTTCTCCGAACTGCTCGCCCGTATCGAAGTGCTTGGCCGCCGCAAGGGCAAGCCCGAGCAGGACATGATCTATCGCGTCGGCGATCTCGAATTGGACCGCCTGTCCCACGATGTGCGCCGGGGTGGCAAGGAAATCCTCCTTCAGCCGCGCGAATTTCGCCTGCTGGAATATCTGATGAAGAATGCCGGTCAGGTGGTGACCCGCACGATGCTTCTCGAAAATGTCTGGGATTACCATTTCGATCCGCAGACCAATGTCATCGACGTGCATGTTTCCCGCCTGCGCTCGAAGATCGAGAAGGACTTCGAGAAGCCGCTGCTGAAGACCATTCGCGGCGCGGGCTACATGATGAAGGACGAGGGCTGATTGCCGAAAATGGCCCGCCTCAGAATATTGTTCAGGTCGACAGCGGTGCGCCTTTCGGCGCTCTATATCCTGCTGTTTGCGCTCTGCGCGGCGTTCCTTGTTTTTTATGTCACTGCGCTTTCCGAAAGGCTGCTGAACCAGCAGACGCGTGACGCTGTCCTGCAGGAAGTCTCGGATGTGCAGCGCATCTATAATCGCGGCGGTATCAATCCGCTGCTGAGGATGATGGAGCGCCGTGCCCGCCAGCCGGGAGCGAGCCTTTACATCATTGCCGGCCCGAATGGTGAAATTCTGGCCGGCAACGTCGCCTCCGTGCAGCCCGGTGTTTTCGACAAGGAAGGCTGGACCGGCTTTCCCTTCCGTTATGAGCGTTATTCCGAGAGCGGCGACAGCGTGCAGCATCTTGCCACGGCCAATGTTTTCGTTCTGGACAACGGGCTGCGCATCCTGATCGGCCGCGACCTCGGCGAGCCGACCAAATTCCGCGCCCTGGTGCGTAATGCCCTGATGGTGGCGCTCGCCATCATGAGCGGCGGCGCCCTGCTGATCTGGTTCGGCATCGGCCGCAATGCACTGAAACGCATCGACCGCATGTCGGCGGCAACCAAGAAGATCATGGCCGGCGACCTTTCGCAGCGTCTGCCGCAGGGCCGCTCCGGCGATGAGTTCGACAGGCTGTCCGGCTCGCTTAACGCCATGCTGGGCCGCATCGAGAAGCTGAATGAAGGCCTGCGGCAGGTTTCCGACAATATCGCCCATGACCTGAAGACGCCGCTGACGCGCTTGCGCAACAAGGCCGCCGCGGCACTGGACGATGATGACGAAACGAAACGCCGCGCAGCCCTTGAAGGCATTATCGCCGAGTCCGACCAGCTCATCCGCACTTTCAATGCGCTGCTGATGATTTCCCGTGTCGAGGCCGGTTCCATCGCCGCCGAAATGACTGAAGTGGACGTCTCGGCGATTGCCGAAGACAGCGCCGAACTCTACGAGCCGGTGGCCGAGGATGCGGGGCTCGCGCTGGAAACCGAAATCGAACAGGGCCTCATCGTCAAGGGCAACCGCGAATTGATCGGCCAGGCGCTTTCGAACCTGATAGACAACGCCATGAAATATGCCTGCGAAGGCGAGGGTGACAAAAAACTCGTCGTTCGTCTGGCAAAGGCCCCTGGCGCAATCCTGCTTTCCGTTGCCGATAATGGTCCCGGTATTCCTGCCGACAAGCGCGGCGAGGTGCTGAAACGCTTCGTGCGGCTGGATGAAAGCCGCTCCAAGCCCGGCACGGGCCTTGGCCTGTCGCTGGTAGAAGCGGTGATGGAACTGCATGGCGGGTCGCTGGAGCTTTCGGACACCGACGCTTCCAACACCGCCTGCCCGGGGCTGACAGTCTCCATGGTTTTTCCAGACAATAGCCGCTGAAGAGAGCCGGCGAGTGTATTCCGGCGGGGAGTTGTGCCCCGCCAGACGACAATCCTCGCGTTAGAATGTGTAGGCCAGGCCTACCATCGCAAACGGCTGGATATCTTTTTTGGACAGCGGGCTGTCCTTGGCATCGCCCAGCAGGAAACCGACGCCTCCGGTGCCGGTGATCGACCAGTTCTCGGTCATCAGGTAGGTGACGGAGGCGCTGGCGTCGACGCGCTTGAAGCCGGATTTGGCGTCGAAGCGACGCAGGCCCGAACGGGCGGATTGCGCCGAGGTCACACCGAAATAGGATTTCATGTGCTTGTCGTCAGCCCAGGTGGCGGAGAGGTCCGCTCCGAGGATGAACTGGTCGACCTTATGGGAAACGCTGGCGCCGATCGAGGCTGTCAGGCCCTCGCTGCCATTGATGGTCTTGTCGACCTTGGCGTAGATTTCGAAGGGTTCAGCGTCATAGGCGATAACGCCGCCAATGACGCCGCCTGCCTTGATATCGCCCATCCCGCGCAGGTTTTTCCTGTCGTCCTTTTCCTTGCGCCCGGGCTCCCAGCCGCCTTTCACTCCCAGCCGGAAGCCGTTGCTGTTCAGCAGGTTGACGGTGACGCCGCTGAAATCAATGCTCAACATGTCCCCATAGGCGACGGAGACCAGCGGCACGGCGCCGGCCTCCAGCTTGTCCGACCCCTCATATTTCGGGGCATAGGCGGCGCCGACACCGAGCGTGATTTTCCACTCGCTGGAACTGCTGTAGCGGGAATTATCGAAACCGGCCTGCGGATCGGCAATGCGGTCCGATTTGCCGATATCGGCGGCGAAAACCGGCGCGTAGACCGCTTGTGCCACAGGCAGCGCCGTCAGGCAAAGCGCCATGGCGCACAGGCTCTTTTGCCATTTCATTGTAAAAATCTGTTTCATGATCATATCCGTTGCAGCACCGCGTGTTTGAAAACCGGGGAGTCGGGTTTCGTTGAGGAGAACGCTACGTGGGCACAATTGCGGAGACATTACGCGGCGTTGCGATGCGCCGCCGAAACCGTGGTCGCGCCAGCAGGGTTTCGGAAAATTCGGCAAAAGCGGTTTTCCTGATCGCAAAGCGCGCCGCATTTGTTACAACGCAGGTGATATGTGCCTGCAGGCTTCGGTGATGCAACGGCAGGATGGCTACCGTGGGAGAGCGGCCCGTCCTGAAAATCCGGTATGGCCGACGGACAATCGGGCTCGGGAGAGGGAGAGAAACATTGACGAAACCGGAAAGCGCCGAAAGGCGGCTGAACGACGTGCTGGCGGGCGTGATCCGCCCCTATACGCAGACCGAGCTGAAATCCGTGCTCTCCACTCTGAAAGACATCGGCAGAAGCGAGCCGGCGGTGGCCGCGCTGCTTGCCGACGAAAGCGCCCTGAAAGACTTCGTTGCCGCGGCCTTCACGCTCTCCCCCTACCTGCGCGACATGGCGGCGGCCGATGAGGGGCTGGTGTCACTGGCCATTTCAAAACCTCTGGAACCACTGCTCGCCGATCTCGTGCGTCAGGCGCGCGATTGCTGGAAACCGGGAGAGGACGGCGGCATACCGAGCGAAAACGAGGTAATGTCGAGGCTCCGGATCGCCAAACGGCGGCTCTCCTTCGTCGCGGCACTTGCCGATCTCGCCCGAATCTTCACTGCGCGTGACACGACCCGCTGGCTGAGCGACATGGCGGATGCAGCACTCTCCGCCGCCATAGATCACCTTCTGCTGTCGGCCCATGAGAGTGGCAAGCTGAAACTGAAGGATGTTGCCGCCCCCAGCGAAGGATCGGGCCTCATCGTGCTCGGCATGGGTAAGCTCGGTGCCCGCGAACTCAACTATTCCTCCGATATCGACGCCGTGGTGTTTTTCGAACCCTCCGCCGGGATCATGGACGACCCCTACGACGCGACGGAGAATTTCGGACGCATGATGCGCCGTCTGGTGCGCATCATGCAGGAGCGCACGGCCGATGGTTATGTCTTCCGCACCGATCTGCGGCTGCGGCCAGACCCGGGCTCCACACCGCTCGCTATCCCCGTGGAAGCGGCCCTGCTTTATTACGAGGGCAGGGGCCAGAACTGGGAGCGCGCTGCCTATATCAAGGCACGGCCGGTGGCGGGTGATATCAAGGCGGGTGAGAATTTCCTGCGCGAGCTCACGCCCTTCATCTTCCGCAAATATCTCGATTATGCGGCGATTGCCGATATTCATTCCATCAAGCGGCAGATCCACGCCCATAAGGGCCACGGCGCGATTGCGGTGAAGGGCCACAATGTCAAGCTCGGGCGCGGCGGCATCCGCGAGATCGAGTTTTTCGCCCAGACGCAGCAGCTGATCGCCGGCGGCCGAATGCCGGCGCTGCGGGTGCGCGCAACGCAGGAGGCGCTGGCGGCGCTGACCGAGGCGAAATGGATCGACGCCGAGACCCGTGACAGCCTGACGGATGCCTATTGGTTCCTTCGCGAGGTGGAACATCGCATCCAGATGGTGCGCGATGAGCAGACCCATGTGCTGCCCGATACCGAAGCCGAACTGAAGCGCATCGCCTTCATGCTGGGTTTCGAGGATACCAAGGCCTTCTCGGAAAAGCTGGAAGAGGTGCTGCGGCTGGTGGAGCGGCGTTATTCGGCGCTGTTCGAACAGGAAGTGAAACTGTCAGGCGAGGCCGGCAATCTGGTGTTCACCGGTCAGAAGGACGATCCCGATACGTTAAAGACGCTCTCCGCCCTCGGTTTCGAGCGGCCGGAGGATATCTCCCGCGTCATCCGCACCTGGCACAATGGCCGTTACCGGGCGACGCAGTCGGTCGAGGCCCGCGAGCGGCTGACGGAATTGACGCCGGACCTGCTGCGCGCCTTTGGTGAGAGCAAGCGGGCCGACGAGGCGCTGCTGCGCTTTGACAATTTCCTCTCCGGCCTGCCGGCAGGCATCCAGCTTTTCTCGCTGCTCGGCAGCAACCCGGCGCTGCTCGACCTGCTGGTAACGATCATGTCCTCCGCGCCGCGTCTGGCCGAAATCATCGCCGCCCGCCCGCATGTCTTTGACGGCATGCTGGACCCGGCTTTGATGAGCGACATCCCGACACGCGACTATCTCGCTCACCGCATGGGCAGTTTCCTCTCCAATGCCCGCCATTACGAGGATATTCTCGACCGGCTGCGTATCTTTGCCGCCGAGCAGCGCTTCCTCATCGGCGTCAGGCTTCTGACCGGCGCGATCCGTGGCGAAGTCGCCGCCCGTGCTTTCACCCATCTTGCCGATCTGGTGGTCGAGGCGGCGTTGAATGCGGTGCTGGCGGAGATGGAGGCGGCACATGGGCCCTATCCCGGCGGCCGTGTCGCCGTGATGGGAATGGGCAAGCTCGGCTCCTTCGAGCTGACGGCCGGATCGGATGTCGATCTCATCCTGCTTTACGATTATGATGATGCCGCCCATGAATCGACCGGCGCAAAACCGCTCGATGTGGTGCGTTATTTCACCCGCGTCACCCAGCGGTTGATTGCCGCCCTGTCGGCCCCGACGGCAGAAGGCGTGCTTTACGAGGTCGACATGCGGCTTCGCCCCTCCGGCAACAAGGGGCCGGTGGCGACCCGCATTTCCGCCTTCGAAAAATACCAGCGTGAGGAGGCCTGGACCTGGGAGCACATGGCGCTGTCGCGCGCCCGCCTGATCTGCGGCGATGCCTCGCTAATGGAAGATGCGCGCCGCATCATTGCTTCCGTCCTGTCGCAAAAGCGGGATGTGGCCAAGGTCTCGGCCGATGTGCTGGAAATGCGCAGCCTCATCGAGCAGGAAAAACCGCCGGAAAATAATTGGGACTTCAAGCTCATCAATGGCGGCCTGATCGACCTCGAATTCATCGCGCAATATCTGGCGCTGGTCGGTCCGGTGAAGGGGCTTGCCGCGCACGAACCGGGGCGCAACACGGCAGAAGCGCTTCAGGCGCTCGCCGCTCCGGTCATGGAGCCGCAGGCCTTCGATGACTGCATGGCGGCGATGGGGCTTTATACCGAGATATCGCAGATCGTTCGGCTTTGTATCGATGGGGCGTTCAATCCGAAGGAAGCGCCGGCGGGCCTCACTGATCTCGTGTGCCGGGCAGGTGATTGCCCTGATATTTCCACGCTTGAGGGAGAGGTGAAGCGGCTGGCGAAGGCGGTGCGGAAGGCGTTTGTGGCGGTGGTGAAGAATGGGGGGTGATGTCGGTGGGTGTGGCTTACCCCCCTCTGCCCTGCCGGGCATCTCCCCCACAAGGAGGGAGATCGGCAAGATGCGCTATCGCCACTTCATTCTCTAACGTCGAGATGGGCAAAACCTTGCCGCATATCTATCTCCCCACCTGTGGGGGAGATGCCCGGCAGGGCAGAGGGGGGTGAACCACGCCCACCAAGCTTCAATGCACCGTCCCACAAACCCCCGCCGCATGCGGAATAATAATCGTCACCACCGTGCCACGCCCCTCACAGGAACGAATTTTCATCGTTCCGCCATGCAGCTTCACCAGCGAGCGGGAAATCGCAAGCCCGAGACCGGAGCCGCCCTGGCTCTTGGCATATTGGCTCTGCACCTGCTCAAAGGGCTGACCGATCTTTTCCAGCGCCTGTGTCGGAATGCCGATACCGGTGTCGGCGATGGTGAGGATCATCGCAGCCTCATGCACATGGGTGCGCAGCGCAATGCTGCCGCCGTCGCCGGTGAATTTCACGGCATTGGAGAGCAGGTTGAGCATGATCTGCTTCATGGCGCGGCGGTCGCCCTGCATGGTGAGGCCGGCGCAGACCTTCTGCTGCACGGTGATGTTCTTCTGTTCGGCCTGGATGGCGGTCAGACGCAGCGTTTCTTCGATCAGCGGCGCGAGATCGATGGTCTCGCGGTTGATGCGCATATGGCCCGCCTCAATCTTCGACATGTCGAGAATATCGTTGATGACGTTGAGCAGATGTTTGCCACTGTCATGGATGTCGCGCGCATATTCGGAATATTTGGGAGAACCCACGGGGCCGAACATCTCGTTTAGCAGTATTTCGGAGAAGCCGAGGATGGCGTTGAGCGGCGTGCGCAGCTCATGGCTCATATTGGCAAGGAATTCCGATTTCGCCCGGTTGGCGGCCTGGGCGCGCTCTTTTTCGGCAAGGTAGTTGGCGTTGGCGTCAGAAAGCTCGGTCTTCTGGCGCTCCAGCTTGTGCTGCGAGGCGGAGAGATCGCCGATGGTGGCCATCAGTCGCCGCTCGGAATCGCGCAGCCGTTCCTGGTGGCGCTTCAGAAGCGTGATGTCGGTGCCGACTGAGACGAGGCCGCCATCGCGGGTGCGGCGTTCGTTGATCTGCAGCCAGCGATCGTCGGCAAGCTGCACCTCCGTGGTGCGGGACAGGCCGGACTGATCGGGATCGGCAACGCGACGTTCGACGACCGGCCGGGCTGCTGCGGCATAAACCGTGGATTTCTCCGTGCCTGCCACCAGCACGCTGTCCGGCAGGCCATAGGCCTTCTGGTAATGGGTGTTGCACATGACGAGACGGTCGTTCTTGTCCCACAGCACGAAAGCTTCGGACGTGGATTCGATGGCGTCGGCGAGGCGCTGGTCGGCCTCGGCATAGCGCTGCGCAAGGCGGTGCTGTTCGGTGACATCCATTGCAATGCCGATGACACGCGGCCCATTATTGGTGCGGATGACCTGGGCGCGGGCGCGCAACCAGACATAATGGCCCTTGGTGTGGCGCATGCGGAAGATCTGGTCGATCTGGCGCAGGTTGCCGCAGCCGACAGCCCGGGCGAGCTCATAGAGATTGCCGTCTTCGGAATGCATCATTCGCGCCGCATCGGAGAAGGAGAGCGGTGTCGCCCTGGGCGGCATACCGAGAATCTCGTAAAGCGAACCGGACCAGAACATGCGCCGGGTGGAAAGGTCGAAATCCCACAGGCCGCAACGGCCGCGCGAGAGCGCCGTGTCCACCCGCAGGTTGGATTCGGCGAAGATGTCGTCGGCATCGCGGGCGCGCTTCACCTGCATGTAATAGGCATAGAGCACCACGAGCAGGATGGAGGAAATGCCCGCGAACAGCGTGACATTCATGGCGATTTCGCTGCGCCAGAACGAGCGGATCGGCTGCAGGGACCGCGCCGCGATGACCATGGCACCATCGTTTCCGAAGGGGATCATCGTCGCGTAATGCTGCTGGCCGTCTATATTGGTCTCGATGGTTCCGGGAGCGCCGGGGAAACGCTGCACGATGGCGATTTCCGGCAGCAGGGCAGGCAGGGAGGTGCCAATGTAAAGCATTGCCTCCTTGCCGGAACCGGCAAAAATACGACCGTTGCTGCCCGACAGCAGCACCATGGTGCCATCGGCAAGACTTCCCTGCGGCAACGCGGCGACAAGGCTTGCCTCGGCGCGGGTGCGGTCCTGCGAGGTGAAAACAGTGCCGTCGTTCAGCAGGGCCGCCTTGGCGGTCAGCGCCGTCAAAGCCGTGGAGTGGCGGGCGGCTTCTTCCATGCGGCTGTATTCGGCGACGATGCCCAGCATGCGCGAGGCCGCCACGACCACCAGAAATGCGAGGATGAGAATGGGAATGAGGCGCTTCAGCAGGGTCTCGACCTGCGGCATGGGCCGTTCCGCGCCGCTCATCAAACCCATCAGGTCACTGGAAAGCTTTTCGCCCCAGGCCGCTAGATCAGAAAATTTGGCATACGGCCGCTCATCGCCCGCAGTCGCCCGCCGCACGTTCGTCATTGTCCCGCCTTTTAGATGTCCCCGTGATTCGAAGCGCCGCCGCTCGAATATCTCTAATGAATCAAATGCGATTCGCCCTGTCCAGAGGCAAAAGTTAAAAGAATTTTAACCCCTTGAACCGACTCCGTATTTTTTCGGGACAGTCTGCTTCCGCTTCGGCAAAAGCGGGATTCATGAAGAAAAACAGTGAGCCGGCGCTTCAATTCCGGCTGCTTGAGAATGCCGCGTGTAACGTTCAGGCTCCGTCGAAGGCATCGAGAGCAGGGCCAAGCGCGCTGATCACGCCATTTCCGGCGGCAGGAAGACCGGTGAGCACCGCGCTGATGATATCGTCGCGGCTCGCACCGTGGGACTTGGCTTCCATCACATGAAAACCGATGCCGCTTTCCAGGCGGAGGGCGGCAAGAATGCCGATGTAGATCAGGCTCTGTGTCTTCACGTCGAGCGTGGACGCGGCCCCGAGAGCCTGCACGGCCTGAAACCACGCCGCCTTATGGTCTGGAGCATCGCTGATGAAACGCTGAAACGAAGCGCTTGTTCTGGACATATCCGTCATCTGAGGTTCCTGTCTGATCCCGGGCCAACCGCGGCCCTTCGCACGAAGGATGCTGCATGATGCACGACGCCGCCTTGATGGAAATCAAGACGGCGTCGCGGAATGGGTCAGAATGTCGGAGCTTCGGCGGAAAGTCAGCCCTTCAGGATACGCCCGACGATATCGCTTACATCCGTCGAGAGGCCTTTCGCCTCGGCAATGGTGGAAAGCGCTGCTTTCGCATGGTCGGCGCGGCTTGCCTCAAGTGAGCGCCAGGAGCGCATGGACGTGAGAATGCGGGCGGCAAGCTGCGGATTGCGTTTGTCGATGGCGATGATCTGCTCTGCGAGGAACCGATAGGCGGCGCCATCGGCACGATGAAAGCCGGTAGGATTGGAAAAGGCGAGCGTGCCGACGAGCGAACGCACCCGGTTCGGATTGGTGGCGATGAAATGTTTCGATTTCATCAGTGCCTTGATACGATCAAGAGCGCCTTCGCCGGGAATGGCGGCCTGCAGCGAAAACCACTTGTCGAGCACCAGTGCATTGTCGGCGAAGCGTTTTTCGAAAGCGGCAAGCGCTTCCTTCGTTTCCGCACTGTCGGGGAAGCGCTGCGTCAGCACGCTGAGTGCATGGGCGAGATCGGTCATGTTGGTGGCGCCGGCATAGGCCTTCGCCGCCCGCTCCGGCGTTCCCTCGGCAAAGGCGAGGAAGGTCAGCGCACCGTTGCGCAGTGAACGCCGCCCGGCGCTTCCGGCATCGGGGCTGTAGGCCTCGCCATTGGCAGCATCGTCGGCAAGCCGCCGCAGTGTGTCCTGGCCGGCTGTCGCAATCGCCGTGATCGTGGCGTTGCGCGCCTTGTGGATGGCATCGGGATCCGTGTTTCCGCCGAGTTCGCGGGCGATATCGGTCTCGCTGGGCAGGGCGAGTGCCTGCGCCCGGAATGCTGGTTCAAGCGCGTCGTCGCCGATGATTTCGATGAGCGTCGCGATCAGGTCGGCATCGGTGCGGACGTCTTCGCCTTTCTGCACCGCCTTGGTGGCGGCGATCAGCACGGGCAGGGCGAGATCGGTCAGCGCCTGGAAACGCGCGAACATATCCGTCTCATGCCGGGCAATCTGCACCAGGTCGGCAGCATTCTGCTCGAAATGCAGGTTGATCGGCGCGGAGAAGCTGCGGTTGATCGACAGCACCGGCCGCGAGGAAATGCCAGAGAAGGAGAAGGTCTGGTTGCGCTGGGTCAAATGAAGTACGCCGTCGCGATACTCGCCGCCTTCGACGGCCTGTGGTTCGGCGATCTGACCATTATCGAGGATCAGCGCCAGCGAAAGCGGAATGTGGCGTGGCTGCTTCACCGGCTGGCCGGGGGTCGGCGCGGTCGTCTGTTCCAGCGTCAAGCTGAAAGTGGCCTTGCCGGCATCGTAAGCGGACGAAACGGAGACTAGCGGCGTGCCGGCCTCGGTGTACCATAGCGAAAACTGCGAGAGATCGCGGCCGCTGGCATCGGCAAAGCTCCTGACGAAATCCTCAACCGTTGCAGCTTCGCCGTCATGACGTTCAAAATAGAGGTCCATGCCCTTTTTGAAGTCTTCAGCGCCGAGGATCGTGGCGATCATGCGGGTGACTTCGGCACCTTTTTCATACACGGTCGTCGTGTAGAAGTTGTTGATTTCGCGATAGGTATCCGGGCGCGGCGGATGCGCCAGCGGACCGGAATCCTCCGGGAACTGCTCCGATTTCAGGTGGCGCACATCGGCAATGCGCTTCACCGGCCGCGAGCGCATGTCGGAGGAAAATTCCTGATCGCGATAGACCGTCAGGCCTTCTTTCAGGCACAGCTGGAACCAGTCACGGCAGGTGATACGATTGCCTGTCCAGTTGTGGAAATATTCATGCGCAATGATGCGCTCGATATTGGCATAGTCCGCATCCGAGGCGGTTTCCGGGTCGGCCAGCACGAATTTGTCGTTGAAGACGTTGAGACCCTTGTTCTCCATCGCGCCCATGTTGAAATCCGACACGGCGACGATCATGAAGATGTCGAGGTCGTATTCGCGGCCGAAGCGCTCTTCGTCCCATTTCATCGAACGCTTCAGCGCATCCATGGCATAGGCAGCGCGCGGCTCCTTGCCGTGCTCGACATAAATCTTCAGTGCCACTTCCCGTCCGGACATGGTCGTGAAAGTATCTTCCACCACGCCGAGATCGCCGGCAACGAGAGCGAACAGGTAGCTCGGTTTCGGATGCGGATCGAACCAGGCCGCGAAGTGACGGCCTTCGTCGTAATTGCCGCCGCCCAGGAAATTGCCGTTCGAGAGCAGCAGCGGATTACCTTCCTTTGCCGCGATGATCGTCACCGTATAAGGCGCCAGAACATCCGGACGGTCGGGGAAATAGGTGATGCGGCGGAAACCTTCCGCTTCGCATTGGGTGCAATAAACGCCATTGGTGCGGTAAAGCCCCATCAGCTGCGTATTGACCTGCGGGTTGATGTAATTGGTGACGCAGATCTCGAAGGGAGATTCAGCGGGAAGGTCGCGGATGGTCAGGCTGTCCGGTGTGGCCTCATATTGAGCGGCGGGCAGCTCCACCTGGTCGAGCAGCAGGCTGGAAAGCTTCAGCTCGTCGCCATCAAGAACCAGCGGTGCATGCCGGTCGGCGCTTTCGCGCCGGTGGAAGATCAGACGGGCTTCGACCTTGGTATTTTTAGGGTCGAGTTCGAAGGTGAGATCCACCCGCTCCAGAACGAAATCGGTGGGGCGGTAATCCGCCAGGTGAACGATCTGGCCCGTGTCTGTTCGCATGACTGTCCCTGAATAACTTTGCGTGGTCTTCCCGGCATCATGTCGTCATAAGGCCCGGATGTAAAATGGGTAGAATATTCGTCACGATCATGTGCGCGTCGGAGGACATTCTGTCCCGCCATGGAAGGCTTTGCCGGCCATGCAGACGATCCTCCCCGCTGCCGGACCAACGGACCATCGCAGCAAATGTTGAACGATTGCTGAAATTATATTTTATTTTCTTCAAATTTTAGCGCGTGCCACTTTTTGCCTTCGCGCCTGCCTTGCGAGGCTTCGATTTCTCCACGCCATCAACCGAATTCAGGGATAAATCACAATTTTTGTTGTAAAGCGCCGGAGGAATGCTCTAGCCTTGCGCAAATCCAATTCCCCCGCGTCGTCTCCCCCGCATGAAACCTCCCGATGGCGTGTCTGCGCAGCCGATATGAGTAACTGCTAATGAACGCCGAACCGATGAATCCCTTCCGCGGGATCAGCATGAAGCTGATTTCGGTTGGCTTTTTTCTTGTCATGCAGACCTGTATAAAGGCCGCGGGGGATGTGCCGGCCGGCCAGATCACCTTCTTTCGTTCGGCTTTCGCCATCATTCCGATCGTCGTTTACCTCGCCTGGCTGCATGCGCTCGCAAGTGCGCTGCACACCAACAATCTTCTCGGCCATTTCAAGCGCGGTTTTCTTGGAATCCTCTCAATGGCCTGCGGCTTTTACGGGCTGACCATGCTGCCGCTGCCGGAATTCATCGCCATCGGTTATGCCTCGCCACTTCTCGCGGTGGTTTTTGCCGCCTTTATCCTGCATGAGAAGGTGCGCATTTATCGCTGGAGTGCAGTCTTTGTGGGCATGATCGGCGTGCTGGTCATTCTCTGGCCGAAGATGACGCTTCTCAGGGAAGGCGGGTTTGCCGCGGGTGAGGGGCTGGGCGCCATTGCCGTGCTGTGTGGTGCCGCCCTTGGCGGGCTGGCGATGATCCAGGTGCGGCAACTGGTGGAAACGGAAAAGACGCCAACCATCGTGCTTTATTTTTCGCTCACCGCCACCCTGCTGTCGCTCATCAGCGTTCCCTTCGGCTGGAGCGTGCTGACAGTGACGCAGACCCTGCTTCTGATAACCAGCGGCATCTGCGGCGGCGTCGCGCAAATCTTCCTGACGGAGAGTTACCGGCACGCCGAGGTCTCGGTCATCGCGCCCTTCGAATACAGTTCCATCGTCTTCGGTATCGTGGTTTCCTACGTCCTTTTCGGAGACATACCCACGCTGACGATGCTCATCGGCACGGCGATCGTGATCCTGGCCGGCATCTTCATCATTTTCCGTGAACATCAGCTGGGATTGGCGCGACGCGCGGCGCGCAAGGCCTCGACGCCGCAGGGGTGAGGAGCGCTATTGCCGGTGTTTCAGGGCAACCGCTTCCGTCATCCCGGCCTTGAGCCGGGATCCAGCCGACGCGCGTCCGCGCGGCGAAGGAGTTCTTTCAGCCCAAGGACTTGGGCTGGCTGGATGCCGGATCAGGTCCGGCATGACGGAGACTTATGATCGTACACCCACAAAAGCAAAAGGCGCCTTCCCGAGGAAAGACGCCAGCGCGCAATCATATCTGTAAGCCAGTGTAAGCCGGCCTGAGTGTTTCTCAGCGCTCGCGGAAATCCGCGAAGACTGCCGAGGGACGCGTCACGCGGACCTGCTGCATGGCAGCGCGTGCGGTCAACTGTTCGTTAGCGGCTGCGCCGAAACGATGGTAGCCCTGACTGGAGCGAGGGCCGAGGCCCGCCAGGCGGAGCGATTCAAAGCCGGAATGCACCGGACGGAAGCGAGTGGTCATTGCCTTGGTTCCTTTAACCGAAATTCCTCCCAAGACATGGCCGTATATCGCAGCGCAGCATGGATTCGGCAAGTTGACCAAATGCGCCGCTGTTATGCGTAATGCGCATGGCTATTTTCATAATTCATTTACATTGAGCAGGAATGAGGCAATCAGCCTTCGGCGATCTTTGCCCGAAACATCAATAAATCCTGCCATGCCAAGGACTTACTGGCCGGCGCGTTCAATAGTTCCTGGGGGTGCAGGCTGGCGAGCGCCGGCAAAACAAGGTGTCCGGCTGCGACATCACGCCACTGTCCGCGCAATGTATGGATCGTGCCGGTGCCGCCAAAGAAGAAACGTGCGGTAAAGTTGCCCAGAAGCAACAGGTGTTTTGGCTCCGCAAGGGCGATCTGGCGCTCAATGAAGGGGCGGCAGATATCCATTTCGGCTTGGGTCGGCGGGCGGTTGCCCGGTGGCCGCCACGGCACCACATTGCCGAGCATGATGGTGCTGCGCTCAAGGCCGATGGCCGCCAGCATCCGGTCAAGCAGCAGGCCGGTCTTGCCGGCAAAGGGCAGGCCCTCGCGATCGTCATCCGCATCCGGCATGGGGCCGATGACCATGATGCCCGAGGAAGCGTCACCTTCGGTGAAGATCGTATTGCGGGCGCTGTTCTTGAGGTTGCACCCCGAAAAACCCTCGAGCGCGGTTTTCAGTTCGGCAAGCGATCTCGCGCTTTCTGCGGCAAAACGCGCCGCTGCCACCGCCTGCTCATCCGGCATGGCGACATTCTGCTGAACGGCTGGACTTGCCGGCGCTCCGCGCGCGGGAGCACTGCGCGTTGCTCCCTGCCGCTGCGGCACATCGGCGCCGCGATCCGCGGGCCTTTCAGTCTGCCGTGCAGATGTCGCCGCCGCCTGAACAGGCGCGGACCGGGCAGGGCGGGCGGCGGCAAATTCGGCGAAACGGTCTACGGGCGCCTCTTCCAGCAACCAGTCGACGCCCGCATCCGCATGGAAATGCAGGAGGGCGGCGAGTTCGGCCGGGGAGAGGTCTTGAGCGGCGATCATGGGCGGAAATTACCCCATGTTCCCCGCCCGGGGAACCCGCAAATCACACTGTCCAGCGCTGAATATCGCCGCTTTCGCCGATCATGGCCAGGCCATGGGCAATCGAAAGCAGCTCGCCGCCGCTTTCGATGCGGTCGGCGTCGAAACGGCGGGTGAAAAGCTCCCGCACCGCCGGCACGAAGGAGGTTCCGCCGGTCAGGAACACCTTGTCGATCGCATCTGGCGAAACCTGCGTCTTTTCCAGAACCTCGTCGAGCGCTTCTTCTATCTTGGCAAGGTCCTCGGCGATCCAGCTGTTGAAATCGCTGCGCTTCACCATCTTGCGTCCGGCCTTGCCGAGCGGCGCAAAGTTGAACTCCGCTTCTTCCGCCGAGGAGAGCGCCATCTTGGTGGCGGAAATAGCCTGATAGAGCGGGTAGCCCTCATCATGCTCAACGAGGTCGATGAACATTTCCAGCTTTTCCGGCTCCAGCGCCGAGCGCACCAGCGACTTCAGATCGGTGAATTCCTTCGAGGTCTTGAAGATCGACAGCTGGTTCCAGCGGCCGAAATTCACGTAATAGCCGGAGGGCACATCCAGCACCTTGTCGAAACTCTTGAACTTGCTGCCCTTGCCGATCTCCGGCGACACCAGATTGTCGATCATGCGGAAGTCGAAATGATCGCCCGCAACACCGACGCCGGAATGGCCGATGGGGGTGGCGGAAAGCTTGCCGGCATGGGTTTCGAAACGGATGAGCGAATAGTCGGTGGTGCCGCCGCCGAAATCCGCCACCAGCACGTTGGCGTCCTTCTTCAGGCTTTGCGCGAAATAATAAGCGGCCGCCACCGGCTCATAGACATAGTGGATTTCGGGGAAACCGGCCCGGCTCAGCGCCTCGTTGTATCGGGCAAGCGCCAGCGTCTCGTCCGGATTGCTGCCGGCAAAACGCACCGGCCGGCCGGCAATGACAGTCGATACATCATCGGGCCATTCCGTCCCGGCATAGGTCTTCAGCTTGCGCAGGAACACTTCCATCAAATCCTCGAAGCTCTGCCGCTTGGCGAAGATCAACGTGCCCTGAAACAGCGGTGACGCCGCAAACGTCTTGATCGATTGCAGGAAACGGCAGTCGCCGGCATTGTCGATGAACTGGCGGATAGCGGCGTGGCCCGCCTCCACATGCAGGGCGGCCGCGCCGAGGCCGGCGTCCTTCATGAAGGAGAGGGCCGTGCGCATGCTGTCATCCGTGCCGGCGCTGCTGGTAAAGCGCATGGAATGGCTTGCGCCGCCATTGTCGGAAAGAGCCATGACCGTATTTGTCGTGCCGAAATCGAGGCCGAGAGCCCGCTTTTGCGTCATCGCCATATTCCTTGTGTCGATAGAAGAACCCGCCCGGCCTTGGATGGCCCGGCGTGAAAATAAGGGATGCTCTTGGCACCCCGATGTCAGAGGAGGGCGGTTGATTGCACAGGGCGGGCGGAATGGCAAGCGCCGTGGGTCTTTTTTCGGTCGAACGCCCGTGCCCGCGCGCCAGTCGCAAAGTTGCGGCAATCCTGGCAACGCATGGTAAACGGGATTACAATTCCTTTAAGAAAGAACAGTGTAGTTCTAGGCGACGGCTTTAAGGGAATTCTGTTAAAGTCAGCTTTGTCGAAGTAACCGGATTGAAGATGTATCCATTTTGCTGTCTCGCGTAAATATTTATTAAATTTCGGAATGTCCATATGGACATGCTGTATTTGGTTTTCGGTCGTTTTTAGTTTTGGAAATTATATGCCCCACAAAATCAGCCAGCATGCAGTGGAGGATGCAGCGCCGGACGATACCGGTGTCGTTCACGGCGATATGGGCGTTTTCTTCCGGCAGCTCATGGCCCTCCTGGAAGCATCGCAGCAGGGATACGCTTTGTTTGATGGCAGCGATGAGTTGCGGTTCGCCAACAGCGCCTTCCGCGCCGCGCTCGGTATCGGACAGCGCGATTTCCCGAGCTGGGTGGAACTGATGCGCAGTGGTTTTCGCAACGCGACCGGTACGGCCATCGAGACATCGGATTTCGAACTCTGGCTGCGCTCGGCCAAGACGAGGCGCGGCAAGCTGCCGTTCCGGACCATTGAGACCAGTCTCAATGACGGGCGCTGGATGCTGACGACCGAGACCACGCTGCCGGGCGGCTGGATGCTATGCGTCGTCACCGATGTTTCCGAACTTGGCATCGAATTGCGCGATCTGCGCCAGGAGCGGGACAGGGCGCTGAAATCCGCCCTGAGCGACGAGCTGACCGGGCTCGGAAACAGGCGTTACGCCATGGATGCGCTCAACCACCTGCTTGGGCCCAACAAGGCGCAGGCGCTCGCCGTCATCATCATGGATATCGACCACTTCAAGAGCGTCAACGATCGCTTCGGCCATGCCTACGGCGATCTCGTGCTGAAGGATTTCGCAGGACGACTGTCCGCCGCTGCCGGGCGTGACGACCTTCTCGGCAGGATTGGCGGGGAAGAGTTTTTGCTGGTGCTCAGTGGCTCGCGCATGCACGGCGCCGAAAGCCTGATGCGCCAGCTCCTGTCGTCACTGGCCGATGCAGCCCCTCTGCGCGACATGCCCGAGTTTCGCTACAGCTGCTCCGCCGGGATCGCCTTTGCCAATCCCGGGGAGAGTACCAGTGACGTTTTGCGCCACGCCGATACCGCGCTTTATGAAGCCAAGAATACCGGGCGGAACCGCTACGTGGTTTACGGAACGGCGTCGTGACAGCACCCAGTCGTCAGTTCGACTTTGCCGCGCCGCCATCCACCCTGAGCATCGTGCCGGTGATGTAGCTTGCGGGCACCGAGCAGAGGAAAGCGCCGGCGGCAGCGAACTCCTCCACCGTGCCGAGGCGGCCTGCGGGAATGCTCTTGACCGAGGCCTCGCGGATTTCCTCGATGCTCTTGCCGAGACGCTTTGCATTGGCGCCATCGAGCTCATCGATGCGGTCGGTGTGGATGCGGCCGGGCAGAAGCAGGTTTGAGGTAATGCCGAAACCGGCCACTTCGGAGGACAGCGTCTTGCTCCAGCCCACAAGCGCGCCGCGCAACGTGTTGGAAAGGGCGAGATTGGCAATCGGCTCGAATACGCCTGACGAGGCGACGGTGAGGATGCGGCCGAAACCCTGCTCCTTCATGCCGGGTAGAAGCGCATTGGTCAGCGTGATGACCCGCAGCACCATCGACTGGAAGAATGTATCCAGCTTCTCCGCCGTCATCTCCTGAGCGAGGCCCGGCGTCGGGCCGCCGGTATTGTTGACGAGAATGTCGATGCCGCCGAGCTTTTCCCTGACGGCCTGAACCATGGCCTCGACAAAATTGTCGTCGGCAAGATCACCCCAAACCCAGTCGGCCTTGCCTTTGCCAAGGGCGTTGATGGCCTTGCAGTTCGCTTCCAGCTTTTCACCGCTCCTGCCGACGAGAAGGACATTTGCACCCTCCTTTGCCAGCGCCGTCGCAATGCCAAGCCCGAGGCCGCGTGAAGAGGCGAGAACGAGGGCGCGTTTGCCGGAAATGCCGAAATCCATGGGTTTTGTCCTGTCTTGTGAGTGCTGCATGTGGTGTTTATAGAGCATTTCCAGGAAAAGTGGACCCCGGTTTTCCGTCTGGAAATGCGCCGAAACAAAGAGTTAGGCGTTTTCTCGATTCGAGGAAAAGCAAAATCCCCCTGTGAAGGCGGGCCCGGTTTTGAAGGTCGAACAAGTGTCATGACAGAACAATCTTTGCTGAAATTCTCGATTGCCGTCACGGTTCTGCTGGCGTTGTTCGGCATCGGGGCGGGCCTGTTTTCCGGCTCCTTCGCGGTCGTCTTCGACGGTGTCTACGCCCTGACGGATGCTTTCATGACGGTGCTCGCATTGCTCGTGGCGCGGCTGATCGCCGCCGCCGCGGCACCCAGGCCGGGCGGCCGGCTGGTGGAGCGCTTCACCATGGGCTTCTGGCATCTGGAGCCAATGGTGCTCGGCCTCAACGGCACGCTTCTGATGGGGGCGGCGATTTACGCGCTCATCAATGCCATCGACAGCCTGATGGATGGCGGCCGGTCGATCGAGTTCGATTACGCCATCATCGTCACCTTCGTCAGCTTCGCCGTCTCGCTCGCCATGGCATGGTTTGTCAAACGGCAGAACCAACGGCTGAAATCCGCCTTCGTGGCGCTGGACGCCAAAAGCTGGCTGATGAGCGCGCTGCTGAGCGTGGCGCTGTTCATCGCTTTCGCCATCGGTTACGGGCTGACGGGAACGTCGCAGGCATGGCTGTCGCCCTATGTCGACCCGGCCGTGCTGGCGCTGGTCTGCCTCGTCATCATTCCCATGCCGCTCGGCAATGTGAAACAGGCGCTGGCCGACATACTTCTTGTCACCCCGCTGGAGTTCAAACAGCATGTCGACAGGGTGGCGGGGGAGGTCGTGGCGAAGTTCGGCTTTTCCTCGCATTACTCCTATGTGGCCCGGGTTGGCCGCGGCCGCCAGATCGAACTCTTCTTTATCGTTCCCAGAAACTGGCCACCGCGGCGCCTTGAGGAATGGGATGCGATCCGCGACGAGATCGGCGAAGCGATAGGCGGCGAGGGGAGTGACCGTTGGCTGACGATCGTGTTCACGACGGATGAAGAATGGGCTGTTTGAGCGGGGTGTGGAAAGCAAGGTCTGCTTCGTCCCCGGGAGTGGGCCAAGTGGCCCGCGCCTTTAAAACTGGCGGCGCTCACGGTCCCTTGGTTTCGTTTTCCTTCTTCGCCTGATCATGATGCCATTTGATGGCGAAGAACATGCCCGTTCCCAATACGAGAATTTTGAACGGCAAGAAGACGATAGGGAAGAAGTCCCACATTTCAGATATTCCAGCTATGACGTGACGATATATTTCTTGGGAATATTAGCTCAAAACCGCTGCGTCCGACACCGGCCATATTGACGCAGATGCGGTCGCGATCTCCCTTGTCATGCGATCGGCCCGCCCATCAATCGCTTTTGGCCGCCTGATTATAGGCTGGCTATGCCTGCCCAATGCCCGCAACCCTTGACGCATTCCCCCGTCGATCATATCCTCATTATTACGTGAACGTAAAAGTAATAAACAATCATCAGGTTGTCTGACAATTGACTGGCGTGCGACATGTTTTGCCGCTATAGAAGCTCGACAAAGGCGTGCCGCTTTGCAAAGACGGATGCTGATGGATACGGTGTCGCGGATGGACTTTTTGTCCGGCGCAGGCGGTGCGTCGCAGGTGTGGAAAAGACGATAACAACAGCCGGATGGGACCGGCGATCTGAGAGGATGGAAATGACGGAAGCGATGGAACTGCCCGAACGCGAAGCGATGGAATTCGACGTTGTGATCGTCGGTGCGGGTCCGGCCGGTCTTGCCGCCGCAATCCGGCTGAAGCAGGTGGAGCCGGAGCTCTCGGTCGTCGTGCTGGAAAAGGGCGCGGAAGTCGGTGCCCATATCCTCTCCGGCGCCGTGGTCGACCCCATCGGCATCGACAGGCTGCTGCCGGGATGGCGCGAAGAGGAGGGGCATCCCTTCAAGACCGAGGTCAAGGACGACCAGTTCCTGTTCCTGGGGCCGGCGGGCTCCATCCGCCTGCCGAACGCCATGATGCCGCCATTGATGAACAATCATGGCAATTACATCGTCTCGCTTGGCCTCGTCTGTCGCTGGCTGGCGGAAAAGGCGGAAGGGCTCGGCGTCGAGATCTATCCGGGCTTTGCCGCCACGGAAGTGCTTTATAACGACGAAGGCGCTGTCATCGGCGTTGCCACCGGCGATATGGGCATCGAGAAGAATGGCGAGCCGGGCCCGAACTTCACCCGCGGCATGGAACTGCACGGCAAATACGTGTTGATCGGCGAGGGCGTGCGCGGATCGCTCGCCAAGCAGCTGATTTCCAGATTCGACCTGTCCAAAGATCGCGAGCCGCAGAAATTCGGCATCGGCATCAAGGAGCTCTGGCAGGTCAAGCCGGAGAAGCACAAGCAGGGCCTCGTGCAGCACTCCTTCGGCTGGCCGCTGGGTTTCAAGACCGGCGGTGGCTCTTTCCTGTATCATCTGGAAGATAACCTCGTTGCCGTCGGTTTCGTGGTGCATCTCAATTACAAGAACCCCTATCTCTATCCCTTCGAGGAATTCCAGCGGTTCAAGACGCATCCGGCGATCCGCGACACGTTCGAGGGCGGCAAGCGCATTTCCTATGGCGCGCGCGCCATCACGGAAGGTGGTTACCAGTCAGTGCCGAAGCTCACCTTCCCGGGCGGCGCGCTGATCGGCTGTTCCGCCGGTTTCGTCAACGTGCCACGCATCAAGGGAAGCCATAATGCGGTTCTCTCGGGCATGCTCGCGGCGGAAAAGATCGCCGCGGCGATTTCCGCCGGCCGCGCCCATGACGAGGTTACCGAGATCGAGGCCGAATGGCGTGAAGGCGATATCGGCAAGGACCTGAAGCGGGTCCGCAACGTCAAGCCGCTCTGGT
Source organism: Agrobacterium sp. InxBP2 (assembly GCF_026191755.1). Lineage (NCBI taxonomy): Bacteria > Pseudomonadati > Pseudomonadota > Alphaproteobacteria > Hyphomicrobiales > Rhizobiaceae > Agrobacterium > Agrobacterium sp. InxBP2. Next base: position 76,865 of record NZ_JAINDY010000033.1, read on the forward strand.
CGAAGTTCGGCACGCTCATCGGCGTCGGCCTCGGCGGTCTCGACATGTGGACGAACCAGCTGTTCGGTTTCTCTTTCTTCGGCACGCTGAAGCACGGCAAGACGGATGCGCAGAGCCTGGAGCCCGCCTCCAAACACAAGCCGATCGCCTATCCGAAGCCGGATGGCGTTCTGACCTTCGACCGCCTGTCCTCCGTCTTCCTGTCGTCCACCAACCATGAAGAGGACCAGCCGGTCCATCTTCAGGTGAAGGACATGGAGCTGCAGAAGCGCTCCGAACACGACGTCTTTGCCGGTCCCTCCACCCGTTATTGTCCAGCCGGCGTTTATGAGTGGGTGGAGAAGGACGGCCAGGAAGTCTACGTCATCAACGCCCAGAACTGCGTGCACTGCAAGACCTGCGACATCAAGGATCCGAACCAGAACATCAACTGGGTGCCGCCGCAGGGCGGCGAGGGGCCGGTTTACGCCAACATGTGACGGTGAAGCGATCTTGCCTCATGATGCTCGGGCTTGTCCCGAGCATCTGCAACGGTGATTTTACGATAGGTGGACGGATACTCTGCGGAGCGCCGTTTCCGTCGGCGAAAGCTCGTCGCGGTCATGCAGCTCGTCGGTCCGCCTGGTTCATTGTGTCTGCCACGGCACCAGAGCAGCGCCATTGCCCTCTTTCCCGTCAGTATTTGTGGATTGCTCTTCGATTTCTTACATATAGGATGTTGGGGCGTTGTAGCATCATGTGGCCTGTGGATCGCGGGCAGTGAATGCGATAACGCCTTGAACGTGCATATGGTCCTAGGTGCCGTCGCCAGACGGCAGGGAGTGAAGGAATGTCCGGCTTTCAAAGGCTGAATATCGTGCGGAAGACAGGCTTGGCTGGCAGCGTCGCGGCGCTTGCGATGGCTGCCTTTTCTTTCACTGGCAATCCGGTGGCTGCCGCGAGCTGTCGTTCCGATGCCATGGCCGGCATAGACTGGCGCGAATGCAACAAGCGCCTCCTGATGCTGGGCGGCAGCAATCTTGACTCGGCGATGCTCTACGGTACGGATTTCACTTATACGGATCTGCGCGGTTCGTCGCTGAAGGGCGCTAACCTTGAGAAGGCCAAGCTCATCCGCGCTGCCCTTGGCGAGGCGAACCTTCAGGGCGCCAATCTGACGAAGGTGGAAGCCTATCGAAGCGATTTTTCCGCCGCCGATGCCACCAACGCGAAATTCGTGAATGCCGAAATGCAGCGAACCAAATTCGAAAACACCAAGCTGGACGGCACGGATTTCACCAAGGCTGAACTCGGCCGCGCCGATTTCGAGGGCGCAACGCTGAACGGCTCGAAATTCTCGCTCACCAACCTGTCGCGGGCCCGGTTCGGTGGCGCGAAGCTGGGTGGCCCGGTCGATTTCACCAGCGCCTTCCTGCTGCTGACTCGGATTGAGGGGGTCGATCTTTCCACGGCCACCGGCCTTGACCAGAAACAGATCGACATCGCCTGCGGCGACGCCAAGACCAAACTGCCGAATGGCCTGACGGCGCCCGCCTCCTGGCCGTGCCCGGAAGATCCCGACGACGAGTGATAAAAGGCCGCGCGGTTTTGCGCGGCCCGAACCTCTCCGTAAGCGGAAGGGAAGCGTTCGCCATGCGAACGCTTCATCGGCGATCAGAAGCCCGAAAGCACGATCTTGCCCTTGGCCTTGTTGCTCTCGATCAGTGCATGCGCCTTGATAAGATTTGCGGCATTGATGGTGCCGAAAACCTCGGTCAGCGTCGTCTTGATCTTGCCGGCATCGACAAGCTCGGCCACGTGGTTGAGCAGCTTGTGCTGCTCGATCATGTCAGGCGTCTGGAAAACGGCGCGGGCGAACATCATTTCCCAATGGATGGATATGCATTTGCGCTTGAACGCCATGATGTCGAAACCGCCAGCCGGATCGTCGATCAGGGCGAAACGGCCCTGCGGTGCGATGGTCGCCACGCTGTCGGCCGCGTGGATGTCGCTATGGGTGGTGGAGAAGACGAAGCCCGGCGCACCGAGGCCAAGCGCCTCCACCTGCGGCGCGATGGGCTTGCTGTGATCCACGACGTGATGCGCGCCGAGTTCCTTTACCCATTCGATCGTTTCCGGCCGCGAGGCAGTCGCGATCACGGTCAGGTCGGTCAGCGCCCGCAGAAGCTGAACGGCGATGGAACCGACGCCGCCCGCGCCGCCGATGACGAGAACGGCGCTGGCTGCACCCGGAACCGGCTCATTCACCCGCAACCGGTCGAATAGGGTCTCATACGCGGTGATGGCGGTCAGCGGTAGCGCGGCGGCTTCCTCGAAATTCAGGGACTTCGGCTTGGCACCGACGATGCGCTCGTCGACCAGATGGAATTGGCTGTTGGAGCCGGGACGGTTGATGACGCCGGCGTAAAACACCTCATCACCCGGTTTGAACAGCGAAACCTTGTCGCCAACGGCCTTCACCACACCCGCTGCATCGAAGCCGAGCACACGGGCCTCGCCGTTTTCCGGCGACTGGTTCCGACGCACCTTGGTATCGACGGGATTTACCGAAACGGCTTTCACCTCCACCAGAATGTCGTGTCCCTTCGCTTCCGGCTGGGGCAGATCGATGTCGATGAGGGCATCCTCGGCAGTGATGGGCTGGCTCGTCCTGTAACCGATGGCGCGCATGAAAAGTCTCCTTTGCTTGTTTGCGTGCCTCTTACTTGATACATATGAACAACGATCGCAAGAATGCACATTTTGTGATGATACATACAAAAAGGATACTGTGATGTCGCGACCACGCGCCAAGCTCACCGGCAACTTTCCCGGCTGCCCGGTGGAATCGGCCCTGAGTTTTCTTGATGGCAAATGGAAAGGCGTGATCCTCTATCACCTCATCAATGAGGGGACCCTGCGCTTCAACGAACTGCGCCGCCATATTCCAAGTGTCACCCAGCGCATGCTGACCAAGCAGCTGCGGGAACTGGAGGAGGCGGGTTTGATTTCGCGGACCGTTTTCCCCGTCGTGCCGCCGCGCGTGGATTATGCGTTGACACCGCTTGGCGAGACGATGCGGCCGGTGATTTCGGCGCTGAAAAGCTGGGGCGATGCGCACGTCGTCTGCAAAAACGGCGCGAAATACACGCAGCTTCCGCAGGTGGCGGAGAAGGCGGCCTGAAAGAAATCACGGGTAAGAGCGCGTGCCGGGACATCATTTTTCATGGTGCGATGCAACACGGATTTGCCCCGATTGATGCATAATGCTGCGATCTCGATTCGCAGCAGGGACATCAAAGCACATGAGCATGGGTTGGATGGAGGCCGGATTTCTCGGTCTTTTGCAAGGACTTACGGAGTTTCTCCCAATTTCGTCGAGCGCGCATCTGAGGATCGCCGGGGAGTTCCTGCCCTCCGGCGCCGACCCCGGCGCTGCCTTCACCGCCATTACCCAGATCGGCACGGAAATGGCCGTGCTAGTCTATTTCTGGTCCGACATTATGCGGATCGCCGCCGCCTGGCTCCGGCAAAACCTTCGTCTCGGCCCCTATGACAAGGCCGATGCACGTCTCGGCTGGCTGATCATCGTCGGCTCCGTGCCCATCGTGCTGCTCGGCCTTCTCTTCAAGGACGCCATCGAGCATTCGCTCCGAAACCTCTACATTACTGCCGTGATGCTGATCGTGTTCGGTATCGTTCTTGGCGTCGCCGACAGGATCGGGAAAAAGCGCTACAAGCTCAACCAACTGATCTGGCGTGATGGTATCCTCTTCGGTTTCGCGCAGGCCATGGCGCTTATTCCCGGCGTTTCGCGTTCCGGCGGCACCATCAGCGCCGGCCTTCTTCTGGGTTATACCCGCGAGGCGGCGGCCCGTTATTCCTTCCTGCTCGCCGTACCCGCCGTCTTCGGCTCCGGTTTCTACCAGCTGTTCAAAAGCATCGGCGAAGACAATCCGGTGGGCTGGGGCCCGACAGGCCTCGCGACCCTGATCGCCTTCATCGTCGGTTACGCCGTTATCGTCGTTTTCCTGAAGCTGGTTTCGACCAAAAGCTACATGCCCTTCGTCTGGTACCGCGTGGTCATCGGCGTCATTCTTTTGGGGCTGCTGGGAACGGGCGTGATCAACGCGGGTGGGTGAGGGGCTTTCCAGGAACCATGCTTTGGGCAGAGTTGCATCATCCGCACGCCGTCACCCCGGACTAGATCCGGGGTCCAGCGCGATCGAGTCATTGATCGCAAAAGACTCTTCTCACGGCGCAGACGCGCCGTGGCTGGATGCCGGATCAAGTCCGGCATGACGGAGGAGAGATTATGACGTGCCGCGAAATGTAGAAGGCCCGCTCTTTCGAACGGGCCTTTCGTCTTTCAGAGCAACGTGCCGCTCAAGATCACCAGCGCCACCGAGAAGTAGATGACGAGCCCGCTGACATCCACCAGCGTGGCGACGAAGGGGGCCGAAGCGCTGGCGGGATCAAGCCGCAGACGCTGCAGCACGAAGGGCAGCATGGAGCCGGCGAGCGAACCGAAAGTGACGATACCGACGAGGGCCGCAAAAACCGTGGCACCAACGAGCAGCCAGTGCTCACCGTAGTCGTAGAAGCCAGCCTGCTGCCAGACCGTGAGCCGCAGGAAGCCGATGGCGCCCAGAATGCAGCCGAGCGTCAGGCCCGTCGGGATTTCCCGAAGCAGCACCCGCCACCAGTCGGAAAGCTTCAGTTCGCCCAGCGCCAGCGCCCGGATGATGAGCGAAGTGGCCTGCGAACCGGAGTTGCCGCCCGAAGACATGATGAGCGGTATGAACAGCGTCAGCACCACGGCCTTTTCCAGCTCGCCTTCGAAATGCTGCATGGCGCTGGCCGTCAGCATTTCGCCGAGGAACAGTGCTGCGAGCCAGCCGGCGCGCTTGCGGATCATGTCCGGAAAGCCGATCGTCATGTAGGGCTTGCCCAGCGCCTCCATACCACCGAACTTGTGGGCGTCTTCCGTGGTATCGGCGATCATGGTGTCGATCACGTCGTCAACGGTGACGATGCCGAGGATATGCGAGCGGTCATCCACGACGGGCAGCGCCAGAAGGTCGTGCTTGCGGATCAGCCGGGCGACATCCTCCTGTGACATCAGGGGGCTCGCACAGACAATGCCTTCCTTGGATGCGACCGAAAGAATGGAGGCGCCCGCTTCGCCGGTCAAAAGGCGGCGCAGCGTCACGACGGTGGTTAGCGTCCCGTCCTCGGCCAGCACATAGATGGCATAGACCGTTTCACGCGACCGCTCGACGACGCGGATGTGCGAAAGGGTCTGTTCCACCGTCCAATTGTCCGGCACGCTAACGAATTCCGTGGTCATGATCGAGCCGGCCGTGCGCGGCGGGTAACCCATCAGGTGCTTGATGGAGAGCGCCGTGGTGCGGTCCAGCCGGGCAAACAGCTTGGCGCGCGGCTCTTCGGCCATTTCCGCCATGACGTCGGCCACGCGGTCGTCCGACATCAGGTTGACGAGGCGCGCGGCCTGTTCGACCGGAATATCGGCTATGATCGCGGCGGCACCATGCAGTTCCGGCCGGTCGAGAATGGCGACGGCCTTTGCCTGCGGCATGGCGAGAAGGGCGGCTGCGGCGGCGCCGACATCCAGCGTGTTGAGGTGCTCGACGCGTTCGGCAATGGTGGTGGAGCCGGCATTTCCGCTACGAAGAAGGCGTGCGGCCTTGCTGGCCCTCTGGGAGAGGTTGTGGAAGTTCATGATTGCTCACCTTTCCGTCGATTCGCCGATCACGGCGAACGCGGTGGTGAGCCGACAGCGGTCGGATCAGTTCACGTTCGCCGGTCTCGGCAAAGGCAATCGACTGCTACTGTCGCTAGACATCTAATGATGCTCCGTTGAAATCCGCGCCGTGCCCAAGGCATGCGCGTAAGGCCGTGTTGCGCCTGAAACCGGAAAGAGTCAAGCGCCCGATTGTGAATTTTCCGTAAGCTTCGAAAGGGCCGGGTCAAGCCGCCTTTTGACGCCGCTCTACGGTGACGGAAACGAGAAAAACGCCAAGCCCGAGAAGGGAAAGAACGGCGCCCACATAACCCGTCGAGGCGTAACCGAAGCCCATGGCGATGACGAGGCCGCCGAGCCAGGCGCCAAGCGCATTGGCGATGTTGAAGGCGGAATGGTTCGAGGCGGCAGCCAGCGTCTGCGCATCCTGCGCCACATCCATCAGCCGCGTCTGTACGGCCGGGCAGGCGGCAAAACCGCAGCCGATCAGGAAGACGCAAAGGCAGAGCATGAAGGGATCCTGCGCCGTCATGCCGAAGACAGCCATGACAAGCACATTGAAGGCCAGCATGCCGCCAATCGTGCCGTTGAGCGAGATATCGGCGAGCCTTGAGCCGACGACATTACCGACATTCATGCCGATGCCGAACAGCGCCAGCACCATGGAGACCGTAGAAACCGGCATCATCGCCACGTCAGTCGTGGTCTTCGCGATATAGCTGAAGACCGAGAACATGCCTCCAAAGCCGACGGCGGCAATGGCGAGCGTCAGCCATACCTGTATGCGGCGGAAGGCGCCGAGTTCGCGCCATACGCTGGCGCCTTCTTCCACCCTGTCACGCGGCTGGAACAGCCAAAGCAGGGCCACCGTCAGAAGTGCGATGCCGCCGACAAGCATGAAAGCCGCGCGCCAGGACAGTAGCTGGCCGAAGAAGGTGGCGAGCGGAGTGCCGAGCAGGGTGGCGATGGTGAGGCCGAGCATGACGCGGCCAACGGCGCGGGCGCGCTTGTGGATTGGCGCCATCGAGGCCGCCACGAGCGCCGCAACGCCAAAATAGGCCCCATGTGGCAGGCCGGTGATGAAGCGGAGAATGGTGAAGCTCACAAAATCCGGCGCGACGGCGCTCAGGATGTTTCCAGCCGCAAAAAGTCCCATCAGACTGAGAAGCAATGTCCGGCGCGTGATGCGCGCGGCGAGAACCGCGATGATCGGCGCGCCAATGACGACGCCCAGCGCATAGGCGGTGATGACATAACCCGCTTCCGGCACCGTGACGCCATAGGTCGAGGCGACGTCGGGCAAAAGGCCCATGATGGCGAATTCGCCGGTACCGATGCCAAAACCGCCGGCAGCCAGCGCCAGCTCTATAAGCGCAATGGCAAGTGGGGAGAGGACCACGGCAGGCGCAGCCGTGTAAACGGTTTCATTCTCCCCGCCAGGGCGGGCTTCGGAGATGTTCGAGTGGCTCATCGTGACCTGAAAGCGGGAAGGGCCCACAGAAAAAAGGGCAAGACCGTATGGGAGCGGTCTGCCCTGACTGGAGATGCGCGGTCATGAAAATGACCTTAAGTGACCTCTAACATGAAATGATGCGTTGCGGTAGAGCGATTCTCGGCAAAAGACGATCTTCACGCGATGGTGTTCGGAACTCTATATAAGGCCAGGCATTTACGCGCGGCTGCGAATGTTACGGGACCGGGTTGGAAACATGAAGCTCATTGCAATTTTCAATCGTGACGGCGGCACATTTCGCACCACCGACATGGAAGCCTATTGTGATCATGCCCGCGAGGTCTTCACCCGCGCCGGACACGTGATCGATTGCCGTCTTGTCTCCGGAAAGGACGTCGTAGAGGAAATGGCACGCGCCGCCGAGGAGCCGGGCATTGAAGGCATCATTGCCGGCGGCGGAGATGGCACCATTTCGGCGGCTGCCGGCATTGCCTGGAAACAGGGCATCGCGCTCGGCATCGTGCCGGCCGGCACCATGAACCTCTTCGCCCGCTCGCTGAAGCTGCCGCTCGACATTCGTCAGGCGCTGGAAACGCTGGCGAATGGCGAGATTGCCAGTGTCGACATCGCCAGCGCCAATGGCCGCCTCTTTGTCCACCAGTTTTCCGCGGGCCTGCATTCGCGCATGGTGCGCTATCGAAACAATCTCGCCTTTGCCTCCCGTCTCGGTAAGATCAAGGCGAGCATCCGCGCCGCCATCAGCGTCATCCTCAACCCGCCTGTCTTCGAGGTGGAATACACCGTTGATGGCCGGACGCAGCATCGAAAGGTATCGGCCATTTCCGTGTCCAACAATGAATTCGGTCAGAATTCGCTGCTGGTGGCGGATAACGTCTCCGGCGGCCATCTGGGTTTTTATCTCACCGATCCGTTACGCCCGTCCGGTGTCGCCAGACTCGCCCTGGATATTCTGCGCGGCAAGTTCAAGCAGAATGCCGCCGTGACAGCCATGACCGTGACGGATGTGGAGCTGCATTTTCCCAAGAAACGCCATGATGTCCGCTGCGTCATCGATGGCGAGCTGCTGCCGATGGAACGCGACGTGGCACTGGAAGTGCACGCCGGAGAGTTGAAGGTGCTGGTGGGGCGGGCGTTCTTCGCTTAGCGCAAACCGACCGTGAATTAGGCCATCGCCGCCTGTTCTTCTGCCGGCGGGGAGAAAAACAAGCGGCGATGCCGTGTCCTCCCTAGCCCCTGAAAACCTCCAGTCTTGCCAAATCGAAGCCGCCCGGCCATGGTCGGCGGGTGCGATGGCGTGCGCGCTGTCGCTTCTATGGGAGTGCGATCTGTCATGAATGAAATCTCCAACCCCCTCTCCAACCTTGCTGCCATCGATGCCGCCCATCATCTCCATCCCTTTTCAGACATGGGCAAGCTCAACGCCGCCGGCACCCGCATCATCGAGCGCGCGGAAGGGGTGTTCATCTACGACAGCACCGGCAGGAAATATCTCGACGCCTTCGCCGGCCTCTGGTGTGTGAATATCGGTTACGGACGCCGCGAGATCGCCGATGTGGTACGGCGTCAGATGAACGAGCTCCCCTACTACAACGCGTTTTTCGGCACCACCACGCCGCCCGCGACGCTGCTGGCGCAGAAGATCGCTTCGCACGCCGGGCCTGGCATGAACCACGTGTTCTTCACCAATTCCGGCTCGGAAGCCACCGATACCTGGTTCCGCATGGCGCGGGTCTACTGGAAGGCCCTCGGCCATCCCGCGAAGACGAAAGTTATCGCCCGCCGCAACGGCTACCACGGCTCGACGGTGGCCGGGGCCTCGCTGGGTGGCATGACGTGGATGCACGAGCAGGGCAGCCTGCCCATCGATGGCGTCGCCCATATTGGCCAGCCCTATTGGTATGCCGAGGGTGGCGATCTTTCTCCGGCCGAATTCGGCCTGAAGGTGGCTCGCGAACTCAATGAGAAAATCGACGAATTGGGCGAGGAAAACGTTGCTGCTTTCGTGGCCGAACCGATTCAGGGAGCCGGTGGCGTCATTGTACCGCCGGAGACCTACTGGCCGGAAATCGCCCGTATCTGCAAGGCGCGCAATATTCTGCTCGTCTCCGATGAGGTGATCTGCGGTTTCGGTCGCCTGGGCTCCTGGTTCGGCTACCAGTATTTCGGCGTGGAGCCGGACTTTGCCCCCATCGCCAAGGGCCTGTCCTCGGGTTATCTGCCGATTGGCGGCGTGGTCGTGTCGGATCGGGTGGCGGAAGTGATGTTGTCCGAGGTCGGTGATTTCAACCACGGCTTCACCTATTCCGGACATCCCGTCTGCGCCGCCGCCGCGCTGGAAAACCTTCGCATCATCGAAGCGGAGGGTCTGGTGGAGCGGGTGCGCGACGATATCGGCCCTTATTTTTCCGAGGGCTGGAAAAGCCTTGAGGACCACGAACTGGTGGGCGAAGCCGTCAATGTCGGCTTGATGGGTGGACTGCAGATCACGGCGGACAAGGCGACCCGCAGACGCTTCGGCAAGCCGGACGATGTTGGTATAACGGTGCGCAATCATTGCCTTGCAAACGGCCTCGTCATGCGCGCAACGGGCGACCGAATGCTGGCTTCGCCGGCGCTGACCATCAGCCGTTCGGAAGTGGATGAGATCATAGAGACGTTGCGCAAGGGGCTCGACCACCTGCGTGATACGCGCGAGCATTTCTAGGGAAAGTGGACACCGGTTTTCCGTTAAAGAATGCGAAAAGAGATGCCAAGGGAGGACTGAAATGGCAGGACAGGAACACCATTACGCCGTGAAGGTGACGTGGACGGGTAATCGTGGCAAGGGCACGTCGGGCTATCGCGACTACGAACGCGACTACACAATTTCCACCGAGGGAAAGGCTGATATAGCCGGCTCGTCCGATCCGGCCTTCCGTGGCGATCCCGCCCGCTGGAATCCTGAAGACCTGCTGGTCGCTTCGCTCTCGGCCTGCCACAAGCTCTGGTACCTGCATTTCTGCTCGGTCAACGGCATCATCGTCGAAGACTATGTCGACGATGCCGAAGGCACGCTCGTCATGGAAAAGGATGGCGCCGGGCAGTTCAGCGAAGTGGTGCTGAAACCGGTCATCACCATCTCGAAGGGCGATCCCGCCCGGGCGGATGCGCTGCACCATGACGCGCACGACAAGTGCTTCATCGCGCGGTCGGTGAATTTTCCGGTGCGGGTGGAGGGGACCGTGAAGGTGGTTTGAGACTCATGCCAGTTGCAGACCGAGATGATCGGCCATCGGCTGAAAGTCTCGGTCGTTTTGCAGCAGCTTATGGCCGTGCTCAATACAGTAGGTGCCGATGATGAGGTCGGGAGTTTTACGCACGGTTTTCCCAACGCTTCGAAGTTTCCGATAGTTAGCGGCGGATTTCACGGCAAGTTCTGGCGTGAGCATCGAGACAAAACCGAAGCGCTTTAACCGGTCATGTATCGCCGCCGCCCGATCGTCGTTGCGTTCGCCCTGCAGGATTTCGAGGAGAATAATGTCGCCGATGATGACGTCGGTCAGATCGCCGATATCATTTAGCATCCTACCTTGGCGCGTGGATTTATTCTGAAACCAGTCAATCCAGACAGAAGTATCGACGACTATCATTCCGCGGCGTCTTGCGCTTCGATGTCGTCCACGCTCCAGCTACGGCGCACATCGTCCAGATTGCCACTCCAGCCGATGCCTCTCAGTTCTTCCAACGCTTTGCGTCGTCCGAGATTCTCTACAAGATCGCGCAACGCCTTCTCCACCGTCGCCTTTTTTGTCGAAAGGCCGGTAATTTCCATCGCTTCGGCGATCAAGGCGTCATCAAGATCAATATTCGTACGCATGGATAATCCTTGGTGTATCGATTTTCAAAATCATACACCAAGGCATGCTTCTGCGATATCTCTTTTTACTGGAACGCCGTCTCGTAGAAGCTTCTGAGCTTGCGCGAGTGCAGCGTTTCCGTCGGCATGGCGGCAAGCTTCTGCACGGCGCGGATGCCGATCTGCAGATGCTGGGCGACCTGGGTGCGGTAAAATTCCGTCGCCATGCCTGGCAGCTTCAATTCGCCATGCAGTGGCTTGTCGGAAACGCACAGCAGAGTGCCGTAGGGCACGCGGAAGCGGAAGCCGTTGGCCGCTATGGTAGCGGATTCCATGTCAAGCGCGATGGCGCGGGACTGCGACAGGCGCTTGACGGGACCGGCCTGATCACGGAGCTCCCAGTTGCGGTTGTCGATGGTAGCGACGGTGCCGGTGCGCATGATGCGCTTCAGTTCGAAGCCCTCGTAACCCGTGACTTCGGCGACTGCACCTTCCAGCGCCAGCTGCACTTCGGCAAGCGCCGGGATAGGCACCCAGACCGGCAGGTCGTCGTCAAGCACGTGGTCCTCGCGCACATAGGCGTGGGCCAGAACGTAGTCGCCCAGCCGCTGGCTGTTGCGCAGCCCGGCGCAGTGGCCGACCATCAGCCAGGCATGCGGGCGCAGCACGGCGATGTGATCGGTGATCGTCTTGGCGTTGGAGGGGCCGACGCCGATATTGACGAGCGTAATGCCGGCATGACCTTTTTTCTTCAGGTGATAGGCCGGCATCTGCGGCAGTCGGGCCAGCACCGCGTCCGTCTCGGGCTTGTCGGAACCCGCATGGGTGATGATGTTGCCCGGCTCCACAAAGGCCGTGTAACCCTCGCCGCCATTCTTCATCATCTGCCTCGCCCAGGCAGCGAATTCGTCGATATAGAACTGGTAGTTGGTGAACAGCACGAAGTTCTGGAAATGGCTGGCGCTCGTCGCCGTATAATGGCTGAGGCGCGCCAGCGAATAATCGATGCGCTGCGCCGTAAAGGGCGCAAGCGGCGCCGGCTCGCCCGGCACCTGATCATATTCGCCATTGGCGATGAGATCGTCGGTATTGTTGAGATCGGGCGTATCGAAGAGATCACGCAGCGGCACGTCTGACAGCGACGAAGCCGCCGCTGCCTCGACATACGCGCCTTCACCGAAAGCGAAATGCAGCGGAATGGGCGTAGCCGATTCCGACACCGTGACCGGAACGCCGTGGTTCTTCATAAGAAGCCCCAGCTGTTCCTTGAGATAGTGGCGGAAAAGCTCAGGCCGTGTGATCGTTGTCGTATAGACGCCGGGCGCGGTTACGTGGCCATAGGAAAGGCGGGAATCGACATGGCCGAAAGTGGCGGTCTCGAGGCTGACCTGCGGGTAGCAGGCGCGGTAACGCCCGGCAATCGGCGCGCCCTTGGCAAGGTCTGTGAAGGAATTGATCAGGAACGCCGTGTTGCGTTCGTAGAGCGCGCTCAAAGCCGCAACAGCTTCTTTCGGGTCCGTGAATGTCTGCGGCGCGAAAGGCTCTGGACTGATGAAGGTGAGGGGCGGAATCGTTGGTTTTGCTATTGTCATGGCCCATTATAAGAGGCCAATTTCGACAGGCAAGCGACAGAAATACGAAGAAACTGAAAAGAAACGCGAAAATGCAGCCGGACAATGCTGGCGCGGCAGAAACTCAGCCGAGCGCACCGCGCTGCAGGCTCATCAGCAGCACGAAGCCGGCGCCTTTGGAGGCGGGGCGGGGATCGGCCTTGTAAACCGCAAGTCCGGCCACCGGGCCGAGAAAGATCGAGGCCATCAGCATCAGCCGCAGTGCGGAGAACAGGCCGTTGGAAAAACTGGTGGTCATTGGCCGGTCCTCACAATACGACGGGGCAATTGGCGGCGGGCGCCGGGCCGTGCTGGCATGCGATTGCCGCACCGGCATTCACGCGCTGGAAACTGCGGTTCGGATTAACGACGAGCGAGGCGAAGGACATGGCGAAGATCGCCATGAGAAACGCGAAGATTGCCAGTCGGCTGATCAGCTTTGTCATGTCCATTCCCCTTTATCGGAGTTGATGGACAGAGTTTTGCCATAGTCGGACTGAACGCACCCTGAGGCCCCGGTTCATATGGTGTTCAGGGATGTTAACGGGCGGTGACATGGCGGATTGATGCCGCAGTGGTGCGCATGCCCAGCTTCAGGACAAGGGGATGTCCGCGCCTGGTGCAAGATCGGTTAGCAGTTTCTCCAATTCTTCACCTTGGGTCACGTCGACAATCGGCACCCGGTGTTCCTGCGCGGATGCCAGCATCTCGGTGTTCTCACGTAGCGAGCGTTCGATGAAGGCGTCCATGATCCGCTGCCTCTTCGCCGTTGCATCTTGGTAGCGTGCTTCAAAGCGCATTCTTTCGAGAAGAAAATCATTGTCGGCATGAAGAAATACGCCCGCCACCGTGCTGTCGAGGAGAGGCGATATGAACTCCGGTCGCAGGGCGGCGCCCTCGAAGATCGTCGTAGTCCCTGTGCCGGATCTTCTGTCAATCATCGCGCGGATCAGCGGCCAGATGTTCTGGTGATGGACCTTGAGAAACCAGTGGATCGTATCCGCCGACAGCTGTGTGTAATATTCCTCAACCGGCACCGGAATACCCGCCCATGGCCTCCCCGGATGGCGGGCGAGACTGTCGGTCGATATCGCCTCGCAGCGCAGCCTTTCGCTGAGCAGGCCGGCCAGCGTGCTTTTGCCGACATGCGAGGTGCCCGCGATCAGAATTGTCGAAAGGGTGGGGCGCATATCGTTGCTCTCATTGGCATCGGATGCAGCGATAATAAACGGATATATGGTTTCCATGCGACGTCTGTTCGCAGCCTGCGCGCGATTCCTGGCAGCCACCGCGCTCTGCGTCGCGAGACGGCAGGCTGGGGGACAAAAGCCCGCCTGCCGTTCCCTGTATTACAGCCGTGTCCAGGTCTGCGATTTGCACAGAACCTTCAGCACGCAACCCTTCATGCTCAGCGAATTCCCCGAAACGGTGCCGGAGCCGCTATAGGTCTTGTCATTGGCGGGATCGGTGATCTCACCCGAGTAGCTGTTTCCCTTTCCCGAAAGCTTGCCGATCTGTTTTCCGGCATGCTTGCCGGTCTTCAGCGTCACGCAGAAAGCACCGCCGCAGGGGCCGATCACGGCGGTTTCGCCGCTGGCCGTCTTCCAGTTGCCTTCGATCGCCTCGGCGGCAAAGGCAATATTGCCGCTCATCAACAGGGCAGCTGCAATCGTCATCATAAGCTTCATGAAATTCCTCCCGAAATTCGCGCAGGCTTTTCCCAGGCCGGAACGGCCAAAGATGCGATGCGCAGATCAAACTCCCTTCAGCATGCCTCCACCATTTCTGGCCGGCGGCCGCCGTGCGGTGCAACGATTGCTCCTCCCACCGCGCTCTTCCGTGCCCGTTTTATCCTCGTGACAGGCACGGTGGATAGTATTTGACGTTCACGTAAAAGGAAACAGAAATTTGCGGTGCCGGTGCAGCGTTGGCGTGTGCGGGAAGGGCGAAGGAGAGCAGTTTCGAAAATCGCGGTTCTTATCGTGGTGAAGGAAGGGTTTAAATCCAATTGTAAAGCTTTCGTAAAATTCGCCGGAAAGTCCTTAATTTCCGCGGGCAATGATATTTAACAAAAACCCAATTTTACCAATCGTTTGCAGTTTGTTTGCGGCACATTAATCATGCCTTTTAAGCGAGCGTTGAAAGCCTCGTGGCATAGTGAATTCATCAAAAGCGCAGGGAAAACCTGCCGGACGGAAGGACAAAAAAGCCGCAAAAGACGGCAGTCCGGAAGACGCCTCGGCAAGAAGGCGCACGATGAAAACAGGCAGAACGACAGGGATTAAAACAATGGCACGCTTTGACATCAGTGATATCGAAATGGCTGCCGGTGGCGAAACCCGCGCCGACACCCTTTGCAATCTCGGCCTGGTCTATGCGACCGGCCGGGGCTGCAAGGTGGACCTGATCGCGGCCCACAAATGGCTTAACATAGCCGCGATCCGCGGATCGGAAAGAGCGGCTTCTCTCCGTGCGGATCTCGCCCGCAACATGACGAAAGCGGAACTGGCCGAAGCCCTTCGCGCTGCCCGCGACTGGATGACGATGCACTGATCGATCTCGGCGATCCATAAGATTGCCGGTCCGGTTCCCTCCAGTCCCGACGACCGGCCCAAACGAAAGTAAAACCCGAAGGGGAACGCGGCGAGGGCTCCGAAACGAAGCTTTTGCGCTGACACATCGAACCGCGACCGGCAGGAACAAGGCCGGCGCGGTTTTCTTATGTTCTGCAATGTGTCTTCGCCGGAAAATGATTCTCGCGCAGGGGCTTGCGGGAGGATGTTGATTCGATGCGTGTAACGTGCGGCACTTTCCAACCCTCATTCCTGTGACGAACACAGGAATGAGGGTGGGTTGGGAGCTTACCCGACTGCCTTGAGAACCTTCGGCAAGGCCTGCTCGAACAGATCGAGCTTGTCACCCGGCCCAACGCTCACGCGGATGCAACGGTTAAGCGGGGCCACGCCCGGCATGCGGATGAAAACCCCATGGTCCATCAGCCCGTCAACGATGGCGCGCGCATAGGCGCCGTCGCGGTGGCAATCGATGGTAACGAAATTGGTAGCGGAGGGCAGCGGTGAAAGGCCGTTATTGCGGGCGACAGCGGAAATACGAGCCCGTGCCTCGGAAATCTTGCCAACCACCTCGTGCAGATAGGCCTGGTCCTTGAGCGCTGCCAAAGCGCCGGCGATAGAAATACGCGCCATGCCGAAATGGTTGCGGATCTTGTCGAAGGCTTCGACATTGCCAAGTGTACCGATGGCGTAACCCACGCGGGCGCCGGCGAGCCCGTAAGCTTTGGAGAAGGTGCGCATGCGCAGGATATTGGGCTGGCCGATCAGCGCGTCGATAGCAGGCACCGCGCTCGCGGGCGCGGTTTCGCAATAGGCCTCGTCCAGAATGAGCAGGCAGGTCTCCGGCAACGCGCGGGCAAATGCCACCACCTCGCTCGCATCCCACCAGCTTCCCATGGGATTGTCCGGATTGGCGAAATAGACGAGCGGCGCGTTTTCCCTGTGAACGAGGTCGAGAAGCCCGTCGAGGTTTTCGTGGTCGTCTACATAGGGCGTGGTCACCAGTTTTCCGCCAAAACCGTTCACGTGATAATTGAAGGTGGGGTAGCCTCCCAAAGAGGTGACAACAGGCGTGCCTGGTTCCACGATCAGCCTGGCGATTTCACCGAGCAATCCGTCCACTCCGCCGCCTATGGCGATGTTGCCGCGCGAAACCCCGTGGTGGATGGCAAGCGCTTCCTTCAGCTCGAAATTTTCCGGATCGCTATACATCCAGGTTTCAGCCGCCGCATCGCGCATCGCCAGAAGCACTGATGGGGCGGGGCCGAAGCCGCTTTCGTTTGCACCGATTCGCGCCTCCACCTTCAAGCCGCGGTTCCTTTCTATGGCCTCCGGGCCGACGAAGGGAACGGTGGAGGGAAGCGAAGCGGCAAGCGGCGTGAGGCGTGAAAAAGCGGACATTGACAGAAGTTCCGGGACCTGTGTTTGAAAACCCGGCTCACAATAGGTACAAAAAAACCGGACGCAAGCCGCGCCCGGGGGTTCCATGAGTGTTTGGCAACAGATTTTTGGTTCGCCACGGAACAACGCAAAGATCGGCGGGCTGACGCGCGGTTGCCGCTCAGACGCTGGTCTCGAAGCTCAGCCGGCGGACATGGTGCAGAAATTCGGCATCGATCAGCATGTTGAAGCCGATCGTCACTTTTTCCTCTTCCCGGCGGATCAGCGTGCAGCCGATTTCGTCGCGGATACCGAGAATTTCCAGATAGAAGTTGACCGGCATTTCCAGATCGGCACTGACATCCAGCTCCGCGCCGTAGAGCGAAATGGTGCGCACCAGGCAGCGCATGGTGTCCTTGGCGCTCAGGTGGTGCCCTATAAAGGTGATCTTGCCGGGCCGGTCGATCTGAAATTTCTCATACATCTCGTCCTGCGGGACGTTTTGACCGATATCCATATGTAGAGCCATGACAACCTCCCGGATTGCCTCTTCCGTCTGATTTTAACGCGGCTTCCTTGCCAGGGCGTGAAGGAAATATCCGCAATTGTCTCTAGTCCGTATCGACATGGGCCAGCTTTGTGTACGCAACCCGTGTTTCGCCTGTTTAAAACGCACATTATCTCGACTGGTTGCAGAAGGCGGGCGCCCGTTTTGATAATCGGGCACGCTTGCACAGGGCTGGAGCCTCGTGCGGTTGACGCCGGCCGTACTTGGCGTTACGCCTGATCGCGCAATATCGCTTCGCAGCCTCGGGCGTCATCGGCCGGCTGTGATTGTCCTGGGAGTGGAAAGTGACTGGAAGGCTGGTAATCGTCGGGGCGGGGCAGGCCGCTTTTGCGCTGGCGTCGAAGCTCCGGGCGCTGAAGGACGAGCGTGCCATCACCATCATAGGCTCGGAAGATGCCTACCCCTATCAGCGGCCGCCGCTCTCCAAAAAATACCTCCTCGGCGAGATGAGTTTTGACCGGCTGATGTTCCGCCCGGAAGAATGGTATGCCGAACACAATGTCGATATCCGGCTTTCCACCTGGGTGGAGGAGATAGACCGCGCCGGCAAGACCGTGCGCATGCAGGATGGCAGTACGCTTTCTTATGACCGGCTGGTTCTTGCGACCGGGGCCGCGCCCCGGCTGCTGCCCGCCAGCATCGGTGGCGATCTCGACGGCGTGCTTACCGTCCGTGACAGGCGCGACGCCGACCGCTTGACGGAGGAGATGAAGCCGGGCCGCAGGCTGCTGGTCATTGGCGGCGGTTATATTGGCCTTGAAGCTGCCGCCGTTGCCCGCAAGCTTGGCCTCGAGGTGACGCTGATCGAAATGGCCGACCGTATTCTCCAGCGCGTGGCGGCGAAGGAAACTGCGGATATCATGCGCGGCATTCATCAGGCCCAGGGCGTTTCCATCCGCGAAAAAACCGGCCTCGTGCGCCTCGTCGGCATGGACGGGCGGGTTGCTGCGGCCGAACTTTCAGACGGTTCGACGATCGACGTGGATTTCGTCATCGTCGGCATCGGCGTGACACCGAACGACCGGCTTGCCCGCGAATCGGGTCTCGATGTTGGTAACGGCATCGTGGTTGACGAATATACCCGCACATCCGACCCCGCCATTCACGCGGTGGGCGATTGCGCGCTTCTGCCCTGGCGCGGCCAGCAGGTGAGGATCGAATCGGTCCAGAACGCGGTCGATCAGGCTGAGGCGGCCGCCGCCGTACTGGCCGGCATGGAAGCGGTATACGACGCGAAACCCTGGTTTTGGTCGGATCAGTACGATGTGAAGCTGCAGATCGCCGGCTTCAATCTCGGTTACGACGAGACGATTTTGAGGCCCGGCGCAAGGGAAGGCAGCTGGTCCATCTGGTATTTCCGTGATGGCCGCTTCGTGGCTGTCGATGCCGTCAATGACGCCAAGGCCTATGTTGCGGGTAAGAAATTGCTCGATACAGCCGCCCAACCCGACCGCACTATCCTGGCGGATCCGTCCGCCGATCTGAAATTACTGCTCTCCTGAGGATATCATGCCCGCTGCCGAAAACCGTTTCAAAACCGCCATTCATGCCGGCAAGCCGCAGATTGGCCTGTGGCTCGACATGGGCGAGGCCATTGCGGCGGAAATCGCCGGAACGGCTGGCTTCGACTGGCTGGTGATCGACGGTGAGCACGGGCCGAACGACCTGCGCAGCATCATCGACCAGCTGCGCGCGCTTGCCACCTCTGCCGCCGAGCCGGTGGTGCGTGTGCCTGTCGGCGAGAGCTGGATGATCAAGCAGCTTCTGGATGCTGGCGCCCGCACGCTTCTTGTGCCCATGGTCGATTCAGCGGCACAGGCGGAAGCTCTCGTCAGCGCCATGCATTACCCGCCGCGCGGCATTCGCGGCATGGGAGCGGCCGTCGCCCGCGCTTCCGCTTTTAATACGATAACGGATTATGCCGACAGCGCCTCTGCCAGCGTCTGCCTGCTGGTGCAGGCGGAAACCCGCGCGGCAATCGAAGATCTCGACAATATTCTTGCGGTGGACGGCGTGGATGGCGTCTTCATCGGCCCGGCGGATCTCGCCGCGGACATGGGTTATCTGGGAAGGATTGACGAAGCGGCGGTGCAGGCGGTTATCGAAGCGGCGATCGTGAAAATCGTCGCGGCTGGCAAGGCCGCCGGCATCCTCACCTTCAATGAAACCTATAATCGCCGTTATCTTGAACTCGGCGCGTCGTTCGTCGCCGTGGGAGCCGATGTCACGGAATTCGCCAATACGCTGCGTGCGCTTTCCGCCCGCTACAAGGGTGGGCCGGCAGTGACGCCGTCCGGATCAGGATATTGATCAATCGTCGTTACTGGCGTTCAGCTTCTCCGGCGGAATACCTTCCTCGCCGGAGGCGAGATAACCGCCATTGATGAGGGCGGAGCGGACGATGCGCTGGATTGCCTCGTCCCTGTCTATGCCGTGATCCCTTGCAAAATCAGACAATGCCGCCTCAAGATCGTCGCTGAACCGCATATTCGCCCCCTTTCATTCCTGCTTTTTTCACCAATGCATAAAGGCAAGGCGGGCAAACCCGCCTTGCCTTGATTTAATGCCCATTCGTCATCAGCGCCAGCGATAAAGGCTGCTGTTCGACGAACTCTGCTGCGTGCTCGTGCCCACCGCATAACCGATCGCAAAACCGAGTGCGCCGACGATCGTCAGCAAGGAAGTGGCGGTGCCTGGATTTTCCTTCACGGCTTCCACGACATTCTGGCCCTGCGCCCGGACATTATGCGCCGCCTTGCGAACGCGGCCGCGCGCCTCATCCAGAAATTCCGATGCATCCTCGCCAACACCTTCCGCACGGGCGGAAACGGATTTGGACAGGGATGCGATCTGCGAACGCAGTTCTGCAATCTGGTTTTCGATTGTGTCTTCGACAACATTCAGTTTGGTCTGAGCCATTAGAACACCTCTCTTGTTACCGAGGCGAAAACGTGCGGGCCCTGAAGAAGTTCCGCAACCGGGCGTAAAGTTTGACCCGCGGTTTATTTGGCCAACAGGTTTTTTGGCTTCTTGGCGAAAAAGCCTTGCAATCATTTTTCTTACGCAATAATCAGGCCGCACCGGAGAGGTGGCCGAGTGGTCGAAGGCGCTCCCCTGCTAAGGGAGTATACGTCAAAAGCGTATCGTGGGTTCGAATCCCATCCTCTCCGCCATTCATTCCTTTAGAACCCACCGACAACGATCGATAATCCCTAGCGTGCGAATCGCAAGTTGTTGCCTCGATTCTCTTTAAATTGCATAGGCGTAATTGCTGCGGACCTGTTCAGGCCCGGTTAAGCCCGAACGCGGGAATTTAGCGGTTTGGGAACTAAGGACTCCTATGTGCGTTTGAGTCCGCTATCGGGAGCTAAAATCATGAAGCTATTAAACGCAGCAATCTGTCTAGTGTCTCTGGGAGTTCTGGCCGGATGTGTCGACGAGCCGGGTTACCGTTCTGGAGGATATTATAATACGACTGGTGTGTATTATCGATCGTATGACCGCGACCGCTACTACCGGAACTACGACCGCCGTCACTGGGGTGACCGCAGGGAATGGCGCGACCAACGCGATCGCAGGGACTGGCGCGACCGCAACCGGAGTCAAAGCGATTGGCGGGATCGGGGACAGCCACGTATGGAGCCAGGGACGGGAAGTCGCCGGGACACGGGAAAGGCACCGGTTATCTTGCCAAATGGTCGCGCGATTTACCCTGACTAAAAACGTCATCACAGGCGTTAGCTCTGAGGGCACCGCGGTGCAAGAGAGGGCTCTCTGCGTTTAGAGGAGCGGCCGTGGGTGATCACGGCTTAAAGCGATGGGTACATTTCAGTCGGTTCTATCGGCTCGGGCGCGCAGGAATCATCGTGTGTGCGCCGTCGGGTCCCACCAGTTGCCCCACACCATGTGGCGAGCTTTTACTGATACATATCCAAAAATCGTGATTAGGATTGGCCGATAAAGTGTGATTCCTGGCCGGCTGGATGCCGCGAGAATACGTGTCTGTCTGACAGATATCGCGGAGCACGGCAGCCTGTTGGGCACTTTGTCGCATATTCAACGTCCAGAGATAAAACACTGGAGCCGCGTCGCCCACTCTACGGCTGCTTAGACTGTCGCGTGCGAATTTGTACGCCGTGTTCTGACGAATCATTGCACGAGAATCGCTTGCCTCATCATCTCTTTCTCCATTGTTGTTTCGCTCCCATACGATGCCGGAGGCGGAAGGACGCGGAATAGAGCAAAAAAATCCATGCGGCTTTGCCTGCTTGGCAAGGGTTCTCTAAAAACGCCATTAGATGAGAAACACCCTACCGGTTGCCCTAACCAACGGATTCTCAACGGAAATCTTAACGTATCGTAAAGTTTATGCAGGCCCGCGCAGGGCTGTGTGTTGTTTCCGCAACAAACCGAAATGAAGCATGTACGTAAATGCTATTTATCGAATGTTGGCGATTGCAAGCGACGAAACCTTTTGTATTTTCACCACCAGAAGCGAGGCGGTGGATCGTTTGGCTTCTAAGAACACGGGAATGGGGCAGGGAATGCTGTCCTTCAGCGAAAAAACCCAGACCCACTTAAAAACTTTGACTGGAGGTCAACCATGAACATCAAGAGCCTTCTGATCGGCTCCGCTGCGGCTCTCGCAGCAGTATCCGGCGCTCACGCTGCCGACGCTATCGTCGCTGCTGAGCCTGAGCCCCTGGAATACGTTCGCGTTTGCGACGCTTTCGGCACCGGCTTCTTCTACATCCCCGGCACCGAAACCTGCCTGAAGTTCGACGGTTACATCCGTTTCCAGACCGACTTCGGCCGTAATCTGTCCGGTACGTCTGACTGGGATTCCTTCACCCGCGCTCAGTTCAACATCGACACCCGCACCGACACCGAGCTCGGCGCTCTGCGTGGCTACATCGGTTTCCGCGGTCAGGCTGACAACGACACCAACCGTGGCGTTGTTGTCGACCAGGCGTTCATCGAACTCGGCGGCCTGAAGGTCGGTTACTACTACAACTGGTGGGACGACGGTCTGTCTGGTGAAGTTGACCAGCTGTCCTCGAACGACACCCGTCTGAACGCTATCCGTTACACCTACGATGCTGGCTCCTTCTATGTTGGCGTTGCAGTTGAAGAACTCGAAGCTCCGCTCGACGCAATCTCGACGCTCGGCGTTGTAAAGGGCGGCTCGATCGAAGGCCCGAACAACGTTGGTATCAGCGGTATCATCGGCGCCAAGTTCGGCGGCGTAAACGCTAACCTGCTCGGCGGCTACGACACCGACCAGGAAAACGGTGCGATCCGTGCAATCGTCACGGCTGACATCGGTCCGGGTACGTTCGGTATCTCCGGCGTATGGGCTTCGGGCGCTAACGCGTACTACGAAGAGTCTGAGTGGACTGTTGCTGCTGAATACGCAATCAAGGCAACCGACAAGCTGACCATCACCCCCGGCGTTCAGTACTTCAGCAAGATCGATATCGGCGCTGACAACGACTTCGTTGGCGATCGCGATGCATGGCGCGCTGGTGTAGCTGTTGGCTACAAGATCACCCAGGGCCTCTCCACGCTCGTTTCGGTTAACTACCAGGACGTCGACGGCACCGAAGGTGTAAACGGCGGCGGCGACAGCTGGGTTGGTTTCGTTCGCCTTCAGCGTTCGTTCTAATCTGATCTGACATTGTCAGTGATGGAAACCCCGGCAGAAATGCTGGGGTTTCTCTTTTGGGTAGGCGCTTTAGCCGGCTATGAGGCAAAGGCAGGAATCGCGCGAGGCAAGGCTTCGGCGCTTTGCTAAAGCGCCCGTTGTGACTTGCATTGATTCGCTAGCAGGGAATTCAAATTCACTTCTCAGCCGATTCTCCAATGAGAGAGGGTGCTGATCCTCGCTCGCGCCCGCGCCTTTGGACAATTTCTCATGACCTTGTTGTGTCAGAATTTTGGAGAAATGCGTCGCTTCATGTTGTCGGTTTGGCCGGACTCTTCGTTAAGTGACTGAAAAGCATAGTTTATTAACTCATTTTTAACAAACAGCTCCCCGTCGATTAGAATTGTAGCTATTTCGCAACAATGAGAAACTAAGGACACCTTACTGTCTTCCTTCTGTCATGATTACGATTGCCTGTCCGGCCGGTTTTGGCTCTAATCATCCTCATAAGCGGCACGCATTTCAGAAGTGCTTCCCACCCGCTGCTTAGAAGATTAAGTTTGACTGGAGGTCAACCATGAACATCAAGAGCCTTCTCATCGGCTCCGCTGCGGCCCTCGCAGCAGTATCCGGCGCTCATGCTGCCGACGCTATCGTCGCTGCTGAGCCCGAGCCCCTGGAATATGTTCGCGTTTGCGACGCTTTCGGCACCGGCTTCTTCTACATCCCCGGCACCGAAACCTGCCTGAAGTTCGGCGGTTACATCCGTTTCCAGACGGACTTCGGTCGCAACCAGTCCGGTACGTCTGACTGGGATTCCTTCACTCGCGCTCAGTTTGAAATCGACACCCGCACCGACACTGAACTCGGCGCTCTGCGCGGCTTCATCGGTTTCCGCGGTCAGGCTGATAACGACACCAACCGTGGCGTCAATGTTGACCAGGCTTTCATCGAACTCGGCGGCCTGAAGGTCGGTTACATGTACACCTGGTGGGATGACGATCTCTCCGGCGAAACCGACATCCTCTCTTCGAACACGACTCGTTCGAACGCTCTGCGTTACACCTACGATGCCGGCTCCTTCTATGCAGGTATCTCGGTTGAGGAATTGGAAACTGCACTTGACAGCGTTTCGAACCTCGGCGTTGCTAAGGGTGGCTTCATCGAAGGCCCGAACAACGTTGGTATCAGCGGTATCATCGGCGCCAAGTTCGGTGCGGTTAGCGCAAACCTGCTTGGTTCCTATGACACCGACCAGGAAAATGGTGCGATCCGTGCAATCGTCACGGCTGACATCGGTCCGGGTACTTTCGGCCTTTCCGGCGCATGGGCTTCCGGTGCAAACTCTTACTACGAAGAGTCTGAGTGGACCGTTGCTGCTGAATACGCCATCAAGGCAACCGACAAGTTGACCATCACCCCCGGTGCACAGTACTTCGGTACGGTTGATATCGGCGCTGACAACGACTTCGTTGGCGATCGCGACGCTTGGCGCGCTGGTGTAACGCTTGACTACCAGATCACGCAGGGCCTTGCTACGAAGGTTGCTGTTAACTACCAAGACGTTGACGGCACCGAAGGTGTTGACAGCGGCGCTGGTGATCAGTGGACCGGTTTCGTTCGCCTTCAGCGTTCGTTCTAATCTGATCTGACATTGTCAGTGATGGAAACCCCGGCAGAAAATGCCGGGGTTTTTCTTTTTGAAGACCGGATGGGACTGTAAGTCGTCGGGCATCGCGTGTGCTTTGAAGCATCGACCAGCCCACCTGTCGCTCATCTGTCCAAGCCGTCGGTGTCATCCATGGGCTTGCCCCAGTGATCCAATCACGTCGCATGAAATCTGAACGCTGCAGATGCTCGGAACGGGCCCGAGCATGACGCAAGGAACCTTAGGCTTCACAGTGGTCAGAAGCGCTCGCCGGCAGGTGCTTGAATGCGCCGCTCGTCGGCTGAGGAAACCGCCTTTACCCGGAGCGCCCATGGCGCAGATCATCAACGATATCGGCCTGTTGCCCGAGCCTCGTCTTGTAGACCTGATAATTCTCCATCACCCGCTGCACGTAGTTGCGTGTTTCGGGGAAGGGGATGCGCTCGATCCAGTCGACCACCTCATCGATAGGCTTGCCGCGCGGGTCGCCATAACGGGCGATCCATTCGGGGACACGTTTCGGGCCGGCATTATAGGCGATGAAGGTGAGGATGTAGGAGCCACCGAAGCTGTCGATCTGCTCGCCGAGATAATGGGCGCCGAGTGTGGCGTTATAGCCCGCATCGCTGGTCAGCATCGCCTGCGTGTAGGGCAGGCCGTGGCGGCCGGCCACGCCCTTGGCGGTTCCCGGCAGCAGTTGCAGCAGGCCGCGGGCATTGGCGGCGGAGACGGCGGTGGGGTTGAAGGCGCTTTCCTGCCGGGCGATCGCATAGGCAAGCGCCTTTCCGGAGCCGGCAATATTGGCGCTGGCGGGAATGACGCCGAGCGGATAGGCAAGGGCCGCCGCATCGATACCGCGGCTGAAGGCCGTCTTGCCGATCTGCAGCGAGACCTGATGATTACCGTTGCCCTCAGCCCGCGCCGCCAGAATGGCAAGCTCGCCGGGACTGTCGAGCTGTTCGGCCAGCGACCTGTAAAGGCTGTCGGCGCGCCAGCCATAACCTGCCGCCTCCAGGCGATCTATGGCGCGCACGGCTTCGCGGCCGGCAAAGCGTTCTCGGTCGCCATTGTTCGGGCTGGGATAGGTCACGTTCAGCGTCTTCGTGCCGATCCGTGCAGCGGCAAGCTGGCCGTAAAACGTACCGGGATGGGCTGCCGCCTTTGCAAAGAAGTCGCGTGCATCGCCGGGTCCTCCGGCTTCGGCCGCCCTTCCGAGCCAGTAATAGGCGCGGGAGGCCGAAAGTGGCCGGTTTGATGTCTGGAGCAGGGCGTTGAAATGACGCGAAGCCGTGGCCGGGTCGCGCATCGCCCGCAGAGCATACCAGCCGGCATGAAACTCGGCATCGGCGACATCCACCGCTGATGTGGCATTATGATTGGCGACGATACGATAGGCTTCGGCAAAATCGCCGAGATCGGCGAGACCGCGCGCGATGATTCGCCGCTCGTTCCACCATTCGCCGGGATTGACCAGCTTGGCAGTATCCTTCGGCGCCTGCCGCAGAAGAGCCGCCGCCTCCGGATATTTCTGCCGGTTGCGCAGGTTCTCCACGCGCGCGAAAAGGAATGCGGGATCATCGCGCCAGCCGGCATCCACCTTGCCGAGCAGGGCGTCGGCATTGGCGGATCGCTGCAGCACAGCCGCCCAGGCACTGTAAAGGGATTGCGCCTTGCCGAGTTCGCCGAAACGTTTCGCCTGGCTGATGCGGCTGCGATACATCAGATAATCCATGCGCGCCTTGTGGTCCGCGGCCGTCAGATAGGCAGGGAAGGCGGCCAGCACGCGGTCTTCCATATCCTTGTCCATGCCTTCGCTCACCCACAGCTGGCGAATGAGGCGCTGCGAATCCACGACCTTGCCGGAGGCGGCAAGCGCCTTGGCGAGAACCACGGTGCCCTCCGCCGTTTCCGGCTTGCTGCCGCCGAATGCAGCAAGCACCTGCTGTGCCGGCGGGTCTTCGCGATAAAGCGCTTTTTCGGAATTGGCCCGCAAAGTCGCGGCGCCCGGCCAGCCGGCGAGTTCCCGCTGTGCTGCGGCGATTTCGGCTGAAGGCACATCCTTCTGGCCCGAAACGGCGATTGCCCATGTGAGGATGTGACGGTCCAGACTGCCGGTCGGCATGGCGTTGCGCAGCGCGATGGCCCGCGCCGCATCGCGCCCCGAAAGCGCGTCGAGGCCTGCCTTCAGCTGGCTCGCATCATCGGGCCGGTTAAGGCGGGGAATGGCGCCGGTAACCTCTGGCGAAGCGGGCATGAAAGCGGGAACAGCGGGCGCATCCGGCTTCACATAGGGAAGCGGCGCGGCGCCCTCGGGCAGCGGCCCGGCCAGCGCGTTCCACACGGTTGCGGCGAGGCCCGCCGCCATCAATCCCCAGACTGTTTTTTTCATGCCGTTCTTCATCGTGTAACGGAGTTGCCGACTTTCTTCTAATATCGCTACATTGCAGCGGGATTGCCGAAAAAAGGTCTGATCTCCCGCCCGGAAATCTTGGGATTTCAGGCTTAATGAAATGTTAAGCGCGCCCCTGCAATTCAATCAACTTTTATTCACCGGCCCGCGAGCAATGTCGCTTTTCGGTACGTGCATTTAATGCTTGCAGATCACGGCCCGAACACTGTCACACTTCCGACAATTTCGGACAAAATACGCTGCCTTTGCGCTTGTCGGCGCCAAGGGCTGGCACTAATGTGTGCCGGTTTTAACCATCGAATGCGGCCGAAGCATGAACCGGCTCGGCGCCAGGAGCTTTGCATGTTCAAGGGATCAATTCCCGCCCTCATTACCCCGTTCACGGACAATGGCGCCGTGGACGAAAAGGCTTTCGCCGCCCATGTGGAATGGCAGATCGCCGAAGGCAGTAACGGACTTGTGCCGGTGGGCACGACGGGGGAATCCCCGACGCTTTCCCACGACGAGCACAAACGTGTCGTTGAACTGTGCATCGAGGTTGCGGCGAAACGGGTTCCGGTCATTGCGGGTGCAGGCTCCAACAATACCGATGAAGCGATCGAGCTGGCCCTGCATGCGCAGGAAGCGGGTGCGGATGCGTTGCTGGTGGTTACCCCCTATTACAACAAGCCGACCCAGAAGGGCCTGTTCGCCCATTTCTCCGCCGTCGCGGAAGCGGTGAAGCTGCCCATCGTCATCTACAATATTCCGCCGCGCTCGGTGGTGGATATGTTGCCGGAAACCATGGGCGCCCTGGTCAAGGCCCATAAGAACATCGTTGGCGTCAAGGACGCGACGGGCAAGATCGACCGCGTTTCCGAACAGCGCATTTCCTGCGGCAAGGATTTCGTCCAGCTCTCGGGTGAAGACGGTACCGCTCTCGGCTTCAACGCCCATGGCGGTGTCGGCTGCATTTCCGTGACGGCCAACGTGGCGCCGCGCCTCTGTTCGGAATTCCAGGCGGCGATGCTTGCCGGCGATTATGCCAAGGCGCTGGAGTACCAGGATCGCCTGATGCCGCTGCATAAGGCCATCTTCATGGAGCCAGGCGTCTGCGGCACAAAATATGCGCTGTCGAAGACGCGCGGCGGCAACCGCCGTGTGCGTTCGCCCTTGATGAGCACGCTGGAACCGGCAACCGAAGCAGCCATCGATGCGGCGCTGAAGCATGCCGGCCTGATGAACTGAGACAGGTCTGAAAAGCCGGAAGGCGCGCAATGGACCGCTTCGCAGCAGAAGCCGTCCCGCGCGCCTTTTCTTTTCGTGGCGACGATACTAAATAGAGGTTCGAAAACCGCTCTCGGCGGCAGGCCGAAGGCGCAATAAGAAAAACAAGGGATTGAAATATCATGGCCCCCAAAGGCAGCCAGCGCGTGGTGAACAAGATCGTTGCGGAAAACCGCAAGGCCCGTTTCAACTACGAAATCGTCGACACCTATGAGGCAGGACTGGTGCTGACCGGCACCGAGGTCAAGTCGCTGCGCGAAGGCAAGGCGAACATTGCCGAATCCTACGCGTCGGACGAGGGCGATGAAATCTGGCTCATTAATTCCCACCTGCCGGAATATCTGCAGGCCAACCGTTTCAACCATGAGCCGCGCCGCCGCCGCAAGCTGCTCCTGAGCAAGCGCGAGATCAACCGCCTGCGCGCCGGCATCAACCGCGAAGGCATGACGCTGGTGCCGCTCAAGATCTACTTCAACGACAGGGGCCGTGCGAAGCTGGAACTGGCGCTCGCCAAGGGCAAGAAGCTGCACGACAAGCGCGAGACGGAGAAGGAACGCGACTGGAACCGGCAGAAGTCGCGGTTGTTGAAGGGTGGGGCGGCCTAAGTTCGCCGCCTTTCGCAGCATGCTCCTCCGTCATGCCGGACTTGATCCGGCATCCAGTCGCAGCGCGTCTGCGCTGTGAGAAGAGCCCTTTCAGCCCAAGGACTTGGGCTGGCTGGATCCCGGCTCAAGGCCGGGATGACGGGAGTGTGTTACTGCCCGCTGCGCCCGTCACGCCGCCCGGTACGTCCGCTCCACATGCGTCTTCGTCGTCGAAACGCTGAACCGGCTGACAAGCGCCGCCAGGTTGGCGCTGACATCGCTCAGATTGTGCGTGGCTGCATTGGTCTCTTCCACCATCGCCGCATTCTGCTGCGTCAGATTGTCCATGCTGTTGATCGCCGCACTGATTTCCTGAATGCCGACGGATTGTTCCTGCGCCGCCTTGGTGAGCGAGGTGATGTGATCCTTGATGTGATCGACCTTGCTGCCGATCGTATTCAGGGATTCACCCGTTTTGTTCACCAGCGAAACGCCCTGCATCACATCCTCGGAAGACTTGGCGATCAGTGTCTTGATTTCCTTTGCGGCGGTGGCGGAGCGTTGCGCCAGTTCACGCACTTCCTGGGCGACGACGGCGAAACCCTTGCCAGCCTCGCCGGCGCGCGCGGCTTCCACGCCGGCGTTCAACGCCAATAGATTGGTCTGGAACGAAATCTCATCGATGACGGAAATAATCTGGGTGATCTTCTGCGACGAGTCCTCGATGGCGCCCATCGCTTTCACCGCATCCGTCACCACATTGCGAGAGCGTGCTGCTTCGATGGCCGAACTTTCGACGATGGCCTTGGCCTCTTCGGAACGTTGCGCCGACAATCTGGAAATGGTGGTGATTTCCTCAACGGCTGCGGCGGTTTCCTCAAGCGCGGCCGCCTGCTGCTCCGTCCGGCGGGCCATGTCATCGGTGGCGGAGGTGAGCTCGCGCGTATTGCCGGAAATCTTGTTCGCTTCCTCCACGATCTGGGCGAAGGCACCGGCGAGATTGCCGACAGCGGTGTTGAAATTGGCGATCAGCCCTTCGAAT
This sequence comes from Agrobacterium sp. InxBP2, assembly GCF_026191755.1. NCBI lineage: Bacteria > Pseudomonadati > Pseudomonadota > Alphaproteobacteria > Hyphomicrobiales > Rhizobiaceae > Agrobacterium > Agrobacterium sp. InxBP2. The sequence continues at coordinate 106,642 of NZ_JAINDY010000033.1, forward strand.
TGCGGCGCGGTCTTTTCGTTGATGCTGGAGGTGAGGTCGCCGTTGGCCAGCCGGTCGAGGGCACTGTTGAGGAGCGTGAGAATATGGTCCTGCTCCTTCTTCATCTGCGCCTGTTCGGCCTCTACCTTATGCCGCTCGGCGGCGAGCACGTCGAGATAGACGGAAATCGAATAGTCCATGTCCAGAAGGGCGGCCTTGATGGTAGCGGACAAGGCGTCCTTCACCTTCCTGGCCTTCTTCTCCATGAATAGGCCCTTCAACTCCGACTCGATCAGGGCCTTGACGATGCCGTCAAGCATCAGCGCATAACCGCCAATGTACCATCGCGGCTCCAGCCCCAGTCTGGCATGGGTGCGGCCGATCGCGGTCACGGCATCTGTATAGTCCGCGTTGAATGTACCGGAGGCGATCCTCGTCCAGTGTTTGAGTTGCATGCCCTTGGCGTGCTGCACATGTGCGTCATTGGCAAAGAACTTCGCCGTCTCCGGCACCGAGCGCACTTTCGCATAGAAGCGGTCCAGCGACGCATCGAGAGAGCCGGTGATGACGCCCTTCATGTCTGAGAGATTCTGTCGCTGCTCGTGGCCGAGCCCCAGAAAATTCAGTCTTTCTTCGAGCTGTCGGTCGGTTTTTTCTTGGCCATGCATGTCTAGTCATCCTGCTTTGGCACCCAAATCATGTCGTTGGTGCCGTTACTTGATTTAGACACGTCTAAAATTAACCAAGATATAATTTTCCCCGGCCGGATTTGACGGTTGTTAATTTCAGGGGGAATTTTTCCCTGCCGATAGGGGGGTAAACAAAAACGCGCCAGTCTTTGAGACGGACGCGTTTTTGAAATATCGGTGATTGCGAAATCGGGATCAGACCGTCTCGGGGCCTTCCGCGTGCCGGGCAGGGCGCTCATTCGGGTCGCGTCCGATTTCGGCTTTCAGCGTCATGAGGTCGATGAAGTGATCGGCCTGGCGGCGCAGGTCGTCGGCGATCATCGCGGGCTGGGTGGCCATGGTGGAAACCACGGAAACCTTGCGGCCCTTGCGCTGCAGCGCGTCGACCAGCGTGGTGAAATCGCCGTCGCCGGAAAACAGCACCAGGTGATCGACCGTTTCGGACTGCTCCATGGCGTCGACCGCCAGTTCGATATCCATGTTACCCTTGATCTTGCGGCGGCCGAGCGCGTCGGTAAATTCCTTCGCCGGCTTCGTCACGACCTTGTAACCGTTATAGTCTAGCCAGTCGATCAGCGGGCGGATCGATGAATATTCCTGATCTTCGATCAGGGCCGTGTAATAATAGGCGCGCAGCAGATAGCCGCGCTTTTGAAACGCCTTCAGAAGCTTGCGGTAGTCGATATCGAATCCCAGGCTTTTCGATGCTGCATAAAGATTGGCTCCATCTATGAAGAGCGCAATTTTCTCCCGTGGATCGAACATTCCATCCCATTCCTTTTTTTTGGAAAGGCCATTATCTGGCTTTTATATCCGGTCGATAGCGCTAAATATCATGTCGTATCAACGCGCTTTGCGTACCGCCGTTGCGTTTAAGTAAGCTACCTTCCCCCTTATTCCAAGACAATTCTTCTAGACATTTTGTTCATCAGGCGCCAAACATCGAGGATAAGGTGCCAAAAGACGCCAAAGACAGGAAAAACTTGAATTCCGCGGCCAATGGCTGTATCGGAAGCTGGAAAGCTTCGTCGCGAGAAATTCCAGGTGTTTTCCGCAAGGCACGAAGCGCAGATTCAATAGGTTAGAGCAACCCTTGTGCATCCTGAAGACCGCACGGCGCTCTGATCCACGACATTACGACCCGCAAAGGACAGGCAATGGCCCGCGTCACAGTTGAAGATTGCATTGATAAAGTAGACAACCGTTTCGAGCTGGTGCTTCTCGCCAGCCACCGTGCGCGCCAGATTTCTCAGGGCTCTTCCATCACGGTTGACCGCGATAATGACAAGAACCCCGTCGTTGCGCTGCGTGAAATCGCCGACGAGACGCTGTCTCCCGATGATCTGAAGGAAGACCTTATCCATTCGCTGCAGAAGCACGTGGAAGTGGACGAGCCCGAGCCCGATCCGGTCACGCTTGCCGCCGCCGCTGCCGACAGCGAAGAAGACGACCAGCCGGAGACCGTCACCTTCGACCAGATGTCGGAAGAAGAACTGCTGGCCGGTATCGAAGGCCTTGTGCCGCCGGAAAAAAATGACGATTATTGATCCGGTTTTATGACGCCTTTGGCAGGCGGCGGTTACCGTCTGTCAATAGTTGCCGTCATAATCTGATCCTTATTGATGCAGCATTGTGCGCCGACCCCAAGGTTGGCGCGCTTTCTTTTTGTGGAATATCGCATGATGCGGCAATACGAACTCGTTGAGCGGGTTCAAAAATATAAACCGGATGCGAATGAGGCCCTGCTGAACAAGGCCTATGTTTACGCGATGCAGAAACACGGCCAGCAGAAGCGGGCCAATGGCGACCCCTACATCTCCCATCCGCTGGAAGTTGCCGCAATCCTCACTGAAATGCATCTCGACGAATCGACCATCGCGGTGGCGTTGCTGCACGATACGATCGAGGACACCACCGCAACTCGCGCTGAAATCGACGAATTATTCGGCGAAGACATCGGCCGGCTGGTGGAAGGGCTTACCAAGCTCAAGAAGCTTGATCTCGTAACCCGCAAGGCGAAACAGGCGGAGAACCTGCGCAAGCTGCTGCTCGCCATTTCCGATGACGTGCGCGTTCTCCTGGTGAAGCTCGCCGATCGCCTGCACAACATGCGTACCATGGAATACATGCCGGCCGACAAGCGCAGCCGTATTTCCGAGGAAACAATGGAAATCTATGCGCCGCTCGCCGGCCGCATGGGCATGCAGGACATGCGCGACGAGCTGGAGGACCTGTCCTTCCGTTATCTCAATCCGGAAGCCTATGAGACGGTGACAAACCGTCTGCAGGAACTGGAAACGCGCAATGAAGGCCTCATCAAGAAGATCGAGGACGAGCTGCGTGAATTGCTCGTGGCGAACGGCCTCATCGGCGCGGGCGTCAAGGGTCGGCAGAAAAAGCCTTATTCGGTGTTTCGCAAGATGCAGTCGAAGTCGCTCTCTTTCGAGCAGCTGTCTGACGTCTACGGTTTCCGCATTCTGGTCGACGACATTCCCTCCTGCTATCGGGCGCTCGGCATCGTGCACACACGCTGGCGTGTGGTGCCGGGCCGCTTCAAGGATTACATCTCCACGCCGAAGCAGAACGACTATCGCTCCATCCACACCACCATCGTTGGCCCGTCGCGCCAGCGTATCGAGCTGCAGATCCGCACCAAGCGCATGCATGAGATCGCCGAATTCGGTATTGCCGCCCACGCGCTCTACAAGGATGGCGAAAACGGGGAGGGCGATCTGCTTTCGCCGGAAAGCAACGCCTATTCCTGGCTGCGCCACACCATCGAATCGCTGGCGGAAGGCGACAGCCCGGAAGAATTCCTTGAGCATACCAAGCTGGAACTCTTTCAGGATCAGGTGTTCTGCTTCACGCCCAAGGGCAAGCTCATTGCCCTGCCGCGCGGCGCGACTCCCATCGATTTTGCCTATGCGGTGCACACCAATATCGGCGACACCACCGTTGGCGCCAAGATCAACGGCCGGATCATGCCGCTCGTCACCCGGCTGAACAATGGCGACGAGGTGGAGATCATCCGCTCCGGCGTGCAGGTGCCGCCCGCCGCATGGGAAGAGGTAGTGGTGACGGGCAAGGCCCGCTCGGCCATCCGCCGCGCCACCCGTATGGCCATCCGCAAACAATATTCCGGCCTTGGTTATCGCATTCTCGAGCGCACCTTCGAACGCGCCGGCAAGGCCTTCTCCAAGGAGGCGCTGAAGCCGGTCCTGCATCGGCTGGCGCAGAAGGATGTCGAGGACGCCATCGCGGCTGTCGGCCGTGGCGAGGTTTCCTCGCTCGATGTGCTGCGCGCGGTATTCCCGGATTATCAGGACGAGCGCGTGACGGTGAAGATGACCGGTGACGACGGCTGGTTCAACATGCGCAGCGCCTCGGGCATGGTCTTCAAGATACCGGGCAAGTCCCGTTCGGCGCTGGAGGATGACGGTGCGGCCGAAATGCTCGACGGGCCTGACCCGCTGCCCATTCGTGGCCTTTCCGGCAATGTCGATGTGCATTTCGGGCCGGCCGGCGCCGTTCCGGGGGACCGCATCGTCGGCATCATGGAAAAGGGCAAGGGCATCACCATCTATCCAATCCAGGCGCCGGCGCTTCAGCGCTTCGACGACGAGCCGGAACGCTGGATCGATGTGCGGTGGGATCTGGACGAAGCGAACAAGTCGCGCTTCATGGCGCGGGTGATGATCAATGCGTTGAACGAGCCGGGCACGCTTGCCTCGGTCGCGCAGTCGATCGCAACGCTCGACGTCAATATTCGCGGGCTGAACATGGTCCGCATCGGTACTGACTTTTCCGAGTTGGCGCTGGACGTGGAAGTCTGGGATCTCAGGCAGCTGAACCAGCTCCTGTCGCAGCTCAAGGATCTGGATTGCGTCTCCACGGTCACGCGTGCCTTTGATTGAGGCATTTTTGATGCCTTTGAGATAGCGGAAGGCCGCTGTTATGCGTTCTGCGCATGGCAGCGGCCTTTTCCTGTCTCTGGTGGTTAATGCGGTTTGCGACTATTTTCCTCTCAGAAATTGAAGAGAAAGAAACGCGGCGTGCCGGTGGATGAACACCGATGGGAAACGCCAGTTCCAAACCGAAAGGACCGAAAATCATGTTTATTCCGCTTCGCAAGATCGCCCGCGCCGTTCGTGGCAAGACCACCCAGGAACGCGAATTCGAATATCTCAGCGGCTCGGTATCGAATGTCGACCTCGAGTTCCGTCAGCGCGAAATCGACCGCGGCCTGTTCCGCCGGTAATGCGCTGAGCGCATGGCAGCCAATCGCCATGCGTATGGACACGGAAAGCGCGGCGGTAATGGCCTGTGTTTTCCTGTGCACCGCAAGCCCAGGAGATACGCGCCTCAGCGCGTCTCCTCCATGCCGCTGTCCAGTGTGACTGATCGGGTGTGCTGCATCTGCAATGATCAGCGTGGGATAACCGGGCAAAAGTTCTTTGTTGCCTACCACGCTCTTGGCTCGGCCGGGGTGATGAAATAGACTGCCCCCATGCCGTTTCGCCGCCGTGAACCCCTTGGTTTTTCAGAGAAGATTCGCGACCTCTTCTGGCCGCGAACGGGTTTTTCCCGTTCGTTGCGCTATATGAAGTTGCGCCTGCTCAGGCTTTCCGCCTCTCCCCATTCCATTGCCGCCGGTGTCGCCATCGGTGTGGGTGTGGCGTGGATGCCGTTTCTCGGTGTTCACATCATCATTGCCATGGCGCTCGGTTTCCTCATGCGCGTCAACCTCGTGGCGGCGGCACTCGGTACGACTTTCGCCAATCCGCTGACATTTCCTTTCATCTGGGCCTCCACCTGGGAGCTGGGACATGTCATTCTCGGGCGAAAGACGTCGGAAAGTGCTGCGCATGTGGATTTCGTGGCGCTGTTTAGCCATCTTGAATTCCGGCAGATATGGACGCCGGTGCTGGAACCCATGACCATTGGTGCGGTTCCGCCTGCCATCATCAGCGCGGTCATCGCCTATATCGCCGTTTATGGGCTCATCAACGGTTTTCAGCGCCGCAAGATGGAAAATCTCGCGCATCGCGCCGCCAACAAGAATGCTTCTCTGGAGATGTTGAAATGATCATTGGATTGGGAAGCGACCTGATAGACATCCGGCGCGTTGAAAAATCGATCGAGCGCTTCGGCGAGCGTTTCACCCATCGGTGTTTCACCGATATCGAGCGCGCCAAATCCGATGGCCGCAAGAACCGCGCCGCGTCCTATGCCAAGCGTTTCGCCGCCAAGGAGGCCTGTTCCAAGGCGCTTGGCACCGGCCTTGCGAACGGCGTTTTCTGGAAGGACATGGGCGTCGTCAACCTTCCGGGCGGCAAGCCCACCATGGTGCTGACAAACGGGGCAGGGGAGCGACTGGCGGCCATGCTGCCCGCAGGCCATCGCGCCAATATTCACCTGACGATCACGGATGACCACCCTTACGCTCAGGCATTTGTGATCATCGAGGCGCTTCCCGTGATCGATTGAGGCCTGGGGGCGCCGTTGGGCGCGCTCTATTTGCACCGCTGTCACAGAAGCGCTTCCCTTCGGGCTGGAAAGGTTCTAGAGAAGTCGCAGAAATATGAAAGCGTTGCGGGCCGCGTGAAACAGCATCACCCGCCGCAGGCGCGATAAGCAACGGCCCGTCAGCTTCTTGGATAGAAGAAGCCGGGAAACAATCAGGCAGGTCTTTAAGTGTCGGAAAAAGCGGAAAAGAAGCAGAACGCCCTTTGGGAGAACGTCAAGGTCATCATTCAGGCGCTGCTGCTGGCGATGGTCATCCGCACCGTACTGTTTCAGCCCTTCACCATCCCGTCGGGCTCGATGATGCCGACGCTGCTGGTCGGCGACTATCTTTTCGTCAACAAATTCTCCTACGGCTATTCTAAATATTCGCTGCCTTTCTCGCCGAACCTGTTTTCGGGCCGCATTCTGGAGTTCAGCAAGCCGAAGCGCGGCGATGTCGTGGTCTTCCGCCTGCCGCCCAATCCTGAAGTGGATTACATCAAGCGTCTGGTCGGCTTGCCGGGCGACCGAATTCAGGTCACGAACGGCGTGCTGTTCATCAACGGCCAGCCGGTACCCAAGCAGCCCGACGGCACCTTCACGTCGGATTATCGCGCCGATCCGGGCGCCAACGTCCCCGTTTTCCGCGAAACGCTTGACAATGGCGTTACCTACGACACGCTCGATCAGTCGCCCGACTCGCGCGGCGACAACACCCGCGAATTCGTGGTCCCCGAAGGCCATTATTTCATGATGGGCGACAACAGAGACAATTCGCTGGATAGCCGCTTCGATGTCGGTTTCGTGCCGGAAGAAAACCTGATTGGCCGCGCCAGCGTCATCTTCTTCTCTTTGGGCAACGACACGCCGTTCAGCCGCATTTGGGAATGGCCGGCCAACATGCGTTGGGACCGCCTGTTCAAGGTTGTGGGATGAGCAAGACCAAGCCGCTTTCCGCGGACGAGATTGCCCGTCTGGAAGCGTTGATCGGATATGAGTTCAAGGAAAAGGCCCGGCTCGACCGGGCCTTGACCCATGCCAGCGCCCGCTCCGCCGCGGCGGGCAATTACGAGCGTCTGGAGTTTCTGGGCGACCGCGTTCTGGGTCTCTGCGTTGCAGAGCTTCTGTTCTCCATCTTCCGCAATGCGTCCGAAGGTGAGCTTTCGGTGCGTTTGAACCAACTGGTCAGCGCCGAATCCTGCGCGTCGATCGCTGACGAGATGGGCCTGCACAATTTCATCCGCACCGGATCCGACGTCAAGAAACTCACCGGCAAGGCGATGCTGAACGTGCGCGCCGATGTCGTCGAAAGCCTGATTGCCACCATCTATCTGGATGGCGGCCTCGATGCGTCGCGCAAATTCATTCTGAAATATTGGCAGGGCCGTGCCACGAGCGTGGATGCCGGACGGCGTGACGCGAAAACGGAACTGCAGGAATGGGCGCACGCAAAGTTTGCGGTCACCCCATCTTACCGGGTTGACGATCGCTCCGGACCGGATCACGATCCCCGCTTTACGGTGACTGTTGAAATTCCCGGCGTAAAGCCGGAAACCGGCGTCGAGCGTTCCAAGCGCGCGGCCGAGCAGGTGGCGGCAACCAGATTGCTGGAACGCGAAGGCGTCTGGCAGAAAAGCTCTACCTGAAACTGAGCTGACCGGCGATGGCGGCTGACTATCAAGCGCATGGCGAGCCCTCTGGCCGCATGTTGAATACCTCTGACCTTGAATGGATATCATGACCGATCACGAAAACCCCGCCTCGACAGGCGAAGACAATGCCCTTCCGACCCGCTCCGGCTTCGTTGCCCTCATTGGCCCTACGAATGCCGGTAAGTCGACGCTGGTAAACCGGCTGGTGGGCGCCAAGGTTTCCATCGTCAGCCACAAGGTGCAGACGACGCGTGCGGTCATGCGCGGCATCGCCATTCACGACAACGCGCAGATCGTGTTCATGGACACGCCCGGTATCTTCAAGCCGCGCCGTCGGCTGGACCGCGCCATGGTCACCTCCGCCTGGGGCGGCGCGAAGGACGCCGATCTCATTCTTCTTTTGATCGACAGCGAGCGCGGCCTGAAGGGCGACGCTGAGGCGATTCTCGAAGGCCTGAAGGACGTCCCCCAGAAGAAAATCCTCTGCCTCAACAAGATCGACCAGGTAAAGCGCGAAGACCTCCTGAAGCTCGCCGCCGCCGCCAATGAGACGGTCGCCTTCGACCGCACCTTCATGATCTCGGCGACCAATGGCTCCGGTTGTGAAGACCTGATGAACTATCTGGCCGCCGAATTGCCGGAAGGCCCATGGTATTATCCGGAAGACCAGATCTCCGACCTGCCCATGCGCCAGCTTGCCGCCGAAATCACCCGCGAAAAGCTGTTCCTGCGCCTGCACCAGGAACTGCCCTATGCCTCGCATGTCGAGACGGAAAAGTGGGAAGAGCGCAAGGATGGCTCAGTGCGCATCGAGCAGGTGATCTATGTCGAGCGCGACAGCCAGAAAAAGATTGCGCTCGGCAAGAACGGCGATGCCATCAAGGCGATCTCCACCGCCTCGCGCAAGGAACTCTCGGAAATCCTCGAACAGCCGGTGCATCTCTTCCTGTTCGTCAAGGTGCGCGAGAACTGGGGCGACGACCCGGAGCGTTTCCGCGAAATGGGGCTGGAATTCCCGCGAGGCTGAAAGCGCGTCATTCCCGCGTTTCTGTGAGGATACAGAAACGCGGTGGGAGGAGCGCGATGTCTTTGTTCCCGGCAGGGAACCGAATATCCTTGGAACGGGTTGTTCCAAAGACAATTGGGCGCAACCTTTTTTCATGATGGATAATCATGTCACCCAAAAAACCGAACGGGATTTCCACCACCCCCTGCCAGCAATGCCCGCTGCGCGATCTACCGCATTTCAGGGACTTTTCTTCTTCGGAACTGGATTTCGTGTCCCGTTTCAAGACGGGGGAATTGGCGGTGGAGAGCGGCTCCGTCATTCTGATGGAAGGCTCACACAGCGCTCACCTCTACACGGTTCTTGCGGGCTGGGCATTTCGCTACAAGACTTTGGAGGACGGCCGGCGGCAGATCCTGAATTACGTGATGCCGGGCGACCTCGTCGGCCTGCAGGGCACGGTGATGGGGGAGATGCAGCACTCGGTTGAGGCCTTGTCGCCGGTCACGCTATGCGTCTTCGAGCGATCGCGCCTCAACAATCTCTTTACCGACCACCCGACGCTTGCCTATGATCTGACATGGATTGCGGCGAGCGAAGAGCGCATGCTCGACAGTCATCTGCTCAGCATCGGCCGTCGCACGGCGCTTGAGCGCGCGGCCTACCTTATCGCTTTCCTTTACAGCAGGGCGAAAGCGGTCGCGCTGCTGCAGGGGGAGGCGACGATCCCTGTCACCCAGCAGCACGTGGCCGATACGCTCGGCCTCTCCATCGTCCACACCAACAAGACGCTGAGAAAGCTCGTCGATCGCGGGCTTATCCGCTGGACGGACAAGGGCTGTCTGGTGCTGGATGACGCCGGACTGGCGCAAGTTGCGGGCTGGGAAAGCGACGGCAAGCGGCAGAGACCGTTTATCTGATCTTCCGACATGTCTTTTTTAAATGACGGGCGAGCCGCAATTTGCGACTGCTCCCATGATATCTCACTGGAGAATCGTTTCGAAGACGACGGCTTCGAGCCTGACGGCTCTCTTTGTTAGGAAGAAAAATATGGTGCCACAACGGGTTATCATCGTTGAGGATGAATATCTGGTGGCGCTCGATGTTGAGGCGGTTCTCCAGTCGATGGGTGTGGAGACCGTTATCATCGCCACGACGCTTGCGCAGGCGAGGAAGGCTCTCGAAGAGGATGGCGCCGATTGCGTGCTTCTCGATGTCAGCCTTTCTGACGGTAAAAGCTATGATTTTGCACGCCACTTGCGGTCTGCGTCCATTCCTTTCGGTTTTGTCAGCGGTTACGGCGACACGACCGGATTCCCCGAAGATCTCCTGCATGCGCCCTTGCTCGGCAAGCCTTTCGGAGAAAACGAAATCACCGATTTCGTCCTCCGCCTCGTCGATGCGGCGCGTGTTACCGTAAAAGAATAACGTTTCGCCGCCGGATCGGTTATGATCGGGCTTGAATCGAAATTCGGACAGGTTTCATGCAGTGGCAGGATGAGGCGATCATTCTCGGCGTAAAGCGTCATGGCGAGACGAGTGTCATCGCCGAGGTGATGACCCGCACACGCGGCCGCCATCTCGGCATGGTGCGCTCCGGGCGCTCCCGCAGCATGCAGCCGGTGCTGCAGGCGGGAAACCGGGTAGACGTCGTCTGGCGCGCGCGCCTTGACGATCATCTCGGAGAATACCGCATCGAGCCCCTGCAACTGCGCGCGGCGCAATTGATGGAAACGGCCACCGCCGTATACGGCGTCCAGGCCATGGGCGCGCTGCTGAGGCTTTTGCCGGAGCGCGATCCGCACCCGCATCTTTATCAGGCGCTCGATATCATTCTCGATAATCTCCACGAACCGGCCGATGCAGGCGAACTTTTCGTGCGCTTCGAGTTGGCGGTGCTGAATGATCTCGGTTTCGGGCTTGATCTTACCGAATGTGCGGCGACGGGGCTGCGCAACGATCTCATCTATGTCTCGCCGAAAACGGGAAGGGCGGTTTGCCGCACGGCGGGAGCGCCTTATGCGGACCGGATGCTGTCGCTTCCGGCTTTTCTCGGCGAAGGCCAGTCGAAAGCCGCTGATCCCGAGAGCCTTGCGGCAGCTTTTCGCCTGACTGCCCATTTTCTCAACCGCCATGTCTACGATCCGCGCGGGCTCAATGAAAACGCCGCCCGCGACGGTTTCGTGCAGGCGGCGCTGAAGGCTTTGGAGCGCAGGGGATCGCCGCCCGCACTGGACAGGGCCGGTTAGTTCCGGGCCATCGCTATTGGGCGAAGGCCGGCCGTGGGGCGGGGCGTTCTTCAATTGGCCAGTGCACGACGGCCGCAAAAATCCCCATGCCGACGCCAAGCCACCAGACGAGGTCGTAAGAACCGAACCTGTCATAAAGAAAGCCGCCCAGCCAGACGCCAAGGAACGAGCCAATCTGGTGGGTGAGGAACACGACGCCGCCGAGCATGCCGAGATGGCGCGTGCCGAACATGATGGCCACCAGCGCATTTGTGGGCGGCACGGTGGAGAGCCAGAGGATGCCCATGACGGAAGCAAAGAGAATGACTGAAAGCGGCGATTGCGGCAAAAGCAGAAAGGCAGTCACGACCACGGAACGGGCAATATAGATATAGGCCAGGAAATAGGGCTTGGAATAACGCTGTGCGATGACGCCGGCGGCCAGCGATCCGATGATGTTGAAGAAGCCGATGAGCGCCATGGCAATCACCGCGTATCGTGGTTCGATACCGATATCGCCGAGATAGGCCGGGAAATGCGCGGTGATGAAGGCCACCTGGAAACCACAGACGAAGAAGCCCGTCGTCAGCAGCAGATAGCTCTTGTGGCCAAGCGCTTCCTTCAGCGCTTCGCCCGCGGTCTGCTGGAACTGCGCCTGCGACTGGGTGCCGGAGGACGAGTTTCCGCGCATGAAAAAGGCAAGCAGCGGCACCAGCATCATCATGGCGGCGAGCCAGACCAGACTGTCCGACCAGCCATAGGTGGAAATCAGCCCCTGGCTGATAGGTGCAAACAGGAACATGCCTGCCGAACCCGCCGCCGTGCCGATACCAAAGGCGAATGAACGCTGCTGCGGCGTGACATGGCGGGCGAAGGCGGAAAGGATGACGCTGAAGGACCCTGCGGCAATGCCAAGCCCCACGAGAACGCCGCCGCCGAAATGCAGCCAGAAGGGCGATGTGCCGAAGGACATGCAGATGAGGCCCGTCGCATAAAGAAAGCCCGAGAGCACGAGCACGCGGCCCGTACCGAACTTATCGGCGATGGCACCGAAGAAGGGTTGGCCGAGACCCCAGAAGAGGTTCTGCAGCGCCATGGCAAGACCGAAGGTTGAACGATCCCAGCCGGTATCGGCCAGCATCGGCAACTGGAAAAAGCCCATGGCGGATCGGGGGCCGAACGTCATGACCGCAATCAGCGACCCGGCTGCGATAATCAGCCAGGGCATGCTCTGGCGAGTGGCTTGCGACATGAATATTCCCCCCCCTCGCAGCGCCCGCCTCTGAAAGAAGCGCAAAGCATGCCGCGGATTCCACAATGATGGGATGAATATTATCTTTTGTCAGCCGGCCCCACTAGCGACTTTTCTTGACGGCCATTATTCATGCGATTGATGGAATGCGGCCTAAGAGGCGACGATGAAACAGAATATCTACGACGATCCCGGGTTTTTCGAGCGCTACAGCGCCATGCCGCGTTCCGTGGAAGGTCTGCGTCAGGCCGGTGAGTGGCACGAATTGCGCTCCATGCTGCCCCCGCTGAAAGACAAGTCCTTTCTCGACCTCGGTTGCGGTTTCGGCTGGCATTGCCGCTTTGCCGCGGAGCAGGGCGCACGGCATGTCGTCGGCGTCGATCTCTCGGAGAACATGTTGCGCCGCGCCGCAGAGATCAATGGTGGCCCCGGCATCGAATATCGCCGCGCCGCTATCGAAGACATCGATTTTCCGCGGCAGAGTTTCGATGTGGTGCTGAGTTCCCTTGCCCTGCATTACGTCCGCGATCTCGACGTGGCATTCGCAAGGATTTTCGCCGTGCTGAAGTCGGGCGGCGATTTCATTTTTTCCATCGAGCATCCCGTTTTTACGGCGCTGGAAAAACAGGACTGGTTTTACGGCGGGGATGGCGAAATCCTGCACTGGCCACTCGACAACTACCAGAACGAGGGCGTGCGCCACTCCAACTGGATGGCAGACGATGTGGTAAAATATCACCGCACCGTGTCAGCTATCGTCAACGGCCTCCTGTCCGCTGGTTTCACCCTGACGCGTCTGGCGGAACCACGTCCGGATCCGGCTTTGATGGCCGAGCGCCCGGAGCTGAAGCATGAAGACCGCCGCCCGATCTTTTTGATCGTCGGTGTGAAGAAGTCGTGACATGACCCTTGCGTTGTATCGTCGGGGTGCACAAAGATTGAGATCGGGGCGTCAGGCTCGAAGCTTGCCTTGTTCATAGTGCTCCGTCCCTCCTCATCTCTGTGCTTGTCACAGAGATCCAGCCAGCCCAACTCTTTGGGCTGAGGGATTGTTTCGCCGCGCAGACGCGCATCGGCTGGATTCCTGTGACAAGCACAGGATGAGGGGAGCGAGGGTTTGACGACAGGTTAAAGCGCTGCCTGATGCCCAGAGGATTCCGTTTGAACCGGACTGACTTAGCGCCTCTTGATCGCCCAGCCTTCGGGCCTTTCCTCGATCACCTTTGCGACGTCGCCGACAGACAGCCTGCCTTCACCGCGCGGCGTCACGTTCCAGCCGAACAGCGGGCCGGGCACGCGCCGGTCTGCGGACATGCGGATGCGGCCCATGGCCTTCATGGGAGAGGGCACATCGCGGGAGCCGGTCGTCTGGTCCTGCGTGGTCATGATACAGCGGGCGCAGGGTTTGACGAGATCGAAGCGAATGCCGCCGATCTCGATGGCCGCCCACCCGTCTTCCGCCCATGGTTCGTCCGTCTCAAGCACGATATTGGGCCGGAACCGCTCCATGCCAACGTCGTCTTCGCCATTTTCGCGCATGTTGTCGTTCAGCGCGGCAAGCGAGGCGGTGGTGGTGACAAGGATCTGGTAGCCATCCGCAAAGGTGACGGGCGTTTCATTGCCTGTCCACTCGAGGCTCGCGATGCGTTTGGAAGCGTTATCGAAAAAGGCGAGCTTCACTTCGCGTCCGAGCCATGCCGAGAGCGTGTCATTGGTCACAGCGTCGGCCATATTGGCGCTGACGATCGATTTCCATACCGCCACATCCATGCGCTCGCCGGATGGCCTTGCGACGATCTCGCCATGCTGGTCGCGCGAAAGCAACATGCCCCCGTCCTCGTGCCGCGCCAGAACCGTGGCAATGGCAGGCAATTCACGCTGGGTGATGAAGTGGCCCGACGGGTCCACAAGCATGGCGCGACGGTCACCCGGCAGACCCTCGGCCGACACGGCGCTGTCCGGGAGGGAAATGCCGCGCGCGCTTTTCAGCGGGTAGATATTAAGCTCTGTCACACGCATCATGCTTCCTCATATTTCATCGAGAAACAGGTCCAGCACCTGTTTCAGCCGCTCATGGCGGGCTCTGGCCATCTGCCTGCCGGTTTCTGTGCGAAAACCATCTGCCAGCTTGAACAGCTTGGTCTCGAAATGGTCGATGGCAAAAGCGCGGTCATCAAGCGGCCGTTCCTTCGCCAAGGGGTCGACCGGATCGTAAAGTGCCGATCCCATGCGTCCGGCAATATAAAAGCAGCGCGCCGCGCCCACCATGCCGATGGCGTCCAGCCTGTCGGCATCCTGAAGGATTTTCGCTTCCAGTGTCTGCGGCTCGATATTGGCGGAAAAGCTGTGGGTGATGATCGCATGCGTGACGGCGTCGATATCCTGCTTCTTCCAGCCGAGGCCGGCCAGAATGCCTGAAGCCTTTTCTGCCGCCAGCCGTGATGCCTGTGCCCGCAAGGGCGAGTTTTTCTCCACGGCCACACAATCATGCAGCAGCACGCTGGCCGCCAGCACGGTGCCATCGCCGCCTTCACCCGCATGGATGCGCATGGCATTGCGGAAGACGCGGTGAATATGGGCCAGATCATGCGAGCCGTCGCCCGCATCGGCGGCGTGCGGGATCAAATCCTGCGCAAGCGCCGCATGGGGCGCGAAAGCCTCCGCCGCGATCATGCCTGCGGCTTCCGGGTGAGGATTTTCTGGTAGAACAGGCCGATGCCGATGAGCACCGCGCCGAGCCCGATGAAGGACAGCGCCCGGAGCACGCCTTCGAGGTTGCTCATGTCGATCAGGAAGGCTTTGGCAACCGAGATCAGCACGAAGGCGGCCGATGCCAGACGCAGGCTGCGGGCATTAAAGCGCGAGCCAAGCACGAGCAGCAGGACGCCGATCAGCAGCCAGACCACCGAATAGCTGTAGGTCTCGCCCTGCATAAAGCCCTTCCAGTCAGCAATGTTCTCGCCCTGCCAGAAACGGCGCACCGAAAGCGTGGCCCAGGCAAAACCGAGCGCTGCTCCCGCCACCGCCAGCATGCTGACATAGGGCGGCGGACGTTTTCCGCGCGCATAATAGGCGAGGCCGCCATAAGCGAATGCCGGCAAAAGGTAACCGATCAGCAGCAGGTTGAGGACCGGGATGCGGCCGGTATTCTCGCCGGTGAAATAGGGGTTGAGCGTGAAGAAATGCATCGTCAGCACGTTGATGACGGCGATGACGCCGGCGATCATCGAGCCGTAACGGAAGACGGGGCTGGGGCTTTTCAAATCCAGCGTCATCAGGACACCGGAGAAGCCGATGGTCAGCAGCGTGTAGATCGACTGCTCGCCGAGCGTCGGCACATTGCTGTCGAGCGTACCGCCATTCATTGCGTGGCGAACGAGGATGGCCACGGCCAGAAGTCCCATGACGCTGGCGATGGCCTGCAGGAAGTTCTTGATCCGCATGCCCGGCCAGTCGCGCAACAGCCACGCGGAGATGATGGCCAGCAAGGCAGGGATGCCATAGCCCGGCAGCAGCGCGTTGAAGACCGGCGTCGTGCCGAGATTTTGCGGCCCGACGATTGTCGGCTCCCAGGCGATCCGGCCAAGAACGGCAACACTTGCGACAGCCATGACCCAGGGCAGTATATCCCAGTTGCGGTAGCGGCTCGCCAGCACGTAAAGGAAGCCGATGACGGACAGCAGCACTGTCGTCGCGAGCCCTTCCGTCAGCGTGTGCAGGCAGAGCGCGAAGGCGGCGAAGGAGCCGAGCACAAAAATGTTCAGCGGCTTGCGATAGGCCTCACTGTTGCGCCGGTGCAGCCATTCAGCGCCGGCAAGCAGCACGAAGCCAAGGCCGAGACCATAGGCCGCGTGCAGCCAGTCGCGGCCGAGATTGCCATATTCGACGAAGCTCGCCGTCGCGAGCCAGACAGGGAACAGGGCGGCAATGCCAGCCCAGAGCTGGGCGAAATCCGCATCTTCTGCGCCCTTGCGTTTCAGGAAGGAAAAGGCGCACAGCACGAAGATAGCCCCAAGGCCGAGCGCCATGGCAATTTCCGCAGCGTAGCCTGTGCCCACGGGCGGAAGCGTCACGCCGGTATCATTCACGAGACCAATAAAATCGATGCCACGCCGCGACATGAGCGACACCGCAGACTGCGCGCCGAGCGCGGCGATGATCGCCGGCCAGACGGCATAGTGACGGGCAGCGCCGAGTGCTGCAAGAGCTGCAATAAGCGCTGAAACGATGAGCGCCGGGTGAGTATCGACGCTGCCTTCGGCAAAGAGGAAGCCGATGGCCGGCAGGATCACCGCCATCGATACCGTCAGGTTGAGGGCGAGCGACGGGCGCAGCAAAAGCCGCATGATGCGAATCGCGCGCCGCTCGGGAGCTGCCGTTTCGGCAGCGTCCGGAGGCGTGGTGTCGTACTGTTTTCCGGGCCAAAGGAAGATCGTGCCAGCGAGCATAATGAGCAGGGCAAGAGTCGGCGGTTCGGCACTGATTGCATCCGAAAAGCCGATATATCCGAGAGCCCATAGGCCAAGTCCGGCATTGGCAAGCGACGGGACCACCGTCCAGCCCTGCCGACGCGCCGCTGCCGCGGTTGCGAGCCAAGAGACGGTGAGAAAGACGAAGAGCGCCCAGATGTTCGGCGTTTCGGTGGAAATCAGCGCCGGCGTCAGCATCGAACCGAGAAGTCCGAGACCGGCGAGCGCCTGTCCGTGCAACAATGACAGGCCGATGGTGGCGAAGGCGACGAGGCCGAGCAGGATAAAGGCGGTGCCGGGGCCGATATAGTCGTAGATGCCATAAGCCGCATAAACCACACCGAACAGCGTCAATGCGCCGGCCGCGGTGAGCACACCCGGTATCATGGCGTTGGAGTAGGTGGTGGCGATGCCTGGCACCGCCTTGCGGCGTATCGCTTCACCGGCAAGCCCGAGAAAGACGCCGAAAATCGCGGCGAGCGACAGCCTGACCGCCGGGCTGAGCAGGCCTGATTCGATCGAATATTTGACGAGGAAAATGCCGCCGAGCGCCAGCGCCAGCCCGCCCGCCCAAACCGCCCAGCGCGCGCCGAGCAGGCTTTCGAAGCTTTCTTTCGCTGCCGGGGCAGACGCGGTATCAGAAGCCGCCACGGATACGGCATCGGCTAGTGGCGCAGCGGGAGCGTCTTCGCGCGCCACGTCTTGATCCGCCGCAGCGGTGCTGGCTTCTGAACGCTCGAAGGCGTCTTCATCCCGGATGCCCGCTGGTTCCGGCGCCGTCTGGCCTTCCGTCTCTGCTGCGAAATCGGTCTTTTCGGCGGTTTCCGTGTTTTCCGCCAGTGCCGCAGCAGGAGCGGCCACGCCCGCCGCCATCAGCCGCTTGAGGCTGTGAACCTCCCGTTCGAGCGACTTGATGCGGCTTGAATTGCGGATGCTTGCGACCAGCGTGTAGATGAAGGCCGCGACAAGGGCGAGGATAAACAGCGGGATTTCCAAACGGACTCTCCAATTATGAAGCTGTTTTTAAAGCCCTTTTGGTGAATTTATGCAAGGCCCGGTTGATGAGGTTGTGGGTAACGGGGGGAGCGAGCGCTCGCATCCGCGTCTTCTCCCCGAGGGGAGAAGTCTGCGGCAGTGGGATGAGGGGGCGAGGGTAGAAATAAACCGAGAGCTTACCCCCCTCAACCGACCCTTCAGACCACTTTCTTCCCTGGGCGAGAAGAAATGGGCGGCATCCGCTCGGCTTATGCGCATCCCCCGAAAATCAGGGAACATCCGCCAGCCAGCGCCGCGCCACTTCGATATCCGTGAGTCCGAGTTCGTGCCCGTCCTCCAGCGTTTCCACCTCAACCCTTGCGCCGTTTGCCGCAAGCCTGTCATGCAGCACGCTCGCCCCGTCGCGGTATTTGTCGCGTTCTCCCGCAACAAGCAGGAAGCTGCGGCCGGAAAGATCACTCTCCGGCCATGTTTCGAGAACAGGCATCGGGCGGTACAGCAGGGCGTCCCCGGCAAGCTCCGGATAAAGCGCGGCAAAGGCCGCATAGAAGTTCGCCCCATTGGAATGGCCGATAAACCGCAGTTTCGAACGATCGAGCCCATAGGAGCGGATTGCCCCTTCCACGAATGCGGCGAAGGCTTCCGCTTCCGAGACGATATCCTTTTGGTCGAAACTGAAATCGGGATAACGCCGGAACCACCGGGCAATCCCTTCTTCCGTACTGCGGCCGCGGACGCCGAGAAGCGTTGCGCCCGGTGCTGCCCGGTGCGCCAGCGGCATCAGGCTTGTTTCACTTCCGCCGGAACCGTGCAGCAGAATCATGGTGCTGCCATCAGGCTCTTCGGGCGTGTAGAAACGGTGTACGAAGGGCAGGTCGCGATAGACGATGCGCTCTTCGCCAGGCATCGCAAATTGCGGCAGGGCGACACGCACATCCGCCTCATCCTTCATGAAGAGCGGCGGGATGAACAGTTTTTCGCCGAGCGATTCCAGCGGTTCGTCCACCGTCATACCCGGCCCGTCGGTCGCCATTTCGATCAAAACCCCGCCCGGTTCGCGGACGTAGAGCGAATGGAAATATTTACGGTCATGGGCGTTGGTGGTGCTGGAATTCAGTGATTTCAGCCCGGTTAGAACCGAGTTCAACTCATCCATGTCCTTCGCGCGGAAGGCTATGTGATCGACCGTGCCGGTGCCCGGCGCGCTGGACCAGAAGCCTGTGGCGTCGCGCACATCGATAATGTCGCCGCTATCGGAAACGAGCCGGCGAATTGCGCCCGTCTGGCTTACCTGCCTATATCCGAAGTGTTTTTCGAGAAAAGCCACGGTTTCTTCCGGCACTTCGCTCAGCACGGTTGCACCGTAGATGCGGCGAATGGCGTCCTCTTCGGAAATGTCTTTCGTCACGTGCGGCGTGGCGTCGTCAAAGGCCTGAGTGCCGACCAGCTTGACGATCAGGCCGTCAGGGTCTTTCAGCCGAATGACGGGCTCGCCGAATTCGTCCGAGGGACCTTCCGCCCGGATGCCGAATCTCAGCGCCCGCGTCAGCCAGAAGCCGATGGCGGCAGGATCGATCGCCACGGAAATTTCCAGCGTCTGGCCGTAACCCACGCGGCCTTGGCCACCGTCCTCCCACACCAGAAAAGTCAGCAGGGAACCGGGCGAGGCGATGTCATCGCCATAGAGCAGATGAAGCTGCATGGCGTCTTCGAAGCCCGCCGTGCGTTTGGCCAGCCGCAAGCCCAGAAAGCCGGCGTAAAAATCCACATTCGCCTGCACCTTTCGGGTGATCATCGTGATGTGGTGTATGCCCAGTGCAGAATTCATCTTGCCCCCGCTGTAGCCGCCTGCTGTTCGTGGCCTATTTGTCTCACGCTGCCCCTGATCCGCAACCCCGGCAAATGAGAACGCTGTGTTCTCTGCGTGAACGATGCTTCTCTCGCTTCGTTGCATGCGCGATGTGCAGAATGCCGGCTTTTTGCCTGGCTCGCGAGTAATTGTGCATATAAAATAAGCATACAAAATAACGGCTATTTTGTATGCAATTTTGTCTTGCCTTGGAGGTCGGAATTGGGTCTTATGCAACCAATCCAACAAAACCATCAGGGGGAACAGATGATTTTAACGCGCAGGTTGTTGACCAGAGCTCTGGCCATTACCGCCATCGGTGTGTCCGCCGGCTTTTCGCTGCCAGCGGGGGAGGCGCGGGCAGAAACGCCGGTGAAATTCACGCTCGACTGGAAGTTCGAAGGTCCGGCCGCCGGTTTCCTGCTGGCACTCGACAAGGGGTACTTCAAGGCCGAGGGCCTCGACGTCACCATCGACAGCGGCAACGGCTCGGTCGAAGCCATTCCGCGTGTCGCGACCGGCGCCTACCAGATGGGTTTCGGCGACATCAACTCGGTGATGAAATTCCTCGATGAGGATCCAAGCCAGAAGGTCAAGGCCGTCTATATGGTTTATGAGCGGCCCACTTTCGCCGTTGTTGGCCGCAAGTCGCTTGGCGTCACCGGCGATCCGAAATCGCTGGAAGGCAAGAAGCTCGGCGCGCCGCCGCCGGATGGCGCTTTTGCGCAATGGCCGGCTTTCAAGCAGGTCGCCGGTCTCGATGACAGCAAGATCAAGATCGAATCGATCGGTTTTCCGGTGCGTGAGCCGATGCTCGCCAAGGGTGATGTCGATGCCGTTTTTGGTTTTGCCTTTTCGGTGATCCTCAATCTCAAGAAGCAGGGCATCGGTGACGATGATATCTCGACCATTCTGATGGCCGAGCACGGCTTGAATCTCTATGGCAATGCAGTGCTGGTAAACACTGATTTCGCTGAGAAAAACCCTGAAGCGGTGAAAGGTTTCCTGAAAGCGCTGGCGAAGGGTTTTGCTGATTCCGTCAAGAACCCCGAAGAAGGCGTGGCTGCTGTTCTCAAGCGCAACGAGACACTCGACAGCGCCATTGAGCTTGAACGCCTGAACATGGCCAACAGCATGAACATCAAGACGCCCTATGTGGTGGAAAACGGCATGGGCGGCGTCGAGCCGACCCGGCTTGCCGCCTCGCTGGAGACGCTCAAGGTGTCCATGGGCCTGAAGGGCAACGTCAAGGCGGAGCAGGTGTTCGACGCGACCTACCTGCCGGCCAAGGCAGAACGCATGCTTCCCTGATGGGTAAAATGAGTGGGTGCCGCAGGTTTCTTCTCCCCGCCGGGGAGAAGTCCGCGGTAGCGGGATGAGGAGGCAAGCTCTCGGTCCACCGCCGACGTTTCCCCCTCATCCGACCCTTCGGGCCACCTTCCCCCCCCTCGGGAAGAAGAAACAAGCGGCAACGCCGGGTATGGCCGGCAGCCTAAGGAATTGCGGCGGGAGTAACGAAGGCCATAAGCGCCCGTTCCAGCCTGAAAATGGGGATCGCGATGTCACATCTCGTGGAAATAGATAATGTCGACATGCGCTACGGCGGGTCGGCCGGCACGCTGGCCGTCTCCGGCTTGAACCTGACGGTCGACAAGGGTGAATTCGCGGCCGTGGTCGGCCCGTCTGGCTGCGGTAAGTCGACCCTGATGAAACTGGTGACGGGGCTGCATATTCCGCAGAAGGGCAATGTCATCGTCGCCGGACGGCAGGTCACGGAGCCGGTTTCCATAGTCGGCATGGCGTTTCAGAACCCGACAATGCTGCCCTGGCGCACGACGCTCGAAAATATCCTGCTGCCGCTGGAGATCGTCGAAAAACATCGCCGACGTCTGCGCGCCCACAAGGCGGAATATGTCGCGAAAGCCGAGCGCCTTCTGGAAATCGTCGGCCTCAAAGGTTTTGGTTCGAAGTATCCGTGGCAGCTTTCCGGCGGCATGCAGCAGCGCGCCAATCTTTGCCGTGCGCTGATTCACGAACCGGAACTGCTGATGCTGGACGAACCTTTCGGTGCGCTCGATGCCTTCACCCGCGAGGAATTGTGGTGCGTCATACGCGACCTGCACGCCGCGCAGCGCGTCACGATCATCCTGGTGACCCACGATCTGCGCGAGGCGGCATTTCTGGCCGACAAGATTTTCGTGATGAGTGCGAGGCCGGGCCGGGTGCTCGCCGAACACCGCGTGCCATTTGCACGCCCGCGCCAGCTCGACATCATGTATGACAAGGGTTTTAACGACATGGTGCAGGAACTGCATGGCGAAATCGCGCAGGCGAGGGTGGCGGCATGAGCGCGATCGTGGAAAGCACCGTGGCGGCCGAACCGCCGAAGCCGCTGATTGCCCGCGTCAACTGGGTGAAAGCCGCTCCCTGGCTTTATACGCTGGCGCTCTTCGTGGTGTGGGAACTGCTCGTCCATGCGCTGAAAATGCCGCCCACGATCCTGCCATCCCCGGTAAGGGTGGGCCAGGCCATCATGCAATATTGGTCGCCGATCTGGAAAAACTCGCTGCAGACACTTTATACGACGACACTGGGCTTTGCCCTTGCCGTGGTCGCCGGTCTTGCTATTGGCCTGTTCATTGGCTGGTCGAAAACCATCTATGCCGGGCTTTATCCGCTGATGATCGGTTTCAACGCCATCCCCAAGGTGGCGCTGGTGCCCATCCTCGTCATCTGGTTCGGCATCGGCACGGTTCCCGCCGTTCTGACCGCCTTTTTGATCTCCTTCTTCCCGATCGTCGTTAATGTGGCGACCGGGCTTGCCACCATTGAGCCGGAAACCGAAGACGTGCTGCGGGCACTCGGTGCCAAGAAGATGGACATCATGTTGAAGGTCGGTATTCCGCGGTCCATGCCCTATTTCTTCGGCTCGCTCAAAATCGCCATCACGCTCGCCTTTGTCGGCTCGGTCGTATCGGAAACCGTCGCCTCCAATTATGGCCTCGGCAACATGATGAGTTCGGCGCAGAGCCAGTTCAATGTGCCGCTGGTCTTTGCCGGCCTGCTGATGCTCGCGGTGGAAGGCATCGCCATGTATGCCATCATGGCCTGGCTCGAAAAGCGCATGACGGGCTGGGCGCATCGCTCCACCATGGGGCAGTGAGTCTTTCTTTTCCCCGCCGGGGAGACGGTGGCCCGAAGGGCCAGATCAGGGGGGCGACGGCACAGATATGCGGAGAGCTCGCCCCCTCAACCCGCTGCCGCGACCTTCTCCCCGGCGGGGAGAAGGCGAAAGACGTGCTTGCCGGCATTCCTCACGCTCCGGAAAGCCGCGAGCCTGCTATAGCTCAATGCGCCGCCATTTCTTTGACGATATCGGCGCCGTCCATCAGGAACGGATAATAGGTTGGCCAATTGGTCACTTCGTCCAGCAATGCCTTGCGGTCGTTGCCCCAATAGAGATGGTAATGGCCGGCCTTGACCGGGGCGATGGAGTGATCGCTGAACTGGATGAATTGCGGTGCGGCCTCATCGCCGCCGGTTTTCTTGAAGATGTAGCGGACCCCACGATTGCCCTTCTTGTAGGTCAGGATTTCGTGGCCGTCGCTGACATAGGTGCCTTCAGCGGGTTTGCCATCTTTATAAAACGCCACGCTGTCGCTCTTGATGACGATACGGTTCACGTCGGTCTTGTAGCCGACCTCGTAATAGGCGCGGTATTCGGCGGCCGTCTTGTCGCCATGAGCCGCCTTTTCCGCCATGACGGGATCGAGCGAGCCGTTCAGCAGGTAGGGATAAACGGATTGCCAGTCGCCTTCCCAATCGGAAAGTGTGCGTGGTTTCACCTGGGCATCCTCGAAATAACCCTTGTAGATCTGCTTTTCAGCTTCGGTCATCTGATGGCCGTGATCGTGCCCGTGCTCATGGCTGTGGGCTGCGGATTTGTCGCCACCGGCAGCCATTGCCGTGGTCGCCGCCAACAGCATGGAACCAAGTGCGACAGCGCCGGTGAGGCGGGTGATTGTCTTCTGCATTGTTTCGGCTCTCTCCTAAGACAAGTTACGTAATAACATTACGTATAAAGCTATAGAGATCGCATCAGCCGGATGCAAGTGCGCTACAGGGCGAGGCAACGAAAAAGCGCGACGGCTCTTGCAGCCATCGCGCTTGCAGAAAAATGGGGGTGACGTCTCAGGCCGGCTGTGCGCTCACTTCCGCCTTACGCTCGTCGAACGCGAGTTTCATCGCTTTCGTCACATCGCGGGTCGTCGCGAAATAGCTGTCGCTACGCACCCAGTAACGCAACTTGACGGTGGCGCTGTCGGCGCTCACCGAATCGACAAAGGTGACAGGGGCTGGGTCAAGCAGCACCCGGCTTTCCGAGCGTACGACATTCATCAGCATGTCCTGCGCAGCGGCGAGATTCTCATCGTTTTTCACCGTCAGGCTCAATTCGTGCCGGCGAGAAGGAAAGCGGCTGAAATTGGTGATCGGCACGTTCCAGAGCGTCGAGTTGGGCGCCAGACGGTAAAGGCCGTCGCTGGTCTTCAGCTCGGTCGCAAACAGTCCGATCTCGATGATCGTCCCGCTGACGCTGCTGGTTTCGATATATTCCCCGACCCGGAAGGGACGCAGCACCAGCAGCATGATGCCGGCGGCAATGTTCTGCAGCGTTCCCTGAAGTGCGAGGCCAATGGCAAGACCGGCGGCGCCGAGGGCCGCGAGAATTGAGGCCGTCTGCACCCCGAACTGGCCCAGCACCATCACGATGACGAGAATGAGGACGACATAACGAATGGCGCCCGCGAAGAATCCGGCAAGCGTCGCATCGAAGCCGCGAATGCGCGACAGGCCCTGAAAGGCCCAGCGTTGAAGAAAGGCAGCGGCCAGCCAGCCGACGATTAACAGCAGAAGTGCACCGATCACCGAAAAGGAATATTGCACCGCCAGTGCGCTCGCCTGTCTTACGGCCGCTTGCGATGCGACAATGATATCCGTTGCCTGTTGTTCCATGAATCGTCCCGTGATTTTATTTGCGTTCAGGGTTGGTAACGACTGCGTTCCGAAGGGGTTCCGCCAAAACCGGTTGTCAACTGCGAAGTGGCAGCACGAAAGGCACATTGCCGTCGGTGTCCGCGCCCCTGCCTATCGCCTTGATAGCCGCCTCCAGACGACCCTTCCGGCCGAGCAGCCGGTCGCCGATGGCGATGATGCGGGCATTCGGAGTGGCATAGGGCGAGGCGGCACGCAGACGCAGCGCAAGTTCAGTCTCATCCTGATCAGGGTAAAGACTGAGCGCGGCGATGACGGCAGCCGCAGGCGAGCGCGAAACGCCCATCCAGCAATGGATAAGCAACGGGGCCGTCTGATCCCATTCATGCGCGAACTCGATGAGCTTCAGCACATGCGCATCGTCAGGGGCGATAAGATTGCCGGTGCCCTTGAAGGAGATGTCGTTCATCGCAAGCGTCAGATGCCGTTCGGCGGCAATAACCGCGGGGCGGTGAAATGTCTGCTCCCTGGCGATCAATGTCACCATTTCCCGGGCCTTGTGCTTCACGGCCATTTCCGCGATCCGTCCGAGCGGTGAAACCACGATGGCCGTCATTTGGCACCCCCGGGGTTCGTCCCGCGCATGGCCTCGATGGCCTCAAAACGCTGGATGAACAGCTTTTGCGCTTCCGTGGAGGGAAGCGGCGTGATGTCGAACATGTCGCGGGTAATACCGCGTGGCAGGCCGAAAAATTTTTGCGCCTCGGCCGTGGAAAAACCGGCAAGCTCCGTCGCCTCGAAAAAGGCGGCGACCGTGTCGGCCTTCTTGATGCGGTCCTTCAACTCGCGCGATGCATGCGGCGGCAGGCCGAAGCGCAGATGCACGGCGGCCTCAAGCCGCTTTTCTACCGTCTTGTAACCGCCGCCGACCACGGATTTGAACGGAGAGATCATGTCGCCGATCACATATTCCGGCGCATCGTGCAGAAGCGCCATCTGCATTTCATCGGGGGTCGCGGCCGTGCACATGCGGCAGAAGATCGTCTCGACGATGAGGCAGTGCTGAGCGACTGAAAAGGCGTGGTCGCCACGCGTCTGGCCGTTCCAGCGGGCAACGCGGGCAAGCCCATGGGCAATATCGGCGATTTCCACGTCGAGCGGCGAAGGGTCGAGCAGATCGAGCCGCCGTCCGGACAGCATGCGCTGCCAGGCGCGCGGGCCTTTGACGGAGGCCACCTCTATTCCTCCGCCTGTGCCGCCGGATCGGCCGCCGGGAAGGAAAGACCGCTCCAGGCGGGCAGGGCAACGGCGACGGGAACAGTTTCCGCGAGAAGCGGCGTGCCGGACGCGAGCGCCGCGGCAATGCGGTCGATGCGCGCGATGGCGAGTGCCTTGTTGCCGCAGACGGTGCCGAGCGTACCGACGGATTTGCCCTGTGCGGTAATGTCCACGCCGCTGCCGGGGAGGGCGTCCTGCGCTGAAACAAGGACAACACGCCGCCTTGCCGTGCCGCGATGTTTCATGCGCGATACAACTTCCTGGCCGACAAAGCAGCCCTTCTTGAATGACACCCCGTCGTTCACATCCATCAGCACGTCATGCGGAAAGGCATCCTGCAGCGCATAGTCGCGGCCAGCTTCGGCAATGCCGTATTCGACACGCAGCACATCATAGACGGCTGCGTCGCCAGCGGCAGTTGCGCCCGGAACGCGGAATAGATCGAGACCCGCCTTGGCGAAACGCCCGTCCCTTAACGCCGGCTGAGGTGCCTGTTCCCCCCAGAAAACGCTCACACCTTCGGCGGCTTCCGCTTTCAGATCGACGGGAGCGCGCAGCTTGTACATCGTCAGGCGGCGCAACAGCGCTTCCTGTTCGGAAGCGGTGATCTCGATGAGATAGTCCGTTCCGTCGCGCGCGATGAGGAAATCGAACAGGATCTTGCCCTGAGGGGTCAGAAGGGCGCAGGCGCGGGCTTCCCCTTCAGGCAGATGCTCCACATCGGTAGTAATGAGATTGTTCAGAAACTCCTCGGCGCCGGTGCCGGAAACCCGGATCAGGCGGCGGTCGGCAAGAAAAGCGGAAGGCATGGCGTCACCGTTCGGTTCGTCGAGACTATGCGTCTGGGCAACAGCACATGTACCGGTGCCGGACGCTCATTCCGCACAGTTAGGATTTTTGCAAAAGAACGGCAAGCGCCGGGATAGGATCAATCGCCGGCGGTGAAGAACTTCCACTTGCCATCAGGCGAGATGCCGATGCGATAGAAGCTGTAATTGCCGTATTCCTGCATGTCCGCTAGGTCGCCGGCGGTGATGATGCGCAGCAGTTCCACTTTTTCCGGCGGTGTCAGCGTATTGAGCGGCTTTCCGGCGAAATAGGGGAAAACATAGGCTTCGTCCGGCGTGCCGGCATCAATATGGGCGTAACCGGTCGACAGGAGGTCGATGATGATCGCCAGCACTTCCAGCCCGTCGGTATCTCCTGAATAGCTTTTC
This sequence comes from Agrobacterium sp. InxBP2, assembly GCF_026191755.1. Taxonomy (NCBI): domain Bacteria; kingdom Pseudomonadati; phylum Pseudomonadota; class Alphaproteobacteria; order Hyphomicrobiales; family Rhizobiaceae; genus Agrobacterium; species Agrobacterium sp. InxBP2. Next base: position 133,754 of record NZ_JAINDY010000033.1, read on the forward strand.
AGTGCTGCGATCGGGTCTTCGCCGTCATTGCCGTCGATGCGGAATTCTTTCTGGCCGGCAGCGATGAATGGCCGCAACTTTTCAATATCGCCCGTCGCTGCCGCGTCGATGATCTGTTGGCGCAGCTTGCGTACGGCTTCCGGTGCCTTGGAAATATCGTGTTCGATGACCACCGACATTTCGGGGGTATTGTCCGGCTTGGACGATTGCTGGTTCGTCTGGGCGGCAGATCGGTCGACCAGAGGGTCGGGCAGGGGAATGCCTTCCGAATCGCCCTCGATTTCGTCCGGCTCGGCGGGCGCGGTCTGCTCAGGCTGTTCGCCCTTCTGAGCCTGTGGCTCGCCTTCGTTGTTCTGGGCCGGCTTCAGCTCGGAAAGCGCAAAGGCTTGGCCCGGCAGGCCAATCGACCCGGCGGTCAGAGCGAGCACGATGGATAGCAGGGCGGAAGAGCGCAAAAGCCCCTTGCTCAGGCAAGACATGATAGACCCCGGCTTTACTGTATCACCCGCTGCGGAGAAAATTCGCCTTGAAGCATGCGCTGACGCAGCGATTCCAGCATTGCTTCCGCGCCAGCCTCGCCGTGGATCCGGATGGTTTCGCGCATGGCCAGAGCGATTGCAGCATCGGCGATGATCTCCGGCTCGATGCCGTCGGCCATGCCGTCAGCCCATGCCTCGTTCTGGTGTTCCAGAGCGACCTGCATCTTTTCATGCACGATCATATCGTCGATTTCGTTACGGCTTGTCTGCATTTTTCATCCTCGACAGGGCGGGCAAGTCCTTACCACCCTGTTAACAACACTAGCAGCCTTTTATCAAAACGGCACGGGCTGCGGCGAAAAGAGGTTAATAATCCTCTAATTTCCGAACCTGGACGCGATTTCCTGAGCGAGTGTTGCCCCTTCGTTACGGTAGTTCTCTTCTGCCATGATGGCGGCGCGTGTGCAACTGGTGTGGATGGCCGCAAAGGAGCGGTATCCACGGTTGAATGCAGCCGTCATGCGCTGACGTCGTTCGGGTTCGTTGGCCGTGTCCGCAGCCAGAAGGTCGCCCATCGATTTGCGCCAGTCCTCCGGTCCGGAAGAAGGGCACAGCGTTCTCAGATATTGCACCGCACCCAATATTTCCGACAGCCGTGCCAGCTTGTCGTCATAGGGCGCGGGTTTGGGAGGTGCCGTTTCCGCAGGACGTGCCTCGGATGCTGCCTTGGAAGGCTGCGCGTAAACGGCGCCGTTTTGCCCGGTCGGCAGCATGGTCAGGAAAAGAGACAGGAAAATGGTTGGTCGTATCAAAATTTTATTCTGCCCCACACATACTCGTGAACATCCGGCGGGCGGATGGGTCTAGATAATCGCGATTCTGCCCTGCTGGCAATCATGCTAGCAGCCGCTCGGCGCATTCCACCACGCTTTCTGGGGCCGGCAGTCGGCGGATTTCCGCAAGCGTGTACCAGCCTGCGTCCGCTGCGTCATCACCGACGGTCACAAGCGGATCGGCATCCGTTTCCACGGTGAAGACGGAGAGCAAAAAATGGCTCGTCAGGGTCCCATTTGCATCGTGCGAGGGAAGATCGTAGGTCGCGAAAAGTTGCGGACGGCGTGCGACAATGCCGGTTTCCTCGTGCAGTTCACGTAGCGCCGTCTCGGCCGGCGTTTCGCCTTCCTCGGCCCGTCCGCCGGGAAAGGCGAACATGTCCTTCGAGGGCGGATTGATGCGGCGCACGAGCAAAAGCCGGTCGCCATTTCTGACGATGGCGGAGGAGGCGAGGCGGGGCTTGATACGAACGGTCATGTAAGGTTTCGCGTGTCTCGGTCGGACGGTCTGGAAAAATCGATTCCGGTTTCTGCGCCGATGTTATAGTCCAGAATCGGTTCGATTGTGCAGGCAGAAGACGGTGGAATGAAGATCTATCTTATCTATGCGTTGGCGGCTCTTGCCGAAATTGCCGGCTGTTTTTCCTTCTGGGCCTGGCTGAAACTTGGCAGAACGGCTTGGATATTGTTGCCGGGCATGTTGTCGCTGGCCGCCTTTGCCTGGCTCCTGACGCTGGTGCCAGCGGAGGCCGCAGGCAGGGCGTACGCCGCTTATGGCGGCATCTATATCGCCGCTTCGCTTTTGTGGCTCTGGGGCGTCGAGGGCCACGCGCCGGACAAATGGGATATCGCCGGCGGCGCCGTCTGTCTCGCAGGGGCCACCATCATCCTGTTCGGGCCGCGGGGTTGAGGAGAAACATATGTGCGGACGTTTCGTCCTGAAAGCGACGCCGGAAGAGATTGCCGATTATCTTGACCTGATCGGGCTAGAGGATTTCCCCGCCCGCTTCAATATCGCGCCCACGCAGCCGATACTGATTGTCATGGAGGGTGAACGGCAGGAGCGCGGCAGCAACCTGCCCAATCGCCGGGCAGTGCTGGTTCGGTGGGGTTTCCTGCCCGGATGGGTCAAGGACCCGAAGGATTTTCCGCTGCTCATCAACGCGCGTTCGGAAACGGCAATCGGCAAGGCCTCCTTCCGCGCCGCCATGCGCCATCGCCGTGTGCTCGTGCCTGCGACCGGCTTTTATGAATGGCGACGTCCGCCGAAGGAAGAGGGCGGCAAACCCCAGCCCTATTTCATTCGCCCGAAGAAAGGCGGCATCGTCGCCTTCGCCGGTCTCATGGAGACATGGTCTTCGGCCGATGGTTCGGAAGTCGATACCGGCGTTATCCTCACCACGGCCGCCAATGCCGCCATCGGGCGCATTCACGACCGCATGCCCGTTGTCATCGCCCCTGAGGATTTCAGCCGTTGGCTCGACTGCAAGACCCAGGAACCACGCGAGGTCGCCGATCTGATGCGGCCGGTTCAGGATGATTTCTTTGAGATGATTCCCGTCTCGGACAAGGTCAACAAGGTCGCCAATGTCGGCGCCGATCTCATCGAGCCAGTGCCGGAAAGCGTGCCGCTGGCCAAGATCAAACCGGCGAAGGACGAGGGGCAGATGTCGCTGTTTTGACGTCTTTGCGCAGCGTGTGAGGCTGGTTATCTAAGCTCTGACATTGCCGCCAATTCTTCTCCCCGAGGGGGAAAAGGTGGCCCGAAGGGTCGAGGGGGGGCTACGGCAGAGATATACGGTGGGCTTGCCCCCTCATCCCGCTGCCGCGGGCTTTTCCCCGGCGGGGAGAAGAAACAAGCCCCATCCGCTCGCTCCCCATGCCTCAGTTCCGGAGAAACTCAGCCGTTCCGCCCGATCTTCTGCAAACCTTCCTGGATCATGATATCGGAATAGACGCGGTTGCGGCCGTTCGCCTTGGCGAGATAGAGCAGCTGATCGGCGGCATTCAACTGGTTGTCGAAGGGCTCGCCCTTCTCGATCTCTACGACGCCGAGCGAAATCGTCAGTGCGAGGCTGCTGCCGCTCAATTGTCGGCCGCTTTTTTCCACATGGGCGCGTAATTCTTCGCAGAACGCATAGGCGGCGTGGGCATCCAGGCCACGCAGGAAGACCGCGAATTCCTCGCCGCCCAGACGGGCGGGGATATGGCGGTGCGCGTCGCACTTGTCATGCAGCAGCTCCGCCAGCTTTTTTAGAGCCCGGTCGCCCGCATCGTGCCCCAGCGTGTCGTTGATCTTCTTGAAGTGATCGATGTCGAGGATGGCGACGGCGCCATTTTCGTCATTGTCATTGATAACGTCCATGAGCGCACGGGTGCGCTCGAAAAAGGAGCGTCGGTTTGGCAAGCCTGTCAGATGATCGCGCTCGGCCAGCTCGCGCAGGCGCTTGAGCTGTTTCAGCGTTTCGATGTTGTTGTCGATACGGCACTGCAACTCTTCCGGAACGAAGGGGCGATAGACGAAATCCGACGCGCCCGCTTTCAGGAAGCTTGCAGAAAGCAGCCGGTCCGTGGAGGATGATATGCCGATCACGCGCAGATCCTCCGAGGAGCGGCTGTCGCGAATGCGGCGCGTAAGTTCGTAACCGTCCATATCGGGCATGTGATAATCGGTGATGACGAGCTGGATGGACGGGTCCTGCGCCAGGATTTCCAGCGCGCGATTGCCCGAATGCGCCTCGCTGACCTTGAAGTTCTGCCGTTCCAGAATTTCCACGAGGCCGGAGCGCGCGGTCCGCGCATCATCGACCACCAGAACGGAAAACTGCCTGTTGGTCAAAATCCTGTCGACGGTTTTGACCACCGCGTCGACGGTGCGGTGACCGTCCTTGACGATATAGTCGATGATCTTCTTCTCGGCATAACGCTTGCGCGCCTCCTCATCCACTGTGGCGGTGAAGACGATGGCGGGCACTTTGCGTTCGGAGAGCAGCGCCAGAATTTCACCCTTCGGAGCGTCGGGAAGATTGAGACCCGTCAGCGCCAGCGTGAAATCATGGGCGCGCAGCAGGGTATCGGCCGCGGCCATGCTGTCGCAATGGATCACCTCGGCCTGCGTTTCTTCCGAAAGGCGCGTCTTCAGCAGCATGGACAGAGCAACGGAATCTTCAATCAGAAGGATTTTATCCTGCATGCCGCCCAAGCCCCCCATGGCCGTCTTCATGATGTCTCCACGAAACTTCATTCTTTCGCCACCGCACGTCACGGTATTGAAAATCTTGGTAACCGCAGAGGAATGAATCTCTAAAGTAGAAAATTTGTAATTTCTCAGTAATTGATGCGAGACTGTCCGTACAGTCGTCTCGTGGAAGTCGAATACTTTAGCATGGTTTTGTTGCAGTCACGTTACACTATAACGGATCGGCTCCATGGTCCTGGCCGGAATGGCGCATGACGGTAGCAAAAGAAAACGGCGCCATTCATAGCGCCGTGTTGTGCTCGGTTATCCCGGATTGACCGTCTTCGGTCAGCTGACCTATCAGGCGCCGACCTGTCCGATTTAAGAAAAATCGTTTATTTTCAAGCGGTTTTGGCTGCGGGCTTGCGCTTCAACATCAGCGCTGCGGCCGCGACGGCCTTCAGTCCGAGCGGGCGGTAGTGGCTTTTGAGGTCCGGCTTTGCCTGCGGCTGTGCCTTCGTCTCGTTCGTCATTTTCTCTCTCCACAATTCACGCCAAACGCCGTTGCGATGCGTGTGAGCCCCTTCTTTCGCGGCTAATCTTGACGGATTCGAGGCGGAAAACGCAAAGCCGGCCGTTCAGGGTGCGACATTTTGCGCCACGGCGCAGATAGGTGAAGCAAGAAAAATGATACCTGCGGTTTTAAATGCTGCGATCGAGGCCATTGCCGCCATTTCCGTCGTCATGCGCGTCCTCTTCGATCGTCAGCGTACCGTAGCGGCGGTGCCAGAGCCGCGCGCTGATGGGAATGAAGACGAGATAGGCGGCAACGGTGAGAACCAGCACCTCCCAGGTGAAGCTCATCAGCATGGCCACATAGAGAACGACGACGAGGATCATCGGCAGCACGAGATCGCGGCGGATACGGCTTGTGCCTGATTTTCCCGACCAGACCGGGAGGCGGCTGATAAGGAGATAACCGATCAGCACGGTATAGGCGGCAGCGACATAAGCGAATGGCTTGTCCGGCTCGACGCCGAGGAAGCCGAGATAGACCGGCAGCAGCACCAGCATGGCACCCATCGGTGCAGGAACGCCGACAAAAAACTCGTTCTGCCATGGCGCCTTGACCGGCCGTTCGATCATCACGTTGAAGCGCGCCAGGCGCAGACCCGCGGCGATGACATAGATGAGGGCGGCGATCCAGCCGATCGACCGTGCCTGATCGAGAAGATAGGCATAGACCACCAGCGCGGGCGCGACACCGAAATTGACGATATCGGCCAGACTATCCATCTGTTCGCCGAATTTGGACGTCGCTTTCATCATGCGGGCGATGCGCCCGTCTATGCCGTCGAGGAAGGCCGCGAGCAGCACCATACCAACGGCGAGTTCGAAACGCCCTTCGATGGCCAGCCGCACGCCGCTGAGGCCGGCGCAGATGGCCAGAACGGTGATGAGATTGGGAACAAGCAGGCGAAAGGGAATTTCTCTCAGGCGCGGCCCGCGGCCGCTATCCTTTCTGCCCTCATGTTTTCCGTTCTGCGGCGGTTCGGCGATCGGCGTTTCCATGGCGCATGTCTTTCCTGATCGTCATCAGCCGCGGCGGCTGAGGAGCGGACCCTTGGCGGAACCGAACTCTGCCAGCACGGTCTCGCCGGCGATTGCCGTCTGACCCACGGATACACGCGGCTGGAAGCCTTCCGGGAGGAAGATGTCAAGGCGCGAGCCGAAGCGGATAAGGCCGAAACGCTCGCCGGCATCGACGGGCTCGTTTGGCTTGACCCAGCAGACGATGCGCCGAGCGACCATGCCGGCGATCTGCACCACGCCGACCTTGCCATGCGACGTTTCGATGACGAGGCCGTTGCGCTCATTGTCCTCGGAAGCCTTGTCCACCTCGGCATTGAGAAACAGGCCGGGACGGTAGGCAACATTGACGATGCGGCCGCGGACCGGCGAACGGTTCACGTGGCAGTTGAAGACGTTCATGAACACCGAGATACGCACCATCGGCTCCTTGCCCAGCTCCAGTTCCAGCGGCGGGATGACGGTCTGTACGGCGGAAACCCTGCCATCGGCGGGGCTGATGATCAGGTCGTCATCCTGCGGCGTCACGCGCTCGGGATCGCGGAAGAAATAGGCGCACCAGGCCGTCAGCACCAGGCCGACCCAGAACAGCGGTTCGGCGATCCAGCCGAGCACCAGCGATGCCACGAAGAAAGCGGCTACGAAGACATAACCTTCCTTGTGGATCGGTACGATGGTGTTGCGAATGGTGTCGAACAGATTCATATGGTTCCTTGCTCCGGTTTTGTCTGTCGCGTCTATATGTGGTCGTGATACGACATGATCCATACGGACGTGCGACAAATTTTGCCTAGCTGGTTACAGCCAAACGGACCGCCCGGCAATGGTCCCCTTGCCATGCGGGGGCCGTTATCAGGCGTTTATGCGCCTCAATGCGCTGGTTCGCCGCGGTCCACGACACCGAGATCGTCGGTTTCGCGAACATGGCGCAGCATCTCTTCGGCCCGGATAGCTTCGCGCTGGCGGCTCCACATCGAGGCGTAAAGACCGTTCTGGGCCATCAGGGATGTATGCGTGCCGCGCTCCGCGATCAGCCCTTCCTTCAGCACGATGATTTCATCTGCGCCGATCACCGTCGAGAGCCGGTGGGCGATGACCAGTGTGGTGCGGTTTTTCGAAACGATATCAAGCGCGCTCTGGATTTCCTGCTCCGTATGCGTATCGAGCGCCGAGGTCGCCTCGTCGAGGATCAGGATCGGCGGTGCCTTGAGGATCGTCCGGGCAATCGCCACACGCTGCTTTTCGCCACCGGAGAGCTTCAGCCCGCGCTCCCCGACCATGGTGGCGTAGCCATCCGGAAGCTTTCCGATGAAGGCGCTGATCTGGGCTGCATCCGCTGCCGCCGTGATGTCTTCGTCATTCGCCGAAGGGCGGCCGTAACGGATATTGTAGGCCAGTGTATCGTTGAACAGCACCGTATCCTGCGGAACCATGCCGATGACGGAACGGAGGCTCTTTTGCGTCACGTCGCGGACATCCTGTCCGTCAATCGTGATCGCCCCTTCCTGGATATCGTAGAAACGGTAGAGCAGCCGCGAGATCGTTGATTTTCCTGCACCCGAAGGCCCGACAATGGCGACTGTCTTGCCCGCCGGCACGTCGAAGGAAATGCCCTTCAGGATCGGTCTCTCGGCATCATAGGCAAAATGCACGTCGCGGAACGAGATCGCGCCGGGACCGGCGGCGAGCGGCGTCGCACCCGGCCTGTCGGTAACCTCGGCTTCCACTTCCAGAAGCTCGAACATCTGCTCGATATCGGCGAGGCCCTGGCGGATTTCGCGATAGACGAAACCGATGAAATTGAGCGGCACGGAAAGCTGCAGCAAAAGTGCATTGATGAAGACGAAATCACCGATCGTCTGTTCGCCGCGCTGCACGGCAAGCGCCGACATCACCATCATGACGGTGGAGCCAAGGCCGAAAATCACACCCTGGCCGAAGTTCAGCCAGCCGAGCGAGGTCCAGATCGAGATCGCCGATTTTTCGTAACGCGCCATTGCGACATCGAAGCGCTGCGCCTCCATCTCTTCATTGCCGAAATATTTGACGGTCTCGAAATTCAGCAGCGAGTCGATTGCCTTGGTATTGGCATCGGTGTCGCTGTCGTTCATCGCGCGGCGGATGGAGATTCGCCAGTTGCTGGCCCGGACAGTGAACCAGATATAGGCCCAGACGGTGATGACCGTGACGAGAACGTAGGAAAAGCCGTAGGACGCCCAGAAGATGATTGCCGTCAGCAGGAATTCGATGAAGGTCGGTGCGGTGTTGAGGATGGTGAAGCGGACAATGGTTTCGATGCCCTTGGTGCCACGCTCGATAACCCGCGAGAGCCCGCCGGTCTTGCGCTCCAGATGGAAGCGCAGCGAAAGCCGGTGCATGTGTACGAATGTTCTGTAGGCCAGCTGGCGGACCGCGTGCTGACCGACGCTGGCAAAAAGCGAATCGCGCAGCTGGTTAAGCCCGACCTGTATCAGCCGCGTCAGATTATAGGCGATGACAAGGGCGACCGCGCCCAGCAGGAAGGCCGGGACCAGCCCCGCCATATCGAGCTTGCCATTCAGCGCGTCCGTCGCCCATTTGAAGAAATAGGGGACGGAGATGAGGACCAGCTTGGCGACAACAAGGTATACGGTGGCCCAGACCACCCGCATCTTCAGATCCCACCGCCCCTCCGGCCACATATAGGGCCAGAGATTGATCAGCGTCTGGGTGGGATTGCTGGAATCCGCAGAAATGGTTTTTTTCTTCGTGGCCATCATACTCTCCGGTCACTGCCGGAAGCCGACAGCATGACGGCGGCTTTGGTCAAGCCGCCGCGCGCGTCACAGATAGGATCGTTGCGGATTTACCGCAACGGTTCAGTTGCTCAAGAGCCACCTTTCAGCCGCTTGCGGTGAAGTTCTTCCGCATTCGGCAGGGCCTCTTTCGGCACGCCGAAAATCTGGCCGGGCTCGATCAGGTCAGGGTTTTTGATCTGGTCCTCATTGGCGAGATAGATCGTGGTATAACGGACGCCCTGACCATAGACGCGGCGCGAAATCTGCCACAGCGTGTCGCCACGGCGGATGATGACGCTGTTCTGGCTTTCGGCCAGCGGCGCCTGCTCGAAGGTCTGCGGACCGGCTGGCGCCTGTGGCGTGGGAGCGGGCGGCGCGGTGATGTGGAGTTCGGCAAGCCTGCTGGCCAGCGAAGCCAGCCCCTTGCCGATTGCCGCCACGTCATTCGGCCAGGCTTCGACCGATGTCAGCAGCTGGCGCGCCTTGGCGGCGATGTCGCCGGCGAAGGCTGTGAAGTCCGGCTCGGTGGCTGCCGCGGTGCGGAACTCCGAAAGCGATTTCAGCGCAATCACCACGGCAGAGCGGCCGGCTATTGCCTGATCGAGTGCCGGTGTCGGCTGGTCCCTGTAGAGATTGGAGAGGATGCCGAAGGCCTTGGCGACATCGGTGCGCAGCTTTTCGAAAGCGGCGCGGTCGCTCGCCGTGCTCTGGTTTTCGACCGGCGCTGCATTCGTGGCCGCTGACGAAGAAGCAGACGGCGTCTGCATCGCGACGGTTGCCTGGTCGGTCTGCGGCCTTTCGAACGGAACGCGCACGCGCACTTTCGCGGTGCCGTCGGCATTCAGCTCCTCGACGGTGATGATGTGGCTGCCAACGGCGAGATCGACGTCACCTTCGATGACAAAATGCCCGGAGGCTTCTGTCGTGGCCTTGCCGATTTCCCTGTCATCGACCAGCGCGCGAACCGTCGAACCGGCGGGCGCGGAACCCGCGACAAAAATCTTCGATCCCTCGAACTCGACGGCAGTGACCTGGACGCTCGACGTCAACGGAGCGGCGGCAGCGGCCGCGCCGGCAAGCGGTACGGAGGCAGCATTGGCGTTGGTCGCAGCCGTTGCCGCAGGCTGTTGTGATGGCGGTTGCGGCTGAAGCGCCGGAGGGGCCGCCTCCGGCATGGCGAGGACCCGGCTTGCCTTGCCGGGTTTTGAAACCATGGCCAGAAGCTCGCCGGCCTTGCCTTCCGGAACGGAAACCGTCGCCACTTCCTCAGACTGCGTCGCCTTGCCGGCGGTATCGGTCGAACGCAGCACCAGTTCATGGTCGCCGGGCGGCAGGGGATTGTCGAAAACGGCTGCGAAATCGCCGGATCCGTCGATCGTTGTCTGGGCGACGACCTTGCCGTTGCTCAGGATTTCAAGTTTCGCACCCGGCTGCGCCTTGCCGGCAACAACCGCCGAACCATCAGGCTCGACGCGCAGGACGTCGAAAGTCGGCGCGCCGGAAGAGGTCTGCGTGGCATCGGCTGGCGCCGCCGCCGGCTTCGCCGCTTCGGGCGCGCCATCGTCGGTGCCGGCGAAGACGCCCGCGAGACGACGCACCTGCGCCGCCGCTGCCGCCGCATTGTCAGGCAGGCCGCGCAGGAAGGCCGTGGTGCGCTCGGCGGCGGTGCGGGCCGTGGTGATGAGCCGCGACGTCGTTTCATCCAGCGACTCGGGAATTTCGATATTCGTCAGTTCCTTGAGCGAGGTCTCGACCTTCTTGCGCGCCGCTGCGAAATCGGCGTCGGAGGGAACCTTGCTGTCGGCAAAAAGCGTGGTCAGATCCTTGATCGACTGTGTGGCGGAAGCCGCCAGACGGCCGACCTTGTCGGCGATATTGGCGGTTTCTTCTGCCGCATCGGACAGGATGTCGCCCGCCTTGTCGGCGCCCATTTCCACGCTGTTCTTCACGGCGTTGCCCGCCTCGTTGATGGCGTCGCCGATCGGTTTGCCGTCGTTTGAAATCCGCGGCAGGACGAAAAAGATCATGAGCAGGGATGCAATCCCCAACACGATCAGCGCCAGCAAACCGGCTTTATTGTTTTTCATCCTGGATGCTCCGGATAATTCAAGCTTTTCACACGAGTTGAGATTGCTAGCGTCTTACCTTGCGCCAGACAAGCGGTGAGTGGCCAAAAGGCCATATTTGCAAGGGATTTCCCAAATTTTCTTGACGTGTCGCATCGCACATAGTTCCTTCCCTTCATGACGGACAAAAATACAGCGATTCGATCCATCTGCGTTTATTGCGGCTCCCAGCCCGGACGTGATCCCGCCCACATGGAAGCAGGCCGTGCGCTTGGGAAATCCATTGCCGAAAACGGCATTCGCCTGGTTTATGGTGGCGGCACCAAGGGCATCATGGGCGCAGTTGCCAGCGGCGTTCTTTCCAATGGCGGCGAAGTGACGGGCATCATACCGGAATTTCTGGTCGACATGGAGGCAACACGCCATTCTCTCGGACAATTGAACGAGCTTGTCATCACAAAGGACATGCACGAGCGCAAACACATGATGTTCGAGCGCTCGGATGCTTTCGTCACCCTGCCGGGCGGTGTCGGCACGCTGGAAGAGATCGTGGAGATCATGACCTGGGCGCAGCTCGGCCGTCACGCGAAGCCAATGGTCTTCGCCAATATCAACGGTTTCTGGAACCCGATGCTGGAACTCGTGCAACATATGCGCGACCAGGGCTTCATCCACCGTGCGCATCTTCTCAACCCGCTCATCATTGACGATGTGAAGGACATCGTGCCCGCCATCATCGACCGCGCGCTGGCGCAGCAGAACCCTGAAGGCGACCCTTCGGTGATTTCGCGCCTGTAGGCCCGGCGATTGTTAACGGCCGCTCGGGCGGCTCGTTACAATTTTAAATGTATATTAATATAGATTTAACGGCGGCATCCTTCCGCCCGTCCTTTTCGTGGCCCGGCGACTGATCCTGTGTCACCGTTTCCCAGGCGTTGGTTATCGCGGAATTTTGCTCCGCCGCCTCGGGTGGGTGTCATCGGCAATGATTGCTTTCGTGATGCGGCTGAAGAGCCGGACGCATTTCATTATCAAGAGAAACCCGCTGCGGGGCAGGGAGGTCGTGTTCGGTTCGGTCGCCCGCCGCCGGGCGGAGGCAAAGACGCGGCTTGCGATCGTGATCGCCGTCTTCATTGCGATCTATGGCGTTGCCGCTGCGCGCCTCGTTCAATATGGGCTCGCCGAACCCGTTTCCACCGCATGGATCAATTCCGGCGTCAACGCCATCGCCTCACGGCCTGACATCGTCGACCGCAACGGCACGCTTCTGGCGACCGATCTCAACATGGTATCGCTTTATGCGGATCCGCGCAGGATCGTCGATCCGGACGAGGTGGTGGAAAAACTCGCGACCGTCATTCCCAATCTGGACTGGCGCGAGACGCATCGTAGATTGCGTTCGGATACAGGCTTCCAGTGGTTGCGACGCCAGCTGACACCGCGGCAGCAGGCGGATATTCTCAATCTCGGCATACCGGGTATCGGTTTCCGTCCGGAAAAACGGCGGTTTTATCCGGGCGGCCCAACCGCTTCGCATATTATCGGCCACGTCAATGTCGACAATCAGGGTCTCGCCGGCATGGAGCGTTACCTGGACCAGCAGGGGCTGGCCGATCTGCGCGCTGTGGGTCTTGCCAGCGGCACGCCACTGGAACCGGTGCGGCTGTCCATCGATCTCAGGGTACAGAACATCGTTCGCGACGTGGTCGTGAAGGCGAAAAGTGCCTATCAGGCCGAAGCCGCCGGTTCGGTGATCCTGGATGTGGAGACGGGCGAAGTGCTGGCCATGGCTTCCGTCCCGGATTACGATCCGAACGAACCTTCCCGCACCCTCGCCGATGGCAGCGTCGACAAGGAGTATGAAAAAGGCTGGTTCAACAGGATGAGCAACGCCACCTTCGAGATGGGCTCCACATTCAAGAGCTTCACGCTCGCCATGGGTCTGGATGCCGGGGCGATTACGCTCAATTCGGTGGTGGATGCGTCGCGGCCGATCCGCATGGGCGGCTTCACCATCAGGGATTTCAAGGGAAGAAACCGGCCGCTCTCCATTCCGGAAGTGTTTCAATTTTCATCGAATATCGGCACGGCGGCGGTGGCTGACAGGGTCGGTGTCGAGGGCCATCAACAATTCCTGACGAAGCTTGGTCTGCTGACCAGAATGGACACGGAAATGCCCGGCGTTGCCACGCCGACCCAGCCGAGAAACTGGAAGAAGATCAATTCCGTCACCATCTCCTTCGGCCATGGCGTTGCCACCACTCCGTTGCAGACGGCGGTGGCCGCTGCAGCCCTTATCAATGGCGGAAGCCTGATCTCTCCGACCTTCCTGCCGCGTTCGAAAGAGGCTGCGGCATCGCTCGCGCGCAGCGTCATCAACGACAGGACGAGCGCCGACATGCGTTACCTGTTCAACTGGAACGGCATCAAGGGTTCCGGCCGTGGCGCACAGGTGGAGGGGTTTCATGTCGGCGGCAAGACGGGGACGGCAGACAAGGTGATCAATGGCCGTTACGTCAAGGACATCAATTTCAACGCCTTCGTGGCCGGTTTTCCCATGCACAAGCCGAAATATGTCGTGCTGACCATGATCGATGCGCCAAGGACCGGCGTGAACGGCGGCCGCACGGCAGCCTCGACAGCGGCCCCCATGACGCGCGAGATCATAGCCCAGACGGCGGGCCTCCTCGGTGTCAAGCCGCGCTTCGGCTATGAGGAAAACCCGCAATTGCTGGTGGATTACTGACGCCTGGTTACCTCACTCCCGTTTCAGGGAGCAGGAGTGAGAAAGGATTTGGTCATCGCTTGAGCCGCAGCAGGCTTGAGCCGGTGTAGATCGCAAGCGCCACCCAGATCATTGCGAAAGCCGCCAGACGCACCATGTCGAACGGCTCCTTGAAGACGAAAATGGCTATCAGGAAGATCATCGTCGGCGCGATATATTGCATGATGCCGATGGTGGAGAGCTTCAGCAGTTTCGCACCATTGCCATAGAGAATGAGGGGAACGGCGGTGATGAGACCGCTTGCCGCCAGAAGCCAGGTATCGGCGGAATTGCCGCCCATGAAATGCGCCTGTCCGCTGAACGCAAGCCAGATCATGACCAGCACGGCGGGAATAGACAGCAGCATGACTTCCAGCAGGAAGCCCTGCGTCGCGCCTATGGGCAGGGTTTTGCGGAAAAAGGCGTAAAAGCCCCAGGAAACGGTGAGCGCTATGGAAACCCATGGCAGGCTGCCCGCATGCCAGGTGAGGATGGCCACCGCAACCGCCACGAGGCTGATGGCGGCGATCTGCGCCGGATAGAGTTTCTCCTTCAGCAGTACGGCACCGAGGAAGATGCTGAACAGCGGATTGATGAAATAGCCGAGCGCGGCATCAAGTGCGCGGCCCGCGCCGATCGACCAGATGTAGACGCCCCAGTTGATGCTGATGAGCGCAGCCGTAAGACTCGCCATCGCAAGCATCTTCGGACTTCTCAGCGCCGTACGGATTTCAGCCGTACGCCCGAGCACGATCAGCACCACCGCTGCGATCGGCACCGACCAGACGACGCGATGCACGATGACCTCGATCGGTGAAATATGTGCAACCGCCTTCATGTAGAAGGGCAGGAAACCCCACAAAAGATATGCGGAAAGCGCGAAAGCAAAACCGCGCGCGCTGTCGCCGCCCTCTTGGGCTGGAAGCGTTTTGTCGAGTGCCATGGGAGTACCGCCAATTGTTCGGATGGCGTTTTATAACGGATCGGCACAATGGCGGCCAATTCATTTCCGTGAAGGGTTCATGAGAAAAACTGCATGAATAACAGGCGCTTTGCCTTTCAAACGTGCTGATCAGCGCCGGGTAGATGATCCCCGCAGGAAACCCCTGCGTGAATCATCATCTTATCCTGCCGCCAACGTGCTGAAATAAATACTATTTCCCGGCAAAACGGTCGTTAGCGCGGATCAGTTGATCGAGAATGCCGGGCTCGCTCATCGCATGTCCCGCAGCCTCGATAATGTGGAAATCCGCGTCCGGCCAGGCCTTGGCGAGCTGCCAGGCATATTTCAGCGGGCAGGGCATGTCGTAACGTCCATGCACGATGACACCGGGAATATTCCTGAGCTTGCCGGCATCGCGCAGCAATTGTCCTTCCTCAAGCCAGCCGCCATTAACGAAGAAGTGGTTTTCGATGCGGGCGAAGGCAATCGCGTATTTGTCTTCACCGAAATCCTCGACGCGGTCGGGATCGGTGACGAGTGCAATGGTCGCGCCCTCCCATTGGCTCCATGCTTTCGCGCATTCCAGCTTCTTCGTTTCGTCAGTGCCTGTGAGATAGCGATTATAGGCCTGCATCATCTCGCCGCGTTCGGATTCGGGAATGGGTGCGATGAATTTTTCCCATTGATCCGGATAGATTTCAGAGACGCCGAACTGGTAGTACCAGTCGAGTTCCGGCCGGGTGACAGTGTAGATACCGCGCAGGACCAGTTCGCTGACGCGGTCCGGATGGGTTTCGGCATAGGCGAGCGCCAGCGTCGAACCCCAGGAGCCGCCGAACACCAGCCATTTCTCGAAGCCGCAGAGTTCACGCAGCCGTTCAATATCGGCAACCAGATGCCATGTGGTGTTGGCTTTGAGTTCCGCGTGTGGCGTGGAGCGACCGCAGCCGCGCTGATCGAACAGGATGACATCGTAAAGATCGGGATCGAATACCCGGCGATGGGTGGGGTTTACCCCGCCGCCCGGGCCCCCGTGCAGGAAGACCGCCGGCTTAGCGCCGCGTGTGCCCACCCGCTCCCAATAGATCGTGTGGCCGTCACCCACGTCGAGCATGCCGGTCTCGAAGGGTTCGATCTCTGGATAAAAGCCGCGCAGTTCTTCAGTCATGTTTTATCGTTCCTCAGGCGGCCATTCGGCCGTGTCATGATCCGGATGTTGGTAGGAGGTGATCTCGGCCTCATCGACGCCCTGTTCGACTGCCGGTTTGGCGAACAGCTGCTCGATCCACGGCATACGCTTGTGGATGTTCACCTGCACCTGCGGCTCTATCTTCTCGGGATGGTCGAAAGCGCCGATCGCGATCTCCACGCCGCCGGGATAATGATAGGTCAGCGGTGTGCCGCACTTGTTGCAGAAACCGCGATGGATTTTCTGCGACGAGCGGAAGAGGGCAGGCTGGCCGCGTGTCCAGGTCAGATGTGCCTGATCGGCAGTCACAAGTGCGCCAAAGAAATTGCCGAAATGTTTCTGGCACATGCGGCAGTGGCAGATGGAGGCCCTGCCGAGCTTGCCCGCATGGAACCGTACGGCGCCGCACTGGCAGCCGCCGGAAAAACCCGTTTCGCTCATTGTCTGTTCTCCGGTGGCCAGTTTTCGGTGTCGTGGTCGGGGTGCTGATAGGAAACGAGATTGGCAAGGTAGTCCACCTGCGTCAGGTCGTCCTCGGTCGCAACGGCGGGCAGGGTGTGAAGGTTGTCGACAAAACCGATCTTCCGTTCCACGCCCCACTGGATGGTTGGCGGCAGCGCGGCGGGATCGTCGAAGGCGCCGGCCGCCACCGCAATGCCATCCGGAGCCTCATAGGTTAGCGGCGTGCCGCATTCGGGGCAAAAGCCGCGCTTCACGACGCTGGAGGACTGGAAGCGTTTCGGCTCGCCGCGCGTCCATTTGAACTCCACATTGCGAACTGAAACCAGTGGCGCGTAATAAGCCCCGAAAGCCTTCTGGCACATGCGGCAATGGCAGATGGAACTGTCTTTCAGGTCGCCAGTGGCGCGAAAACGGACCGCGCCGCATTGGCATCCGCCGGTATATGTCGTCATCTTCGGTCCTCCCGGATCGTTCTGATAATGTGGAGACAGACATTATCTAAGTCTGTGAGGACGTCATGGTTCCAGAAGCGGAGGATAGTCCAGCCGAGTTCCTCGAGTGTTCGTGTTCTTCTCTTGTCGTACTCTGCCGCAGAGTCTTCCGCGTGCTGAAACCCATCCAGTTCGACAATGATCTTATGCGACGGGCAGGCGAAATCAACGATATATCCGGCAACTGGTAGTTGGCGTCTGAAAGAGAGACCGGCAAGGCGATGAGCACGGACGGCGTTCCAGAACTTTAGTTCAGCGTCGGTCATGACCTTACGCATTTCGCGGGCATGCTGCCGGTTTTGGGGTGCGACCTTAGCATGGGGCATGATGCGCTCGCAGCTTGATGGGGTGCCGCGAGATTGGAGCACGGCGTGTGGGAAAGCAAGGGTGTGTCGTGGGGCTTTACCCCCCTCTGCCCTGCCGGGCATCTCCCCCTCAAGGGGGGAGATCGACTCGCCGCTAGGCGCTGCCTATCTCAACGTTTGCGTATTTGGTGCGCTTAGTGACCCCTGCTGATCTCCCCCCTTGAGGGGGAGATGCCCGGCAGGGCAGAGGGGGGTAAAGCCGCAGCCTCACCAGCAAATTACCGCTTTAACTCCCAGGTCGTCGTCCGCTCCCCGGTCTCCTTGTCCTTGCCATCCTTCAACTGAATGCCCTTCTCCGAAAGCTCATCGCGCAACCGATCAGCCTCTGCAAAATTCTTCGCCTTCAGCATTTCCAGACGCAATTCCACCAGAGCGTTGACGGCCGAAACGATGGCCTCGTCCATTTCAGTTTTCTTCGGCAGCACGCCCAAGAGGGCAGCACTCGCCGCGAAGGCCGGCAGCTTGGATGGGTCCACATTGGCCGCGTGTGCCGATGCGTGCAGCGCCTGCACGGCCGCAACGGTGTTGAGATCGTCGGCAAGCGCCTCGAGCACGGTTTCATCCGGCGCGGCATCGGAGGCTTCCGCCGCCGGCCATTTGGCGAGCAGGCGTTCGGCCTCTTCCAGACGCTTTACCGAAAAATCGATCGGCTCTCTATAATGCGTCATCAGCATCGCAAGACGCAGAACCTCGCCCGGCCATTTCCGGCCGCCGAATTTCTCCGTGTGCAGCAATTCATAGATCGTCACGAAGTTGCCCTCGGACTTCGACATCTTGCGGCCTTCCACCTGCACAAAGCCGTTATGCATCCACACGTTCGCCATGACATGCGTGCCGTGCGCGCAACGGGACTGGGCGATTTCGTTCTCGTGATGTGGGAAGATGAGGTCGAGCCCGCCGCCGTGAATGTCGAAAACGTCACCGAGGTAGCGGCCGGACATAGCGGAGCATTCGATATGCCAGCCGGGACGGCCGCGGCCCCAAGGGCTTTCCCAGCCGGGCTCGTTGTGGGAGGAAAGCTTCCACAGCACGAAATCGCCGGGGTTCTTCTTGTGGGCATCCACCGCCACGCGCGCGCCCGCCTGCTGCTCGTCCAGCGGACGCTTCGAAAGCTGCCCGTAATCCGCCATGGAGCGAGTGTCGAACAAGACCTCGCCACCGGCCGCATAGGCGTGGCCGCGTGCGATCAGTTTCTCGATGATGTCGATCATCTGTGCGATATTGTCGGTCGCGCGCGGTTCGACACTTGGCTTAAGGCAGCCCAGCGCCGCGACGTCCGCATGGAACTGGTCAGCCGTCTTTTCCGTCACGGCGTGAATAGCATCGTTGAGCGGCAGATGCGGATAGTCCCGCAGCGCCCGCGCATTGATCTTGTCATCAACGTCAGTGATGTTGCGGGCATAGGTGACGTGATTTTCGCCATAGACATGGCGCAGCAGCCGGAAGAGAACATCGAACACGATGACGGGTCGCGCGTTGCCGATATGGGCGAAATCATAGACCGTAGGGCCGCAGACATACATGCGCACGTTTTCAGGATCGATGGGCGCAAATTCCGCCTTTTCGCGGGTCAGCGTGTTGTGAAGTTTCAGGCGCAAGGACATGCGGCAATTCCCTAGAGGCAGTCAGTTGTCCTGACCGGGCCGTTTGTCTGTAAGACCTTGCGGGAGACGAAAACGAGCCGGCCGGTGGCGAACCAGCAAAATTATTTCAGCAGCAGGTGCAGATCGTCGTTTTCATGACTTGCGTTATGGCGCGGCGGTCATGCGCGGTCAAGCGTTTCTCTCGTGACGTCGGCTGACCCGCCGACCGGCATCACTCCGGCGGACGGTAATCCACGAACCGGTTTTCCCGGACCAGGAAGAGCTTGCCGGTCTCTTTGAGATCGGGCGAAGCAAGCGGCAGGATGGCTGCGGCTACCTCTGACGGATGCGGCACGGTGGCGGGATCTTCGCCGGGCATGGCCTGCGCGCGCATTGCCGTGCGCGTGGCGCCGGGATTGATGCTGTTGACGCGAAGCGCGCTCTTCTGCGTCTCCGCCGCCCAGGTGCGGGCAAGTGCTTCCACAGCTGCCTTGGAGGTGGAGTAGACGCCCCAGAAGGGACGACAGCTATGAGCGGCACCCGAGGACAGGATCAATGCCCGACCGGCGTCAGATTTGAGAAGCAGCGGCTCGACCGAGCGGATCAGCCGCCAGGTGGCGGTGACGTTGATGGTCATGACCCTTTCGAAAACCTTTGCCTCGATATGGCCGACCGGCGAGATGACGCCGAGGACACCGGCATTGGCGACCAGAATATCCAGCTTGCCCCAGCGCTCGTAGATATTGGCGCCCAGCGCATCGATGGCTTTCATGTCGGAGAGATCGAAGGGAACCAGCGTCGCGGTGCCGCCGACGGCCTTGATGGCGTCGTCCAGTTCCTCAAGGCCGCCCACCGTGCGGGCGCAGGCGATGACATGCGCGCCGGCCCTGGCGAGTTCCAGCGCGGTGAAATAGCCGATGCCGCGCGACGCGCCGGTGACGAGAGCGATGCGGCCCTTGAGATCGATAGTCATGGTCTCCCCCGAAATGATTGCGCTTCCTTGTACGAAGCCGCAGCCGCCTGCTGCAAGCAATTAAATTGCCGCAGCTCGCGGGCTGATAAAAGGCAAGAAAAAAGCGGCCACCGGAGATCGGTGGCCGCTTGTTCTGTCGGGATTATCAGCCGTTGCTGGCCAGCATGGAAATCTTGCTGCCCATCGCCTCGCCGTTCTTGTCGAGGAGGCGGGTCGGATAATCGCCGGTGAAATAGTGGTCGGTGAACTGCGGCCGCGCCGGATTGCGGTTCTCACCGCCCACAGCGCGATAAAGCCCGTCGATCGACAGGAACGCCAGCGAATCGGCGCCGATATATTGCGCCATCGCCTCGACATCCGCATACTGGTTCGCCAGCAGCTTGTCGGCATCAGGCGTGTCGATGCCATAGAAATCCGGATGGAAGATCATCGGGCTGGCAACGCGGATATGCACTTCCTTGGCGCCGGCCTCGCGGATCATCTGCACGATCTTGACCGAGGTCGTGCCGCGCACGATGGAATCATCCACCAGCACCACGCGCTTGCCTTCGATCATCGCCCGGTTGGCGGAATGCTTGAGCTTGACGCCGAAGGCGCGGATCTGCTGGGTCGGCTCGATGAAGGTGCGGCCGACATAATGGTTACGGATGATACCGTATTCGAAGGGAATGCCGCTTTCCTGCGCAAAACCGAGCGCTGCGGGCGTGCCGCCATCGGGAACGGGCACCACCACATCGGCTTCGAGCGGTGCTTCCTTGGCAAGGTTCATGCCCATGTTCTTGCGCGTCGTGTAGACGTTGCGGCCGCCAACGACGGAATCGGGACGGGCGAAATAGACATATTCGAACAGGCAGAGACGCTCGGGCTGCGGCTTCGACGGCTTGCGCGCATCGATGGTGATCGAACCGTCAGGCTGGATCTCGCAGATGATGACTTCGCCGTTTTCAACGTCGCGCACGAATTTCGCGCCGATGATATCGAGAGCACAGGTCTCCGAGCAGAAGATCGGCTTGCCGTCCAGCTCGCCCATAACCAGCGGGCGGATACCGATCGGGTCACGCGCGGCAATCAGCTTGGTGCGGGTCATCGCCAGCATCGAGTAACCGCCTTCCATCTGCCTGATGGCATCGATGAAACGGTCGGCGGTGGAGGAATGACGGGAGCGGGCGATGAGGTGCAGCACGACTTCGGTATCCGAGGTCGACTGACAGATGGCGCCCGTCGCAATGATCTGGCGGCGCAGCGTCAGGCCGTTGGTGAAGTTGCCGTTATGGGCAATCGAAATACCGCCTTCTTCCAGTTCGGCAAACAGCGGCTGTACGTTGCGCATCGCCACTTCGCCCGTGGTGGAATAACGGGTGTGGCCGATGGCGATGGAGCCGGGCAGGCGGGCAAGCGTTGCGGGATCGGTATAGTGATCGCCGACGAGGCCCATATGGCGTTCCTGATGAAAGCGCTTGCCATCGAAGGAGACGATGCCGGCCGCTTCCTGGCCGCGATGCTGCAGGGCATGCAGGCCGAGCGCGGTCAGCGCCGAGGCGTCGGCATGGCCGAGAATGCCGAAAACGCCGCATTCTTCATGCAGCGTATCGCCGTCGATCTCTTCCTTGAAAGTGGTCCCATGGAATGTGGAATGCGAAAGCGGCTCAATCATCCGGCTTGCCCTTGCTCTCTACCGAGAAAAAAGAAAGACCTCGCCGGCGAGTATCTCTCCCGGTCGGTCCGTCTGTGTCGTGCTTGATATTTAGCACAAATAGCGCGCCTTGCATGCATTGCAAGACGCGACACTGTGTCAATTATTCGTTGCCGGCGGATTTGTTGCCGGCACATCTTCGGCAGGCGCCTGCGTGGTCGTCTGTTCCTGCGGTTTTCCAAGGATGCGAGCGCGGATCTGCGGCTCGATATCGTCAGGCAGAACCGCCTCCAGCTTGCCCACCAGCCCGTCGAGGAAGGGCTTGGACTTCGCCTGCGTCACCCATTCCGGCTGCGTCTTCACATCCACCAGCCAGTTCCAGAAGGCGACCGCAACCACTAGAAGCAGAATGCCGCGCGCCGCGCCGAACAGGAAGCCCAGCGTACGGTCCAGTGCGCCGATGCGGCTGTCGATGATGAAATCGGCAATACGCGAGGTGATGAAGGAAATCACGATCAGCGAGACGAGGAAAACGACGCCCGCCGAACCGGCAATGGCGATCTTGTCGTCATCCGTATAGTTGCGCGCATACGGCAGCAGGACCGGATAAAGATAATAGGCGGCGGCGACCGAACCGGCCCAGCTCGCAATCGACAGGATTTCGCGGGAAAAACCGCGGACCATCGCGAGAATGGCGGAGAAAAGAACAACGGCGATGACGATGCCGTCGAAAATTGTAATGGGCATATACCAACTCCGGAGGTGCGACGCCCTGTCAGGCGCTGCCTTGCCAATTTTGCGATCCTCTTACACCACTGTTTCCTTTGGCGAAAGGATCAATATTCGTCGTCCTCAACCTGTTTGAACCGGTTGCCGGAGCCGGCGATGCGGGCCACGAGGTCCGGAAGGCTTTCGATTTCCGTCCAGCGCCCCTTGCCGCCTTTCGGCAATTCAGCCGAAGCAGAAGGCAGAAGTGCGGCGGAAAAGCCGAGTTTTTCAGCTTCTTTCAATCGCTGGCCCGTATGCGAGACCGGGCGCACCGCGCCCGACAGGCTGATTTCGCCGAAATAGACGCAATCGGCGGGCAGGGCAAGACCGGCAAGCGAGGAAACCAGCGCGGAAGCAATAGCCATATCGGCGGCCGGCTCGGAAATCCGGTAGCCGCCGGCGACGTTGAGATAGACATCGTGCTGACCGAGCTTCACGCCGCAATGGGCCTCCAGTACCGCGAGGATCATGGCGAGTCGCGACGAATCCCAGCCGACTACCGCGCGGCGCGGTGTGCCGAGCGAGGTTGGCGCGACCAGCGCCTGCACTTCAACGAGCACGGGGCGTGTCCCCTCGATGCCGGCAAAAACCGCAGCGCCCGGTGATTTTTCGTTGCGTTCTCCCAGAAACAGTTCGGATGGATTGGACACTTCCCTGAGGCCGCGATCCGACATTTCGAACACGCCGATTTCATCGGTCGGCCCGAAGCGGTTCTTGACGGTTCGAAGAATGCGGTAATGGTGGCCGCGGTCACCTTCGAAATAAAGGACGGCATCGACCATGTGCTCCACCACGCGCGGGCCGGCGATCTGGCCTTCCTTGGTGACATGGCCGACAAGCACCATGGTCGCGCCCGTCTGCTTGGCGAAACGGATCATCGCCTGCACGCCGGTGCGCACCTGTGTCACCGTGCCGGGGGCGGAATCGGCGGTATCGCTCCACAATGTCTGGATGGAATCGATGATGACGAGATCGGGCCGCTTGCCTTCGGAAATCGTCGCCAGAATATCCTCGACATTGGTTTCCGCCGCCAGAAGCACATCGGTTTCCGCAGCCCCCAGACGTTGCGCACGCAGACGCACCTGCGCCACCGCCTCTTCGCCGGAGACATAGATGATGCGATGGCCGCGCCGCGAAAGGGCGGCAGCCGCCTGCATGAGAAGCGTCGATTTGCCGATACCGGGATCCCCACCGATCAGAACGGCGGAACCGCGCACGAAACCGCCGCCGGTCGCCCGATCAAGTTCGCTGATGCCGGTCGGGATGCGGGGGGCTTCTTCGATTTCACCGGAAAGCGAGGTGAGTGTGACTGGCCGGCCCTTCTTGGGAGCCTTGCCCGGACCGGATCCGATGCCGCCCATCGGGTCTTCCTCGACGATGGTATTCCACTCGCCGCAGCCTTCGCATTTTCCCGCCCATCGGGTATGAACCGTGCCGCAGTTCTGGCACACGAATTGAGTCTTGGCTTTGGCCATCTATGTCAGTTTTCTTCTTGTTTGAAATGTTCTGCGGAGATGTCTTGGTGGCCGTGGAGGACGCGCAGGACCGTAAGCTCATTCTCGTTGATGCGGAAGAAAATCACGCGGCCCCGATAGGCAATGCTGCGAAGCCCTGCTCCATAGCTGCTTCGTGAGACGCCGGACAGGCCGAGCGCCGCTAGCGATTCGACCTTGTCAAAAATTTCAAGCGCGAGACGGTCGGCCGCGGCCGGATTTTCCACTGCGATATAGGCGTGATCTTCAGCGACGTCCTGCCTTGCCCGCGCGGTCCAGATAACGGTCCGGATATTAATGATCGGTCCCCGTTTTTTGTTGCGCGGACAGGTTCTTGATGTCGCTCAGGAAAGCATCTCGCGACCGATAGCTGTGAACACGGCCGGCGTCAGCATCATCAATTCCTTCCTGCAGCAGCAGCTTGAGTGCCGCTTTCTTTCCCTCATCGCTGCCCAGCAAGCGAAGTCCAGCAGAAATCACTGCATCCGCATCGCTATAGACGCCAGCCGCCACCTGCTCCTCGATGAATTTCTCGTCCTGCTCGCTCAAATGGATTTCGGGCATTTCGATCTCCTTTTGTTCTCTTTTAACACAGGTCGCGTGAGCTTTCCAAGCGCTAAAGGCGCGTCTCAGTCATCCGCCATCAGATATTGCCGCTCATATCGCAGACCAAGTCCTGTCAACATCTCATAGCCGATCGTTCCTGCCGCCCGTGCACTCTCGTCTACGGGCACATTGGGACCGAAAAGCTCGACATAGTCTCCGGTTCGAATGGCATTGGCCGGAACATCCGTCACGTCGAAGATGGTGAGGTCCATTGTGACGCGGCCAGCAACCGGCACCTTGTGGCCGTTGACGACACCGTATGCGCCGCCATGACCCATTTCGCGCAGCGGAATGCCGGAACCGGACAGCGAACGCTGGTATCCGTCCGCGTAACCGACAGTCGCGATGGCGAGGCGGCTTGCGCGTTTCAGCAGAAAGGTGCCGCCATAACTGACGGTCTGGCCTTCGCCCGCATCGCGGATCTGGATGATGCGCGCTTCGGCTTTGGCGACCGGCCGCATGGGATTTGCAACGTCGTTGACCGCCTCTCCGCCATAGAGCGCTATGCCGGGACGGGTAAGGTCGAAATGATAATCCGGGCCGAGAAAGATACCGGCGGAAGCCGAGAGGCTTGATTCGATACCTTCGAAAGCAGTGCTAACCATCCGGAATGATTCGAGCTGAGCCCTGTTCATCGGCGAGGAGGGCGTGTCGGCACAGGCGAGATGGGACAGCACCAGAACCGGGTCAAAACTTGCCGGCCGGGTCACGTCGTCGGCCAGAAACAGCGCATCGTCGAGCGGCAGTCCGAGACGGTTGAAGCCGGTGTCCACATGCAGTGCGCAGGGGTGATCGCCACGCTCGGCCACCGTCGCCATCCAGAAGGAGAGTTGCTCCTCGGAGGCAAGAACCGGCACCAGATCATTGTCGAAGACCTGCCGTTCCTGGCCCTGCCAGATGCCTGACAGGACGAAGATGCGTGCTTCAGGTGCATAGGAACGCAGGGTCTCACCCTCGGCAACCGTTGCCACGAAGAAGTCGCGCGCGCCGGCATGGTAGAGCGCTGCGCCGCAATCCTCGATGCCGAGGCCATAGGCATCGGCCTTCACGACGGCCGCTGTCCGCGCCTTGCCGGAGCGTCTCCTCATGTCCCGCCAATTATCGGCCAGCGCACCGAGATCGACGGTCAGCCGCAGTGGCGCTTGTTCGAAAGCGTCGGTTTCGGTTTCAGCGAATGTATCCTCGAAGTCGTCTGTCATGCCATGCGTCCGGTTGATTTTGGAACCGACCAGACCCTAGCACTTTTGTTCAAGACGGTAAGGATCGAATGCTCTAAACTTCGCTCATGCACAATGTTTCGCAGGAACAGGCCCTCGATTTCATGCCCGTCGCCACGACGGAAACCACGCGTTTCTGGCGGGACGGACGTTTTGGCGGCATGGAATGCCTGAGTGCTACGTTTCTCACCCATGAATATTCGCCTCACGCCCATGACACGTTTTCGATAGGCGCCATCGAAAGCGGCTCGCAGATTTCCACCATTCAGGGCACCACCGAACAGACGGGGCCGGGGCATCTCTATCTCATCAATCCCGACGAGATTCACGATGGTGCACCAGGCGGCGGCGGTTACCGTTACCGGATGATCTATCCTGACACGGCACTGCTGCGCGATATCATCGAGGATGTGACGGGCAGGGCCTTCCACGGTACGCCGTCATTCCCGAAGTTTCTGCCGCGCGATCCGCAGATGGCGGCCGCCTTTCAGATGGCGCACCGGCGTCTGGAGGAGAAATCCGGTGCCCTCGAGGCGGATGAGGGCATGTTCTCGGTTCTCGCCGCCCTTTTCGGCAGGCATGGCAGCGCCATTATCCTGCCGGTCGAAAAGCGCGAGAAAACGGCGGTTTACACCGCCCGCGACTATCTTTCCGACAATTACGAGACCGATATCGGCCTTGAGGAACTGGCTTCCATTGCCGGTCTCAGCCGCGCGCATCTTATCCGTGCTTTCAGGAAAGAGTTCCACATCACCCCGCACGCCTATCTGACCGACGTGCGCATCCGCAGGGCGCGTCGGCTTCTGCGCGCCGGCGAGATGCCGGCCGAGGTGGCGGCGATGTGCGGTTTTGCGGACCAGGCGCATTTCACCCGGCATTTCAAGGCGCGCACCGGCATTACCCCGGGCCAGTTTCGCATGGGGTGATGCCGGCACACGCATTCCTGTGTGACGTCACTTTCGTACAAGACCGGTGGATGTCTTACGCGTAATCGCTCTCCTGAAAGGGAGAAAGCGATGTCAATATGGGACAAAAGGACGGAATTCGTCGCGGGATTACGGGCCGCCGCGCCATTGCTCGTGGCCATGGTGCCGATCGGCGTCGTGTTTGGCGCGGTCGCCATCGGCAAGGGCCTGTCGCCTCTCGAAGCCTCGCTGATGTCGCTGCTGGTCTTCGCCGGCGGCTCGCAATTCGTGGCGATGGACTTATGGACCCATCCGGCTAGCTGGAGCGCGCTCGGCTTTGCGGCGCTGCTCGTCAATCTGCGCCACGTGCTGATGAGCGCTTCCATCGCCGGCAAGCTGGACGATTTCCGGGGCTGGCGGAAATATGCGGCCATGCTGGTGCTGACGGATGAATCCTGGGCGTTGTCGGAGTTTCGTGTCATTGCAAACAGGCTGACGGCGGCCTTTTTCACCGGCGCTGCGCTCTCGATCTATCTCGTCTGGAACCTCGCAACCCTTGCCGGCGCGCTGCTCGGCTCAGTGGTGGGGGATATGTCGGTCATCGGTCTGGATTTCGCCTTTCCCGCCGTCTTCATCGTGCTGCTCATGGGGTTCTGGAAGGGCAGGGAAACCGGTTTCGTGCTTCTGGCAAGCGCCGCCGCCGCCTGTCTCACCCACGCGCTGGTTCCCGGCGCCTGGTATATCGCCGCCGGCGCGCTGGCGGGTCTCGCCGTCGCCGCCTTCGGCCACGAGGAACAGGCGGAGCAGCCGGCATGACGCTCGACCCGAATACGCTGCTGACAATCCTTGCCATGATGGCGGCAACCGTCGCAACACGCCTCGGCGGCCTGTTGCTGGTCACTCATTTTACGCTGACACCGCGCCTGAAAAAGGCGCTTGGCGTGGTGCCGCCCGCCGTCCTGATGGCCGTGGTGACGCCGACGGCGCTCGCCAGCGGGCCGGCGGAAACCATCGCCTGCGCAATCACTGCGGTTGCAGCGCTGCGCCTCAGCCTTCTGCCGGCCGCAACGCTCGGTGTTGCTGCCGTGGCGCTGCTGCGTGGAATCGGATTGTAAGAAAAAGCCACAAACGTCTTGAAAGGACTCGAGCCTTGTTTCCGGAACGTGGGAAATAGCCGAGACGGTAAACATACCCTCTCGGCAATTATTGCCGCCTCAATGTTCTTCGTATTGGCTGAAGCTTGGATCGGCCAGGTCCGTAAAGCGGGTGAATTCGGACTGGAAGGCAAGCTTCACGGTGCCGGTCGGTCCGTGACGCTGCTTGGCGATGATGACGTCAGCCGTGCCTTTTACCTTGTCGAACAGCGCTTCCCACTCGGCATATTTCGGATCGGCAGGATCGCGCGGCTCCATGTTCTTGACGTAATATTCCTCGCGGAACACGAACAGCACCACGTCGGCGTCCTGCTCGATGGAACCTGATTCACGCAGGTCGGAAAGCTGCGGGCGCTTGTCTTCGCGGCTTTCCACCGCACGGGAGAGCTGTGACAGCGCGATGATCGGAACATTGAGTTCCTTGCCCAACGCCTTCAGGCCCGTGGTGATCTGGGTGATTTCCTGCACGCGGTTTTCGCCGCTCTTGCCGGAGCCGGTCATCAGCTGAACGTAGTCGACCACCAGAACATCGAGACCGCGCTGGCGCTTCAGGCGGCGGGCGCGCGCGGAAAGCTGGGCAATCGAGATACCACCGGTCTGGTCGATGTAAAGCGGCACCTTCTGCATCATCTGTGAGCAGGCGACGAGTTTTTCGAAATCGGCCTCGGTGATGTCACCGCGACGGATTTTCGACGAGGAAACTTCGGTCTGCTCTGAAATGATACGCGTTGCCAGCTGTTCGGAGGACATTTCGAGCGAGTAGAAACCGACAACGCCGCCATTTTTCGCCTTGAACGAGCCGTCCGGCTGCACTTCCTGCTCATAGGAAGCGGCGATATTGTAGGCGATGTTGGTCGCAAGCGAGGTCTTGCCCATACCCGGACGACCGGCAAGCACGATAAGGTCGGAACGCTGCAAGCCACCCATGCGGGCGTCAAGCGAGTGGATGCCGGTGGAGATGCCGGAGAGGTTACCGTCGCGCTCGAAGGCCGCGCCCGCCATGTCGATCGCCAGCGCCACCGCGTCGTTGAACGACTGGAAGCCGCCGTCGTAACGGCCGGTTTCCGCCAGTTCGAACAGGCGCCGTTCGGTGTCTTCGATCTGTGCCTGCGGCGGCATGTCGAGCGGCGCGTCATAGGCGATGTTGACGACATCCTCGCCGATCTGGATCAGCGCTCGGCGCAGCGCCAGATCATAGATCGCCCGGCCGTAATCTTCGGCGTTGATAATCGACACGGCTTCTGCCGCCAGACGCGCGAGATACTGCGCCACCGTCAGGTCGCCGATCTTGTCGTCGGCCGGCAGGAAGGTCTTGATCGTCACCGGATTGGCGGTCTTGCCCATGCGGATGATATCGCCTGCCACCTCGAAAATCTTGCGGTGCAGCGGTTCGTAGAGGTGCACGGGCTTCAAGAAGTCCGATACGCGGTAATAGGCGTCGTTATTGACGAGGATGGCGCCGAGCAGCGCCTGTTCGGCCTCGATATTGTTCGGCGCTTCGCGGTAATGCGGTTCCGCCGGTTGCGCGGGGGTGATCTTTCTCACAGCGTCGTTCATGGTTTGCGCGATCTCCCTTTGCCTGTTCTTACACCTCGGGTTTGGCTTTCTGTGCCATTGCAGTCAATGATATTGTTGCAACACTCCATGGCAGGCCGACGTCCGCTGAGCGAAGTCGGATCACATCTTCAGTTGTCCCCAGCAATCCACAGGCGGGATGGGGACAAAGCGGGAAATTTCCCGGCAACGTGATTCGCCGCCATGAGTTTACCGCATGGCAGACCCGGCACGAAAGAAACTTGAAAATCGTCAGCCTTACGAATAAATAGGCAGAAAATAAGTAGTGTACTAATTATAAGGCTTGCTGACATGTCCCGCGAGACCGACAAGGAACAGCTTCTCGATGAAGTTTCCGCTTTCACCCGCAAACTGCGCGCGTTTTTCGATGCGCGGGTAGGGGAAAGCGGGCTGACGCTGGCGCGTGCGCGTGCACTTTTCGCGCTCTCGCGGCGCGGACCGTTGACGCAGACGGAGCTCGCGGAGGAAATGGAAATTGAGACACCGACACTGGTGCGGGTGCTTGATGGCATGGAGAAGCAGAACCTCATCGAACGCCGATCCGATGAGAACGACCGGCGTGCCAAACGTATTCACATGACGGCGGAGGGCGAAGAAACCTCGCAGACGGTGCAGGAAATGGCAAAGTCGCTGCGTTCGGAAATCGCCGCCGATATCTCCTCGCAGGAGCTGGCAATGGCGCTGGATGTCATGCGGCGGCTTTCGGCCAATCTGCAAAATCTTGCAGCGGGGAGGGCGCAATCGTGAGCACCTCTTTACCGCTAACAGCAGCGTCGGACGCCGCCGAAAAGGACAGGCCCGCCAATGTCCCCACAGAGACGACGGGCCCGGCTCAATCACCGGACGCCGGCGCCGGCAGCGGCACGCAGGCCCCGTCTGCCGCAGCTGCACCTCAGCCGATGGAGCGGCCATTGTGGCTTCGGCTGTGTTTCATTTTTGCAGGCCTGTCGTTTTTCATTACGCAGGGCCTCGGCATGAACCTCGTCATGGCCAATATCTACCAGCTGCAGGGCGAGTTTTCGGCGACGGTGGCCGAGGTCGCCTGGTTATCCGCTGCCTATATGGCACCCTATGCCACCTTTTCCATCGCCTTGTTCAAGGTGCGCGCGCAATATGGCCTGCGGCCCTTCGCCGAACTTTCGATCATCGCGTTCGTGGTTGCTTCCTGCCTCAACCTCTTCGTGACGGACCTGCATTCGGCCATCGTCATCCGCTTCGTCAGCGGCATGGCCGCCGCGCCGATTTCATCGCTCGGCTTTCTCTATATTCTTGAGGCCTTTCCGCCCGCGCGAAAATTCTCGCTGGGATTCAGCATCGCACTGACAGGTACGCTGTTGTCGGCGCCGCTTGCGCGCATGGTGTCACCCTCGCTGCTGGCGATCGATGGCTGGAATGCCCTTTATTCGATGGAGGTCGGTTTTGCGCTGATTTCCTTCGCCATGATTTACGTCCTCAAGGTCACACCGCCACCGCGTACGAAGGTGATCGAGCGTATGGATATCCTCAGCTATCTCTTGTTTGCGGGCGGTCTCGGTTGCCTTGCAGTCATGCTGACGCTCGGCCGGTTCTACTGGTGGTTCGAAACCTGGTGGCTTGGCGCGCTGCTGGCGACATCCATCGCGCTTCTGACACTGATGGCTTTCATCGAATTGCCGCGTAAGAACCCGTTGCTCGACCTGCGCTGGATTTTCTCCAAAACCAACCTGCACGCTATTGCCGTCCTGCTTGTCTACCGGGCGGTCTCGTCGGAACAATCCTCCACCGCGGTCAGCTTCTATCAGCAGCTTGGCTTGCTCAACGACCAGACCACCATGCTTTATGCCCTCGTGCTGCTTGCCACCATTCTTGGCGGGGCGGCCTGCGCATGGCTGATGTTGACGAAATATGTCGAAACCGCGCATGTCATTGCGCTGACACTGATCGCGGCTGGTTCATTTATGGACAGCCAGTCGACGAACCTCACCCGCCCCGAACAGATGTATCTCAGCCAGATGATGATCGCCTTCGGTGCGGCCATGTTCCTGCCGCCTGTCATGGCGAAGGGTTTCGGCGCAGCACTGGCACGGGGTGCGCCTTATCTGGTGAACTTCATCACCATCTTCCTGTTTACGCAGATCACCGGTTCCATGCTGATGACGGGCCTGCTCGGCAGTTTCGTAACGCTGCGGGAGAAATTCCACTCCAATGTGCTGGTGGAGAACATCCTGCTCACCAACCCTCTCGTTGCCCAGCGTGTCTCCCAGCTTTCCGGTGCTTACAGCCATGTCATCACCGATCCGGCATTGCTGAAGGCGGAGGGATTGTCGCTGCTTGGCCAGCAAGTCAGCCGGGAAGCCTATGTGCTTGCCTATAATGACACGTTCCTGCTCATCT
Organism: Agrobacterium sp. InxBP2; assembly: GCF_026191755.1. Classification (NCBI taxonomy): domain Bacteria; kingdom Pseudomonadati; phylum Pseudomonadota; class Alphaproteobacteria; order Hyphomicrobiales; family Rhizobiaceae; genus Agrobacterium; species Agrobacterium sp. InxBP2. The sequence goes on from NZ_JAINDY010000033.1 coordinate 165,171, forward strand.
CCGTCGTTTCCGCGCTGGCGCTGGCCGCGCTTTTGATCCACCTCGCATGGTTGCGCATCCGCCCCTTCCTTTTCCGGGAGGACATCGATGCCGCACCGGCCCCCCAGTCTTGAACCTTCCAAGAGTGCCAAAATGTTGAAGAAGTTTTTTACTCCCGTTTCCATTCTCGTGCTGCTCGGCGGTTTCGCCGGTGTTGCGCTCGTGCTTTACGCTTGGCGGCTGCCGCCCTTTCTCTCCACCGTGGAAATGACCGACAACGCCTTCGTGCGCGGTTACGTCACGACCATGAGCCCGCAGGTCAGCGGATATGTCGTGGATGTGCCGGTGAAGGATTATCAGGAGGTGAAGCAGGGTGCTTTGCTGGCGAAGATTGATGACCGTATCTATCGCCAGAAACAGGCGCAGGCGGAAGCAACGCTCGATACGCAAAAGGCGGCTCTCGATAATTCCCGCCAGCAGGAAAATGCAGCCAATGCCCATATTCTTTCCAGCCAGGCCGCGGTCGACAGCGCCGAAGCCTCGCTGAAACAGGCCCAACTGGCATCCGACCGGCAGGATAATCTCATAAAAAGCGGTGTGGGAACTTCCAGCCTTCAGGAAGAAGCCCATGCCGCACTGGAAAAGGCGCGGGCATCGCTCTCGCAGGCGAAAGCCGCCCTTGAGGTTTCACGGCAGGATCTGCAGACCATCATCGTTAACCGCAGTTCGCTGCAGGCTGCGGTCGCAAATGCCGAAGCGGCCGTCGAGCTTGCCCGGATCGACCTCGCCAATACCGAAATCCGTGCGCCCGTGGATGGCAGGCTCGGCGAAATCGGCGTGCGCACTGGCCAATATGTCACCGCCGGCACGCAGCTGATGGCCGTTGTGCCGCATGATGTCTGGGTTATCGCCAATTTCAAGGAAACTCAGCTTGCGGGCATGCAGGTCGGCCAACCGGTGACGATCTCGGTGGACGCGCTGCATCGCCGGAAGCTGACCGGCCATGTGGAGCGTTTTTCGCCCGCCACGGGTTCGGAATTCGCCGTCATCAAGCCCGACAATGCGACCGGCAATTTCGTGAAAATCGCCCAGCGTCTCGGTGTGCGTATCACCATCGACGCGGATCAGCCGCTGGCGGCAGAACTTTCGCCGGGAATGTCTGTGGTGGTGCATGTGGACAAGAGCAAGGCGCCCGATGGGGCGGAGACGGCGGCGAGGTAGTCTGGCGTTGAGTTTGCAGAGGGGGGTATCGCTCCGCAAACTCAGACCACGCAAACAAAAAACCCCGGATGTCGCCATCCGGGGTTTTCCTTTGACCGTTAGGCCAGATCTTACTCGTCGTCGCCGTCGCGGTCAGCTTCCGGATCGAAGAAGTCTTCCGGACGCAGCGCGTCTTCGTCAACGCCGTAGATGGCGTCAGCGGAGGTGAGGCTTTCGCCCTTGGCCTGACGCTCTGCTTCTTCAGCCGAACGGGCAACGTTCAGCTCGACCTGCAGCTCGACTTCGGCATGCAGGTGCAGGGTAACGTTGTGCAGGCCGATGGTCTTGATCGGCGTGTTCAGCTCCACCTGGTTGCGGCCGATGTTGAAGCCTTCGGCAGCCAGGATTTCAACGACGTCGCGGGCGGCAACAGAACCGTACAGCTGACCGGTTTCGCCAGCCGAACGGACAACGATGAAGGACTTGCCTTCGAGTGCTTCGGCAACCTTCTGGGCTTCCGACTTGCGCTCGAGGTTACGAGCTTCGAGCGTTGCGCGCTCGGTTTCGAAACGGGTCTTGTTGGCGGCGTTGGCGCGCAGCGCCTTGCCCTGCGGCAGCAGGAAGTTACGGGCATAGCCGTCGCGAACCTTGACGGTTTCGCCCATCTGGCCGAGCTTGTTGATGCGTTCGAGAAGAATAACGTCCATCTTCTTGATCCTTTCTATGGTTTGGTTTCGTTCGTAGTGTCGGTTTTCCGCGCCGGCGTCAGGGAGATCGTGCTGCGCACGTCGCTGAGGCCGAACACGAGAATGATGAACAGCGGAAAGACAAAGACCGCCGAGAGATATGCGAGAATGAGGACCGGCAGGCGCCAGTCCTTGCCGCGGGCGCGCTTGTGCAGCGAGGCATAACCCGCCATCAGGAAGCCCGCGCCAAATGTGCCGCAGATGACCGCGCCGATCATGGCCGCCACGCCGCCAAGGAACATGGCGAGAATGCCGGCCAGGAAAATGAAGATCGCGTTGCGATGCATGCGCAGTGCCGAGGGAATGTCCTCACGCGGGCGCAGGCCCTTGCCGAAAGAGCCGACCAGCCGGGTCGCGAAATAATAGGCCCCAAACAGAAGGATGACCCAGAGACCACCCTGAACAATGGGAAGCATCAGCACCAGCAGCGATTTCGTCTGGGCGAGCGCTTCGGCATTGGGCTCGAACAGCGGTTCGCGGTTCTGCACCGAGGTCATCATGATATCGACCATGCGCGCGACCAGATCAGGACCGTAACCGATCATCCAGCCAAGAATGACGACGGCGACCGAAACCAGAATGCACAGGTGCAGCACGATACCGGAGAGCGGATACCAGGCAAGCAGATCATCCGGGCCGCCGATTTCGGAAGCCGGGCGCGCCAGATTGGCGAGATGCGAAAGCCAGCCCGCCGGGATCAGCGTGAAGATCGCGATGGTCAGCGCAAACAGCGGCGACATGACCAGCGCACCGATGATGGCGGTGGTGATGATGGCGACGATGGCGGCGCGATTACCCCAGCCCATGCCTGCGATCAGGATCGGCATGGCGGAACCGGCATAGAGCAGGAAGGAAAAGGACGACTGTGCCGTTGCGCCAAGCGTTAAAAACGCGGCGCATATGCCGGCGAGAACGCCGGAGATCAGCACTGTCTGGTTCAACTTTTGCACTTCGCTGTCCTGCTGAAACTAAGCAGTTAGAGGATCGCTCGTGAGAGCCTCATCCCCAACATGGGATTTAGAGTATCGATCCGCGCCCAACGCGGAAGGATCTGGAAAAGCGAGGCCGCGCTAAACGCAGCCCCGCTTCAATTCATTACGCTACAACGTAGGGCAGCAGGCCGAGGAAACGGGCGCGCTTGATCGCCTGGGCGAGTTCGCGCTGCTTCTTCTGGGAAACGGCCGTGATGCGGGAAGGAACGATCTTGCCGCGCTCGGAAATGTAGCGCTGCAGGAGACGTACGTCCTTGTAGTCGATCTTCGGAGCGTTGGCGCCGGAGAAGGGGCACGTCTTGCGACGGCGGTGGAACGGGCGGCGTGCCTGGGAAGAGGATGCGTCAGCCATTGGTCAATTCTCCTTATGCACGGTCTTCGCGCGGACGGCGCGGACGGTCTTCGCGGGGACCACGATCTTCACGCGGGCCACGGTCCGGACGGTCGCCATCGCGGCGCGGACGGTCGTCACGGTCGCGCTTCTGCATCATCGCGGACGGGCCTTCTTCGTGGGCTTCGACGGCGATGGTCATGTAGCGAAGAACGTCTTCGTTGATGCGCATCTGGCGCTCGACTTCATGGATGGCGGCCGCCGGAGCGTCGATGTCCATGAGAGCGTAGTGAGCCTTGCGGTTCTTCTTGATGCGGTAGGTGAGGGACTTCAGACCCCAGTTCTCGATGCGTCCGACTTTGCCGCCGAACGATTCGATAACGCCCTTGTACTGCTCGACAAGTGCGTCGACCTGCTGGGCAGAAATATCCTGCCGGGCAAGGAAGATGTGTTCGTAAAGAGCCATTTAAGCTTTGCCTTTCTTGCGTTTCGTCCTTCACCCGGCAACGGCGCTAAGCCTCAACGACTGCTCCTGAAAAGGCGTGAGCCTTAAAGCAAGAAAAGCGTTGTTCGAGACGGTCGAGAGCGGAGACACGGGAGGCCGGAAAAACCTTATGGTTCCTGCTGTTCCGTCACCGGAACCAGCCCTCCGTTCAGCCACCAGCCAATTGGACCGGGTGTTGTGAACAGCGCGCTTATACGGATTTTTGCCCGGAATGCAAGGGCAGAGGCGAAAAAGCGCGCCGTTCGATCATCAGATCGGCATTGGATATTGCCGGTGAATGGCTGCGATGCCCTTCAGCACGTCCTCGGAAAGAGTGGCATCCGCTGCCGCAATATCAACCTTCAGCTGCTCTATCGTGGTGGCGCCGATGATGACGGAGGCCATGAAGGGGCGCGTCAGGCAGAAGGCAATGGCGAGTTTTGCGGGGTCGATACCATGCGCGGCGGCAAGCTCCAGATAGGCCTTGACCGGAGCTTCCTGAAGCGGCTGCAGGCGGCCACCGAGATCCTTGTTGATGGTTCCGCGTGAACCGGCGGGACGGGCGCCGTTCTGGTATTTGCCGGTCAGCAGCCCTGCCGCCAGCGGCGAATAGGCGAGCAGGCCGACATCTTCATGGTGGGCAACTTCCGCCATGTCCAGATCGAAGCTGCGATAGAGCAGGTTATATTCGTTCTGGATCGTGGCGACGCGCGGCAGGCCCTTGGCTTCGGCGATGTCGATATATTTCTGCGTGCCCCAGGCGCTTTCGTTGGAAAGGCCAATGGCGCGGATTTTTCCGGCCTTTACCAGTTCGCCGAGCGTTTCCAGCTTTTCGGTGATTTCGGCAAGCGTGCGCGCCGTGTCCTGGCCGGAAGCGTCAAAGCTCCATGCGCCGCGGAAATGATAGGTGCCGCGATTCGGCCAGTGGATTTGGTAGAGGTCTATATAGTCGGTCTTGAGGCGCTGGAGGCTGGTATCGACAGCCTCACGGATTGCGGCTGCGTCGATATCGCGACCGCCACGAATGTAATCGCGTCCTGAGCCGGCAACCTTGGTCGCGAGCACGACCTGATCGCGCTTTCCGGTCTTTTCAAACCACGAGCCGATATAATCTTCCGTCCGGCCCTGGGTTTCCGCGGAAACGGGCGTGGTGGGGTAAAGCTCTGCCGTATCGAAGAAATTGACGCCGTTTTCGACGGCGTAATCCATCTGCGCATGCGCTTCGGCTTCGGTATTCTGTGTGCCCCATGTCATGGTGCCGAGGCAGATTTCAGACACGGAAATATCCGTGCGGCCCAATAGTCTCTGTTTCATGGAAATGTCCCGGTGCTTGGCCAGATAGTTTGGAAGGTGGTGTGAAAGTAATGGGGAATTGCCGCAGTGCAAGAAAAAATATGATGAAAAGAAAGGGGGAAACAGCACGACAAAACCCCTCACACCGGGCCGGCAGGCGGCCTCAAGCCTTGACTTCGCTGGTGGGAATGTGAATGGAAGTCGACAAGAATAAAGGCAAGGCCAGACAAGAAGGACGACATCCCATGGGTATTGCATTCACATTTCCCGGTCAGGGAAGCCAGGCTGTTGGCATGGGCAAGGAGCTGGCGGATACCTATCCGGAAGCACGCGCCGTGTTTCAGGAAGTCGACGAAGCGCTCGACCAGAAGCTTTCCGACATCATGTGGAACGGCCCTGAAGAGACGCTGACGCTGACGGCCAATGCCCAGCCGGCCCTCATGGCCGTCTCGATGGCGGTCATGCGCGTTCTTGAGGCGCGCGGATTAAAACTGTCCGATACGGTTTCGTATGTCGCGGGCCACTCCCTCGGCGAATATTCGGCGCTCTGTGCCGCCGGTACTTTCTCGGTTGCCGATACCGCCCGTCTTCTGCGCATCCGCGGCAATGCCATGCAGGCCGCCGTGCCGGTGGGTGAGGGCGCGATGGCCGCAATCATCGGGCTTGAGCACGATGCCGTTTCCGCCATTTGCGACGAGGCTGGCATTCTCGGCGTGTGCCAGATCGCCAACGACAATGGCGGTGGCCAGCTGGTTATATCAGGCAGCAAGGCGGCTGTCGAAAAGGCAGCGGCAATCGCTTCCGAAAAGGGCGCCAAGCGCGCCATCATGCTGCCGGTCTCCGCTCCCTTCCACTCCGCGCTGATGGCGCCGGCGGCGGAAGCCATGCGCGAGGCGCTGGCCAAAGTCGAAAAGCACAATCCGGTCGTTCCTGTCATCGCCAATGTGCGTGCCGCCCCCGTTTCCGACGCCAATGAGATCGCCGGCCTGCTGGTCGAGCAGGTGACGGGCCAGGTGCGCTGGCGTGAGACGGTGGAATGGTTCGCCGCCAACAACGTGACCCAGCTTTACGAAATCGGTTCCGGCAAGGTGCTGACGGGCCTTGCCCGCCGTATCGACAAGACGGTGAATGGCGTTGCCGTCAACGGTGCTGCCGATATCGATCAGCTTCTCGCCACGCTTATCGGCTGAGGCGGGATTTCTCCCGCAGCCGCATTCCTCAGGGCGCAACAACGCTCAACATTTTCAGTCCGAAGCTCTAAAGAAGGAATAGGACATGTTTGATCTGACAGGCCGCAAGGCCCTCGTAACCGGCGCGACCGGCGGCATTGGCGAAGAAATCGCGCGCCTTCTGCACAAACAGGGCGCAACTGTCGGCCTGCACGGCACCCGCGTTGAAAAGCTTGAGGCGCTGGCGACGGAACTTGGCGACCGCGTCAAGATTTTCCCGGCCAACCTTGCCGACCGCGCTGAAGTCAAAGCGCTCGGTGAAAAGGCTGAAGCCGAGCTGGAAGGCGTCGATATCCTCGTCAACAACGCCGGCATCACCAAGGATGGCCTGTTCGTTCGCATGAGCGACGAAGACTGGGATAACGTCATCGAAGTGAACCTGACGGCGATGTTCCGCCTGACGCGCGAGCTGACGCATCCGATGATGCGCCGCCGTTTTGGCCGCATCATCAACATCACCTCCATCGTCGGCGTTACCGGCAATCCCGGCCAGGCGAACTATTGCGCCTCCAAGGCCGGCATGATCGGCTTTTCCAAGTCGCTGGCGCAGGAAATCGCCACCCGCAACGTTACCGTCAACTGCGTAGCCCCGGGCTTCATCGAAAGCGCCATGACCGGCAAGCTGAACGACAAGCAGAAAGACGCCATCATGGGTGCCATTCCCATGAAGCGCATGGGCACGGGTGCCGAAGTCGCCTCCGCCGTGCTTTATCTCGCTTCCAACGAAGCGGCCTACATGACCGGCCAGACCCTGCACGTCAACGGCGGCATGGCGATGATCTGACGGCACGTAAGTCCGTCATGAAAAGGATTGCGGCGCTGTTTAAGCACCTTCTTGGGTAGCTGGCGCCGCAAGGCCCCGCTGACCGGTTTTCGGCGAAATTGCCTGTCATACGCTGTGCTTAGCGCGTTTTCAGGCTTTTCGACCGATTGAAACCATGTTAAGCGGGCCAAGACTGTGAACAGTCGTCCCGGAGAGACAGGAAGCCGTTGCGATTTTGCGTGACGATGTCTAGCTTGGACCGGGTTGAACGGGTTTGCCCGCAGTGCCGGATTTGAACGGCGCATGAGGGCTTCTAACAGGGCAGGGTGCCGCGAGGCATTCCCTTCAAAATAAAGGTCGAGGAAACCGACATGAGCGATATCGCAGAACGCGTAAAGAAAATTGTAATTGATCATCTTGGCGTTGACGCCGACAAGGTTGTTGAAGGCGCCAGCTTCATTGACGATCTGGGCGCTGATTCGCTCGATACCGTTGAACTGGTCATGGCTTTCGAAGAAGAATTCGGCGTTGAAATTCCCGACGACGCTGCGGATTCGATCCTGACCGTCGGCGACGCTGTCAAGTTCATCGAGAAGGCCCAGGCCTGATCGACCCGCATGGGGAGGTGCAATATCCTCCCGTCTTGGCCCGGCTTGTCCGGGCCAATGTTTTATCGGCCGGTGGCACGTGCTCCGACAGGTGCTCGTTTCCCGGCGATGCATGAGGTTACGGCCCGGAACGGTAGCCGCGATTCTCATGCCGTGATTTTGAAATGCTGCGCCATTGCGTGAACACCCCGTGGTGCCCGATGTCGCAGAAGACCGATGATTTGGATAAGGGCGGAGCATTGGCGATGAGGCGTGTCGTTATCACCGGTACCGGCATGGTATCTCCTCTTGGATGTGGAACGGAAGTGACCTGGGAACGGCTGTTGGCCGGCCAGAACGGCGCCCGTCTCGTGACTGAATTCGAAGTCGAAGACCTTCCTGCAAAGATCGCCTGCCGCATTCCCGTGGGCGATGGTTCCAACGGCACCTTCAATGCCGATGACTGGATGGAGCCGAAGGAACAGCGCAAGATCGATCCCTTCATCCTGTATGGCATGGCTGCTGCCGACATGGCGCTTGCTGATGCAGACTGGCATCCTGAAACCGACGAAGACCAGATCGCAACCGGCGTTCTGATCGGCTCCGGCATCGGTGGTCTGGAAGGCATCGTCGAGGCCGGTTATACGCTGCGCGACAAGGGCCCGCGTCGCATTTCCCCGTTTTTCATTCCCGGCCGCCTGATCAATCTCGTATCCGGCCAGGTTTCCATCCGCCACAAGCTGCGCGGACCGAACCATGCCGTGGTGACGGCCTGCTCGACCGGCGCGCACGCTATCGGCGACGCCGCCCGGTTGATCGCCCTCGGCGATGCCGATGTCATGGTCGCCGGTGGCGCCGAATCGCCGGTCTGCCGCATCGCGCTTGCCGGTTTTGCGGCATGCAAGGCCCTTTCCACCCAGCACAATGACAATCCGGAAAAAGCCTCGCGCCCTTATGATCGCGACCGCGATGGTTTCGTCATGGGCGAGGGTGCTGGCATCGTCGTTCTGGAAGAGCTGGAGCACGCCAAGGCGCGCGGCGCGAAGATCTATGCGGAAGTGGTCGGTTACGGCCTTTCTGGTGATGCCTATCACATCACGGCGCCGTCCGAAGATGGCGAAGGCGCCTACCGCTGCATGTCGATGGCGCTGAAGCGGGCGGGTCTGACGCCTGACGATATCGACTATATCAATGCCCACGGCACATCCACCATGGCCGATACCATTGAGCTTGGAGCTGTCGAGCGTCTTGTCGGCGAATCGGCCTCGAAGATTTCCATGTCTTCCACCAAGTCGGCCACCGGCCATCTGCTCGGTGCGGCGGGCGCCATAGAGGCGATCTTCGCTACGCTTGCAATCCGCGACAACATCGTTCCGCCGACGCTGAATCTCGACAATCCCGATGTCGAGACCAAGATCGATCTTGTGCCGCACAAGGCGCGCAAGCGGCAGGTCAATGTGGCGCTTTCGAATTCCTTCGGCTTCGGTGGCACAAACGCCTCCCTCGTGCTGCGCCGTTACGAAGCGTAAGTCGCGGCGGCTGTGGCCGTCGCGATGGCGTCCGCGCCGCATACCGTCCCCGGCGGTGCGGCGCTCTCCTGCCGGACGCTTTAAAAGAATGTTCTTTCCTTAGAAGAACGTGGTTCGGCTTGCGAAAGCCATTCCGGTTTTCGCGCCGATATTGTAGTCATTGATTGGGAGAGTTTGCCGGTCTGCTCGATTTCGGACCACAGGTATCTTTCCCCCATCGGCTTTGTCCGAGGTGATATTCGTGAGGTAGAACAAGAAGGCTTCACGGTGTCTTTATGTGGTGCAGGAAGCCATTCCGAACCTGTTTTTGCCGCATTACCTGCGCAAAAAGCGCTGACAACGCCGAACTGAAAAGGACCGACGGTGAGCGACACGAACCAGAACAGCCAGGGACCATACGGACAAAACGGCGCGGGCGAAGGCAATCGCGGTCCGATCATTCCGAAATCCCCGACGGAAGCCTTGCGGCCGGAAAAGGTGCCGGCGCCGCCGAAGCGCTCCCGCAAGGCCCATGGCCAGCTTGTCATCTTCCTGAACTTCCTGATGACGCTTGCCGTTGCCGTTTGCGTCCTGGCGATCGCCGCCTTTTATTACATGATCAATGCGTTTCAGGAGCCGGGGCCGCTTGAAACGAATACACATTTCACCGTGCGTAATGGTGCCGGTCTCATTGAGATCGCCAATAATCTCGAGCGCAATGACATCATTTCCAACGCACGCGTTTTCCGTCTGATGGCCGGAAGCTATCTGCAAAAGGACCAGACGTTGAAGACCGGCGAATATGAGATCAAGGCCGGCGCATCGATGAAGGACATCCTGATGCTGCTGGAATCGGGCAAGTCGATCCTTTATTCCGTGTCGCTGCCTGAAGGGTTGACGGTCAAGCAGATGTTCGCCCGCCTTGCTGCCGACGAGGTTCTGGATGGTGAACTTCCCGCCACCTTGCCACCGGAGGGTAGTCTGCGTCCGGATACTTACCGCTTCACCCGTGGCACCAAGCGCGAAGAAATCATCAATCAGATGAGCGCGGCGCAGGACAAGCTGATCGACATGATCTGGGAACGGCGTGATCCCGACCTGCCGATCAAGACCGTCGAGGAGTTCGTGACGCTGGCCTCGATCGTCGAAAAGGAAACCGGCAAGGATGACGAGCGCGCCCATGTTGCCTCGGTCTTCTACAACCGCCTGAAAAAGGGCATGCGTCTGCAATCCGACCCGACGATCATCTATGGTCTGTTCGGCGGTGACGGCAAACCTTCGGATCGGCCGATTTATCAATCGGATCTGCAGAAACAGACGCCGTTCAACACTTACGTGATCAAGGGCCTGCCGCCATCGCCCATCGCCAATCCCGGCCGGGCCGCATTGGAGGCGGTTGCCAACCCATGGCGCACGGATGATCTTTATTTCGTGGCCGATGGTACGGGCGGTCATGTGTTCGCAAAGACGCTGGACGAGCACAATGCCAATGTGCGCCGCTGGCGCAAAATCGAGGCCGAAAAGGCGGCTGCCGGAGCGAATCCCGAAGTTGTCGTGGATGGTCAGCCCGGTGGTGCAGAGGCGGAAAAACCGGCCAATAACTAACTGATAAATCACGGCCGGGCCTTGTGACCACAAGGCCCGGTTTCGTGCGGCGTGACGGGGGGATTCCATATATGACATTGCAATCGATGACCGGCTTCGCGCGCAGCGAAGGCACCTCCGGCCGCTACCGCTGGGCGTGGGAATTACGCTCGGTAAACGGCAAGGGGCTGGATCTGCGCCTGCGTCTGCCTGCCGGTCTGGAAGCCTTGGAAACCGGGCTGAGGGAAATCGCGGGCGCGCATCTTTCCCGCGGCAATATCCAGGCGGGACTGGCGCTCTCAGTTGCCGAGAACCGGCTCGAGGCGGTCATCAATCGCGATGCTCTCGCCGCGGTTCTGGCGCTCAAGAAGGAACTGGGCGATGTCGTCGACGACAAGCCATTGAGCTTCGATACGCTGCTTACGTTGCGCGGTCTGGTCGATTTTCGCGAGGCGGAAGACGATGCGGAGGCGCTGGCTGCGCGCAACGGCGATGTGCTGGCTGGCTTCGCTGTTGCAGTCGAAAAGCTGAAGGACATGCGCGAGCGGGAAGGGGCATCTCTGTTCGCCATCCTTTCCGGTCATATCGACCGGATCGAGCAGCTTGTGAACATCATTGAAAGCGATCCCTCCCGTCACCCGGAGCAGATCGCGGCGAGGCTTGCTCAGCAGATTGCGCTGATTGGCGATGGCATGCACGGGCTTGATCGTGACCGCCTTCATGCCGAGGCGGCGCTGATCGCCACCAAGGCGGATCTGCGCGAAGAGATTGATCGGCTGCATGCCCATGTGCGGGCCTCGCGAGAGCTTTTGGCCAATGGCGGTCCGGCTGGCCGCAAGCTCGATTTTCTTGCACAGGAATTTAACCGTGAGTCGAATACAATCTGTTCCAAATCGAACGCCAGTGCGGTAACCGCAGCAGGTATAGAGCTGAAAGTGGTTATCGACCAGTTCCGAGAGCAGGTCCAAAATCTGGAGTAGACCCATGGCCCCGGTGAATATTTCTCCCGTCACGATCGCCCGCAGGGGGCTGATGCTGGTGATTTCTTCGCCTTCCGGCGCGGGCAAATCCACGATCGCGCGCAACCTGCTTGAGAAAGACAAGAATATCAGCCTTTCCGTCAGCGTCACCACACGCGCTCGACGGCAGAGCGAGATCGAGGGCATTCACTACCACTTCATCTCCAAGCGCGATTTCGAGCGCATGCGTGATAATGAGGAATTGCTGGAATGGGCCGAGGTTCACGGCAATTTCTACGGCACGCCGCGCGAGCCGGTGGAAGATGCCATGGCCGCCGGCCGCGACATGCTGTTCGACATCGACTGGCAGGGTGCCGAGCAGTTGCAGGACAAGATGAAGGCAGACGTGGTCTCGATCTTCATCCTGCCGCCGACCATGACCGAACTGCAATCGCGCCTGCACCGCCGCGCCGAAGACACCGAAGAGGTGATCAAGACGCGGCTCCTCAATTCCCGCGCCGAAATCGAGCACTGGCGCGACTATGACTACGTCATCCTCAATGACGACCTGCAGGCGGCTTTCGAGGCCGTCGAAGCAATCGTCAAAGCCGAACGCGTCCGCCGAGACCGCCGCCATGGCATGTTCGATTTCGTGCGGGCTTTGCTGGAGGAAGAGCCGAAGCTCTGATTTATGCGATGAGTCCGCGCGCCAGCCATCGCCGTGACAATCGCTCGTCCGCCGCGTCTTCCGCCCAGCCATGACCTGTATTGATCGTTTCGAGCACGGCATCAGCGCCGGCTGAGACCAGTTGCTCGGCCAAATGCGGAGCGTCGGAGGGGTGACGCCGGTCGTCGTTGACGCCTGCAAGCAGAAGTACGGGGTACCCCGCGAGGTTCGGAAGAGGCTGGTCTTTTCTCGGAGACAACGGACGAAGCAGGATGGCGCCTTTCGACAGATGATGCGCCCGGCACATGGTTTCAGCCGCGATGATCGCGCCGTTCGAGTATCCGACGAGAAGGGGTTCTTGCGCCGTCTGCTGACATACAAAGGCAACGAAGCCGCACAGTCTGGTTGCCTGATGTTTCAGATCGTCGATATCGAGTTCTCTGTCGGGTTTTCTGCGAAAAAATGCGAAACCATTCTCCCAGGGAACCGCGCCCCTCGGCGCATATAACGCCCCCTTGGGAAAGACGGCGCGGCCAAAAGAAATGAGGTCGTCTTCCGTTCGTCCCGATCCATGCAGCAAGATGACAGCGCAATCCGGCGTTTCAGCGGGAATATCAAGCTTATAGTGAAAACCGGCATTCTCCACGCACTTGCTCCTCCATTCGCAGGTGTCCAGGAACCGTTGCTTCCGTTCGGAACGGCGAACATCTGCCAGATGTTACAGGCAATTCGCCAGTGTCACGAATTCCTCCACTGAGAGCGTTTCCGCCCGGCGCGTGGGATCGATACCAGCCTTTTCAAGCAGCGCCTCGCCGCCAAGGCTTTTCACGCTCTGGCGCAACATCTTGCGGCGCTGACCGAAGGCGGCTTCGGTCACTTTTTCGAGCTTGGCGACGTCGCAGGGCAGCGGCTTGTCCTTCGGCAGCAGATGCACGACGGTGGAGGTTACCTTCGGTGGCGGGCTGAAGGCCTGTGGCGGGACATCGAAGGCCATTTCGGCAACCGTACGCCAGCCGGCGAGAACGCCAAGGCGGCCATAATGGTTGTCGCCTTCTTCCGCCACGATGCGCTGCCCGACTTCCTTCTGGAACATCAGCGTCATGGAGAGCCAGAAGGGCGGCCATTGCTTCGGCAGAAGCCAATTGACCAGCAATTGCGTGCCGACATTGTAAGGCAGGTTGGCGATGATGCGCACCGGCTCGCCGACGGGGACCAGAGCCTCGAAATCGGTCTGCAGGGCGTCTCCCTCTATGACCTCAAGCCGTCCGGGATAATGCGCCTCGATTTCCGCCAGCGCCGGCAGGCAGCGACTGTCCCGTTCGACGGCGATGACCTTTTTCGCCCCGAGCGAAAGAATAGCGCGGGTGAGGCCGCCGGGACCGGGCCCGACCTCAATGACAGTCACGCCTTCGAGCGGTCCCGCCGTTCTGGCGATCTTCTGGGTAAGGTTGAGGTCGAACAGGAAGTTCTGTCCGAGCGATTTCTTCGCATCGAGCCCATGACGCTGGATGACGTCCCGTAGCGGTGGTAGTCCGTCGATGGCCGCCATTATGCGCCGGCCCGGCTGCGGAGGGAAATGTCCGCCGCCATCTTGAGTGCCGCCACGAGGCTCGCCTCATTGGCGATGCCCTGGCCGGCAATACCAAAGGCAGTGCCATGGTCTGGCGAGGTACGGATGAAGGGCAGCCCGAGTGTGACGTTGACCGAATCGTCGAAGCCCAGCGCCTTGGCGGGAATGAGCGCCTGATCGTGATACATGCACACTGCCACGTCATAACGCTTGCGGGCGGCATCGTGGAACATGGTGTCGGCGGGCAGGGGACCGAACGCATCGATCCCATCCTTGCGCAGCCGCATGGTCGCGGGGTGAACGATATCGCGATCCTCCGTGCCGAGTGCGCCGTCTTCACCCGCGTGCGGGTTCAGCCCGGCAACCGCCAGACGCGGAGCCTCGATGCCGAATTTCCGTCGCAGATCGGCATCGATGATCCGGCAGGTCGTGACGATCAATTCTTCCGTCAGCGCGGCCGGCACATCTTTCACGGGAATATGGATCGTCACCGGCACGACACGGACCTTGGGGCCGGCGATCATCATGACAGGCGTGACTTGTTCACCGGTCTGGCGGAAGGCGAGATCAGCCAGAAACTCCGTGTGACCGGGGAAACCGAAGCCAGCCTCGTAAAGCACCGATTTCGCGATGGGATTGGTGACAACGGCCGCAGCCTTGCCCTCGACCGTCAGCGAAACGGCGGTTTCGATGGCCTTGATCGTGGCATGGGCAGCGCCGACATGCGGTTGCCCCGCCTGCACGTCGAAGCCGACGGGAAGAGGTAAGATCGGAAACGCGTTTTCGAAAAGGCCAACGGCACTGTCCGCATCGCAGGTCTCGATATTGAGCGGCACGCCGATCAGCGCCGCGCGGCTTGCCACCACATCGGGGTCGCCGATGAAGATGAAGGGGGACACACCGTTTTCCCGGCGCTTCGCCCAGGCGGTAATGGCGATATCGGGGCCGATACCGGCTGGATCTCCCTGTGTCAGGGCAAGCGGCAGGGATGCATATGTCACGGAAAGACCCGGCTCTTGTATCAATATCAGGTGTTGACGATCTGCGCCTTCTTGCGCAGCTCATCCATGTACTTCTTTTCGTTCGGGTTTTCGCCTTCCTTGGCCTTCATCAGGTCTTCGGACTTGAACACCATTTCCGCCGCATAGTCGTCGGAAACCTGGCGCTGCTTGCAGATGGCCAGATATTCGACGCCCTTTTCGGTCACGCGTGTGCCGGTGGTGCCGCCTTCCTTGGTCTTTTCTACCAGAGCCTTCCAGTCTTCCGGCAACTCAGGCGCCAGAATGCGGCCGAGGTCCTTGATTGCCACATCACGCATGGTCGCGGCAAAGCTCATCGCCTGGTCGCAGCCGGGATAACGTTTGCGCGAGGCTTCAGCCTCAGCCTTGCGCTTGCCGGTGATGGCGTTGCGCTTTGCTTCCGGGATAACGAAGATAACCTGCTGCAGGAAATATTCCGTGGTGACCGGTTTGTCGCCTCGCTCCTTCAGGCGGGTGACCAGATCCTGCGTTGACATCTTGCCGCGCGCGCCATAACGGGCGTTCACAAGGCGCGGCCAGCTCATCTGAACGGCGATGAAGGCCTTGAAGTGGTCCGCGCCAACACCCGCCTGCGCCAGCACCTTCGTCAACTGCTCCGGCTTCATCTTGTTGTTGCCGGCAAATCGCGCGAAGGCAGCATCGACATCTTCCGTACTGACCGACATTTTGACGCGGGCGATTTCTTCGCGCTTCAGCGCTTCATCGACAAGCTGCTCACGCGCCTTTTCATTGAGGTTGCCGGACTGGCGCTGCAACTTCAGGAAGGCGACGCGCTTGGAAATGTCGTCATTGGTGATCGGGGTCTTGTTGACGACGATCTTCACGGTGTTATCGGCAAAGGCCTGACCGGCATAAGGCACGATGGCCATGGGAACGGCGAATATCGCAAAGGCAAAAGCAGCGCCACGCAAAGCCGACTTTCCGAAATTCATCATATCCTTCTCCCTTTCGTCAGGCTGGGTCCTGTTGCCCTGTCCCGCCAATCTGTTCGTCTGGTAACAGGGATTTTGCCTTCCCCCGCCTTTCAGACCTGCACATATGCATCCGCACCGCGAATTTGCCACGTATATATCATCGTGATCCGCAAAACGGCAATGTGTCGGTTTGTTGAAAGAAACCCGATACTGTCATGCCGGGTCGACACTGGCGCGGTGTTGCGGCAAAACCGTGACTACTACTGGTCTGATAGCAAAAAGGCAGGCCACAATGCTGTGCGGCCCGCCTTTAAACTCAGTAATTGTTCGGCTTCCAGCCAATATCCATGTCGTTCCAGTCTTCGTTCGCGGAGCCGACGCTGATATCGCCAAGGGTACGGAAGGCAAGACGGGCATTGATCGACCAGTCATTGGCGGCCTGGCGGCTGGAGTTGATGTTGCCTTCGTCGGAATAGCTGACCGTCAAGATCGTGCATTCATCCTGATAGGCGATACCAATCCGGCGTTCGGCGGCAAACTTGCCGTTCAGATCGTAGTTGATCGAGCCGAACAGCGACCAGTTATCGTCCATGCGCAGTGAACCGGATGCCTGGATGATATCGCGGTCTTCGTTATAGCCGTATTTCGGCTGCGCCTTGACCTGCGTATAGCTGAGCCTGCCGTTGATGCGGCGATCCGAATAGCTGATGCCCGTTTCAGACCGGTTGATTTCGAAATTGTCCTTGTCGAGACGCAGGCTCGAGGACAGCGAAAGACCGATAGGTGCATCGAATGCAGCCATGGCGACATAATCCGAACGATCGGATTCGAGGCCGGAATCGGCGCCGACATTCAGAAGATCATAGGAGGCGAAGGAATTATCGCCAGCGAGATGGAAGGACTGGCCAGCAATGGCGCGAACACCGTAACCATTGTCGAAAGTACCGTTGTAACGGAAGCCGAGATTGGCTCGTGTGCCGCCTTCGATCCGGTCGAAGCCCGAAAATTTGTCGCGCTCAAACAGGTTTGTGGCGTCGAACACAAAGGCTTGTGAGTCCTCGTTCGGGAAACGACCGGAATATTGCTCGTTCGGCCGCACGAAAATTTGCGCGATGGGCTCGATCACGTGGCTGCTGTTGAGAGCCGTGAACAGCCAGGGATAACGCACCTCAAGGCCACCGGTGACCATGCCGCGCAAGGCAGCATCGTCATGGATCATGCCTTCATAGGCATAGGATGTGCCGCCGGAGGTGAAGCTTGCCGCAGTCATGTCGGTCCACAACGCGTCGCCGCGCGCCGCAAGGATCGGCGTGATCTGAAGACCGCTATCCATCGTGATGGTGCGCTTCCATTCCGCTTCCGTGGTCCAGCGCGTGTAAGAGCCTTCCAGACCGTTGAAGCGCGGGAAGCCGCCCATCGCGTAGGAATCCTGCGTCGAACGGCTGATGCTCGTGAAGTTCGTGGTCAGCGAGAGCTCGCCGCCATAGATCGGATCCGGCAGGAAGTAACGATAGTCAACGACCGGATGAACGATCGCCTGCTTACGTTCCTTGAGCTCGGAATTATCCGTGTCCTGAACGTTGAAGTAATAACCGCGGGCGTCGAAGCTGTTACGTTCGCCAGTGCCTGTCAGATAAATCTGATTGGTCTGGACGTCGTTCTTGTAGCCTTTCAGGCTGTAGGTACGCGAAAAATTGTTATCCGACTGCACCATGGCGTCCCAGCCGAAGGCCCAGCGCGGGTTGATGCTGAAATCGCCCTTGCTGGCAACCATGCCGCGCTGATCGTTCAGCGCGTCACTCGTTCCGGCAATGAACGTATCCGAGGACTGCTGGCTGATGCCGGCGATCGTCAGCGTGTGCATGCCGGTTTCGAAACGCTGGCGCAACTCGGCCTGAAGAAGCAGGCCCTGTTTTGTGTAGTAGGTCGGTGTGACCGTGAGGTCGGACGTATCGGAAAGAACCTGGAAATAGGGAACACCGATACCGAAGCCGAGCTTGTTGGTCATGCTCATCTGCGGGAACAGGAAGCCCGACTTCCGCTTCACCGTATTGTCCGGCACCGTCAGGAACGGGATATAGGCGATCGAATGGCCGAAAAGCTGCAGACGTGCTTTTTCCAGCCGCACCGTATGGGTCTTGCCGTCCTGAATGACGCGCTCGGCCTTTACCTGCCACAGCGGCGCCTTTTCCGGGCGCTCGGCGCAGGGCAGACACGCGGTGTAGACACCGTTGTTGAGGACCATCAGGTCGCCTTCAAGGCGCTCGGCGCTTTCCCCGGCAATACGGGTATTGTCCGTGGTCTCGACGCGCAATGCGTTGACGAAGCCCTGACCGAAGTCGTCGGTCACGTCCATCTCGTCGGCATAGATCTTGTTGCCGCCCGGCTCGATCAGCTCGATGTTGCCATGGGCGACCACGCGACCGGTCTGCTGGTTATATTCCACTTGCTGGGCCACCATACGGTAGCCCGAATATTTCATGCGAACCACGCCCTTCGCGATGACGCGCTGGGAATCGCGGTTATAGGTCAGTTCATTTGCTGTAAGCAGGAGTTTCGAATCGTCTTGGCTTGCCGACGCAAGCAAACCATCCTGGCCGAAAGCGACCGGGCTGGATGCCAAATACGCGCACACAGCGGCACCTGTCAGAAGGGCCGTCCAAAGCCGCCTGATATTCCCGCGGTCAATTACCGCCACTTAGCCGTCCTCCTGATGAAGCAGAATGGTTGCCCCCAAAGCCAACGCCACGATGACTGGAACCCAGACCGCGACGGTGGGAGGGACAACACCACCACTCCCGAATGCCCTTACGAGCACGGTTACTACATAAAGCACGAAGCCGGAAACGATTCCACCCAGAATCACGGAGCGCGACTGGGCGAAGCGGCTGAACTTTAATGAAACGGTCGCGGCGATCAAGGTCATCGCAACCAGAAGCAGGGGCGTCGATAGCAGGAAATGATACTGCGTCTCAAGCGCCTTTGAAGATAGTCCAAAGGACTTTGCAACTTCGATCTTGTGAGAAAGGTCAAAGAAAGCAACGGTTTCCGTCTGTGTCATGCGCTCTTGGACGAATTCCCGTCTCAGATTGGTACTGATCTGCATGCTCTCTTGCCGAACTGGCACATGTCCGGCCCGCGTTTCAGAAACGCCGTTAAGAAGCCAGTAACCATCTTCCAATTTAGCCGACTTCGCATCCTTCCGTGAGACGATGTTTCCGTCCTTGTCGAGGTCGATGAGAACCACGTCGAGAAGCATCGTTCCGTTGTCTTCGAAGCTCTTGGCGCCGATGATCGTATCCTGGCCGCCGCTCGACTGGCGCATCCACGGAATGATCTGCTGCTGGCGTCCGCCGCCCGCTTCGTTGCGCAGACCGGCCTCCATGGCGAGCGACTTGTTCTGGCCCCACGCTGCGATGGGGTTCAGGACAGTGACCGACAGGATGCCGATGAGGACCGCGCCGAGCACGAAGGGGAGAATGAACTGCCAGGCGGAAATGCCGGCGGCGCGCGTCACGACCAGTTCGTAGCGCCGGTTGAGCGAGATCAGCGTCGTCATGCCGACGAACAGCGCAATGAATGGTATGGTCTGCTGCAGGATCAACGGCAGGCGAAGCGCTGTCAGGCCAAGCGCGGCCGGAACGGAATAGCCGGGCAGGCCGGACATGCGCCGCGCCGTTTCGCTGAAGTCGGCAAGGTAAATGATCGAGGATACGCCGATCACGAACCAGATGGCCGTGATGAGATATCGTTTCAGGAAGTACCGGGCGAGCGTGTTGAAGATCATGCGTTGCCGCTCCCCGAATTGCGCGCCAGCCGGCTGGAGAAGAGACGGCGCAACCGGCCCGCCGCATCGGTTACCATCCTCGGCATTTTCGGTTTACGGCCGGTGATCAGCACGAAGGCGGCCGCAGCACCGCTGAGGCCCGGAACGGCATAGACCAGAGGAATGAAGGCTGCGCTCTGCTTCACCTGGTTCGTAACGTAAAAACCGAGCCAGCGAAGCACGAAAGCCGTCACCAGCGCCGCGACCATCGGATGCATGCGCGCCTCGCGGTGCGAACGGGCGTCGGCGGCGATGACCAGCGATATCAGCGCAAAAGAAAAGGCGAACATCCAGTCCGACAGTCGCTTGTGCAATTCGCTGCGGAACGTCTCCGGCGAGCGCTTGTAGCTCGCATTGTTTTCATCGGGCGAGAGAAGGAAACCGAGGCTGGCGTCGCCCGGAGAGAGCGAAGGCTCCGAATCCTGCTTTTCCGACATGGTCGAAAGGTCGAAGGCATAGGACAGGAACTTGACGATCGAGACCTTGCCGTCAGGCGTCTTCTGCTGCACCTCGCCGTCGCGCATGGTGAGCGACGTACCGCTTTCGTCGATCATGCCTTCCTTGGCATAATAAATGAGATCGAAATTCGGATCGCGGCGGTCGGCAACGAACAGTCCCTTGAGAATACGACCCTGCCGTTGGGCAATCTGCACGTAAAGGCCGTCTTGGATGGTACGGAACGTCTTTTCCTCGATCACGGAGGAGAGAAGGTCGGCATAGGCCGCAGCCACCATCTGTCGCGCCGAACTGCGGGCAGGCGGCTCGACGAAATTGGTGATGGTGAAGGAAAGCGCGCTCAGGACGGCGGCCAGAATGAGAACCGGGCGATACATGATCGAACGCGGAGATCCGGCCGCATCGATGATCGCGAGCTCGGAATCATTGTTCATCGTCGTGAAAATCTGGGTGATGCCGATGACGAGCGCGAAAGGCAGCACGACGGGAATGAGCGTCGGCAGGATCATCGTCGCGAGCGCCATGAAGGAACCCATCGACTGGCCCGTATCGGTCACGAGATTGATTCTCTGGAGAACCTGGATGGTCCAGATGATGGCCAGCACCGGCAACAGCGCGACCAGAAACATCTGCGTTGTCCGCCGCAGGATATAGTTCTCGAGAAGCTTCATACGGCCCTGTTCGACATTGTTTTTCCCTGCGATCGCTCGCCGAGTTTCCGCCTATCTAATCGCATCGTTTGCAATTGGCTATTCCGGCAGGCTCACAAATATGTTTTGCGCGACAATTTTTCCGCCGCCTGTGTCTTTTTGTGGAACAAGCTGTCGGTTTCATGACGGGAGTTCGCATTCACTAAAAATGCATTTCCTTTAACGGCTGTGGGGCTTTAAAGAATGCGGGGTTGCGCCCGGGGCCGAAAAGGCCATGATCATGCGCATCGTGCAAGTCGTAGAAGAAGAGCAGGAAAACATGTCCGCCAAATTCGATATATCTTTCGCCAATTCCGCCTCGCTGGAAAATGCCCTGGCCGTGATGCTGCAGGCCTCGGGTGACGCGAAGGCCGTCGCCGGTGCTTCCGAAGCCGATCCGGCTGGTGTGATCGAAAGGGCGGCGAAGATCGCGGGCTTTTCCGCAAAATCCATGACGACGCTCGATGTCATCGCGCCGCAGGGTTCCGCTGCCGACCGGCTGCTGGTCATCGGAATCGGAAAGCCGTCGAAGCTGGTCGCCCATGACTGGCTGCGTGCCGGCGGTACGGCGGCTGCCCATTTCAAGAAGGCGGACAAGGTCGTTGTCTATCTCGATGCGCCGGGCGTAGAGGTTGGCGCTCAGGCGGCGGCGGATTTCGCGCTTGGTCTTCTGCTGCGCGCCTACAGCTTCGATGCATACAAGACCAAGAAAAAGTCCGAGGACGAAAAGACGCCGAAGAAGGTGGAGATCATCATCGTCACGGCCGCCCATCAGGATGCGGAAAAGGCTTTTGCCGTCTCCGAGGCGGTTGCGGGCGGCGTTATACTGGCGCGCGATCTCGTCAACCTCCCTCCGAACGTTCTCGGCCCGGTCGAATTCGCCGAAAAGGCGGAAGAGTTGCGCAAACTCGGCGTCGAGGTGGAGGTCCTTGGCGAAAAGGAACTGAAGAAGCTTGGCATGAATGCCCTTCTCGGCGTGGCGCAGGGTTCGGCCCGTCCGCCGCGGCTTGCGGTCATGCAATGGAACGGCGGCTCCAAAAAGGATGAACCCGTTGCCTTTGTCGGCAAGGGGGTCGTTTTCGATACTGGCGGCATTTCGCTGAAGCCCGGCCTCAACATGGAAGACATGAAGGGTGACATGGGTGGTGCTGCAGCCGTAACCGGCTTGATGCATGCGCTTGCGGCCCGCAAGGCCAAGGCAAACGTTATCGGTGTCATCGGCCTTGTCGAGAACATGCCTGATGGCAACGCCCAGCGCCCCGGCGACATCGTGACTTCCATGTCCGGCCAGACCATCGAGATCATCAATACCGACGCCGAAGGACGGCTGGTTCTGGCCGATGCGCTCTGGTACACCAAGGAGCGTTTCAATCCGAAATTCATGATCAATCTCGCAACACTGACGGGCGCGATCACCGTGGCGCTCGGCAATCTGCAGGCCGGATTGTTCTCCAACGACGATGAACTGGCAACGCGGCTTTCGCAGGCCGGCGAGGTGACGGCTGAAAAACTGTGGCGCATGCCGCTCCACAAGGATTACGACAAGATCATCGATTCCAAATTTGCCGACATGAAAAACAGCTCGGGCCGCCTGGCGGGCTCCGTCACCGCTGCGCAGTTCCTCAAGCGCTTCGTGGGTGAAACACCGTGGGCGCATCTCGATATCGCCGGGACAGCCATGGGCTCGCCGCTGACCGAGATCAACCAGTCCTGGGGATCGGGTTACGGCGTGCGTCTTCTGAATGAACTCGTTCGCGCCCATTACGAAGATTGAGACGAGCGGAGCGGCACGCCAGCGCATGACTGAAATTCTGTTCTATCACCTGACGGAATCGAAGCTGGAGGACGCGCTGCCGCCCTTGCTCGAGAAATCGCTGGAACGCGGCTGGAAGGTCGCGGTCCAGACAGTGGGCGAGGAGCGCCGGGACTTCCTCGACACGCATCTCTGGACGTTCCGCGACGACAGCTTCCTTCCGCACGCCACCGACACTTCGCCAGTACCGCAAAACCAGCCGATTCTCCTGACGGCATCGGACGGGAACGCCAACGCAGCGAGTGTTCGTTTTCTCGTCGATGGCGCCGAGCCCCCGGCAGTGGAGGCTTATGAACGCATCGTCTTCATGTTCGACGGATACGATGCCTACCAAACCGAAATGGCGCGAAACCACTGGAAAAGGCTGAAAACGGAGGGGCATTCGCTGACCTACTGGCAGCAATCGCCGGAAGGGCGCTGGCAGAAAAAGGCATGACCCGTCCCCCGTCTGACTACCTTTGCAACGGGAAAATGGCCGGTAAGAAATCGCATGTGGTGTCGCCCGTGGCGGTTGTTTTATGAACGCATGCAACATGTACGCTTTCAGACGCGTTATCAGCAGACAGAGGGGATATGCGATGGGACAGATGATGCCACGACCGGATCTGGAGCTGGAACGACTGGTAGCAGTGCGGTCCGTTGTGGCTTTCAAGAATGCGGAAACCGCTGAATTGAAGGCGATCTCGCAACTGGCGCAGGGCGTATTCGGGGTGGCACGCGCGGCCGTGCATATTCTGGATGAGGACTGGCTCCACATTGCCGAGCAGGCAGGGCTGCAGTTCCAGGAATGCCCCCGTGACATTGCGATCTGCGACCGTGTGGTCGTCACGCAGAATATTCTGACTGTTACGGATCTGAGCGCTCATCCTGAATTCGGCTCTTTGCCTTATGTAAAGGGCGCGCCCGACCTGCGGTCCTACGCAGGCGCCCCGATCGAACTCGAACCGGGTCTGGTGGTCGGGACTTTTTGTCTGCTCGACCCGCACGTTCGGGAGTACACCGCTGCGGAGGTCGATAATCTCCAGTATTTTGCGACACTCGCGGGCGCGCTTTTGAGATTGCAGAAAGCGAACTTCACCATGAGCCTTGCCGCCCGGGAACTGCGCGATGCGGCCATGACTGATCCGCTTACGGGCTTTTATAATCGCAAGGCTCTGGACGCGATCGTTGATCTGGAACTTGGCGCCGCGCTTTGCGAGAAGGACACTTTCGGTGTTCTCTATCTCGATCTCGACGGCTTCAAGACCATCAATGACACGCTTGGCCATGCGGCAGGAGACAGGGTGCTGGTCGAGGCATCCACCCGAATCCGCGATGCTGTAAGAGAAGATGACGTGGTGGTGCGCATGGGGGGCGACGAATTCGCAATATTCGTGCCGCGTCCGGATTCATCCATGCTCATCAGTGGCCTTGCGGAAAAACTGCTCCACGCGTTTCGGCAACCGTTTCATGTAGAGGGTGAGAGCGTGCTTGCGCGCCTCAGCATCGGCGGCGCCATCGCGCCGCAGGCGGGCGCGGATCGCGCGACGCTGCTGCGGAGCGTCGATGAAGCCCTGTATCAGGCCAAAAAATCGGGGCGCGACCGGTTTGTCAGCCGCGCCCTCTGAAAGATTGCCTTGAGAAGCGTTTCGCTGCTCAGTCGTAGAAAGAATCCACGAATTTGTGGCGGCCGAGCAGGAAAGCATCGGCCACATGGGTCAGCGGCGCAAGATCGACGTCCGAGCGGCCTGACTTGATGATCTCGGCGAAGCGCTCGTAAAGGGCCGGATATTCCCGTTCCGGCTGGGATAGTTTTTCCTCACCATTGATCGAAAGCTTCGCCCCGCCTTCCGAAAGCACCATCCGCCCCGCGGCGGTCTCGGCCACGATGTCCCAGCTCTGCTTGCCGGTCTGACGCCAGTCGAACTCGGCATGGACGGGCATTTTTGTCACGTCCGAGAAATGCAGGTCGGCCGCGATCGGCGCGTCGCGGTTTTCCGGGAATTCAAGCGTCGCCCTGGTCAGGAACAGCGCGCGCGGCAGGATATGGGTGATGATGGAAAGCGCATTGATGCCGGGATCGAACACGCCGAGACCACCCGCCTGCCAGATCCATTCCTGGTTCGGATGCCAGTGGCGCACATCTTCTTTCCAGATCACATGAACGCTGTTGATCGTCGTGGAGGCTAGAAACGCCTTGGCAGCCTCGACGCCAGGTGCATAACGCGAATGCCAGCTTGCAAACAGTGACAGGCCTTTAGAATCCGCGAGGCGGACGAGATCCTGTACCTCCGAAAGCGTCGCGCCCGGCGGTTTTTCGAGGAAGACGTGCTTGCCGGCATTCAGTGCCGCATAGGCTGCCTCATAACGATATTGCGGCGGCATGCACAGAGAGACGGCGTTGATATCGGGTACGGCCTCGAGCATCGCCTCGATGGTGCCGTAGGATGCGACGCCATCCACCGTGCCATGGCGGCTTGCGGTGCAGATCAATTCAAAATCCGGATTGCCTGCAATGGCGGGAAGATGCTGGTCGCGAACGATTTTGCCGACGCCGACGATGGCAAGCTTGGTGGCTGACATGAAGTGGAACCCGTGTGTGAGTGCTGCCTAAGATAAAGTGTGATTTTTACAGGTTTTTAGCAGAAACGCCCGCAGGAGCAAGGTGATCGTTTCGGCGCGACGCGTCTTTTCCAGCCGATGACTTCACGGAAACTTTCGATACACATTATCGATCGTGTAATGGTTGATCATGAAAATATTTCTTTGTAATTTTCAGTGATGTTTTCGATGGCCGGGCTGTCTTAATCCAATTTTTTAGGTATATTCTCATTTTGTTAGAGTTTTATGTATTTTTAACTTGAGTATATTTTAAAGAGCGGGTCGTGGTGGTTTTATTCAAGGCTGACCGTCTGTCTGGCTTCGTTCAGAAAGTCAACGAAAGCAGCCGGCAATTCAATACATACGGATTGATCTTCGGCATCATCCTCTACAATCTCTACGTATTCGTGGACATCAGTCTGGTGCCGGAAATCATCTGGCTGGATCTGACAGTCCGCCTGATGATCATCACACCGCTTCTCTTTCTTTATTTTCCCGCCCGATATTATGCGATCAGGATGCGGCCGGACGGCGTGGCGCATGAGGTCCTGCACGGGCTGGGTTGCATGTTGGTCGTCGCCTCGATCATGTTCATCTATGCCAATGCGCAAACCTCGTCGGCGAGCGAATATTACGTGGGTATCGTCACCGTCGTCCTTTATATGAATACGATACATCGCAAACCGTTTCCGCTTGCGGTCATGGGCACGGTTGGCTGCATGGCGGTTTTCATCGTCGGCATGGAATATGTCACGGTCACGAGCGAGGTGGCCAAGCTACCGGCCATCATGTGTTCCGCTGGCATCAGCGCCGTCTCGCTGTTTGCGGCCTACCGCATCGAGCAGGTGGAAAGAAAGGACTATCTGGCCTCTCTGCGGGAGAAGACCATGCTGCAGCGGATTCAAAGTGCAAATCACGAGCTTCAGCAGCTTTCCAATACCGACCAGCTCACCGGAATTCGCAATCGCCGCAGCTTCGACGAGGCGGCGAACGAGGCATCGGTCGGTAGCGGCCGGCCGCGGGCGCTCATCCTTCTCGATGTCGATTATTTCAAGAACTACAATGACGCAGAAGGCCACGTCGCCGGCGATGACTGCCTGCGCAGGATTGCCGGCAGGCTGCGTGGCGCCCTGCGCAGGGACGATGGCGACAGAAGTTTCATAGCCCGTTACGGTGGGGAAGAATTTGTCGTTCTGCTTGCCGATTGTACCGCTTCCGCTGCGCTTGCCATTGGCGAAAGACTGAGACTGGCCGTAATCGACGAGGCCATCCCCCATCTCAACCGTCCAGACAGACAGAAAATCGTCACCGTCAGCCTCGGCATTGCCGTTTCCGGCGACGGCAGGGAAATCATATACGAGATGGTGAACCGGGCCGATATGGCGCTTTACGAGGCAAAACGCCAGGGCCGCGACCGGCTGGTGCTGGCCTCCGGGCATATGGGAATGCCGGCGGAGCTGTACGGGGTCGAGGCCATGATGTCCGGATAGGGCTGATGGCTTGGCGGCGCCATAAATTTTGCCTCGCGCAAGCGGGATTGTTGAAGGCCGGCCACCGGAATTCCGGGGCAAGAACACATAATAATCGGGGAATGCAGATGATGGAATTGATCGCCGCACAAGCGGCAGCGTCCGCTACCGAACTTCCATTCCTGCTGCTTCAGGCGGCCGCGGTGGTTGGCATGGTGTCCGTGCTGATCCTTCTGCGGCGGAACATCGCCCTCGAGGATCCCCGCTATAAAATCTACTATGGCCTCGTCTTCGGAATGACAGGTTTTCTGCTGACGCTGCTTGTTTCCGAATTCATCAAGCTGCCCTCCAAGCCTTACATCCGCTCCGATCTGCTGTTTCTCGCGGGGGTGCTGGGCTCATGGCAGGGCGGGCTTATCAGCCTGTCCCTCGTCGCGGCCGGGCGTTTCGTGTTCGGCGGCCCCGTGCTGTTTTTTGCGGCCCTGCAGGACATGGTCGTCATTTCGGCCTGCGGCATCATCATGTATGGCTGGATGCGCGACCGACGCCTCGCCGATCTGGGAACTCGGGATATTCTCACCGTCTTCGCCGTCAGATTCATGGCCGCGCTGCTTGCCATCACAATCTCGTTCGTGTTTGGTCTGATCGACCAGACGCTGTTCTTGAGCGCAATAGGCCGCCGAACGCTGGGAGCTGTCGCCGTTGGCCTGCCGATGATCGTCTGCCTGTTCATCCTGCTGCGCAGCGAGGCGCGCGCGCGACGAGGCAAAGAAACGCGAGTTGGCGGCGCGGACGGATTCATTGACCGGACTGCCCAACAGGCGCGCCCTCAAGGACCATATGGAAACGGTCATGCGGCAGGAGCCGGCCGTTTCGCACGCCCTCGTTCTGATCGAGATCGTCAATATTGCCGATGTCGCCGCCTGCGAGGGGGAGGACTGGAGCGATATTTTCTGGCCCAGGCTGGCGCGGGAAATCTGCGATGGGGAATACGGCCTGCTGTGCAGCGCCCATGCACCTTGCAGCTTCATGTTCGGCGATACGACACTTGCAGTTGTCATGCGGGAGATTTCGCTGGAGAAGTCCGAAGGTACAAAACTCATGATGCATCTGCATGAGGGGTTGAGCACCTTTTGCCGCTCGGCGGAAGCGGGGCCGGTACCGCATCTCAAAATAGGCGCTGCAAGTCTGGACAGGCTTTCCCGGCAGAACGTGGCCTCGTTCTTCAGACATCTCAGCCTGGCGCTCAAGGGAAGCGATCATCCCGTGCAGATTTTCCCCTTTTCCTTTGCCGAGAAGGCGACACGGGACGAGACCGTGCGGCAGATGCTCGTCAACTGGATCAAATCCGGCAGGCCGCCCATTTGCTATCAGCCGAAATTCGAAATGCGCAATCGCCGCATGATCGGTGCTGAGGCGCTGCTGCGCGCGGTCGATGCGCGGGGGCAGGCGCTTTCGCCCTATTACGTGCTGGAGATCGCCGAACGTCATCGGTTGCTGGCGGAATTCGAATGGTCGACGATCGAAGCCGTGGTGCACGACCTTCGCGATCTACATGATCTCGATGCGGATTTTCATCTCGCGGTGAATATTTCCGCTTCGTCCTTTGCAACCGTGCACTTTGCTGACCGGGTCGCGGCGCTGCTGCAGGAAATGGCGGTGCCGGCGCATCGCCTGGCGATCGAAGTGACGGAGATGAGCAGGATTCCGACCAACGACGTCGTGCAGCAGAATTTCGATGCGCTGTTCGCCGCCGGCGTGCGACTGGCGCTCGATGATTTCGGGACCGGTTATGCCGCGCTCACTTTGCTGGCGCGGTTCCCGTTTGAAGAGGTCAAGATCGATCACTGGATGACGTCGAGGCTGGATCAATCGCGGTTCCGGGAGGCCATTGCGCTCGCCTTCGAGAGCGCGGAGCGTTATGGCGCTAAGCTGGTGACGGAAGGTATAGAAACCGAGGAGCAGAGCAGGCTTCTCATGCAGATGGGCATTCGCTTCGGGCAGGGTTATCTTTATTCCCCTGCCGTGCCGCTCGCACGGCTGCAGTCCCGCAGGGCGTGTGCCTAGCGCCAAGGGCGCCGCTCACATCTTCCCGCGCCAATGATGATCAGGGGTAAATTCGGCTGGGGCCGGATTGAATGTTTTCACTGTCTGTGCTGAGAAAAGTCACCTGTTGAACGAATGTCATGATCCGCTCTGTCGGTCATGCGGGCGAGCCGATGCTTGAAAAAAACGATGCATGGAACGACATGCCCGGAACGCCGGTCGAGCGCCGACTGAACGAAGCGGCCAGGGGCGATGCTGCGGCCGGCCGCTCACTTGATGCCACCGCCCATTCCCTTTCAGGCAGCCGGCGCATGGCGCACGCGCCGTGGCCGCTGACGGGGCGGCCGTTTCTCAAGTTGTTTCTGGTCTGGGCCCTGCTTATGGCAGCCGTCGTGTCCGCACTGGCGGCTTATCAATATGTCAGCCTGCTCGGCGAATTGGCACGGCAGAGCGATGCGTTGCAGGCTGAGGCATCCCGCCGGGCCGATCAGCATGATGCCCATGTAACGGCGCTTTCGGCGGTGGCGCAGGCGCAGCAGGGGGCGGATTATCGCCTCTTGCTCGATGTCGCGGCACCCATTCTGCAATTTTACCCGCGTATTGACGAGGTCCAGCTGGTTTCCCTCAACGAGGCGGGGCCTGTTGTCGGCACACGGCCGCTGGAGAGCGAGCTGGCAGCGACGATCCGCGAGGCGGCATCGGTCTTTACCGGCCGGCCGGCTCTGGTGGCGAGCGATCTCAGACCGGGCCATTACATGATCGTCAAGCGCAGCCCCAATAGCGGGTCGGCCTCGAAGGTGCTGGTGCTTGCCGTCGATGCCGGGCGGCTTCTCGCGTCCGACGCTGCGTTCTGGTCGGAAAAACAGGCGGTGATCCGTCTTAAAATGCCTGGCGGGACAGTCCTTCTCGGCCCACCCACGATGCCGGAAGCGCCGCAATATGTCCGGCAGCTCAGCAGCGCCAGCCAGCCGCTGACACTGGAAGTCGCGCTCGCAATCACCTGGCGGGACCTTTTGCCCGGCCGCGCCCTGCTGGCGGGCGTGGCTGGCGCAAGCGTCGTTTTCTTGCTCTGTATCGTCATGACAAGACAGAGGACGCGCATGCGCGCCGCCGAAAGACGGGCCGAACTGAGCGGCATGGAAGCGAGACTGACCCACGCCTCGCGGGTTAACGCTCTCGGAGAAATGGCGAGCGGCCTTGCCCACGAGCTTACGCAGCCCCTGACGGCGATATTGGCGCAGGCGCAGGCGGGGAGGCGGCTGCTTGCCCGTCAGAATGTCACGGCTCTTTCCGGCGCTCTCGACGATATGATCGATCAGGCGCGGTGCGCCGCGAATATGCTCGACCGGTTCCGCAACTGGTCGCTGCCGCACCGCCAGCCGGTCGCTGCGCATGACCTGCGCGCCGCCCTGCGCAATGTCGATGCGCTGCTTGCCGGCGAAGCGGCCCGGCATGAGGCCAGCATTGATATCGCGATGCCGGAAGTGCCGCTTCCGGTGCGGGTCGATCCCGTCGAAATAGAACAGGTCATGTTCAATTTGCTGCGCAACGCGCTTGACGCACTCACTGCCATTGAAGGCAGACGTGCGATCACGGCAAGATTGAGCCGGAACGGTGATTTCGCCGTTCTCGATGTTGCCGATAACGGCCCCGGCGTAGCGCCCGAGCTGCGCGACCGGTTGTTCACACCTTTCACCACCACGAAAAGCAACGGAATGGGGCTGGGGCTTGCCCTCAGCCAGAGGCTGGTGGAACGCGCCAGCGGTGAAATCCGATACGTCGCGAGTGAGAATGGTGCCCATTTCCGGGTTGTCCTACCGCTTGCACCGGAGGCACGGGACCCATGACGCTGCCCGTCTATCTGGTTGATGACGATGACGCCGTGCGCAAGGCGCTCATCCTGCTTCTCTCCACCGTCGGCATAAAGGCGAAGGGCTTTGCTGATCCCGTGGCGTTTCTCAGCCAGCTTGCCGCCCTCGAGCCGGGCTGCCTGATCCTCGATATTCGCATGCCCGCCATAACCGGATTGAAATTGCAGGAGAAACTGACGGAAGAGGGGATAGACTGGCCGGTCATCATCATTTCCGGTCACGGCAACATCGAAGCCTGCCGCCGGGCCTTCCATAATGGGGCGGTGGATTTTCTCTCCAAGCCGGTCGACGAACAGGATCTCATCGACGCGATCCAGAAAGCGCACCGGATATTGGCCCGCACGCTTGACGCAAAAGCGCTGCAGGCGGAGAATTTGGCGCTCCTGTCGCTGCTGACCGCGCGGGAGCGGGAGATACTTGAACGCATCGCGCTCGGTTTTACTTCGCGCCAGATCGCAGACGGACTTGGTCTGTCGCCACGCACGGTGGACAGCCATCGCGCCGCCATTGGCCTGAAGCTCGGCACAACCTCGCAGGCGGAAATGACAAGGCTTTGGCTGGAAGCGGGTGCGGATCGGTAGAACTACCGAGCAGCCGGAAAGTCTTACGGATTCGCGGCTCAACGCCATCCGCTTAAACTGCAGTCCTCATCAAGCAAGAGGACCTTTTCATGATCCGCAACCTTCTCGTTGTTTCCACTCTGCTCGCTCCTTCGGTCGCCCTGGCGCAGACGCTGCCGACCGCACCTTACCTGCCACTTGAATTGGCGGAAAAGGCGGCCAGTGCAGCACTTCAGGCCTGCTCGGCCAAGGGCAACGCTGTCACCGTTGCCATCGTCGCCCGCGACGGCGCCGTAAAGACGGTCCTGAAAGCAGATGGTTCGGCTCCGCACACGGTCTCCAGCGCCACCGGCAAGGCATTCGCTGCCGCATCGCTCGGCCGTGATATTGGCGAGATTGCCGAATTCATCGCCTCCAAGCCCGCCAATGATGGCCTCCGCAACATGGATGAGCGCATGGTCATTCAGGCAGGCGGGCTGCCGATCAAGATCGGCGACGCGCTCGTCGGCGGTATTGGCGTTGGAGGCGCGCCGTCGGGTGCAATCGATGCCGAATGTGCGCGTGAAGGTCTGAACACGATCGGCGCGAAGTAAGTTTCGTCAATGCGATACGGCGGCTTCGCAAGAGGCCGCCGCTCCTGTGCCGTCGCGCATCAGCCGGCCATTGCTTCCTCGTATTCACTGGAAAGCATCAGCCATTGCTCTTCCGCATCCGATAGCCTGGCAGCGGCTTCGCCACGCTCCTTGACTTTCTGAGCGGCTTTGGCAGGGGCTTTTTCATATAGCGCCGGGTCGGCCAGTTCGGTGTCGAGCGTCTGAATCAGTTTCTCAAGCTTTGCCGTCAGGGATTCGATTTCGTTGATCTTTTTCTTCAACGGCGCGAGTTGGGCACGCTTTTCCGCGCTTGCCTTGCGCTGATCGGCCTTGGAAGCCTGATCGGCAACGGTGTCGCTCTTGTCGTCCTTCTTTTTACCGGAGGAAACGACGAGATCGCGATATTCCTCCATGTCGCCTTCGAACGTCTTGACCGTCCCGTCGGCCACCAACCACAGCCGGTCAACGGTCGCCTCAATAAGATGGCGGTCGTGGGAAATGAGGATCACCGCGCCATTATAATCATTCAGCGCCTCGATCAGCGCCCGGCGGCTGTCGATATCGAGATGGTTGGTCGGTTCGTCGAGGATCAAGAGGTTGGGTGCGTGGAAGGCCGCAAGGCCCATCAGCAGGCGAGCCTTTTCGCCACCGGAAAGGTCTTTGGCAGCCGTCGCCATCTTTTCAGTCGCAAGCCCCATCTGCGCCACGCGTGACCGCACCTGCGCCTCCGGTGCCAGCGGCATCAGCTTGCGCACATGTTCGACCGGGGTTTCATCCGGCACCAGATCGTCGAGCTGATGCTGCGCGAAGAAGCCGATCTTGAGGCCGGGCGCGACGCGAAGATCACCCGCCTGCGGGGCGAGACGGCCGGAAATGAACTTCGCAAAAGTGGATTTGCCGTTGCCGTTGGAGCCGAGCAGCGCAATGCGGTCGTCATTGTCGATGCGCAGGTTGAGGTGTTTCAGAATGGACTTGCCCGGTTCATAGCCGACCGCGCCGCCATTGATGGCAACGATCGGCGAGGCCGGCTGTTTCTCCGGCTCAGGAAACGTGATCGGCTGCACATGATCTTCGATCACGGCGGCGACGGTGCCCATGCGCTCCAGGGCCTTGATGCGGCTCTGCGCCTGACGGGCCTTGGTGGCCTTGGCGCGGAAACGGTCGATGAAGCTCTGCAGGTGTTTGCGCGCGGCGTCGTTTTTCGCCTTGGCTTTCATCTGCAATTCGTCGGCCTCGGCCTTCTGCCGCTCGAACTGATCGTAGCCGCCGCGATAAAAGGCCAGCTTCTTCTGGTCGAGATGCACGATGGAATTGACGGCGTTGTTCAGCAGATCGCGATCATGGCTGATGATAATGACAGTGTGCGGATAGCGGCGGATATATTCTTCCAGCCACAGCGTGCCCTCAAGGTCGAGATAGTTGGTCGGCTCATCGAGCAGCAGCAGATCGGGCTCGGCAAACAGCACCGAGGCGAGCGCCACACGCATGCGCCAGCCGCCTGAAAAGGAGGAGGCTGGGCGGAGTTGCGCTTCATGATCGAAACCGAGACCGGCAAGAATGCTCGATGCACGCGCTTCCGCCGAATGGGCATCGATATCGACAAGCCGCATCTGGATCTCTGCGATACGATGCGGATCGGTTGCGGTCTCCGCCTCCGCTAAAAGCGCGCTGCGCTCCTTGTCAGCGGAAAGCACGATGGAGATGAGAGATTCCTCCGTGCCCGGCGCTTCCTGCGCCACCTGGCCGATGCGGGCCTGTTTCGGAATGGTCACCGAACCGCCCTCTGCCGCGAGATCGCCGGTGATGATGCGGAAAAGGGTGGATTTGCCGGCACCGTTGCGGCCGACGAGGCCCGCCTTCACACCGGCGGGAAGCGTCACGCTGGCGTGGTCAAGGAGCAGACGCCCGGCGATGCGGGCCGAAAGATCGGTAATCGTAATCATGGCGTCGTTTTGGCCGAACTGTGTGACCAAGGCAAGAGCAGGCACGCCACACCGCGGCAGTTATGAGGTCGGAAATGAAGAGGCGGCAAACGGGGACAAGGCGCGGGATGGCAGCTCGTTTTCCGGATATAAGCCCATCCTGAAGGCTTGCCGAAATGTCCTAGCAACCCAACTGCGCGAGATAGCTGTCGCGATTGTGCTGCGCGAGGTCCCTGCAATAACCGACGACGCAGTTGCGGGTGCCGCACCGGGCGCAAAGCAGGGCCAATTCAGCCTGGCTGAAGAATTCCGCGGGCGTTGCGGTGCCGTCCACCGAGGCGACGCCGATTGAAACCGTCAGATGCTCGCCGCCGCCCTCACTCGTCACGAAGCGCAAGGCTTCGACGCTTTGCCGCAGACGTTCAGCGATCGCCTCAGCCGTGTTTTGCGCAACGCCTGCAAACAGGAAAGCAAATTCGTTGCCGCCGATGCGGGCGACAAAATCATCCTTCTTGATCGTCTTGCGAAAGAGCCCAGCAAGCCGCCGCAGGGCCTTGTCTCCGGCGGCGGGGCCGTATTTGGCGTTGATCTCGCGGAAATGGTCGATATTGAGGAGCATCAGCGATGTCGCGGAGGCGGCCCTGTCTCCGGCAAAAAGCTCTCCGAGTTTTTCGAGGAAAGCCGCCCGGTTGGGCAGCGCCGTCAGCACGTCGCGCAGGGAACCGGCCTGCAGTTCGGCGCGCCGCCTTTCGACGTCATGTATTTTCATCAGCCCCATGGAGATGAAATGCCTTAGGCTGGTCTGTTCCTCGTGGATGTCGTCCAGCAATCGGGCGACGCGATCGGTGGCCGGGGACCCAACAGTTTCGTCTTCGCCAAGGCGTCCGATGAAGGCTTCCGTGCGCCTCTGGCCAGCTTCCAGCCTTGCGGAAATCTGTTTCAGCGTTCCAAAGGCCTCGCTGGCCATCTGTTCCGCTTCGATGCGGGAGAAGCCGGGCAAATTGTGCCTCTGGCCAACCAGATCGATCTCGTGCTGTTGCGGCGCATTACCGAGCGCCAGGATGTCTCGGCCCATGGCCGGGTTATGGCCCGACAATATTTCATAGATCAATTCGTAATTGCGCGGCAATGGTGCAATATTCATCCTGGCGATGAACTGCGCGACCTTGGTAAGGACAAGACTACTTCTCGCCTGTTCGCGTTTTTTATCGCCAGCAGATGTCATCGCTGTCAGCTCCAGTATCGATGGTCTTATCAATCGAACGAAATAACCGTTTTCTGAATGGCCAAATCATAGGCGAGACGGCTTAAAATTGGCTAAACCAGCGAGCGAAATTCATCACTTCCAGGTTTTATTTCGGCCCTTGGCGAACGGAACCTTTCAAACGTCCTTTGATTGATAACATGACAAATGCTGATTTGATTTCCGGCTCCCGCCGATTTTATATCGCTTGGCCGTTATTGCAGAGAAGGTGCAGCCCATGACGAATTCCCGAACCCTCTATTCGCTCTGCGGAAGCGATGTCTCCAGGCCATTTTCCCCCCATTGCTGGAAAACCGTGTTTTCGTTGGCGCATAAGGGACTGGATTTCGAAGAGCGTCCGTTGCCCTTCACCGTCATCCCGACCGTGGAGGATGGTTTTTCGAAGACGGTGCCGATCCTGCGGGACGGCGACCGGCTGGTGAGCGACAGTTTCGAGATTGCCCTTTATCTGGACGAGGCCTACCCGGAGCGGCCGTCATTGTTCGATGGGGAGGGCGGCAAGGCCATGGCGCGCTTTGTCGAAAGCTGGTCCCAAACCCAGCTGCATCCGGCCATCGTCCGTATCGCCGTGCTGGACATCCACAATATGCTGGATGAGCCGGATCGTCGTTATTTTCGCGAAAGCCGGACAAGGGCGCTTGGCCGCCCGCTCGAGGATGTCGTCGCCAACCGCGAAGACGAGATCGCCGCCTTTCCTGCTTTGCTCGCTCCCATCCGCCGGATGCTGAGTTTTCAGCCCTTCATCGGCGGCACGTCCCCGCTTTTTTCGGATTACATCGTTTTTGGCGCGCTGCAATGGGCGAGGATCACCACCGGTGCTGATCTGTTTTCAGATAATGACCCTGTGCGCGACTGGTTCGAAGGGTGCCTCGATCTTTACGATGCAAGGGGTCGCAGTGTGACAGCGGCGTGAAATGTCTGCCGTCAGTGCCGCAATCTCATTGATCCCCCTTGTTTTCGGGCCTTTGGGCGGGTAAAGACCGCCCACTTTCTCTGAAGGAAAAGGAAACGGACACATGGCGATTGAACGCACATTTTCGATGATCAAGCCGGACGCAACCAAGCGTAACCTCACGGGCGCGATCACCAAGGTATTTGAAGACAACGGCCTGCGCGTCGTCGCCTCCAAGCGCGTCTGGATGAGCAAGCGCGAAGCCGAAGGCTTCTACGCCGTCCACAAGGAGCGCCCCTTCTTCGGCGAACTCGTTGAAGGCATGACTTCCGGCCCGACCATCGTTCAGGTTCTGGAAGGCGAAAACGCCATCCTCAAGAACCGCGAAATCATGGGCGCCACCAACCCGGCCCAGGCCGCTGAAGGCACCATCCGCAAGACCTTCGCGCTTTCCATCGGCGAAAACTCCGTTCACGGTTCCGACGCTCCGGAAACCGCCGCTCAGGAAATCGCCTATTGGTTCGCCGAAACCGAAATCGTCGGCTGATTCAAAGTCTCAACGGCTTGAATCGCTCTATCAGGCGATTGCTCGAAGCCGCTGAAAAGACTCGAAGAAGCGGAGCCGAAAGGCTCCGTTTTTTGTTTTTGGATGCGATAAGGGATGCCGCACCCGCCTTCATCATCATTCCTGTGACAAGCACAGGGACGAGGAGAGGTTGCACTCGCTCCGTCAGTCCCTACGACGCCGGGCACCCCTGAGCCGGCCGCATATCGGTCGTTCCGTCAGGTTTAAACACCTCCGGATTGGGCGTATAGAGGGGGCCGACGACCAGCGGCTTGGCGGGGAGAGCCGACTGGTCGGTATCGGAGCGGATGGTGGTCTCGATCGTCTGCAGAATGTCGCCATCCGGCCCTTTGATGCGGACGGTGACCCTGTAGGGCCGGTCCTGCTTCACACATTCGACCGGCCGGCTCTGAACGGTGATCCTTTCGTCCTTCGGAAAAATCTTCTCGCGGGTGGTGAGGTCGGGCCCTCCGCGAGGGTTTTCGAATGTTGCTTCAACGCTGCTGCCATCGCGAATGGGGGCAATACGCTGCAGCGTCACCAGATAGGTGGCAATGGCCACGCGATAGTTGAAGACGAACATGCGGCCGGAAACCTTCGCCACCTCGCGCGGTTCGTCGCGCTGACAGCCGGAAAGGGTGAGTATCGCCACCATTGCCAGCAATGGCAGGCCGGTTCTCTTCATGACCGCGTCTCCTTCGTGCGGTGATAGTGCCGGCTGGCTTTCTGCCGGTTGCCGCACACCGCCATATCGCACCAGATCCGGCTTCTGTTTCTGCTGCGGTCGATGAACAGCCAGCCGCAATTGCCGCAGATCCTCAACCGCTGCCGTGGTTCGTCCGCAAGCAGCGACAGTGCGGAGTGGGCGGTGGCATTGGCGAGATGTTCTGCCTTCGGGAACATGCGCAGGGCGGCGCTGCAAGCGAAGAGAAACTGCGCCAGTTTCCCGTTGTCCTCGCCGCCATCGGCGATGGACGAGCGAAAATAATCGTCGATTGCCTCGCGCAGATCGAAAAGAACCGGCCGTCTCTCTTCGTCGGGCGCGACGAGGGCGGGAAATCTTTCTCGCTCCGCACCAAGCCGTGTCGCCGCTTCGGCGAAGGTGGCGATCTGCCCGGCCACGGCGAAGCGGTCTACCGATCTAGCGGCGTCTGAACGCAGGATCACGCTGTTGGCAACATCCAGCGCCAATGCGCCGCCCGCGAAACGATGTTCTGTCCAGCGAAAGGTCATGCCGCACATTATAACTATCAAAACAGGTTTTAATAGTTATAATCACAGCGGGAGGATGCGTTTGGCCTATTTCATGCAACAATTGCTGAATGCCGTGCCGGTCGCCGCGCTTTATGCGGCTCTGGCCTTTGGTTATGCCGTCGCCTTTTCAGTCACCAGACGCGCCGATGTCACCTATGGCGCCATATTCGCCTTTGCTGGCCAGACATGCCTGCTTTTTGCCGATTTCGGCTGGAACCGCCTGTGGCTTGTTCTGCCGGCGACATTGGCGCTAGGGGCAGGGGCGGGCCTGTTCGGCGGGCTGTGGGCGGCGGGTTTCATCGGCAGGGTGGTGATGCGGCCGTTAGCGAAAGCCTCTCCCAACGCGGTGACGGTCGCTTCCATCGGGGTGTTGATAGCGCTGACGGAAAGTGCAAGGCTGGCCGCCGATACACGGCAATTATGGCTCCCGCCGCTTTTGTCGGAGCCGATACGTTTCTGGGCCGATGGCGGCTTCGCCGTGACGCTGACGCCGATGCAAATGCTGAATACGATGGCCTTCAGCCTGATCATTCTCGCCGGATCGTTTTATCTTGGCCGCTCCGCTTTCGGCAGGCGCTGGAAGGCAGTGTCGGACGATGCTTTTGCTGCAGCCTTATGCGGGGTAAATGCAGGCCGGATATTTCTCATGTCCTATTGCGCGGCGGGTCTCGTCGCCGCCATTGCGGGCGTGCTGGCCACATTTTATTACGGCACCATGGATTTCGGGGCCGGTCTGGTCTTTGGCCTGAAGGTGGTGCTGATTTCTGCGGCAGGCGGTTATGCCAGTCCGCTCATCTGTGGGCTGGGAGCCGCCGCTGTCGGTTTTGCAGAAACTTTCTGGGTCGGTTACGGACCGGCCGCCTGGCGGGATGCGATGGTCCTCGCGATGCTGGTCGGCTGGCTGGTTATCATGCGCAGCAGGGTTGAAGCGCCTTAGGGCATTGACGAAAGCGGTGCCCGCTTCCACCGGACCATGCGGGAAGAACAAGGCGTTATCGCCACTTTTCCCTGGCGGTATCGTCGGTTGTCTTTGCCGCAACCCACTCGCCCGCCGTTCCATCCTTGCCATGTTCCTTTTTCCAGAACGGCGCGGATGTTTTCAAGTAGTCCATCACGAAATTCGCGCCATCGAAGGCTGCCTGTCGATGCGATGAAGCGGCGATGACGAGGACGATATTTTCGCCCGTGGCGATCTTGCCGTGGCGATGGATGGCGGTGAGGCCAAGCAGGCCGAAGCGTTCCATCGCGAGCTTGGCGATGCGCGTCATTTCCGCTTCCGCCATGCCGGGATAATGTTCCAGTTCCAGCGCCGCGAGCGTGCCGCCATCATCCCGGCAGAGCCCGGTGAAGGCGACAACCGCGCCGATGCTCCTGTCACCTTCCGTCAGACGGCGGGTTTCTTCCGCAGCGTCGAAATCCTCTGCCTGGACACGGACGGTCGGCTGCATTCGCTCATCCCCCCGTCATCGGTGGGAATATGCCGATCTCGCGCGCGCCGACGATGCTTTCATCATGCTCGACGTGTTCCTGATTGACCGCAACGCGGATGACATTGGGAAATTCGAAGGCAGCCTCGTAATTTTCACCGCGCGTCGCAAGCCAGGCAATCAGCTCGCCGGCCGTAGTGATGGAGGAAGGGAGGTCCAGCTCCTCTTCATCCGTGCCGATCTTCTCGCGAACCCAGGCGAAATAAACGATCCGTGTCATCATTCTTCGTCCACGATGTGCTTGAGGCCAGCCTTGAAGTAATCATAACCGGTATACATGGTGAGCGCTGCGGCCAGCCAGAGAAGCGTGATGCCCATCTCGGTCGTGTATGGCAGAACCTTGTCGCCGGCAGGACCCGCGAGCAGGAAAGCGATGGCGACCATCTGGATGGTGGTCTTCCATTTGGCGATGCGGGTGACGGGAACGCTGACCTTCAGCGCCGCCAGATATTCGCGCAGGCCGGAAACAAGAATTTCACGGCAGAGAATGGTGATGGCCGCCCAGAGCGACCAGCCGGCAATGGTGCCGTCGGCCGCCATCAGAAGCAGGACGGATGCGACCAGCAGCTTGTCAGCGATCGGGTCCAGCATGCGGCCGATATTCGACGTCTGGTTCCAGATGCGTGCCAGATAACCGTCGAGGAAATCGGTCAGCGAGGCGATGATGAACAGCCACAGTGCCGTCCAGCGCGCAAAATCCGAACTCTCCAGTTTTCCTTCAACGTAAAAGCAAAGGACAATGACCGGAACAGCGAGAATCCGGCCATAAGTGAGGAGGTTGGGAATGCTGTATGCGCGCGAAGCCATGGGGAAACCTGTCAGTCTGAGATCAGCTGCCTTGATGCCGCCGCTAGGGCATAGCGTCAACACGTGATTATGTTTTTTTAGCAGGTCAGCCCCGCCGTTCTGCGTCAATCGCTGCCGCTCTCGTGGAAGTGATTGTAAATTTGCCGCGCCACCGTCTCGGAAATGCCGGTGACGGCCATCAGGTCATTGAGGCCCGCGCGGGAAACCGCCTTGGCGGTTCCAAAATGCTGCAGCAACGAACGTTTGCGCCCCGGTCCGATTCCCGAGATTTCGTCCAGCGGATTGCGCACCATTTCCTTCTTGCGCCGGGCCCGGTGCGATCCGATCGCGAAACGGTGCGCCTCGTCACGCATGCGCTGAATGAAGTAGAGCACGGGATCACGTGGCGGCAGGGAAAAATCGCTGCGCCCGTCCGCGAAGAAACGTTCACGGCCCGCCTCGCGGTCCATGCCTTTGGCGACGCCGATGGCGGTTACGCAGTCGCGAATGCCGAGTTCGTCGAGGATGGCCCGCACCGCCGTCATCTGCCCCTGACCACCATCGATCAGGATCACGTCCGGCCAGGCGGGGAAGGGCATGTCGGCAGCTTCTTCTGCTGTCGGTATGCGCTCGCGATCCGGCTTTCCTTCTTCTTTCAGCAGGCGTGAGAAGCGGCGGGTCATCACCTCCCGCATCATGCCGAAATCGTCGCCCGGCGTGATGTCGGTCGATTTGATATTGAACTTGCGATACTGGTTCTTCACGAAACCTTCCGGCCCCGCCACCACCATGCCGCCGACCGCATTGGTGCCCATGATGTGCGAGTTATCGTAGATTTCGATCCGCCGAGGCACGTAGGCAAGGCCGAAAGTCTCGGCAAAGCCCTTCAGCAGCCGCGCCTGAGACGATGTTTCCGCGAGCTTGCGGCCGTGCGCCTCGCGGGCATTGGCAAGCACGTGATCGGTAATGTCCTTCTTCTCGCCGCGCTGCGGCACGCTGATCGTGACCTTGTGCCCGGCTTTCTCCCCGAGGGCGGCCGCCAGCAGTTCCTGTTCCTCCACCGTTTCGGAAAGCAGGATCTGTTTCGGCACCGGCTTGTCGTCGTAGAACTGCGCCAGAAACGCGTTGAGAATTTCCGAGCCGGGCAGGGACGGATCGGCCTTGGGGAAATAGGCGCGGTTGCCCCAGTTCTGGCCGGTGCGGAAAAAGAACACCTGAATACAGGAAATGCCGCCTTCGTGGTGGATGGCGAAGACATCCGCCTCTTCAATGCCGGCGGGGTTGATGCCCTGGTGGCTCTGTACGTGCGAAAGTGCCGCTAGCCGGTCGCGATAGATGGCGGCGCGCTCGAAATCGAGGTCTTCGGAAGCCTCGTTCATTTGTCGGGCAATTGCGGTCTTGACGCTCTGGCTCTTGCCGGACAGGAAATCCTTGGCTTCCTTGACCAGCTCCGCGTAGCCCTCGTCGCTGATCTCATGCGTACAGGGCCCGGAACAGCGCTTGATCTGGTACAGAAGACAGGGACGGGTGCGGGTTTCGAACACACTGTCTGTGCAGGTGCGTATCAGGAAGGCGCGCTGCAGCGAATTGATCGTGCGGCCAACCGCGCCGGCGGACGCGAAGGGTCCGAAATAGTCGCCCTTGCGCGCCCTTGCTCCCCGGTGCTTGAAGATCGCTGGGGCACGGTTGTCGGCGGTGATGAGAATATAGGGGAAGGACTTGTCGTCGCGCAGAAGTACGTTAAATCGCGGCCGCAAGCGCTTGATTAGATTCGCTTCCAGAAGAAGCGCCTCGGTCTCCGTGCGGGTGGTGACGAATTCCATGTGCGTGGTATGACGCACCATCTGGGCGATGCGGTTGGAATGCACGCGGCCCTGCGCATAATTGCCGACGCGCTTCTTCAACGAGCGTGCCTTGCCGACGTAAAGCACGTCGCCCGCCTCGTTGAACATGCGATAGACACCCGGCGCATTGGGCAGGTGTTTGACGAATTCGCCAATGAGGTCCATGCCCCTCAGGCCGGATTCGTTCTTCCATCCCGCATTCCAGTCCATGCCGGCGACGTCGCGCGGAGCCTCGGCCGTTTCCGTTGCGGCAAGGCTTGCATCGTCATCTTCGTCGTCGGTTTCATCGAAGAGAATACCGCCATCAGGCAGCTTCTTTCCGTTCATTCAGGTATCTCCGCCACGTCAGGGGTTTCCCAGCCAAGGTGCTGGCCGCCGTCGAGCGCGATCATTTGTCCGGTGACCGACGGCGTGTCGTAAAGAAAGCGAATCGTCCGCCCGAACTCGTCCGGCGCAGGACCACGCTTTAATATAAGGCCGTCGATCTGCGCCTGAAAGTCCTCGGGCGCCTGTCTTTCGCTTTTGAAGGTGGGCCCAGGCCCGATGGCATTCACCCTGACGCGCGGCGCGAAGCTCTGCGCCATCGTCCGTGTGGCGGTCCAAAGCGCTGATTTCGAAAGGGTGTAGGAATAAAAGCGTGGCGTGAGCGCAAGCACACGCTGGTCGATGATATTGACGATCATCCCGGATTTATCGGCGGGCAACTGTTCGACAAAGGCGGCGGCGATGAGGGAAGGCGCCCGCACATGCACGGCAAAATGCGCATCGAAGATATCAGGGTCAGGCGCTTCCGCCGTGTCGCCGAGAAAAACAGACGCATTGTTGACGACGACGCCGATGGGGCCGAGGGCGGAAGACGCCTTTTCGATCAGCGCCGCTGTCGGGGCTGATTGTGTCAGGTCCGCCTGAACGGCTGCAGCCCTGCCACCTTTCTGCCTTATTTCGTTAGCGAATTCCTCCGCCTGCGCGATCGATTCATTGGCATGGACCGCGATCGCAAAGCCGTGGCTGGCCAGATCGGTGGCGATAGCGCGCCCAAGCCGCCGCGCGGCCCCGGTAATCAAGACTGTCTTCGGTATATCTTCTTTCACAGCGGACCTGCATTTGCTCATACACGCCCTATTTGCTGGATATAAATGCAAATCGCAAGCTGTCACTCGGCCCGAAAAGAATTGGGCGATTTTTTATTCACAATGCAATTTCGGTTTAATTTTAATATAACGAAGTTTAAAGGCGATCTATTTTTGTTTAGCCTTCTGTTAGGGTTAATAAAACCCTTGTGGCAATTAGGCAACGTCTAATTCTAGTCACGCGTCTGCCCCAAACAATTCACATTTTGGCTCTTTGATCTCCGCATTCTCCCATCAAATTCGGTTTCCAGAGGGGCGATCAACCCGACGAATTATGCCGCGTCTGAAAACAATGTTTTGAGTGCAGAGCGGTCCTGAAAGGAGAATAACATGCGTATTTTCGTAGCAACCCTTATGGCTTCGACCATGGCCGCCGCTGGCTTTTCGGCTGCTCACGCCGCTGACGCCGTAAACGAAGTGCCGCAGGC
Source organism: Agrobacterium sp. InxBP2 (assembly GCF_026191755.1). NCBI lineage: Bacteria > Pseudomonadati > Pseudomonadota > Alphaproteobacteria > Hyphomicrobiales > Rhizobiaceae > Agrobacterium > Agrobacterium sp. InxBP2. Next base: position 208,492 of record NZ_JAINDY010000033.1, read on the forward strand.
ACCGGTTTCCTACGACCAGCCAGCACCGGTCAAGGACTGGTCCGGCGCTTACCTCGGTGGTACCGTCAACTACGATTGGGGCCGTTTCAGCTCCAGCAACGACGGCCGTGACGCCAAGGGCGCTGGCGGCGGTCTGTACGGCGGTTACAACTGGCAGAATGGCCAGATCGTTTACGGTGCCGAAGCTGACGTCAACATGGGTGACGAGCGCGGTTCCGCCGGTACGGTCGCAGGTCGCTCGGTCGAAGGCAAGCAGGGCGTCAACGGCTCGCTGCGTGGCCGCGTTGGTTACGACATGAACCCGTTCCTGCTCTATGGTACGGCCGGTCTTGCTGTCTCCGACAACAAGGTTCGTGACGGCGTCAACAAGGACAGCGCCACGGCTCTCGGTTACACGGTTGGTGCCGGTGTAGAAGCCATGGTGACCGACAACATCACCGCCCGTCTGGAATATCGCTACAGCGATTACCAGAAGAAGGACTATACGCTCGGCAACGACGCCTTCTCGCGCGGTTATGACGACCACTCGGTCAAGGCCGGTATCGGCGTCAAGTTCTGATCCTTTCCGGATCGGTCAAAGAAAAGCCGGGGTCATGCCCCGGCTTTTTTGTGTCTGTAATTTGCCGTTGAACGCCCGGCAAAAAGCCGGGTGTTCTGCGCGGTCACGTCAGGCGGCGGCCTTCATTTCCGTATAGGCCTCGAAACGCTTGCCGAAGGTTTCCGGCCACGCCGCCAGCGCACCGCGCCCTTCGGCCCACTCGCCCGCAAAACGCAGGTCTAGATAACCGATCATCGCAGCCAGCGCGAAATGGCCGCCGTGCAGCTTCTTGCCGGTCTTCGGCGGGTTGGCGTTGAGATGGTCGAGCCCGCGCACCACCTTGCTCCACTGCTTGTCGATCCAGGGCTGGTGAATTTTCTCTTCCGGTCGGAAACGGCGCTCGTAGACGATGGCCAGCAGGCAATCCATGATGCCGTCGCACAGCGCCTCCAGAATTTCCACATCCGTGCGCTTGCCGTTCTTTTTGGGGTAGAGTTTACCGCCTGAAAGACGGTCGAGATAATGCATGATGGCCACGCTGTCGTAGACCGATCCGCCATCATCAAGCAGCAGCACCGGAATCTTTCCCAGCGGATTATTGTCCATCAGCGTGGCCGGCTCGGCGTTGGTGTCAACGCGAACGGAGGTTATGTCGATGTCGAGATGACGGGCCGCCATGCGCACCTTGGCGGAGTAGGGGGAGGCAGGCGAATAGAGCAGTTCCATGGTTGGGTCCTGTGGGTTGATCAGCGAATGGGGATGATTTCGGTTGAACTCGCGCGGCAGCCCTTGCGGTCAAGCTCCGGGCAATCGCGGAATGTCATGTCCCGGTTAAGGCAGATGCGCACTTCTTCGAGGCGCTTGCCATCGCAGCTGATGGAAATGCCGCGTTTCGACAGGCCGGGATTGGCATCGATAAAGGCGGTTTCTATCGCATCGGCGGAAAGCGTGGCTGTTTCGGCGCCGGAAGCGATTCTCTCCGGCAGCCGGACGGCCTCGAAGGCGGCCCGCGTCGCCGAGAAATAGTCTCGCTGCGACAGGCCGGAACAGGAGCCGTGTTTGCGCCACTGATGGCCGATCAGGCCCATGGAGGGCATGATGTCGAACATGGTGCGGCCGATCGCGTCCGGAACACGCTCAGGCTCGTCGCTTCGGCAGAATTCGGGATAGCCGTTTTCGTTCTGCGGCCATAGCCCGTGCACCACGAATCCGTAACGCCTGTCGCTGCCGCACTGCTGTCGGTTGCCAGAGCCTTCGGAACTGGCGCAGAATGCCGGTGACCATGAAAGCGAGAGCACATAAAAATCGAAGCCGCTTCCGCGCGGCGGAGGCCTCTTATCCGGCTTCGCTTGAGAAACCGCGCGCCCTGGAGCATCCGGCCAGGAATTGCCGGCGGTCTGCGATTGGGGTTGTGTCTGCCGGTCGGCCGGTGTGGTTGGGGCCGGATTTTGCTGCGCGAACCATAAGGCGCCGAGCGACAGAAGGCCCAGAGCGATGAAACCGGCATAACGCTTCATTCCGTGTACGTTCCCCGGAAAATGGACGACCTCATATCGCCGGCAGGCGACGATCCGGTCTTACATCAACTTGTGAACGGGGCAAACCGCCAATCTTTGATGAAAAGGTTGAAAGCTTCGCCGCATAACGAATAGAGTCGAACGAATCTCCGCAAAAGACGGAACAGGCTGGGGTGAAGCTGGAGGAAATAGGCGGGCATGACCGCATGAAATTCAAGAAATATATCTGGCCCGTCGTTGGCTTTGCGACGATCGGTTTTTCCGCCTGGTTGCTCTTTCACGAATTGCGCGGCCTGTCGCTTGATGATCTCTGGGACAGCCTGAAGGCCATTCGGGTGCGGGACTGGTTGTGTTCGGGTCTCTCCACCCTGCTGGCCTATGCCGCGCTTGCCGGTTATGACCGCATCGCGTTGCAGCATCTTGGCCGCAAGGTGAACTGGCTCTTCATCACGCTCACCTCCTTCACCACCTATGCGCTGTCCCACAATGTCGGTGCGTCGGTGTTTTCGGGCGCCGTGGTGCGATATCGGGCGTATACGTCGAAGGGACTAAGTGTGGCGGAAGTGGGCGTTCTCGTCGGCCTCTGCTCTTTCACCTTCCTCATCGGCACGATCATGCTGATCGGACTGGTGCTGCTTTACGAGCCTGACATCACTGAACGGTTCACGGGCATACTGCCGGTCGAAGCCTCGACCACGACAGGCGTCGTGCTGCTCTTTTTCGTCAGCCTTTATGTTCTCGGTAGCCTGCTCAGGCTGAAGCCTCTGAAGATCGGCTCCTTCGTGTTGCCATACCCGGCGCCGAAGCTTGTGGCGCAGCAACTGGTCATTGGCCCCATCGAGCTGATCGGCGCGGCGGGCATCATCTATTTCGCGCTGCCGGAAGCCGGCAATCCCGGCTATATGGTCATTCTCGGCATATTTCTGGTGTCGTTTTCCGCAGCGCTCATTTCGCATGCGCCGGGCGGATTGGGCGTGCTGGAACTCGTCTTCGTCACCGGCCTGCCGGACATGAACCCGGCCGACGTCATCGCGGCGCTCCTGGTCTTCCGCCTGTTTTACCTCATCATCCCCTTCATCATGGCGCTGTTCGTGATCCTCTTCTTCGAAAGATCACAGCTGGCCGCGGCGCAGAAAAGGGAAGGGTTAAGGTAACTCAGCCGTCTTCCGGCTTTTCCTCGCCGCGCAGCCAGAAGGCGCGTTGCGAGGCAAACCTGTCCTGCGCCAGCCTTGTCTTGAGGTAAGGCAGCAGCGTGTGCAGCTCTTCTTTCAGCGTGTAGGGCGGATTGACGATGATGAGGCCGGAGCCGCTCAGCCCATCCAGCCGGTCGCTCCTGACGGAAAGTTCCGCGCATAGCATCTTCGGAATCTCGAAGGATTGCAGCCGCTCGTGGAAATCCTTGATCGGCGCGCCTTTCTTGAGCGGATACCACAGGCAATAGGTGCCAGTGGAAAAACGTCGGTAGGCTTTGTTCAGGCCATCGGCCAAGCGCTGATATTCATTCTCCAGCTCAAATGGCGGATCAACGAGGATGAGCCCGCGTTTTTCTTTCGGCGGCAGATGCGCGCCAAGCGACAGCCAGCCATCGAGCTCGGTCACCCGCACCTGATAGTCACCTTCGAATAGCCGCGCGAGCGCGCGGCTGTCATCCGGGTGCAGTTCCATGGCCGAAAGCCGGTCCTGCGGGCGAAACAGCATACGCGCGAGTTTCGGTGAGCCGGGGTAGAATTTGACACCGCCTTCAAGATTGAGTTCCTTCACGGCGGCAAGATAGGGCTCCAGCAGTTCGGCGATAGGGTCGGGCAGATCACCCTCCATCAGCTTTCCGATGCCGGTCTGCCATTCGCCGGTTTTCTGCGCCTCTTCAGACGTCAGGTCGTAAAGACCGATGCCGGCATGGGTGTCCAGTACCCGAAAGGCCTTGTCCTTGTTCTGCAGGTAACGCACGAGGCAGGCGAGAACGGCATGTTTGAGGACATCCGCGAAATTGCCGGCGTGATAAATGTGGCGGTAGTTCATGGATGTGTCTCGCTTGCCGTTTATCCGGATGAATGGTCAGGATGAATATTCTTGATGGACGTCACTTCGGCCTTTTTGCCGCATCGTTGATGCAATATACAAAAGACATGAACGTTGCGACCCCGATTTCCGCTGAAAAAGCCACCCTGAAGGCCGAAGTCCGTATCGGACACACGGTCTGCCCGCATGACTGTCCGAGCGCGTGCGCGCTGGAGGTCGATATCAATGCCGATGGCCGCATCGGTCGTGTGCGCGGCGCCAATGCCAACACCTACACCGCCGGCGTGATCTGCGCCAAGGTGGCGCGGTATTCCGAGCGCATCTATCATCCCGGTCGTCTGCTGACCCCGAAGCGCCGCAAGGGCGCAAAAGGGGCGGGCGACTGGCAGGAAATTTCCTGGGAAGCGGCGCTGGACGAGGTCGCCGACGCTTTTGTGAAGGCAGAAGCCCGGCACGGCGCGGAGGCCATCTGGCCTTATTTCTATGCGGGCACCATGGGGCAGGTGCAGCGCGACTCCATCGAGCGGCTGCGCCACGCCAAGAAATATTCGGGCTTCTTCGGCTCGATTTGCACCAACATGGCCTGGACCGGCTATGTGATGGGCACGGGCGCCTTGCGCGGCCCCGATCCGCGCGAGATCGGCAAGGCCGATGTCGTCGTCATCTGGGGCACCAATGCGGTCGCCACGCAGGTCAATGTCATGACCCATGCGGTCAAGGCCCGCAAGGAACGCGGCGCGAAGATCGTCGTGGTCGACATCTATGACAATCCGACCATGAAACAGGCGGATATGCGCCTCGTCGTCCGACCCGGCACGGATGCGGCGCTGGCATGCGCCGTAATGCACATCGCCTTCCGCGACGGTTACGCCGACCGTGGTTACATGGCGCGCTTCGCCGACGACCCGGCCGGGCTCGAGGCGCATTTGAAGACGAAGACGCCGCAGTGGGCATCAGAGATCACGGGCCTTTCGGTCGACGAGATCGAGGATTTCGCGAGGCTGGTTGGCGTCACGAAAAAGACCTTCTTCCGGCTCGGATATGGCTTTGCCCGACAGCGCAACGGCGCGGTCGCCATGCATGCAGCGCTTTCGATCGCCACGGTGCTCGGTTCCTGGCAATATGAGGGCGGCGGCGCGTTCCACAATAATGGCGACATCTTCCGGCTCAACAAGGCGGAGCTCATGGGCACGGCCTATGCCGACCCCGACGTGCGCCAGCTCGACCAGTCGCAGATCGGCCGCGTGCTGACGGGGGACGCCGAAGCGCTGCGCCACGGCGGCCCGGTGACGGCGCTGCTCATCCAGAACACCAATCCGGTCAATGTCGCGCCCGAACAGAGGCTGGTGAAGCAGGGCTTCCTGCGCGATGATCTCTTCGTCGCCGTGCATGAGCAATTCATGACGGAAACGGCCGAGCTTGCCGATATCGTGCTGCCCGCCACCATGTTCCTCGAACATGACGACATTTACCGCGCCGGCGGCCAGAATCACATCTTGCTTGGTCCTAAACTGGTGGAGCCGCCCGAAACGGTGCGTACCAACCTCTTCGTCATCGAGGAGCTGGCAAAGCGTCTCGGGATCGACCACATGCCGGGCTTTGGCCTTTCAGCGCGCGATCATGTCGATCATATGCTGAAAGTCAGTGGCTGGGGCTACTTCGATACGCTCGCCGAAGAGAAATGGATCGATGCGCAGCCACCGTTCGAGGTCGCGCATTATCTTGAAGGCTTCGGTTACGGTGACGGGAAGTTCCGTTTCAGCCCCGATTGGGCAACGGGGCCTTCTCCCAACAAGCCGCCGAAGAACATCGGCGTGATGGGGCCGGTGTCGGAATTTCCGAAATTCCCGGATCAGGTCGATGTCATCGAGGTTGCGGATGCTGACCATCCCTTCCGACTGGCGACATCGCCCGCGCGCAACTTCCTGAATTCCACTTTCGCGGAAACCAAAACCTCCGTGCAGAAGGAAGGTCGCCCGGAACTGATGATCTGTCCTGAGGATGCCGCCATCAACGGCATTTCTGATGGCGACATCGTCCGCATCGGCAACGGGCGAGGCGAGGTCCGGCTCCACGCGAAAATCGTGGAAGGTGCTAGGCCGGGAGTGCTCATTGCCGAAGGGCTATGGCCGAACAAGGCGCATCTGGACGGCGAGGGCATCAACGTGCTGACCGGTGCCGACGCCGTCGCTCCCTATGGCGGCGCGGCATTTCACGACAACAAGGTTTGGCTGCGCAAAAGCTGACGGAAGATTTTGAATGACGAAGTTCGACAACGTGAAAATTGAAATTCTGAAAGACGAAACGCTTTCAAAGAACTGGTATCACCTCCGCAACATAACCTACAATTACACCAATTCCCGTGGCGAAACGAAAGTCATCAGGCGCGAAGCCTATGACCGTGGCAACGGCGCGACGATCCTGCTGTTTGATCCACGACGCCAGACGGTTGTTCTGGTACGGCAGTTTCGCATGCCGGCCCATGTGAACGGTCATCCCGGCTGGCTCCTTGAAGCCCCGGCCGGCCTGCTGGACGGCGATAATCCGGCCGAAGCCATCCGCCGCGAGGTGACGGAAGAAACGGGCTACGTCGTGAGGGACGTGCGGTTCCTGTTCAAATCGTTCATGTCGCCCGGTTCTGTCACCGAGATCATTCATTTCTTCGCCGCGATTGTCGAATCTTCGGATCGTGTCGAAGAAGGCGGCGGTGCGGCCCATGAGGACGAGGATATCGAGGTCGTGGAAATCCCGCTGGACGACGCCATGAAGATGATCGAGACGGGCGAGATATGCGATGGCAAGACGATCATGCTGCTGCAATGGGCGGCGTTGAACCGCGCCTCCCTGACAGCCTGAGATTTCATCATCTTTCGGAGACTCTTATGAACGTGTCGCTCTTAAAGTCGCCCGCTGCCGCGACTGACCGGATCCGGCTGGTGGAAAAGGAAACCGTCTGGAAGGGCTTCGTGCATTTGCAGAAGCTCGTTTTTGACCAGCGCATGCCTGACGGCAAGACGATCCGTATTGTGAGGGAGGTCCATGATCACGGCCTCGCCGCCGCCATTCTCCTTTATGACCCGAAACGCGACAGCGTGGTAATGGTACGCCAGTTTCGCCCCGCCGCCTTCGTCAACGGCGACCCGAACTTCATGATCGAAGTTCCGGCAGGGCTTCTCGATGGCGACGATGCCGCTGATGCAATCCGCCGTGAGGCGATGGAGGAATCCGGTTACGCCGTCGAAAAGGTTGAATACCTCTTCGACATGTATGCCAGCCCTGGCACGCTGACTGAAAAGGTCAGTCTCTTCGTCGCCCGCATCGATCTCGACGTGCAAGCGGGCAGCGGTGGCGGACTGGAGGATGAAGGCGAAGATATCGAGGTTCTGACCTATGGTCTCGACGAAGCTTTCGGAATGATCGCCTCGGGTGAAATCACGGATTCGAAGACGATCATTCTGCTGCAATGGGCGATGCTTAATCGCGACCGGCTTTAAAGGCGGGGCGGCTTGAGCATATCCAGTGAACTAACCCACGGATACGGCCATCGACGCTAAAATCGCCCTCTGACGCCGGCACCCACGAAAATCGACTGTAAGTCGCCGCCACCAGCGTTCTTCTCCGACGACAGGCTTCCGGCGCCCGCGCCGCTATAATGCGTGTTCCCGCGCCCGAGGCTGGTATAGTCGTAAGCGCCGTCGAGGTAGATCGAGGCGTTTTCCGTCACGTCATAGGCAACGCCTGCCTTCACCCCGAACATGCCGGCAACGTCGAATTTGTCAGTGAAGCGCATGTCGCGCAGCCAGTGATCGTCAGTCGCCTTGGCGTAGACCATGGCGCCACCTTCGAGACCGAGATTGAGCGACCAGTTGCCGAATCTCTGGCCGCCCGTCAGGTTGCCGTAGAAAACCGGTATCTGTTGGCGATAGGTGATTCCCTTGAGGCCATCCTTGAATTTGCCTGAGAAATCGCGGCGGGAGAAAACACTGTAAACGGCGTTGCCGCCATAGGCCGACCATTGCACATCGGTGTAGCGAAAACCGACGCCCGCGCTGAGATATTGCTGCGGATCCTCCAGCAATGTGCGATTGAGTTCGAGGCCTCCCGAAAAATAATGGTCGAGCCGTGTGTCATCATGCTGGGAGCGATCGCTCCAATTCTCCTTGGAGCTGTCTTTCGAAAAGGGCCATACCCAGTCGTAGTCGGTCATGTAGCCATCGCCTTCAAAACCGATGCGGCCTTCCGCCTTGACGCGCCAGCCGGGCGCTAGTTCGAGGCCGAGCGAGCCGCGCAACGCCACGGCGTTTTTCGTTTCCCATTCCAGTTCGCTCACCTTGCGGCCACCGAGATAAACAGTTTCCGTCGCCCGGAGATTGAGAACGCCGGCATCCAGTGAAGCCGTAATGCCGTTTTGTTCGGCGGCGAGTGGCAGGCAGGTACCCATCAGTAAAGCCGCAGAAAGCGGCAGGGGAAATCTCGAAAATCGCATAATCGCTCCTGAACGTCCGGAGGGCCTGAAGTAGAGGCCGTTGCGGTCATTAAAGACGATTATGGTAAATGATCGGTTTATTTCACCGAAGATACCAATTCTGATTTATCTATGTACTTTAGGAATAGCTACATCACGAGGCAGAAACAAGGATGGAATACTCGGTTTTACTTTCGTTCCTGTCGAAAACGGCTTTTCCGCCTTCCATCCGTACCTTGCCTTCGGCGAGTAATTTCAGCGCCAGTGGATAGAGCTGGTGCTCGACGGTGAGGATCCGCGCAGCCAGGGTATCGGCCGTGTCGTCGGAAAGAACCGGCACAGCCCCCTGCGCAATCGTCGGGCCCTCGTCCATACCTTCGGTGACGAAATGGACCGTGCAGCCGGAAATCTTCATGCCGCTGTCGATGGCACGCTCATGCGTATGCAAACCGGGGAAAAGCGGCAGCAGGGAAGGGTGGATATTGATGATGCGGCCTTCATAGGGGGCAATGAAATCCCCCGAGATCAGCCGCATATAGCCGGCGAGACAGATGATGTCAGGCGCAATCTCCCCAAGAGCGGCCAGAATGGCGCCCTCATGTTCCGTCTTGCTCGCATAGGTCCTGCGTTCGAAGACGAGGGTCGGAATGCCGAAACCCCGTGCCTTTTCCAGCCCGCCGGCAGTTGCCTTGTCCGAGATCACGCAGGCGATTTCCGCCGGAAAATCCGCCGTCTGGCAGGCCTTTACCAGCGACACCATGTTGGAGCCGCTGCCGGAGATGAAAACGACGACACGTTTGCGGCCGGACGACAGGGCGGCGGGCATCATAGGGCGAGGGCGCCCTTGTAGATGGTGCCATGCGCGCCTTCTTCACGGGCGACCATGCGGCCGAGCGGGAAGACGGTCTCGCCTTGGGCCGTCAGAACTTCGGTGACCTTTTCGGCATTTTCAGCCGAAACCACGACGATCATGCCGACGCCGCAATTGAAGGTGCGCAGCATTTCCTTTGCTTCGACACCACCGGTTTTCGCAAGCCAGGAGAAGACGGCAGGAACCTCTATCGCTTCGAGGTCGATCTCGGCGGCGAGATGTTTGGGCAGAACGCGCGGAATATTCTCCGGGAAACCGCCGCCGGTAATATGCGCCAGTGCCTTCAGCGCGCCGGTCTCGCGGATCGCCTTCAGGAGCGGCTTCACATAGATGCGGGTTGGAGTCAGCAGCGCTTCGCCCAGCTTCTTGCCATCGGCGAAGGGAGCAGGTGCATCCCAGTCGAGCCCGGAGATCGATACGATCTTGCGCACCAGCGAGAAGCCGTTGGAGTGGACGCCGGATGAGGACAGGCCAAGAATGACGTCGCCCTCGGAAATGTCGCCGGCCGGCAGCAGCTGGCCGCGTTCGGCCGCGCCCACGGCAAAGCCCGCGAGGTCGTAATCACCATCTGAGTACATTCCCGGCATTTCAGCGGTTTCGCCGCCGATCAGCGCACAACCGGATTCGCGGCAGCCGGCGGCGATGCCGGAAACGATCGCAGCGCCCTGGTCGGGATCGAGCTTGCCGGTGGCAAAATAATCGAGGAAGAACAGCGGTTCTGCACCCTGAACCACGAGATCGTTGACGCACATGGCGACGAGATCGATACCGACGGTGTCGTGATAGTTTGCGTCGATGGCGATCTTCAGCTTGGTGCCGACGCCGTCATTGGCGGCCACCAGAACCGGGTCGGTGAAGCCAGCGGCTTTCAGATCGAACAGGCCGCCGAAGCCGCCGATTTCGCCGTCCGCGCCGGGACGTCGCGTGGAACGCACCGCCGGTTTGATCTTCTCGACCATCAGATTGCCGGCGTCGATATCCACCCCTGCGTCACTATAGGTAAGACCGTTCTTGCCCGACTGGCTCATGGCTCTCGTCTCCGCTGGTTCCTTTGGCGTCGCCATTCGCACGGGACGGGGCCTGATGCAAGGGTTTGCGTGGCAAAACCTCCGGTTTTTAACGGCTTTGACGTTCCGCGATGGCCGCTCTCGGCAGCATTTGCCGCAATGCGGCGAAGGTGGGACCGGATATTCTGCGTTGTCGGCTTTTTCAGCCCCCCTTATCCCTTTGCCGACGCAGTCTTGACCATGTGCCCACGCCCATCCTATCTCCATGATGCGGGATGACGATGCGGTGACAGAAGGATGAACGGATGCAACCCCATGTAAGCGGTACCAGCCTGCGCCGGCAGGTGTTTTTCTGGATCGGCGTGCTTGCCGTCTTTATCCTCTTCCTGATGGTCTTCAGCTCCATTCTCCTGCCTTTCGTGGCTGGCATGGCGCTAGCCTATTTTCTCGATCCGGTGGCCGATTGGCTGGAGAGGCGCGGCCTCAGCCGGCTTATGGCCACAGTCGTCATTCTCATCTCCTTCGTGCTGGTCTTCGCGCTGTCGCTCATCATCATCATTCCGCTCATTGCCGCCCAGGCCTCGGAATTCATTACGCGCATCCCGCAATATATCTCGTCGCTGCAGCAGCTGATCGCCGGCGCCGATACCAATCTCCTGCCGGACTGGGTGAGCAGCCAGATCGATGCGGTAAAGGAGAACTTCTCGAAACTCCTCACCGAAGGTGCGGGTTTCATCGGCACATTGCTGACGCAGATATGGAATTCCGGGAAATCGCTGGTCGATGTCGTGTCGCTCCTGGTGGTCACTCCCGTCGTCGCCTTTTACCTGTTGCTTGACTGGGACCGGATGATCGACAAGGTCGACAGCTGGATACCGCGCGATTACGTGCACACGGTGCGCCAGATCGCCCGCGACATGGACAAGACCATTGCCGGTTTCGTGCGTGGGCAGGGCTCGCTCTGCCTCATTCTCGGGGTTTATTACGCCGTCGGCCTGTCGCTGGTCGGCCTTAATTTCGGCCTTTTGATCGGCCTTTTTTCGGGCCTCATCAGCTTCATTCCCTATATCGGCTCCATGGTCGGCCTGATCCTGGCGGTTGGCGTCGCCATCGTGCAGTTCTGGCCGGATTATCTCTATGTCGTGCTGACCCTCGTCGTGTTCTTTTCCGGCCAGTTCATCGAAGGCAACATCCTGCAGCCGAAACTTGTCGGCAGCAGCGTCGGCCTGCATCCTGTCTGGCTGATGTTTGCCCTCTTCGCTTTCGGCGCGCTTTTCGGCTTCGTCGGGCTTCTCGTCGCGGTGCCGGCTGCGGCGGCGGTCGGCGTGCTTGTCCGCTTCGCCTTGTCACGGTATCTTGAAAGCGATCTTTACCACGGGCACGCCGCCAACCTTCCCTGGGAAGCCAACCTTACCCTGGAAGAAAGGGAAACGTCCTCCGGCAAGGTTGACTCTCAGAGCTGACAATGACTGACCCAATCAAAATCGACAACGCCCGGTCGAAGGCCGAGCAGCTGCCGCTCGCATTTTCGCATCCGTCCGCCTCCGGCCGGGACGATCTCCTCGTGTCGGCTTCGCTGGAGGCCGCCGTCAGCCTCGTTGACGCATGGCCGCACTGGCCCTCGCCGGTGGTCGTGCTGGCAGGGCCGCCCGGTTCCGGAAAATCGCACCTTGCCAATATCTGGAAAAATATCAGCGAGGCCCGCGAAATTCATCCGCAAGCGGGCGCGGATGCCGCGCGCGCGGCCGAAAGGGGGGCGGTGCTATTCGAGGATGCCGATCGGCGTGGTTTTGACGATACCGAACTCTTCCATGTCATCAACAGCGTACGCCAGAATGGCACGACGCTTCTGATGACCAGCCGGCAATGGCCGTCGGCCTGGCCCGTCACGCTGCCGGATCTGCGCTCGCGCCTCAAGGCCGTGACGGTGGTGGAAACGGGTGAACCGGACGAGGCGCTGCTGGCGCAGGTGCTGGTGAAGCTCTTCGCTGACCGGCAGCTTTACATGGATGACAAACTCATAGGCTACATCGTCAACAGAATGGAACGTTCGCTCGATACGGCGCAGACGATCGTAGAGCGTATCGACAGGCTGGCGCTTTCGCGCGGAACGAGGATCACCCGCCCACTGGTGGCGGAAGTCCTCAACGCGATGGACAATGCCGAGAGACATAACGGACCGGACGACGATTGACTGTCACAGTTCCGTCGTCAAACTGTTATACGGGCAAGAAGGACGCTCGCGGGATGCAGCAGGATCACGGATTGGAAATTGGTCAGGGGATGGAACAGGGCATGGACGCTGTCGCGCAGGAAGATTTCAACAAGGTTCAGCCGCAGACCGAGGGCGAGAACCTCTGGGATAGCCCCGCGCGTTTCATCAACCGTGAATTCTCCTGGCTCCAGTTCAACCGCCGTGTCCTTGAGGAAACGCTGAACACCGATCACCCGCTGCTGGAGCGGCTGCGTTTCCTGTCCATCTCGGCGGCCAATCTCGATGAGTTCTTCATGGTTCGCGTCGCCGGCCTCGAAGGCCAGGTGCGCCAGAAGATCACCGTCAGGACCCCGGACGGCAAGACCCCGGCAGAACAGCTCGAAGATATTCTGAAGGAAATCGACAACCTGCAGATGGAGCAGCAGGCCTCGCTTGCCGTTCTGCAGCAATATCTTGCCAAGGAAGAAATCTACATCGTACGCCCGGCTGCGCTTTCGGATGAGGATCGCAACTGGCTGGAGACCGAGTTTGAGGAACGCATGTTCCCGGTGCTGACGCCGCTCTCCATCGATCCGGCGCACCCGTTCCCCTTCATTCCCAATCTCGGCTTTTCCATGGGCCTGCAGTTGGACAGCGTCAACGGCCGCGAGCCGATGACGGCGCTTTTGCGCCTGCCGCCGGCGCTCGACCGCTTCGTGCGGCTGCCGGATGAAAAGAACGCCATCCGCTACATCACGCTCGAGGATGTGGTCGGTCTGTTCATTCACCGGCTCTATCCCGGCTATACCGTTCGCGGTTCCGGCACGTTCCGCATCATCCGCGATAGCGATATCGAGGTGGAGGAAGAGGCCGAAGATCTGGTGCGTTTCTTCGAAAGCGCACTGAAACGCCGCCGCCGCGGTTCCGTCATCCGCATCGAGACCGATAGCGAAATGCCGCAGTCGCTCAGGCAGTTCGTGGTGCACGAACTCGGTGTGCCGGATAATCGCGTCGCGGTTCTGCCCGGTCTTCTCGCGCTCAACACTATCTCGGAAATCGTGCGTGCCCCGCGCGACGACCTGAAATTCGAGCCCTACAATGCCCGTTTCCCGGAGCGCGTTCGTGAACATGCCGGCGATTGCCTCGCTGCTATCCGCGAAAAGGACATGGTGGTTCACCATCCCTATGAAAGCTTCGACGTGGTGGTGCAGTTCCTCCTGCAGGCTGCGCGCGATCCCGAAGTACTCGCCATCAAGCAGACGCTTTACCGCACCTCCAACGACAGCCCGATCGTTCGCGCGCTGATCGATGCCGCGGAAGCAGGTAAATCCGTCACCGCGCTGGTCGAGCTCAAAGCGCGTTTCGACGAGGAAGCAAACATCCGCTGGGCGCGCGATCTGGAGCGCGCCGGCGTGCAGGTCGTGTTCGGCTTCATAGAACTCAAGACCCACGCCAAGATGTCGATGGTGGTGCGCCGCGAGGATGGCAAGCTCAGGACCTACTGCCACCTTGGCACGGGCAACTATCACCCGATCACGGCCAAGATCTATACCGACCTGTCCTTCTTCACCTGCAACCCGAAGATCGCCCACGACATGGCGAATATCTTCAACTTCATCACGGGTTACGGCGAACCGGAGGAGGGCATGAAGCTGGCCGTCTCGCCCTATACGTTACGCGCGCGCATCCTCAAGCATATTCACGAGGAAATCGAGCACGCCAAGCGCGGCGCGCCGGCGGCGATCTGGATGAAGATGAATTCGCTTGTCGATCCAGAGATCATCGATGCGCTCTACCATGCCAGCGCCGCGGGTGTTGAGGTGGACCTCGTCGTGCGCGGCATCTGCTGCCTGCGCCCGCAGGTGCCCGGCCTGTCGGACAATATCCGCGTCAAATCCATCGTCGGCCGCTTCCTGGAGCACAGCCGCATCTTCTGCTTCGGCAATGGTTTCGGCCTGCCGTCGGACAAGGCGCTGGTCTATATCGGCTCCGCCGACATGATGCCGCGCAATCTTGACCGCCGCGTGGAAACGCTGGTGCCGCTGACCAATCCCACCGTGCATGAGCAGGTTCTTTCACAGATTATGCTGGGCAATCTCATTGACAACCAGCAGAGCTACGAGATACTTGCGGACGGAACGTCGAGGCGCATCGAGGTGCGTAAAGGCGAAGAACCGTTCAACGCGCAGCACTATTTCATGACCAATCCCAGCCTTTCCGGACGTGGTGAAGCCCTGAAATCCAGTGCGCCCAAATTGATTGCCGGGTTGATTTCGTCCCGCAAGAAACAGGCTGAATGACTCGATCAGAAGCACAGGGGCGGCTGACCGGCCTTGCCCCCGTTTCCGTCATAGATATTGGCTCGAACTCCGTTCGTCTTGTCGTATATGAAGGTCTTTCCCGCGCGCCTGCGGTGCTGTTCAACGAAAAGGTGCTTTGCGGGCTTGGCAAAGGTTTGGCGCTGACGGGGCGCATGCATGAGGAAGGTGTGAGCCGCGCGCTCCTGGCGCTCAGGCGTTTTCACGCCCTCTCCGAGCAGGCGCAGGCGCAGCAGCTTTATGTGCTGGCCACGGCCGCGGCCCGAGAAGCGGAAAATGGTCCCGATTTCATTCGTGAGGCCGAAGCAATCCTCGGCTGCGAGATCGAGGTTCTGTCGGGTGAGAAGGAAGCGCTTTATTCGGCCTATGGCGTGATCAGCGGTTTCCATGATCCTGATGGCATCGCCGGCGACCTCGGGGGCGGCTCGCTGGAACTGATCGACATCAAGGGCAAGAGCTGCGGCGAAGGCATCACCCTGCCGCTTGGCGGTTTGCGGCTTTCGGAGCAATCGGACGGCTCGCTGGAAAAAGCGGCGACCATTGCCAGAAAGCACGTCAAATCCTTCGCCAAACTTCTGGCGGCGGGTGAGGGGCGCACCTTTTACGCCGTCGGCGGCACCTGGCGAAATATCGCCAAGCTGCACATGGAGATATCCGGTTATCCCCTGCACATGATGCAGGGTTATGAATTGCCGCTGGAGGAAATGCTGAATTTCCTCGAGGAGGTCATCGTCTCCCGGGATAGCAAGGATCCCGCCTGGCAGGCGGTCTCCAAGAACCGCCGCTCGCTCCTGCCATTCGGTGCCATCGCCATGCGCGAAGTTCTGAAGATGATGAAGCCGGCCAGGATCGCTTTTTCCGCACAGGGCGTACGCGAGGGTTACCTTTATTCGCTGCTGACGGAGGCGGAGCGCGAATCCGATCCGCTGCTGGTTGCCGCCGACGAACTTGCCATTCTGCGCGCCCGTTCTCCGGAGCATGCGCGAGAACTGGCGGACTGGAGCGGTCGCACCTTCCCGGTTTTCGGCATCGACGAGACGGAAGAAGAAAGCCGCTATCGGCAGGCCGCCTGCCTGCTGGCCGACATCAGCTGGCGCGCGCATCCGGATTACCGCGGTCTGCAGGCCCTCAATATCATCGCCCACTCGTCCTTCGTGGCGATTACCCATCCCGGGCGGGCCTATATTGCACTTGCCAATTATTACCGCTTTGAAGGCCTGAACGACAACGGCACCACCGAGCCGCTTGCCGCCATGGCGGGGGAGCGTCTGCAGGAACTCGCCAAACTGCTGGGCGGCCTGCTGCGCGTCGTATATCTTTTTTCAGCCTCCATGCCGGGTGTCGTGGATCACCTGAAATTCCGCAAGACAGATAATCCGGATCTCGATCTGGAATTTGTGGTGCCGCATGATTATTGCGATTTTGCCGGCGAGCGGCTGGACGGACGTTTGCAGCAACTGGCGAAGCTGACGGGCAAGCGGCTGGCCTTCGTGTTCGAATAAGGAGCGGCGGAGTTTCTGTTTACGACAGAAACGACATTGGCCCCGTGCTAGGACCAGCGCTCGCAGAACGCTTCGATATCGTTTGACTGAAAGTCGCCAAGCCGCGCCATGATCGTCTCGAAGGGCCAGTCCCACCAGGCAATAGCGGTAAGCTTCTGCGCAATCCATCGTGAAAAGCGCTCGCGAATGATTTTTGCGGGTACGCCGCCGACGATGGTATAGGGCGGCACGTCCCTGGTTACCACGGCGCCGGCGGCCAGCACCGCGCCGTGTCCGACCTTGACGCCCGGCAGGACGATTACCCCGTGTCCGATCCAGACATCGTGACCGATAACGGCGCGATCCTGCTTCCGCTGCGCGAAAAAGGCATCGTCGCGCACCGCATCGGCAGAGTAATATTCCGGGCAGTAGCTGAAACGGTGCATGGATGGCCGGTCCATCGGATGGTTGGGAGCGCCTATCCTGACCTCCGCGGCGATGGCGCAGAACTTCCCGATGATCGCATCCCCCACCATGCAGCGCGGACCAAGATAAGAGTAGTCTCCGAGCTCAACATTATGCAGCGAGGTATCGGCCAAAATCTCGCAGCATCTGCCGATGCTCGAGTCTCTTACGCTGGCTGTTGCATGAATGACGGTCTCTGCGAGCTTAGGGCGCTTGATCTGTGCGGTCGAATCCATTGCAGTCTCCCGATTTTGCGCCTGCTTAACCGGGCATGATGAAGGCCCTATGACGCGAGACGGCGGAGCAGTCCGTCCGTGACCGGCATACCCTCTCAAGTTCAGATTACGTCTCTTGCTTCGTGTGACATTCTCTGCTTACAGATCGGCGTCACCTGCCGGCGACATTCGGGCGCATTATCGTTTCCAGTAGTGCTCCGTTATGTTTTGAGCATTCCGAATGATATGACCGGCGATTTCTGGGTCGCCCCCCTCAAAGGTCTGCGGGTCGGCCCCGCATAACAACAAAAAGAGCTGTTGATGCGCGACCGCGGCAAAATAATCCCGGGGTGGTGGCTGCATGTCTGACCCGGTCGCCTCGAATGCTTCGGCGACTTCTTTGCTGGCGCGCTCAACCGCTGCATGAACACTCGCCATCATCGCCGCTTCCTTGCGTTCCAATATATCCTGAACCTGCCGTTCTGCCGGTGTCAGAACCGGACAACTCTCGCTCATTAAATGTCTCTCCTGTCGGTACAACCATTTCGCCAAGCAATATTATCGCGTGGATTGTGTCCGCTTTGCGGGAAACATAAATCTTGGTCTTGAAGTGGAGCGCGCCGGTTGACCTCCATGCCGTCTGTGCGGATCGAACAGCAATGGGCTGTCCTTTTTGCAAGCCGTTCAGCCGTGGCCGAGTGCCTTTCGAATGCAGGCGCTGAGATAGGCATATTGCAGCGGCGTTATCGTCGCCATGACTTCGGTTCGATTGGCGGGATGATCCTGATAACCCACCGGCAGATCGAATTGGGTGAAGGTGAAATCCCAGCGGACGCCATCAATGATATTGTAGAAGTGTTGCGCGCCGCTGACAGCGGTTTTCGCAATTTCGCCGCCGAAAATGTCCTGAACAACCAGGGCAGTGACGCTTCCTTGCCCCCTGGCTGGATTTTCGCGCGACCAGAGGCCGCTGGTCTCGCCCGACCAGCTTCTCTTCAGGGCGTAGTACAGTCTTTCGGCATGGTCCTGCATGAAACGTCTTCTTTTCCGCAAGCATGTTTCTGTCGCGGCCGGAAAATCGGAAAGGAGCGCCGCGCAGACGTTCGTGTCTGCCAGCGCTCCGTCCGGATCATTGGTGACCGTCAATGCAAATGACGGCAGCCGTGGCCTCACTTCGCCTCGAGCAGGTCCTTGACCTCAAGCAGAACGAATTCGTTGTCATCAGCCTTGTCCAGCGCCCGCCCGGCAGAGAAAGGTAGGTTGTTGTCATTGCCGACGATGATATGCGTGGCATCGACGCGGTCGACATTCTCGATGGTGACGAAAGGCATGTCGTAGAAACCGTTGCCGCCGCCCTGGCGCTTCTTGTTATCAGGGTCGGAGATATTCATCAGGTCGATATAGCCGATCTTGCGGGTGGCCTTGCCGACATTGGCGTCGTTGAATTCGATCTTGTAGATGCGCTTGACCTTGGCTGGGCGGGCGAAGCAGTCCGCAGTGGGGGCCTTGGGGTCGGCGCAGGCCTTGTCGGCCGTGCCGGCGCCGTTGTCGCGTTCGATGACGAGGGCAGTGGTCTCGTCCAGCATGTTGAAGTCACCGATCGCCTCGCCGCCTTCCGCCAGCGGATAAAGCCAGCTGCGACCGGTCCACTCTTTCCTGGCGGTGTCCAGTTCGATGATGCGCAGCGCGGTCGCGCCGTCTTCGGTCTTTTCTACCTGGCCGTCCGCCATATAAAGCGGTCCTTCGAGAAGGCCGTAGAGCTTTGAGCCGTCCTTGGAGAGCGCCATGCCTTCATAACCGCCGGAGCGTTTCAGGTTGAAAGCGGGCATTTTCTGAGTCGGGTTGCCAGGCAGTGCGAGAGCCGGATGGTCGGGAGACTTCACCTCGATATCACCGGCCTTGGTGGAGATCACATCGGTCAGCTTGCCGTCGCGGGTGAATTTCAGGATGTAAGGACCGAATTCCTCACCCACCCAGAAACCGTCGGCAACAGGCTGAATGGATTCGACATCGAAATCGGCGCCCGTCAGGTAGCGCTTTTCCGTGCCTTCCAGAACGATGGGGAAGGGCGATTTCATGTCAGGGTCGGAGAGAAACACGGTTTCAAGCGCATTGACCTTGCCGGCTTCCCAGTCGAACTTCAGATGGTGAAGCATCAGCATGGCGTCGCTCGAATTGAGCTTGGAGCCGAAACCGTTGTCGGAAAGGCTCCAGAAGCTGCCGTCCGGCATGGCCTTGATGCCGGAAAAGCCCTGCATGGGCTGGCCGTTGAACGGCATGGAAAGGCCTGTCAGGCGCGCGCCATCCTTGCCGGGAACGGTGCCGAGGCCTTCGGCGCGCTTGCGGTCGGCTGTGGTGAACTTGGCGGAGGTCTTGAGATGTGCCGGCGCATCGGCAGGCGCGGCGATGATGGTGTTGGCCGGCAGAATGGCATGTGAAACCAGCTTTGCCGGAAACTCCTTTTCCGCTGCCAGCGATGCGGAAGCGAGCGCGAGAACCGCGCAAGAGGCGAAAAGAACGTGCTTCATGTTGAGACCCCTCTCAGTACCTGTTGAAGACAGGATTGACGCGATAGGGGCAGCACATGACAGAGAGGTGATTGCCGTTTGAAGCTTTGATGAATTTTGATGACGGCGCCGCTGGCAAAGGTGACGGCGACGTTGCTTTGCCCTAAGCGGCGGGGGCCTGATACTGGCTGAGCGTGCAGACACCGAGCGTCTGACCACGGCCCTTGACCGCGTGCTCGCCGAGATATTCGCTGCGCACGCCCTTGGGCAGCACCAGCTGATGGGCGAGGTCGGCGGAAATCAGCACGGGATGGCCAAGCATCTTGCTCAGCGATTCGAGTCTGGAGGTCGTGTTCACCGTATCGCCGAAATAGGTGATCTTGTGATGGTCGACGCCGATTTCCGCAGTGATGACAGGTCCGCCATGGATGGCGAAGCGCAGGCGCGGCACTTCACCAAAGCGGGAAAGCCACATGTCGCGCTTTTCCTCGATGGTCGCCTGAATATCGAAAACGCAGCGCACGCAGGCCGCGCGCCTTATCGCCCTATGGTACGGCCAGGTGATGATCGCGGCGTCGCCGATGTAATCGTCGATGACGCCGCCGTGTTTCCTGACCGGTGCGGCATAGCTCGCGAAGATTTCGCCCAGAAATTCCTGTGCCTTCAGGTCGCCATGGGTTTCGGCGAAGGAGGTGGAACCGACAAGGTCTATGAAGATGAAGACGCGGTCTTCGCTCACCGGTCTGCGATAGCGCCCGAGAATGAGGTCGATGAAGATATCGCGGCCAAGAAGTTCACGCACACGCATAATGAAGACGATGATGCCGCAGACGATGAGCGTGAAGACCAGCGTCTGTACTTCGGCATGAACGGCGCGTTTCCAGGTGCCGGGAAAGATGCCGCTCAGCCACAGGATCGTGCCGCCCAGCCCGAAGCCGCAGAAGACGAGAACGGCATAGATGACAAGACCGACGGCAATGTAAACCGGTGTCGGCAGGGCGCTGACCTGCCGCGACAGGCCGGGCATGATGTAACCGCGCTCGAAGGCGAGGATTGGCGCGCAGGCAAACAGCGCATAGGTCGCGCCGATGAGCGCGCCACCGCCATATTCCAGGAAGGCGTAGGCCACGCCGCTGCCGGCCACGGCAACGAAGAGCACCACGTAATCCAGAATGGGCAGCAATTTTCTCATGTCGATTCTTGATCTCGGGAAGGGCAGGCCCGTCGCTCCTTGCGGGCAAAGCTTCTGTTCAGGTCATATGCGACATTAATGTGGAAAAAGCGCTGGAAAAAGTGAGCAATCGGTAAGGTTGCATAAAGGATCGGAAAGCCTGTTGCCCGGTTGCCGCAACGGGCGGGGCCCGCACCCCGCCTAAGTTGATATCGTATAATCGATGGCTTCACCGATTTTGTCGCCCGACGCCCTGTCGGGCGATTCGGGTGTTCGGCCAGCGCCATTCAGATGCAGCGCTAGCGAATGAGGCGATACGCGGTATGAGAAGGTCGCGGAAAGAGCGAGCGTTACGACTCGTTCGCCGCAACCTCTACAGCTTCGACCTTCTTGCCGGCAAAACGCAGGGCGACCTCACCATTGATGAGCTTCAGCGCCACATTGCCGAAAAGCTCCCGCCGCCAACCGGTCAGTGCCGCCACAGTTGCCTTTTCGCCCTCGGCGGCGATCTTGTCCAGATCGTCGCTATTGGCGATGACCTTGGCGGCGACGCCGTGCTTGTCAGCCGTCAGCTTCAGCAGAACCTTCAACAGTTCCACGGCAGCGCCTGAGCCTTCCGGCGCGTGGCTGTGACGCGGTGCCTTCGGCATTTCTTCTTTCGGCAGCGCCAGCGCCGCATTCACCGTCTCGACGATGGCGTTGCCGGACGCGGACCGTTCCCAGCCCTTGGGAATGGTGCGAAGCCGCGACAGCGCCTCGGCATCCTTTGGCTGCTGCTGGGCGATTTCGAAGATCGCATCGTCCTTCAGCACGCGCGAACGCGGCACGTTGCGGGAGCGCGCCTCACGCTCGCGCCAGGCGGCGATGAATTTGAGGATGGCAAGCTCGGTCGGCTTGCGCAGGCGCGATTTCAACCGCAGCCAGGCATCGTCGGGATGCATGTCATAGGTGTCGCGAGACTCGAGAATATCCATCTCTTCGGTCAGCCACAGCGAGCGGCCTTCGCGCTCGAGCTGGGCTTTCAGCGAGAGATAGACATCCCGCAGATGGGTCACGTCGGCCAGCGCGTAATCCAGCTGCTTTTCGGTCAGCGGGCGGCGGCTCCAGTCGGTGAAACGGGAGGATTTGTCGATCTGCACGTTTTTGATCTTCTGCACCAGCTGGTCGTAGGAGATCGAATCGCCGAAACCGCAGACCATGGCGGCGACCTGCGTGTCGAAGATCGGATGCGGAATAAGCCCGCCGAGATGGTAGATGATTTCGATGTCCTGTCGCGCCGCGTGGAAAACCTTCACGACGTCGGGATTGGCCATCAACTCGAAAAGCGGCGTAAGATCGAGGCCCTTCGCCAGCGGATCGACCAGCACCTCGAGAGTCGGGCTTGCCATCTGCACGAGGCAGAGTTCCGGCCAGAAGGTGGTTTCCCGCAAAAATTCGGTGTCGATGGTGATGAATTCCGATTTCGCCAGTTCCGTGCAGGCCTCGGCGAGGGCGGCAGTCGTTTCAATCATTGCAAATGGCCACTCGTGAAAATTATCCGTCTTACTTTCCCTTTGCCGGGCGCATGTCAATACAAAGCCCGTTTTTGAAGGCCTAACGATCGTTTTTCTCCGGCGGATTGGGCTCCGACCCATTCTTTTTAGGTGGTGCGGGTGCGGCGAGCTTCTGGAAATAGGCCGAGGTGCGCAACAGCGAACTGAAACGCCAGTTCCTCTCCTCAAGCGGAACGCCCTCGCGCACCTGCAGCCGATATATGGTGTAGGCGATGAAAACGATCTGGATCGCGGCGGTATAGCTGAAGAGTGCCTTCGGACCGAACTGATCGATCAGGACGGAGGCGAGAAGCGGCCCCACGGTTGCGCCCACCGACCAGAAGAACAGCAGTCCGGCTGACATCATCGCATGTTCGCCTTCCCTGGCGTGGTCGTTGCCATGCGCCGAACTCAGCGAATAAAGCGGCAGGGCGAAGGCGCCGAAGATGAAGACGCCGATGATATTGCTCCATTCATCAGTACCGGCGAAGAAAGCGAGAAAGAGCCCGACGACGACAGAGGCCGCCGTGGTGGCGAGGATGATGATGCGCCGGTCATAACGGTCGGAATAAACGCCAAGCGGATATTGCAGCACCACACCGCCAATAATGCCCGCACTCATGAATGTGGCGATGGCGGTGACGGAAAAGCCTATCTGTTCGGCATAGATCGGGCCAATATTGCGGAAGGCCGCCATGCTGAGGCCGACTGCCACGCAACCGACGACGGCAAGCGGGGAAATGCGCCAGACGGCGAAAAGGTCGAAGGGAATCTGCTTCGGCGGGGCAGGGTTGGATTTGTCGGCAAGCGAGATCGGCACCAGAGACAGCACCAGTGCTATTGCGATCAGCGAAAACACCACCGGGCCTTCGACACCCATCACGGCAATGACATATTGCGCCAGTGTCACGGAGCCGAGATCGACGAAACGATAGATGGAAAGCGTCCGCGCGCGATTGGAATTCGTCACCTGCGCATTGATCCAGCTTTCGATGGCCGCAAAAAGACAGGCGACGGCAATGCCGATGACGAAACGCATCAGCATCCAGAATAGCGGGTGGATGATGAGCGGCATGGCGATGGAAGCGGCCGAGGCGACCGCTGCCATGGTGGCAAATGTTCTGATATGACCGATCTTTCGCAGAAGCCGCGTCACTGAAATGCAGCCGAGTGCGAATCCGATGCTGTAGGCGGCGCTGATGACGCCGATGGTGCTGGCGGAAAAACCTTCGGAGATGCCACGCAGGGCAATATAGGTTCCCTGCAGGCCGTTGCCGCCGATCAGGATGCCGGCGGTGACGAGAAGCGGGATGAGGGGTCTGATCTGGCTCATTGCGGGCCGACTCGGTTTGGCGGGCTGAATATGCACTATCTAAAGCCAAGGCGGGGGAAAGGACAGGCTGAAGGCGACATTGTTGCGCTTTGCCTTGACAAATCAGGCTGGCCATGCGCTTTTCCGGCAAATTTCGACAGTGCCGCCCATCTGGCCTCCAACGGGCCCACGACACGTTCCAGGATAAAAAAATGCATCGTTACCGCAGCCACACCTGTGCCGCTCTCCGCAAGTCCGACGTCGGCGAAACCGTTCGCCTTTCCGGTTGGGTTCATCGCGTGCGAGATCATGGCGGCGTTCTCTTCATCGACCTTCGCGACCATTACGGCATCACCCAGGTGGTTGCCGATCCTGACAGCCCGGCTTTCAAGGTTGCGGAAACCGTGCGCGGCGAATGGGTCATCCGCATCGACGGCCTCGTCAAGGCGCGTTCGGAAGACACCGTCAACAAGGGCATGGCGACCGGCGAGATCGAACTTTACGCTCAGGAGATCGAGGTTCTCGGCGTCGCCAAGGAGCTGCCGCTGCCGGTCTTCGGTGAGCCTGACTATCCGGAAGACGTTCGCCTGAAGTACCGCTTCCTCGACCTGCGCCGCGAAACGCTGCACAAGAACATTGTCAAGCGCACGCAGATCATCTCCGCCATGCGCACCGGCATGGCCGATGCCGGCTTTGCCGAATATACGACGCCGATCCTCACGGCCTCCTCGCCGGAAGGTGCACGCGACTTCCTAGTGCCGTCGCGTATTCATGAGGGCAAGTTCTTCGCGCTACCGCAGGCGCCGCAGCAGTACAAGCAGCTTCTGATGGTGGCGGGTTTCGACCGTTACTTCCAGATCGCGCCATGCTTCCGCGATGAAGACCCGCGCGCCGACCGCCTGCCGGGCGAATTCTACCAGCTCGACGTCGAAATGAGCTTCGTGACCCAGGAAGATGTCTGGACCACGATGGAGCCGATGATGACTGCCGTCTTCGAAAAGTTTGCCGAAGGCAAGCCTGTCACCAAAGAGTGGCCGCGCATTCCCTATGATGAAGCGATCCGCAAATACGGCTCCGACAAGCCGGACCTGCGCAACCCGATCGTCATGCAGGCCGTGACCGAGCATTTCGATGGTTCGGGCTTCAAGGTCTTCGCGAACATGATCGCCTCCAACCCGAAGGTTCAGGTCTGGGCAATTCCGGCCAAGACCGGCGGTTCGCGCGCATTCTGCGACCGCATGAACGCCTGGGCGCAGTCTCAGGGTCAGCCCGGCCTCGGTTACATCTTCTGGAAGGAAGAAGACGGCAAGGTCGGCGGTTCCGGTCCGCTCGCCAAGAACATTGGCGAGGAACGCACCGAGGCGCTGCGCCAGCAGCTCGGCCTCGAGGCAGGTGATGCCTGCTTCTTCGTCGCCGGAGATCCCGCCAAGTTCTACAAGTTTGCCGGTGAGGCGCGCACCCGCGCCGCCGATGAACTGAACCTGATCGATCGCGACCGCTTCGAAATGTGCTGGATCGTCGACTTCCCCTTCTTCGAATACAACGAAGAAGAAAAGAAGATCGATTTCGCCCACAACCCCTTCTCCATGCCGCAGGGTGGTCTGGAAGCGCTGGAAGGGCAGGCCCCGCTCTCCATCAAGGCCTTCCAGTATGACGCCGTTTGCAACGGCTTCGAAATCGCCTCCGGTTCGATCCGTAACCAGTCGCCCGAGCTGATGGTCAAGGCTTTCGAAAAGGTTGGCCTGTCGCAGACCGACGTTGAAGAGCGCTTCGGCGGCCTCTACCGCGCCTTCCAGTATGGCGCGCCTCCGCATGGCGGTTGCGCTTTCGGTATCGACCGTGTGGTCATGCTGCTGGTCGGTGCGAAGAACCTGCGCGAAATCACGCTGTTCCCGATGAACCAGCAGGCGCAGGACCTTCTGATGAACGCGCCGTCGCCGGCAACGCCGACGCAGCTTCGCGAACTGGCGCTGCGCGTCGTTCCATCCAAGAAAGACTGATCGTGTTGAAGACGCTGCTCGACCGTGTTCGCGCAGCCTTCACCCGTGCATTGGCGGCCGCACTTGCGGCCGCTTTTGCGTTCTGGGTCGCGCATCGCTGGCTAGGCCACCCGCAACCCGTCTTCGCGGCGATCAGCGCGCTCATCTGTCTGGCGCCGGGAATTCCAAGCCATGTTCGTCAGGGCCTCGGCTTGATGGTGGGCGTCACCGTCGGCATTCTCGTCGGGGAAATAGCCCTCCTGGTTCCGCATGATTTCGCCGAAATCAGGCTGGCCTCGGCGACCTTCATCGCCATGATCCTCGCCTCCATGTTCGGCCTGCCGCCGGTCGTGCCGATACAGGCTGGTGCTTCCGCCATGCTCGTGCTCCTCATGGGGCCGCAGGTTGCCGGCCTTGTCCGCTTCATCGACGTGATCGTGGGTGTCGCGACCGGTGTCACCGTAGCGCTGGTCTTCTTTCGCGAGCGGCTGAAACTCTAGCTTTTACCGGTCAACTCTACTCCCCGTGCAGGAGATATGACGCCGTCTCCACCGTAGAGAGTTGCCCAAAAGAAAAGCCCCGGTTCGATGACCGGGGCCTCTGCGTTTTGCGTATGTGGTCTTATTCGTTTGCCGTCACCGTGACGCCGAGCATTTTCGGCAAGGTGTTCGGCGCGCCCATGGCAGCGCCCATGATCATGGGGAAGGGGACCGGCTTTTCCGGCGCTGCCGTGATCGAGAAGTTCTTCGGATCGTCGATATAGGTGTTGATCGCCGCCGACACCATGTTCTGCAATTCGGGAACGTTGAGCGAGGCCATCATGATCGGCGCCATGCCCTTGATGGTCTGTGCAAGCTGGTCGCCCGTCATACCCTGCTGGTTCGCTGCATAATCGATCGCGCGCTTGGTGATGCTGGCGTCTTCGAAGCTGATCTCGGCGTTGACGAAGGAGAGTTGCTGCATCAGGCCGAGCATGGCAAGGCTCGCGGCCTGGTCTGCCTGTTCCTTGTTCGGGTTGGCAGCCTGCGCCTTCACCGTTTCCTGCATCGACTTGATGAAGGCGAGCGTATAGCCGGAAAAACCGAACGACATGTTCAGGCGGCCGACATCATCGAGGTCGATCGCGTATTCCTCGACATCGACAGTCCCGGAAGCCACTTCCCAGCTGCCGCTCATGGTCATGTCGCCGGAAAGCGCCTGCAGCTTCAGTTTTTCGATTGCATCCTTGGTGGCGGGGTCGGTGACGTCGCTGAGGTCGGCCTTGAAGCCGGAGGCGTCGAGGTCAAAGCCGATCGAGTTCTTGTCGTCGCTGACCGACATCGTCGCGCTGGTTTCCTCAAGCGAGAAAGCCTGCTTGCCGTCGACGGAAACAGTAATCGGGCCGCTATGGGCTTCGTCGTAGAACATCAGCGCATCGACCGTGCCGGTGGTGGCATCAGCGGGGATGACGAGGCCGGACATGTAGATGTCGCTGGCCTTGATCTCGACCTTGTCCTGCTTGTAGTCGATATTGTCGAAGCGGGCGTTCTTGATCTTGTAGCCGCCGTTGTTTTCCTCGACGCCATCAAGCGTGATATTGCCAACCGGGATTTTCTTGGCCGGGTCGGCAGCGGCACTGAGGGTCACGTCGTTCAGCGTCACCGTCGAGCCGTTGACGGCGACGGAGCCTGCATCAATTTGACCGCCCTGCGCGGCATAGGCCGCATTGATCTTCTTCAGCACATCCCCACCATCCATCGCGAAAGCCGGCGCGGAAAGGGCAAGAAGCGCGGCGCTCGCAAAAAGAACCTGCCGGGTGGATTTCAGTCTCATGATGTTTCTTCCCTCAACGTACGGCTGCAAACCGAGCCTTAATGCTAATGGTGATACTTATATTCGCTGATAATCAAAGGTCTAGTGTACTTAGATCGATTCCCATGACGGCGGCATTGCGGCATTTGCAGCGCGGTTAACAAAAAACCGCATGGAAGGGATGGTTTCATCCACAGCCGCGACCCCTGTGTTTCTTGCCGGGAATCGCCATTTCCGCTAGTCAAGCACCATGGGAAAAAATCTTGTACCTCCGTCCGGCGGAGACGATAATATTCATCCGGTCGATTTGAAGGCAGCGCTTGAAGAGCGCTACCTCGCTTACGCCTTGTCGACGATCATGCATCGTGCGCTGCCGGATGTCCGCGACGGCCTGAAGCCGGTCCACCGCCGCATTGTCTATGCGATGAGCGAAATGGGCCTGAGACCCAATTCCGCCTTCCGCAAATGCGCGAAGATCGTCGGTGAGGTGATGGGTAACTACCATCCCCACGGCGACCAGGCGATCTATGATGCGCTGGCGCGTCTGGCGCAGGATTTCTCGCTGCGTTATCCGCTGGTCGACGGGCAGGGCAACTTCGGTAACATCGACGGCGACAGCCCCGCCGCAATGCGTTATACCGAAAGCAAGATGACGGCGGTGGCCGAGCTTCTGCTGGAAGGTATCGGTGAGGACGCGGTCGATTTCCGCGACACTTACGACGAGTCCAATTCCGAGCCGGTCGTTCTGCCCGGTGCGTTTCCGAACCTGCTGGCGAATGGCGCTTCCGGTATCGCTGTCGGCATGGCGACGTCGATCCCGCCGCACAATGCGCATGAACTGTGTGACGCAGCGCTTTACCTCATCAAGCATCCCGATGCGACCGTTGAAAAGCTGGTGGAATTCATTCCCGGTCCCGACCTGCCGACCGGCGGCGTGATCGTTGAAAGCCGCGAGAATATTCTCGACGCCTACAAGACCGGCCGCGGCGGTTTCCGCGTGCGCGCCAAATGGGAGACGGAAGACCTCGGGCGCGGCGGTTATCAGATCGTCATCACCGAAATTCCGTTCCAGGTGCAGAAATCACGGCTGATCGAGAAAATCGCCGAGCTGCTGATTGCCCGCAAGCTGCCGCTTCTGGAGGATGTCAGAGACGAATCCGCCGAGGATGTGCGTATCGTTCTGGTGCCGAAGAGCCGCACCGTCGATGCGACGCTGTTGATGGAATCGCTCTTCCGTCTCTCCGATCTTGAGAGCCGCCTGCCGCTCAACATGAACGTGCTGTCGCTCGGCAAGGTGCCGAAGGTGATGGCGCTGAACGAGGTGCTGACGGAGTGGCTGGCGCACCGCAAGGACGTGCTGGTCCGCCGCTCGCGCCATCGTCTGGCGGCAATTGATCGCAGACTGGAAATTCTGGGCGGCCTGCTCGTCGCTTATCTTAATCTTGATGAGGTGATCCGCATCATCCGCGAGGAGGATGAGCCGAAACAGGTGATGATGGCGAAATGGTCGCTGACGGACCTGCAGGCCGAATCCATCCTCAACATGCGGCTGCGCAACCTGCGCAAGCTCGAGGAATTCGAAATCCGCAAGGAATTCGACGAACTTACGAATGAGAAGGCCGAGATCGAAGCGCTGATCGCCTCTGATGACAAACAGTGGCAGACAATCGCCTGGGAAATCGGCGAGGTCAAAAAGAAATATGCCAAGGCGACCGAACTCGGCCGCCGTCGCACGCAGTTTGCCGACGCGCCGGATGCCGATATCGAGGCCATTCAGCAGGCGATGATCGAGAAGGAACCGGTCACCATCGTTATCTCGCAGAAGGGCTGGATCCGGGCGCTGAAGGGTCACATGTCCGACACCTCGACCCTGACCTTCAAGGAAGGCGACGGTCCAAAGCTTGCCTTCCCGGCGCAGACGACCGACAAGCTGCTGCTGCTGACGACGGGTGGCAAGGCCTATACGCTCGGCGCCGACAAGCTGCCGGGCGGACGCGGCCATGGCGAGCCGATCCGCATCATGGTCGATATGGAAAACGATCAGGATGTCCTCACCGCCTTCGTGCATGATCCGTCGCGCAAGCTGCTGCTCGTTTCGACGGCCGGGAACGGCTTCGTCGTGGCGGAAAGCGAAATGGTCGCGAATACCCGCAAGGGCAAGCAGATCATGAACGTATCCATGCCCGATGAGGCCAAGCTCGCGGTTCCCGTTACCGGCGACCACGTCGCTGTCGTCGGCGAAAACCGCAAGCTCCTGGCGTTCCCGCTGGCGCAGGTCCCGGAAATGTCGCGCGGCAAGGGCGTGCGCCTGCAGCGTTACAAGGACGGCGGCGTCGTGGATGTGAAATGTTTCGCGCTTGCCGACGGCCTCAGCTGGTCCGACACGGCCGGGCGTCTCTTCAACAAGGTGGGTGAAGAACTGCGCGAATGGCTTGCCGACCGCGCCACCGCCGGCCGCACCGTGCCGAAGGGCTTTCCGCGCAGCGGGAAATTTGGTGGGTAAAGCCGCCTGGTATTGACAGGTTATCGATGAAGCGCCGCGCATCGGAAAGATGTGCGGCGTTTCTGTCTATTCGAGTGGGATGACGTGGTCCTTGAGGAACAGATATGCGCCGTCCTCATCGATCTCACCTGCCGCGACATCAAGAACAAAAGCCACGATCTCCGCTTGTTCGGCAACGACTTCAAGTCGGTTGATAAAAAGGAAGGTGTAGGCGGCAAGAAAAGCGGTCCGTTTGTTACCGTCGGAAAAGGGATGGTTGCGCGCTATACCGTAAAGATAAGCGGCGGCGAGTTTCAGCGGTTCCTCTTCTCCATAGGCAGCTTTGTGCAATGGACGCGCCAAAGCTGCCTCGAGTGCGTTTTCATCCTTAAGGCCCGGCAAGCCACCATGTTCGGCTAATTGCTCTTGATGTATAACTTCGATGGCGACACGGGAGAGCCACTTTATATTGCTCACTTAGCGAGTTCTCTCAGAGCTTTATGGTATTTTTTCATACCACGCCGGGCGGCTTCAAGCTGTTCTCTCATTTCCGCATGCTCGGGAATGAGTTCGATATTGCCGGCAGTTTCTCTGAGTTCCAGCGCGTCGCCGGCCTTGAGACCCATGCGATCCAGAACTTCCTTCGGAATGAGGATGCCTTCGGAATTGCCGATTTTGCGGATCGTAATGTTCATGGTAGTAACTCCTGTTATAACAGTGGTTATAACATGGCTGAAATTCGTACACAATGTACGATTTCCGGAGGTTCTCGGTATGACACTTCCAAACGCGGGTTACTTATCTTCCGGCGTATAAACCTCCCACCCGCGCGGCGTCAGATGCTCCTGCGGGTGGTAGCGGGTCTTATAGCCCATCTTTTCGGAGCCATCGACCCAATAGCCGAGATAGACGTGTGGCAGGCCGAGCGCACGGGTGCGGGTGATATGATCGATGATCATGTAGGTGCCAAGCGAGCGCTTCTCGAGTTCCGGATTGAAGAAGGAATAGACCATCGACAGGCCGTCGCTCATCACGTCGCTGAGCGCCACGGCGAGAAGCTCGCCGCGTTTGCTGGAATCGATGCCGGAGCCGGGCTCGCGGACGCGGTATTCGATGATGCGGGTGTTCACATGTGTGTCTTCCACCATGATCGCATAATCCAGCGCCGACATGTCGGACATGCCGCCAGACTGGTGCCGGTGGTCGAGGTAGCGGCGAAACAGGGCAAACTGTTCGGTGGAAGGCTCGGCCGCATGCACCGTGGCGACGACATCCTTGTTGGCGGCAAGAACGCGTCGCATCGATTTTGTCGGTTGAAACTGCTCGGTCAGGATCCGCACGGATACACAGGCGCGGCAGTTTTCGCAGGCCGGACGATAAGCGATGTTCTGCGAGCGCCTGAAACCGCCCTGGGTCAGAAGGTCGTTCATTTCCGAGGCGCGCGGGCCAACCAGATGGGTGAAGACCTTCCGCTCCATCTGGTTCGGCAGATAGGGGCAGGTGGCCGGCGCCGTAAGATAGAATTGTGGAGAGGGCGTCGCCTGCGTGTTCATCGAACCGTGATCGCCTCCTGCGTCTGTTATAAAGCGCGCCGCGATTTCACGGGGCTGACGGCGGCGCTTCAAGCGACATGCATAATGTCACAGAATGGCAAAATGACGGAAAACGTCAACTGCGGGATGAGGTATTTGGCGGGGTGAAAGCCACGTTTCCGTGGCTTTCCGTAATATTAGCGTGTTCTGACGATGACGGTGCCGAGCAGGAAGTCGTGAAC
Source organism: Agrobacterium sp. InxBP2 (assembly GCF_026191755.1). NCBI lineage: Bacteria > Pseudomonadati > Pseudomonadota > Alphaproteobacteria > Hyphomicrobiales > Rhizobiaceae > Agrobacterium > Agrobacterium sp. InxBP2. The sequence continues at coordinate 240,130 of NZ_JAINDY010000033.1, forward strand.
GAGGCGCGAGCGCTCCGTAAACAGGCCGGCAAGCAGGATCAGCGGCGTCAAAACCGAGTTGATGACCCAGAAAAGCACGATGTGAACGGTGGACAGCAGGAAATCGATTCGCCGCCCGTCCATGCGCGCCATCGCAATACCCATCGCCCGCATACCGGGGGTGGCCTGCGACGGGCCTCCGAGCGTCATGCCGAAATAGAGTACCGCAACGATAATGAAGAGCGAAGGCAGGAGAATGAAGCCGAGACCCAGCGTGATAATGCCGAGAAAGATGACAATCACGGCGGCCGGGATGCACAGGAGGAGAACGATTGCGTAATCGATCAGGAACGCAAAGACCCGTCGGCTCAGGACGCCGCTATAGGCGCGCCAGTCATCCGGTGCGGCATAGGTGGGGTTCTGGTCGAGGCTCATCGGTCGTTTTCTCCTGAAGGAACTGACAGCTCGGCATGAGTGCCGTGTCAGCAACAATATGGGTAAGGAACCACCGAATACAATAAGCGCTGGCCTTAGCCCCTGTTGAGTTTGTGTGCGGCTTCGATGGCGAAATAAGTCAGAATGCCGTCGCAACCTGCACGCTTGAAACAGAGAAGCGTTTCCATCATCACCCGCTCGCCGTCGATCCAGCCGTTCATCGCCGCAGCCTTGATCTGGGTATATTCGCCGGAGACCTGATAGGCAAAGGTCGGCAGGCCGAAATTCTCCTTCAGCCGCCAGCAGATGTCGAGATAGGGCAGGCCGGGCTTGACCATCAGCATGTCCGCGCCTTCTTCCACATCGAGCGCCGCGTCGCGGATGGCCTCCATGCCGTTGGCAGGGCTGATGTAGTAGCTTGCCTTGTCGCCCTTCAGCAGGCCGGCGGTGGAAATCGCCTCGCGATAGGGGCCGTAATAGCCGGATGAGAACTTTGTCGCATAGGCCATGATCCCGACATTCTGGTGCCCGGCCGCATCAAGGCCGCGGCGGATGGCGCCGATACGGCCGTCCATCATCTCAGAAGGAGAAATAATGTCCGATCCGGCTTCCGCCTGCAGGATCGCCGCCTTGACGACCTGTTCCACGGTCTCATCGTTGACGATCTCGTTGCCGCGCAGAATGCCGTCATGCCCGTGGCTGGTGAATGGGTCGAGCGCCACGTCGGTGATCATGCCAATATTGGGAACGGCTTTCTTGACGGCGGCAGTCGCCTGATTGATGAGGTTATTGGCCTCAAGCGCGTTCGAGCCGGTCTCGTCCCGCAATTCCATCTCGACATTCGGGAAGGTGGCGATTGCCGGAATGCCGAGATCGGCGGCTTCCTTCGCCGCTTCGACCAGTCTGTCGACGCTCATGCGGTTGACGCCAGGCATCGCTGGAATGGGCTCCAGAATATTGCTGCCCGGCACGATGAAGACCGGCCAGATCAGGTCGTCCACAGTGAGGCGGCTTTCCTGTACCAGACGGCGCGTCCAATCCGCCTTGCGATTGCGACGCATGCGGCGATGGCCGGTGATCTCGTCGACCAGGTGGGTTTTGTCCTGCATGTCAGAATGTCCTTCGATCAAATTTGGAAGGCTGCATACCATGAAGCGCGGCGCATGCGAATGCGACAATCTTCCCTCATTGCCGTCCGGCAATGACGATGATGCTTTGACAAGGCAGGCGGCGGAATTCAATATGGGCTGGTCGCCCGTTCGTCGAGACCGTATCTTCCGGCCATGGAACCTGATTCTCAACCTCTGCCGAAGCGCCCGCTCACTGAAATCCTGTTTCTGGTCTTCATGAGGCTGGTCGCGGTTTCGTGTTTCTGGTTCGGGTTGCAATATTGGGCAATGCTGACGGGCTATTCTCTGGGCGGTCACGGCAGGTTTGATATGCTGAACCTGCCCTGGCGTGTGGCCGGCAGCGCGCTTGCCGTCATTTTCCCGGTCGCCGCTCTCGGCCTGTGGCTCGGCGCCTCCTGGGGCGCTGTCATGTGGGTGATGGGCGCGGGCACGCAGATCGCGATGTATAAGGTGTGGCCCCACATTTTCGGCGCCAACACGCTGGTGCCCGTCATGCACGGTCTCGTGGCAACCATTTATATACTATTCCTGGTCGCTTTCTGGCTGGATCAGCGGCAGAATGAAGAACGGGCAAGAATTGATTTACCATAAGAATAAAGCAATTCGGCCTGATTTGCGGCCGAATTTCATATCTAACCCATTGATTTATAACGATCGCCTGTCAGGCATTCCCGCTTCGCCACAAGTTGGGGCCTCCAGGCAAAATGCAGGTAACCATTTGTTAATCGTAGCTTTTAAGTAGAATTTTATGCGCATTGATTAGGTTCTCACTCAAGGCGGGAGACAAACAAACACACCGCCAAACAAAACAGTGAGGCAGTCATGATCAATAGCAAAGTTAAGCCCCAGGCCGTTGTTGCCGATGCACATGAAGATACCATCCGCTCGCTCTACATGGAGTCGCTGCATCTGGTGGAACGTCTCCACCGCCGTCTCCTCGATGTCATCAAGGATGAGTTCGACCGCCAGGGTCGCGATGACGTCAACGCCGTTCAGGCCCTGCTGCTGTTCAACATCGGCAATTCTGAACTGACCGCCGGCGAGCTTCGTTCGCGTGGTTATTATCTCGGCTCAAACGTTTCCTACAACGTCAAGAAGCTGGTCGACCTTGGTCTCATCAACCACCAGCGCTCTCGCGTCGATCGCCGCTCGGTTCGCATCAGCCTGACCGAAAAGGGCCAGGAAATCGCCGAAACGGTTGCCCGCCTTTATGAACGCCACGTCGGCTCGATCGAAAAGGTCGGCGGCATCGGCACCGGTGAGTTCTCCGAAATGAACAAGCTGCTGCAGCGCCTCGATCGCTTCTGGAACGACTCGATCGCTTACCGCCTGTAATACCGCGACGGTTTCACTGTTTAGGCCGGGGGCATTCTTGCTCCCGGCCTGCGGATTCGGCGGCTACATCTCTGCCGTTTCTTCATGTCAAGCCCAACCTGCAAAGCTCGTAGGAACCCTGCTTTGTGGGGCATACACAGCTTCGTGAGAAATGGCCCGTGACACGAATTGGCCATATTGATATGGGACCCGCAAAGCTTGAGGAGCCGGCTGTTTCTCCTGCTGTCGCGGCAAGTCCCGACCGTTCTGCCAGACAATAGCGCCCAGGCGATGGGTGTCGAGTATTCCAGGCCGGCAGGCACGTTGTACGTGTTTGTTAATCATATTGATTTAGGCATTATAGAGAATGCCGAATAGAGTGGCTGGTAGGTAGAATGACAAAGACATCCGTTTCCAATTCCGTATCGCGCCGCACGCTTCTGCGCTCGGCCGTTTCCGCTGGTGTCGCCGCGCTCGCTGCGCCGGCCTTGGCGCAGGACGCGTTTAACGATCTCATGGGTTCCTCGCGCCGCGGCAACTGGGATGACCAGTTCGACGCCAATACGTCGCGTTCGGCTGTGGGCGTCGTTTCCAACAATCCGGTCCTCGGCCGCGAAGCCCCCGTCTATATGCAGCAGGCGATCATGCAATATCAGCAGATCGTGCAGAATGGCGGCTGGCCGGAAGTTCCGGCGTCACAGCAGCGTCTGCAGATCGGCGTCTCCGATCCCTCCGTTCAGGCACTGCGCCAGCGACTGATGGTATCGGGCGACCTGCCGCGTGAAGCCGGCATTTCCAGCGCCTTCGACTCCTATGTCGATGGCGCGCTGAAGCGTTTCCAGGCCCGTCATGGCCTTCCGGCTGACGGCGTCAGCGGCGAATATACCACCAAGGCTCTCAATGTGTCCGCGCAGATCCGTCTCGCGCAGCTGCAGACCAACCTCGTGCGCATCCAGTCCATGTCCGGCGATCTCGGACAGCGTCACCTGATGGTGAACATTCCGGCCGCCGCCATTGAAGCCGTTGAAAACGAACGCGTCGTGCTGCGCAACACTGCCGTTGTCGGCCGCGCCAGCCGTCCGACGCACGTTATCAATTCGAAGATTTACGAGGTCATCCTCAACCCCTATTGGACCGCACCGCGCTCGATCGTCGAAAAGGACATCGTGCCGCTGATGCAGAAGGACCCGACCTATCTGGAGCGGAACAACATCCGCCTCATCGACGGCAAGGGACAGGAAGTCTCGCCTACCACGGTGGACTGGTTCGCGCCGAAGGCGCCGAACCTGATGTTCCGCCAGGACCCCGGCAAGATCAACGCCATGTCCTCGACGAAGATCAACTTCCACAATCCGAACAACGAATACATGCACGACACGCCGCAGCAGGGCCTGTTCAACAAGCTGATGCGCTTCGAGTCCTCCGGTTGCGTCCGCGTGCAGAACGTGCGCGACCTGACGTCATGGCTGCTGCGCGACACGCCCGGCTGGTCGCGCCAGGAAATGGAACGCGTCATCGCCTCGCGCGTCAACACGCCGATCAAGCTCGCACAGGAAGTGCCCGTCTACTTCGTCTACATCACCGCATGGTCGGCGAAGGACGGCGTGGTTCAGTTCCGCGACGATATCTACGGCAAGGACGGCAATGCCGAACTGGCGCTGAACACGACGGCGGGCATGGAACAGCCGGCCGGTGCCGTGGACGACGATCTGCTGCCGCGCAACTGATCGGGCTTTTGCCATAAGCTTTGAATTGTGAGCGAGGGGAGAGGTGATCGCCGGAAACCGGCCAGTCCCTCCGCCGTCATCCTCGGGCTTGTCCCGAGGACCTAATCACCTATCGTAAAATAGAGCATTGCAGATCCTCGGGGCCATCCCGAGGATGACGCAGGTGCGCGGCTTGGCCGCGCATCATCGCAGCGCCGCCTTTAAGTTTCCGTCGCGCTCTGCTTTTCCTGAAAACAACTGCCACTTTTCGTCGCGACGTCGCAGTTTGACGGGCAAATCTCGCTCTCCGTATTGCTCTTGTTCGGGCAGGGCGCTAAGACGCCATCGCATTACTGTTTCAGGAGCCTTCACCATGTCGAACACAGATGCTTTCTTCTCCAGTCCGCTTGCCGATGTCGATCCGGAAATTTTCGGCGCGATCGAGAAGGAACTGGGACGCCAGCGCCACGAGATCGAACTGATTGCCTCGGAAAACATCGTGTCCCGTGCCGTGCTCGAAGCACAGGGTTCGATCATGACGAACAAATATGCGGAAGGTTATCCGGGCAAGCGTTATTACGGCGGCTGCCAGTTCGTCGACATTGCTGAAGAACTCGCCATCGAACGCGCCAAGAAGCTGTTCGGCGTCAACTTCGCCAACGTTCAGCCGAATTCCGGCTCGCAGATGAACCAGGCCGTGTTCCTCGCGCTGCTGCAGCCGGGCGACACCTTCATGGGTCTCGATCTGAATTCGGGAGGTCACCTGACGCATGGTTCCCCGGTCAACATGTCCGGCAAGTGGTTCAACGTCGTGTCCTACGGCGTGCGCGAAGGCGATAACCTGCTGGACATGGACGAAGTGGAGCGCAAGGCCAAAGAACATAAGCCGAAGCTCATTCTCGCCGGCGGCACCGCCTATTCGCGCGTGTGGGACTGGAAGCGCTTCCGCGAAATCGCTGACGAAGTCGGCGCTTACCTCATGGTCGACATGGCTCACATCGCCGGTCTAGTGGCTGGTGACCAGCACCCGTCGCCATTCCCGCACTGCCACGTCGCGACCACGACGACGCACAAGTCCCTGCGCGGCCCGCGTGGCGGCATGATCCTCACCAACGACGAGGATCTGGCGAAGAAGTTCAACTCCGCCGTCTTCCCCGGCCTGCAGGGCGGCCCGCTGATGCACGTCATCGCCGCCAAGGCTGTTGCCTTCGGTGAAGCGCTGAAGCCCGAGTTCAAGGACTATGCCGCACAGGTCGTGAAGAACGCCAAGGCGCTGGCCGAAACCCTGGTTGAAGGCGGTCTTGATGTCGTTTCCGGCGGCACCGACAACCACCTGATGCTGGTCGACCTTCGCAAGAAGAACGCCACCGGCAAGCGTGCGGAGGCAGCCCTTGGTCGCGCCTACATCACCTGCAACAAGAACGGCATTCCCTTCGACCCGGAAAAGCCCTTCGTTACCTCTGGTGTCCGTCTCGGCACGCCGGCCGGCACGACGCGCGGTTTCAAGGAAGCGGAATTCCGCGAAATCGGCAAGCTGATCGTTGAGGTTCTCGATGGTCTTAAGGTCGCCAATTCGGATGAAGGCAATGCCTCCGTCGAGGCTGCGGTGCGTGAAAAGGTCGTCGGCCTGACGGACCGTTTCCCGATGTATCCGTACATGTAAGGAAAGAAGACGATGCGCTGCCCATTCTGCGGTTCCGAAGACACACAGGTCAAGGACTCGCGTCCGGCGGAGGACAACACCTCCATCCGCCGGCGGCGCATCTGCCCGGATTGCGGCGGCCGCTTTACGACCTATGAGCGCGTACAACTGCGCGAGCTGATGGTCATCAAGAAAAGCGGCCGCAAGCTTCCTTTCGACCGCGAAAAGCTGGTGCGCTCGTTCGAGATCGCGCTGCGCAAGCGACCGGTCGATCGTGACCGGATCGAACGCGCCGTGTCGGGTATCGCCCGTCGCCTCGAAAGCTCCGGCGAGACGGAAATCCCCTCGGAAGAAATCGGCCTTCAGGTTTTGGAAGCACTGAAAAGCCTCGATGACGTCGCCTTCGTTCGTTATGCTTCGGTCTATCGCGATTTTAGCCATGCCGAGGATTTCGAGAACGTGATTGCCGAAATCAACGCCAAGATCGCGCGCGATACCGACGCTGGAGCATAGACGTGATGAGCCGTGCCGATGACGAAAGGTTCATGGCGCGGGCCATCGAGGTTTCGCTTCGCCACCAGGGCCAGACGCTGACCAACCCCTCGGTCGGCTGTGTTCTCGTCAAGGACGGACAAATCATCGCCGAAGCCGTGACCGCCATCGGCGGACGCCCCCATGCCGAACGCCAGGCGCTGGAACTGGCCGGAGAGACGGCACGCGGCGCGACCGCCTACGTGACGCTCGAACCCTGTTCACACTGGGGTAAAACCCCGCCCTGCGCCAACGCGCTTGTGGAATATGGCGTTGCCCGTGTCGTGGTCGCGGTGGACGATCCGGACGAGCGCGTCTCCGGCCGTGGTTATCAGATATTGCGCGATGCTGGTATCGTGGTGGAAACCGGTCTGCTGCGTGCCGAAGCCCAACGGGCGCTCGCCGGTTACCTCACAAGACAGGTGAAAAAACGCCCGCATGTGATTCTGAAGCTTGCGGTTTCTGCTGACGGAATGATCGGCAGGCAAGGTGAGGGGCAGATTGCCATTACCGGCCCTGAGTCACGCCATGCAGTGCACCAACTTCGGGCGCGCTGCGACTGCATTCTCGTTGGTATCAGGACCGCTATCGCGGATGATCCTGAGCTGACCGTGCGCATTGCCGGTCTGGAAAACCGCTCGCCTGTGCGGATCGTGCTGGATCGGCAGTTTGAATTGCCATTGGCGTCGAAACTGGTGCGGACTGCGCGGGAAGTTCCGGTGATGGTTGCCGCTTTACCCCCCTCTGCCCTGCCGGGCATCTCCCCCTCAAGGGGGGAGATCGATGGAGCGCTGCTTCGCCCTGCATCGACGGCTGGAGAGGGTGCGTCTAGGGCGCAATTTGACCGAGCGGACAGCCCCTTGCCGATCTCCCCCGTTGAGGGGGAGATACCCGGCAGGGCAGAGGGGGGTAACCTCGACCTCCGCCGCCAACTCCTGACCAACGCCGGCGTCGAAATCCTCGAAGCCCCTACGCTCGAAAACCTCCTCCACATCCTTGCCGAAAGCGGCATGTCGGAACTTCTGGTCGAAGGCGGCGCCTTTGCCGCAAAATCATTCCTTGAAGCTGGATTGGTGGATCGTATCATGCTGTTTGAAAGCCCCGTCATGATCGGCAAGGGCGGCATTGAAACGCCGCTCAGCCGTGCCGACATCAAGGGCGACTATGCTCTGATCAGTGAAACCGCCTACGGGCCGGATCGCTGCTTCAATTATGAAAGGCCGATTTGATGTTTACCGGAATTGTCACCGATGTCGGAACCGTTTCCGAACTGGAGGCCTTGGCCGAGGGTGTCCGCCTGCGCGTGGCGACCAATTACGATCCCAAGACCATCGATATGGGCGCGTCCATCTCCCATGGCGGCGTCTGCCTGACGGTGACGAGACTGCCTGATGATGGCAGCAATGAGCGCTGGTACGAGGTCGAAGCATGGGAAGAGGCCTTGCGCCTGACGACGATCGCCAGCTGGCAGAAGGGCACGCACGTCAACCTGGAGCGGGCGCTCAAGATCGGCGATGAGCTTGGCGGTCATATCGTCTCCGGCCATGTGGACGGCAAGGCGGAAATCCTGTCGGTCGAGCCGGAAGGCGAGGCGGTGCGTATCCGCCTGCGCGCGCCGGAACATCTGGCGAAATTCGTTGCCCCCAAGGGCTCCGTGGCGCTCGACGGCACATCGCTCACCGTGAACGCCGTTGATGGCACCGATTTCGACGTTCTCCTGATCCGCCACACGCTTTCCGTCACCACCTGGGGTGAGCGCCAGCCGGGCGATTTCGTCAATTTCGAGGTCGACACCATGGCGCGTTACGCCGCGCGGCTTGCGGAATTCCCCTCGGCGTAATGTGACGATGCTTTGGAGAGGAGGACGCACCGACGCCTCCTCCGTCATTCCGGCCTCGAGCCGGAATCCAGTCAGCTCAAGTCTTTGGGCTGGAAGAACTTTTCCCGCCGCGCAGACGCGCGTCGACTGATTCCGGCTCAAGGCCGGAATGACGGAAAGGGGAGTGGCCAACACCTGAAATCGCGGCCTATAGCAATTGTTCTCAAGCACCCGCTTCCGATGAAGCTGGAAACGCTTTAGGACTTTTTGGCCGTTTGAAATCGATCGCGAGCCAAACGGGGTAGGGGAAATACATCATGCCTTCCTTCGAACTGCTGACCGCCTTTTTCATAACCACCGCCCTGTTCGCCTATATCCCCGGTCCGGCCATGCTTTACGCGGCGGCGCAGACCATGGCGCGCGGCCGGTTTGCCGGGTTGATGGCAGTGCTCGGCATCCATGTCGGCTGCTATGTCCACATCTTCGCCTCTGCGGCCGGTCTCTCGGTGTTGTTTCAGGCGGTTCCGTGGCTCTATCTCGCCGTGAAGCTCTGTGGCGCGCTTTATCTCGTCTGGCTCGGCTTCTCGATGTTGCGCAGCAAGATGGAAGGCGAGGCGGTCAATCTGACCATCGAGCCGAAATCGGCACGCCGCGCCTTCATCGACAGCATCATCGTTGATGTACTCAACCCGAAGACAGCGCTGTTCTTTCTGGCTTTCCTGCCGCAATTCGTCGATCCGGCCGCCGCCTTTCCCGTCTGGCTGCAGTTCCTGATCCTTGGCATCGCCGTCAATTTCATTTTCTCCTCCGCCGATCTCGTCGGCGTGCTTCTGGCAGACGCAATGGTCGGGCGCTTGAAGCGTTCGAGAGCGGCGCAGATGCTTGTCCGCCGTGCTGCCGGAACGGTGCTGATGGGGCTCGGCGTCCATCTCGCTTTCCAGAAAACCTGATTCACGGGGAGCCGCGCCGGGAGCGCAAAACCCGGCCAAATGCCCTGCAAACGCGGCCGATTGCGCCGCCGACACATGAAATTACTTGCCAAAAACGGCCAGCCGTGGTTTGACCGCCGCAAATGCCGGTGTGATCCGGCGTCAAGCTTTTCGGGAAAATCCCCAGGAACCCTCACATGTCCAAACCCCATCTTCTTATCGTGGAAGCACGTTTTTACGATGATATGGCCGACGCTCTTCTCGAAGGCGCGAAGTTCGCGCTCGATGAAGCTGGCGCCACCTATGACGTCATCACCGTTCCCGGCGCGCTCGAAATCCCGGCCGCCATCGCCATGGCGCTTGATGGCGCCGACAATGACGGCACCGAATATGACGGTTTTGTCGCACTCGGCATGGTCATTCGTGGTGAGACCTATCACTTCGATATCGTCGCCAACGAATCTTCCCGCGCCCTGATGGATCTGGCCGTCAGTGAATCGCTGCCGATCGGCAACGGCATCCTCACCGTCGAGAACGACGAGCAGGCCTGGGCGCGCGTGCGCCGCTCCGACAAGGACAAGGGTGGTTTCGCTGCCCGTGCGGCGCTCACGATGATCGAGTTGAAGAAAAAACTGGGTGGCTGAACGCATGTCTAATGTGGAAAATGGCGGTGAACCGCGCCAGCCTTCGGTAAAGCCCGCCAATCAGCGCGGCGCAGCCCGCCTTGCGGCCGTGCAGGCGCTTTATCAGATGGATGTCGGCGGAACCGGCGTTATGGAAGTCGTCGCTGAATATGAAGCGCATCGTCTCGGCCAGGAAGTCGATGGCGATACCTATCTCAAGGCCGACCCGTCGTGGTTCCGTTCGATCGTCTCGGGCGTCGTGCGTGACCAGACGAAGATCGACCCGCTGGTGCGCTCCGCCCTTCTCGAAGACTGGCCGCTGTCGCGACTCGATGCCACCGTCCGCGCTATCCTGCGTGCAGGAACTTTCGAGATTCTCGAGCGCAAGGACGTGCCGGTCGCCGTCATTGTCACGGAATATGTTGAAATCGCCCGCGCTTTCTTCGAGCATGACGAGCCGAAGCTGGTGAATGCGGTTCTTGACCGCATTGCCAAGCAGGTGCGCGGCGAGGCAAAACGCTGAACTAAAAGCAGATGAGGAAGAGATGAGCGCCGTTTCCGTCCCCGGACTTGAAGGTCAACTGGACGAGGCGAAGCGCAACGTCTTCCTCCTCACCCTGGCGCAGGCGATCATGGGATCGGCCGCGCCCATGAGCTTTTCCGTCGGCGCGCTCGCAGGGTACCAACTGCTTGGCGCCGACAAGTCGCTGGCGACCGCACCGCTTACCGGGTTTAATATCGGTGTGGCGCTTGGCGCGATCTGCGTGGCGGCCGCATCCCGTTTCCTTGGCCGCAAGGCTGGCTTCATGGTCGGCGCACTAATGTGCTCGATCGGCGGCGGAGTTGCTGCGGTCGCGCTCTTCCGGTCGGATTTCTGGCTTTTTGCCGTCGGCCTGCTGCTGATCGGCATTTCCGGCGGCTTTACGCAGAAGATCCGATTTGCCGCAGCCGACGCGTCGCCGTCCTTCTACAAACCCAAGGCTATCTCCTGGATACTTGCGGGCGGTATCATCTCCGCCATTGTCGGACCGCAGCTCGCCATCTTCGGCAAGGACCTGCTGGCGCCGGTCACCTTTGCCGGCGCTTTCATGGCGCTCGTGCCATTGGGGCTCGTTTCGATCGCCATTCTGGCGTTTTTGAAGTTGCCCGATCCCAAGGCCGCCGCCCATGTCGAATCGGCAAGGCCGCTTTCTGAAATCGTCCGCACGCAGCGTTTCGTCACCGGCATGATCTGCGGCATCGGCTCTTATGCGCTGATGACCTTCATGATGACCGGCGCACCGCTCGCCATGGTGGTCGGCTGCGGTTTCCCGACCGAACTCGCCACGCTCGGCATCCAGTGGCACGTCCTTGCCATGTTCGGCCCGAGTTTCTTCACCGGGATGCTGATTTCCCGGTTCGGCGCGGAAAAGATTGTCGCTTCCGGCCTCATCGTGCTGATGGCCTGTGCCATCGTCGCCCACATGGGCATCGAATTGTGGAATTTCTGGACGGCGCTGATTCTGCTCGGGCTTGGCTGGAATTTCGGTTTCATCGGTGCGACCGCCATCATCACGTCAAGTTACCGCCCGCATGAAGCGGACAAGGTGCAGGGATTTCACGATATCGTGCTGTTCGGCACGGTTGCCCTGTCATCCTTCTCCTCCGGCAAGGTCTTCACGGCATGGGGCTGGTCGGTCATGAACCTCGTCATCTGGCCCGTTTCAGGGCTTTGCCTCCTGCTGGTGCTGTCGCTCATCTTCACGGCACGCAGAAAAGCGGCCTCAGTCGCATAGCCGGCGCTACGCCTTTCAAGTTTCAGGCAAATTTGTGGGCTTGACGCGAGACGTCGCGCCAACGCAATCTCCCGTCGAGGACATTTTTCCTTGGGAGGGGAACAAATGCCCAATAGGGGACTTCGGACAGGCCGTCCGCGTCCCGCTGCACATGGTTTCGCCACGCCGGGGTGGGAGTGAGGCCCGGCCTTTTGGGAGGTAAGTGCGCATGACCGTAATACCCATCGTCATTTTATGCGGTGTCCTGTCCGTGGTTTACGCGGTATGGGCAACCAAGAGCGTCCTCGATGCCGATCAGGGCAACGAGCGCATGCGTGAAATAGCAGGTTATATCCGTGAAGGTGCGCAAGCTTATCTCACCCGCCAATATCTCACCATCGCCATCGTCGGCCTGATCGTCGCCGTTCTGGCCTGGTATCTCCTGTCATCCATGGCCGCGATCGGTTTCATCATCGGCGCTGTCCTTTCAGGTGTTGCCGGTTTCGTCGGCATGCATGTGTCCGTCAGGGCCAATCTGCGTACGGCGCAGGCCGCGTCGCACAGCCTGTCCGCCGGACTCGACATCGCGTTCAAATCAGGCGCCATTACCGGCATGCTGGTGGCGGGCCTCGCGCTGCTCGGCGTATCCATCTATTATTTCATCCTCACCTCGGTGATGGGCCATGCGCCCGGCTCGCGGGAAGTGATCGATGCGCTGGTGTCCCTCGGATTCGGCGCGTCGCTGATCTCCATCTTCGCGCGTCTCGGCGGCGGCATCTTCACAAAGGGCGCCGATGTCGGCGGCGATCTCGTCGGCAAGGTCGAGGCGGGCATTCCTGAGGATGACCCGCGCAACCCCGCAACCATCGCCGACAATGTCGGCGACAACGTCGGTGACTGCGCCGGCATGGCGGCCGATCTTTTCGAGACCTATGCCGTTTCGGTGGTGGCGACCATGGTCCTCGCCGCGATCTTCTTTGCGGGAACGCCGATACTCGAAAGCGCAATGGTCTATCCGCTGGCGATCTGCGGCGCCTGCATCCTGACCTCGATTGCCGGCACCTTCTTCGTGAAGCTCGGCACCAACAATTCCATCATGGGCGCGCTCTACAAGGGCCTGATCGCCACCGGTATCTTTTCCGTCGCGGGTCTTGCCGTCGCCACTTATGCGACGATCGGCTGGGGGACGGTGGGCACGGTGGCCGGCACGGAAATCACCGGCACCAATCTTTTCCTGTGCGGCCTTGTCGGTCTCGTCGTGACGGCGCTGATCGTTGTCATTACCGAATATTATACCGGCACCAACAAGCGCCCGGTCAATTCCATCGCCCAGGCCTCGGTGACGGGCCACGGCACCAACGTCATCCAGGGGCTTGCCGTTTCGCTCGAATCGACCGCGTTGCCGGCCATCGTCATCGTCGGAGGCATCATCGGCACCTACCAGCTCGGTGGCCTGTTCGGCACCGGTATTGCCGTTACCGCCATGCTTGGTCTCGCCGGCATGATCGTCGCGCTCGACGCTTTCGGCCCGGTCACGGACAATGCCGGCGGCATTGCTGAAATGGCTGGTCTTGATCCAGACGTTCGCAAGGCGACAGACGCGCTGGACGCCGTCGGCAATACCACGAAAGCCGTGACCAAGGGTTATGCCATCGGCTCAGCCGGTCTCGGCGCGCTGGTTCTGTTTGCCGCCTATGCCAACGACCTTTCCTATTTCGCAGCCAACGGCGACACCTATCCCTACTTCAAGGATATAGGCGAGATTTCCTTCAGCCTCGCCAACCCTTACGTGGTTGCCGGCCTGCTGTTCGGCGGCCTCATTCCTTATCTCTTTGGCGGCATTGCCATGACGGCGGTGGGCAAGGCGGCAGGCGCCATCGTTGAGGAAGTCCGTCGCCAGTTCCGCGAAAAACCCGGCATCATGGCCGGCACGGAAAAGCCTGACTACGGCAAGGCCGTGGACCTGCTCACCAGGGCGGCGATCAGGGAAATGGTCATCCCGTCGCTTCTGCCGGTTCTGGCGCCTCTCGTGGTCTATTTCGGTGTGCTGCTGATTTCCGGTTCCAAGGCCTCGGCCTTTGCCGCACTCGGCGCATCACTGCTCGGTGTCATCATCAACGGCCTCTTCGTGGCGATTTCCATGACGTCTGGTGGTGGTGCGTGGGATAACGCCAAGAAGAGCTTCGAAGACGGTTTCGTCGACAAGGATGGCGTACGCCACGTCAAGGGTTCGGAGGCGCACAAGGCATCGGTGACGGGTGATACCGTAGGCGATCCCTATAAGGATACCGCGGGTCCGGCGGTCAACCCGGCCATCAAGATTACCAATATCGTGGCGCTGCTGCTGCTGGCGGTTCTCGCCCACTGAAGGCTACCGTTTCGACAAATTGAAAAGGCCCGGGGAGCGATCCCCGGGCCTTTGAATTTTCCGTTCCTGCTGAGGTCAGGGCGTATTTCCACCCTGGCCGAGAATGCTCTTGGCGATATTGGCGCCCGAGGTGCCGCCGGAAAGCAGCTGCTGCAGGAAGGTGAGGTCCTTGCCGCCTGTCGGCGTGGTGCGCGAAATCGTGTCGAAGACCTTGCCGTCCTGCAGCGTGTAGTTGGCCTTGCGCTCGATGACGCCGTCCTTGTTGAAATAAATGGCGAGAATGTTCTGTTCGACCAGCGACGGCTTCATGAAGGCCGCACGGCGCACACGCTTCTGCGAGATGTAATAGAACACTTCATTGCCGAAGGTCGCGGTCGTGGAGGGCGTGCCCATGGTCAGGAGAACCTGCTCACGGCTCGAGCCTTCCGGGATCAGCTGGAGCGACTGCTCGTCCATGACATAGCCGTTATGGAATACATCTGTCGTGCTGGTGCAGGCGGAAAGCAGGCTGGATGCGAGCACGATTGCGATGGCGGTCTTGCTCAGAATTTTGCCGTGACTTGCGGATTTCTGCTTGCTCAACTGCTTTTCCCCGACTGCGATCATGAATGGCACCTTCCGGCATTGCGTGGTGCACAGTGTCTGTGCACATGATTGTGTCAATCCGGGGACGGAAAATCCCGATCACCCCCCAAATTCAATGCTTTCCCGGCCTTTTGGAACTCCTCCGGTTCTCTTCGACTGTTTCAGCGCAAAGACGAACGTGACCGCGACAGCATTGCAATTCGTGGATGCTTCGGTAAACCAGCTTTGACGATCATGCAACAAGTGCGATGGGCGGTAAGCGCATTCACCCGTCCCGTTCGGAAAAAAAACGATGATATTCGGGCTGTTCAAGAAGAAAAACAACAATCGCGCCATAGTTGACAGGCAATATGCGACCTTGACGGCAGCAGCCCGCACACCCGAATTTTATCTCAACCTCGGGGTCCCCGACACTGTAATGGGCCGTTTCGAGATGCTGTCGGTCATGATGATTCTCTATTTCCGCCGTACCAAATCCTCCGGTGTCAGCGGGCAGGAGATTGCCCAGGAGATTGTCGACGCCTTCTTTCAGGACCTTGATCACTCCATCCGTGAGCTTGGCATTGGCGATCAGGGCGTGCCAAAACGTATGAAGAAATTCGCCGGCATGTTTTATGGCCGTCTCGAATCCTACGCGGCGGCGCTGGATACGTCCGACCTTGCGGCCCTTGCCGCGGCACTCCGGCGCAATATATATCCGCAGGCAGACGAGAACGCGCCGGCGCTGGATGGGCTGGCGGGCTGGATGATGGAGACTTCTTCCGTCCTTGCCGCCTGTTCCGAAGAAACAATCGCAACCGGAAGCCTGACGCTGCCCTTGCCTGGACGATGAGGTTCACATGAACGCGCGACACGCCGCAAATGACGACCTGCCTTTCTCCTATCCCGTGAAGGTAGGCCATATTTCCGCCAATCCCGTCAGGATTGGTCTCGAAGCCGATGCCGAGGAGCTCAAGGCGCTGGCGAAATTCTGGGACGTGGTTTCCGTCGAATATCTGAAGGCAGAGCTGCAGGTATCCCGCTGGAAGAAGGATGGCGTGAAGATAAAAGGCGAGGTGCATGCGGCCGTGACCCAGTCCTGCGTCGTGACGCTGGAGCCGGTGTCGAGCAAGATCGACGAGACTGTCGAGCAGATTTTCGTGCCGGAAGGTTCGAAACTGGCGCGGATGGTCACGAACGAAGAAGGCGAAATCGTGCTCGATCCCGATGGTCCCGACATTCCCGATCAGTTCACCGGCGACAGCATCGATGTCGGCGCTGTCGTTGCCGAATTTGCCGCCCTTGCCATCGATCCCTATCCGCGCAAACCGGATGCGGCGTTCCCCGAAACGGCCGAAAAAGAACCTGAAGAAGAGAAGCGGCCATCGCCCTTTGCCGTGCTGAAAGATTGGAAAAAAGACTGAATGGCCCAGCCGGGCTGAAATAATTTTATTGTAACGAAGGCCGGAAAAGGTATTTTCGCGCAAAATCCGCTTGATTGGCGGCAAGTAAGGATAAGGGACGAGTGATCAGAATTGCAATTGACGTCATGGGCGGCGATTTCGGCCCAGATGTTGCCATCCCGGGTGCCGCCAAGGCGCTCGAACGGCACAACGATGTAACTTTTCTGCTCTACGGGCAGAAGAGCAAATGCGACCCCATTCTGGCACAATATCCCGCACTTCGGGAAAAGTCGGTCTTTCACGATTGTGAAGTCTCTGTCAGCATGGACGAGAAGCCCAGCCAGGCGCTGCGCCGCGGCCGCTACGTCTCCAGCATGTGGCGCGCCATCGAGGCCGTGAAACTCGGCGAGGCTGACGTCGCCGTTTCCGCCGGCAATACCGGTGCGCTGATGGCCATGGCGAAATTCTGCCTGCGCACCATGGCGCGGGTGGAGCGCCCGGCAATCGCCGGTATCTGGCCGACACTGAAGGGCGAAAGCATCGTGCTCGACATAGGCGCGACGATCGGCGCCGACTCACAGCAGCTTCTGGATTTCGCCCTCATGGGCGGCGCCATGGCGCGCGCGCTCTTCGATATCGACCGTCCGACGGTCGGCCTGCTCAATGTTGGCGTCGAGGAGGTGAAGGGTCAGGAAGAGGTTCGCGAGGCCGGACGGCTGATCCGCGAGGCAGATCTCGGCACCATCGATTATCGCGGTTTCGTCGAAGGTGACGATATCGGCAAGGGCACGGTTGATGTCGTGGTGACCGAAGGTTTCACCGGCAATATCGCGCTGAAGGCGGCCGAAGGCACCGCCCGCCAGATCAGCACGTTGCTGCGTGAGGCGATCTCCCGCAGCTTCTTCGCCAAGATCGGTTATGTTCTCGCAAAGAGCGCCTTCGACGTGCTGCGTGAAAAGATGGATCCGCGCAAGGTCAATGGCGGCGTGTTTCTCGGCCTGAACGGCATTGTCATCAAGAGCCATGGCGGTACGGATGCCATCGGTTTTGCTTCCGCCGTCGATGTCGGCTACGACATGGTTCATAACGGCCTGACGGCCAAAATAGAAAACGATCTCAAGATTTACCACGCAAGACGGCTTCCGCCCCCGGCGCCCGAAGCACTCGTGGCTGACGAGGAATAACGGAATGATCCGCTCTATAGTTCGTGGTTTCGGGGCAGCGCTGCCGAAGCGTGTGATGACCAACAGCGAAATCGAAGGCGTCGTGGAGACGTCAGACGAATGGATCGTGCAGCGAACCGGCATCAAGCAGCGCTACATCGCCGGCGAAGGTGAAACCACCGCGTCTCTCGGCGAAGCGGCGGCGCGTGCGGCTCTCGACAATGCCGGTCTGACGCCCGACGATATCGATCTCATCATCCTCGCCACCTCGACGCCGGATAACACCTTCCCCGCGACGGCAGTGAACATCCAGAACCGCCTCGGCATGACCCACGGCTTCGCCTTCGACATGCAGGCTGTCTGCTCGGGCTTTGTCTATGCCGTCTCTACCGCCGACCTCTATATTCGAGGCGGCATGGCCAAGCGCGTTCTTGTAATCGGCTCCGAGACCTTTTCGCGCATTCTTGACTGGAAGGACCGCACCACCTGCGTTCTCTTCGGCGATGGCGCCGGCGCGCTTGTTCTGGAAGCTGGGGAAGGCGAGGGTACCTCTGCCGATCGCGGTATCCTGACGGCGCAGCTGCGTTCCGACGGTTCGCACAAGGAAAAGCTCTATGTCGATGGCGGGCCCTCAACGACGGGCACGGTCGGTCATCTGCGCATGGAAGGCCGTGAAGTGTTCAAACACGCCGTCGGCATGATCACCGACGTGATTGAACAGGCATTCGAAGCCACGGGCACCACGGCAGACGATCTGGACTGGCTCGTTCCGCATCAGGCAAACAAGCGCATCATCGACGGATCGGCGAAAAAGCTCAACATCGACCCGGAAAAGGTCGTCATTACCGTCGATCAGCATGGCAATACCTCCGCGGCCTCCATTCCGCTGGCGCTTGCCGTTGCCGCAGGTGATGGCCGCATCAAGAAGGGCGATCTTGTCATGCTGGAGGCCATGGGCGGCGGTTTCACCTGGGGTGCGGTGTTGCTGCGCTGGTAAAGGCGCGATTTCAGCGTTTGCCGGGGCGGTGAAGCGAAATCCGCTGTGATTTTCGCGCTCACGCCCCGATAAGACGCGCCTTGACGGCTCGGCCTGTGTCAAAACCGTATCAGTTGCTCTAAGCCCTTGCAGCGATTGCCGAAAGCCGCAAATGAATCTGGAACAGTCCCTTGACCGGCCGCCACAAGGGAAATAATCTTGGCGTCTCCTAGAGAAGAATTCAGACACGGTTTGTGGGGAAAAATGGCCGGGAAGACAGTGACACGCGCAGATCTTGCAGAATCTGTGTTTCGTAAAGTCGGGCTGTCCCGCACCGAATCCGCCGAGCTGGTCGAAACGATTATCGACGAAATATGCAATGCGATCACCCGCGGCGAAGTCGTCAAGCTCTCCTCTTTCGCGACGTTTCAGATCAGGGAAAAGAACGAGCGCATTGGCCGCAACCCGAAGACGGGGGAGGAAGTTCCGATTTCCCCACGTCGCGTCATGACCTTCAAGGCTTCGAATGTGTTGAAGCAGCGCATTCTGAAAGCGCATACCGCTCGTAAAGCCAAGCAGAAGGGCCAGAAGTCCGGTACGTAAGCCTGCGCGCGAAGCGGCGCCATGGCGCGGTTTTGCGCCTCCGTAAGCCCTTTTTCCCATTCTTCCTGTGAACATGCTTGAATTTCAACGCGCAAGCCGTTGAAATCCGGTCGACTCACATCATAATCAATTTTAGTGATTTGTATCCTGCCGCAACCGGTGTCGGCGCGAAGGTCGGACCTGACCTTGCGTGATATGCGGGCCGGCGGGTGAAAAGCGTTCTCGTTCAGTGTCCGGCCGGATGCATGGCGCTCCGGTTCGGATGGGAGTGGAAATTTGGATAAAAGCCCCGACGCGTTTCGGACGATCAGTGAAGTGGCGGATGAGCTGAACCTGCCGCAGCATGTGCTGCGTTTCTGGGAAACGCGCTTTCCGCAGATCAAGCCGATGAAACGGGGCGGGGGCCGCCGTTATTACCGCCCTGATGACATCGACCTGCTGAAAGGCATACGTCATCTTCTTTATGACCATGGCTACACTATCAAGGGCGTGCAGAAGCTGCTGAAAGCCAATGGCAACCGCTTCGTGGCTGCCATTGCCTCCGGTGATCTCGCGACCATGGAAGCCATCATGGCGGCGAGCGGCGAAAAGGAAGTCAACGAGCCGCGGGTTATCGATACCGATGGCGATGAGGTCGTCGGCCGTCCGAAGGCGAAGCCAAGCGGCCGGTTTTTCGGTTTTGGCGGTGGCGGCAGCGACGCTGAAATATCGGTGGGCAAGTCCGGCATTGGCAAGGATGACCAGGCGCTTTTGCAGGAGGCCCTGTTTGATCTGCTCGAATGCAAGCGCCTGCTGGATCAGGTTCGCTAAACCTTTTCCACAGCTGTTTCGGGACGCCAACCTTTCAGAAACCCCTTTGGCCGATAATGCGGCTCCGTAAAAAGGAGTCCGACCGTGAGCAACCGAAAATCGACAGCGCGACGCCGCACGGTGAAGAAATCGAGTGGCGGTAGCGTTTGGCCCTGGGTGCTGATGCTGGGTGTGGTTGCCGGCGGCATTCAGGCCTACGAACATCGCGATAGTCTTTTGCCGCAGCGGGCTGTTGCTAAGGCGACGTCTTCGGCAGCCAACGCTCCTAAAGTCACGACGGCGGCCAAGCGCGAGGCGGTTACCTCCGAGAAAGTCGCGGCCATGCGCCCTGCTGCCCCCGTCCTGCCCGGCAACGCACCGGTTCCGCCACGCCCCATCGCCATGCCGCCTACGGCCTCTCAGAACAAGGTCGCAGCTATCCTGCCGGAAACCCGCCCGTCAGTCGAGAAGGTCTCACTCGGCGAAAAAAGCGGAACTTTTGCCTTTTGCGGCCGCTCCGGCCTCAACAATTGTGTGGCCGATGGCAACACCTTCTGGATGAAGGGCGTCAAAATGCAGCTCGCCGGCATCGAGGTTCCGCAGATCGACCGGGCGCGCTGCATGGAAGAACGCCAGCGCGGTTTCATTGCGAAAGTCAGGCTTCGCGAAATGCTGAACGCCGGCGCCTTCGATGTCGCATCTACCGGTGCTGCGGGCGGGCAAGCTACAGAACGGACACGCCTTTCGCGTTCAGGTGTCTCCTTCGCCGATCAGCTTGTGCGCGAAGGTCTGGCCCATCCGCTCTCGGGAAAAAATCAGTCCTGGTGTGGCTGAGGCCCCGTTGACCGAAACGGCCCGGACTGTGTAGATGAGGCGCAGTCGTGTTTAAGATCGGCCTTTGCGCCGGCCACCTGAACGATGACAGCATATTTGCAGCGACTTGACCCCGAGCGGTTGATGGCGCCGCAATGCGGACGTGGCGAAATCGGTAGACGCAGCAGACTTAAAATCTGCCGACCATTGGTCTTGCGGGTTCAAGTCCCGCCGTCCGCACCATACCCCCGATTAAATTTTCTTTTTTGCTTCCCTGCGGCTTCCCTGCGTATGAAGGGATTTTATGCCGAATTTTCCAGGTTTTCAGCACGGGCGGCGCTGAGATCCGCAGGATTGCCTTAAAAGTGTGCTTGATCACGCAGGCGGCATTTTTCCGTTGAAATCACCCGAAAGAACCTATTGACCTTGCCACGATGGGAAGCCCTATCTTTTTTTTAAATGAGAAAAGAGGGGTCATACGCATGTCACAAATGGAGATCCGGGCGAGCCATCAGATTGCGATCGATGGCATGACATGCGCCTCCTGCGTCGGCCGCGTTGAAAAGGCGATCGCCAGGGTGCCCGGGGTTCTCAAGGCTTCGGTCAATCTTGCGACGGAACGCGCTGACATCTCTTTTTCCGGATCACCTGACGTGCCGGCCGTGATCGCGGCGGTGCGGAATGCCGGCTATGGCGTCGAAGAAAAAACCATAGAGCTTGATATTGAGGGTATGACATGCGCCTCCTGTGTGGGCCGTGTTGAAAAGGCCCTGAAGGCTGTTTCCGGTGTTTCGGAAGCGAGCGTCAACCTGGCGACCGAGCGCGCCACCATCCGCGTCGCCGGCAATGCCGCCTCTACCGCCACCTTGGGGGAGGCGATCAGACGGGCGGGTTACACGGCGAAGGAAATCGTCGCCGACAGGGCCGGCGAAGTGGAACAGGACCGACGCGCCGTGGAGTTGCGCAGCCTGAAAATCAACCTGGCCGTGGCCACTGCTTTGACCCTGCCAGTCTTCGTTCTGGAAATGGGCTCGCATCTTGTCCCCGCGATCCACGACATCGTGATGGAAACGGTCGGCATGCGGGAAAGCTGGTATCTGCAATTCGTTCTGACGACGCTGGTACTCTTTGGACCGGGTCTGCGTTTCTTCAAAAAAGGCATACCCGCACTTCTGCGGCTTGCGCCGGATATGAATTCGCTTGTCGTGTTGGGCACCGCCGCCGCCTGGGGATTTTCGGTTGTGGCAACCTTCCTGCCCGAAATATTGCCGCGCGGCACGGCGAATGTCTATTACGAGGCCGCTGCTGTCATCGTCACGCTCATCCTCCTTGGCCGGTTCCTTGAAGCGCGCGCCAAAGGCCGCACCAGCGAGGCGATAAAACGATTGCTCGGGTTGCAGGCCAAGTCGGCGCGGGTGTTGCGCGACGGCGAAACCGTGGATGTGCCGTTGCAGGATGTGCACGCCGGTGATGTGATCATTGTCCGTCCTGGCGAGAAAGTGCCGGTCGATGGCGTGATCCTCAGTGGCTCGTCCTATGTCGATGAATCGATGATAACCGGCGAACCCGTGCCGGTTACGAAAACGGCGGGTTCCGAGGTCGTGGGCGGTACGGTGAACCGCAACGGCTCTTTCACCTTCCGCGCCACCAAGGTGGGCGCCGATACGCTGATCGCCCAGATCATCCGCATGGTCGAGGAAGCACAGGCCGACAAGCTGCCCATTCAGGCGCTGGTCGACAAGGTCACCAACTGGTTCGTGCCGGCGGTGATGCTGGCCGCAGCCGCCACTTTCCTCGTGTGGTTCTTCTTCGGGCCGGATCCGGCTCTGACCTTCGCGCTCGTCAATGCGGTTGCGGTTCTCATCATCGCCTGTCCCTGTGCCATGGGCCTTGCCACGCCTACCTCGATCATGGTCGGCACTGGCCGCGCCGCCGAGATGGGCGTGCTGTTCCGGCGCGGCGATGCGCTCCAGACGCTCCGTGATGCCGAGGTGATCGCCGTCGACAAGACCGGCACGTTGACGCTCGGCAGGCCGAAACTGGTGCATTTTACAACGACCGAGGGCTTCGGTGCCGATGAGGTGCTGCGCCTTGTGGCATCCCTCGAAAGCCGATCCGAACACCCGATTGCGGAGGCGATCGTCGAAGCCGCGAAACATGGCGGCCTGGCGCTTGCCGATGCGGAAGGTTTCGAGGCAACGCCGGGTTTTGGCGTGGCGGCGGTGGTTGAAGGGCGCAGGGTTGAAGCGGGCGCGGACCGGTTCATGGCGAAGCTCGGTTACGATACTGCGATGTTTGCGCATGAAGCAGACCGGCTGGGCAGGGAAGGGCAGTCGCCGCTTTATGCTGCAGTCGACGGCAGGCTGGCCGCGATTATCGCAGTGGCCGATCCGGTGAAGCAGACGACCCCGGAGGCGATCGCGGCGCTGCATGCGCTCGGCCTCAAGGTCACGATGATCACGGGTGACAATCGCCGCACCGCAGAGGCCATCGCCCGTCGCCTCGGCATTGACGAGGTGGTGGCGGAAGTGCTGCCGGACGGCAAGGTGGAAGCCGTCAAAAGGCTTGCCACCGGTGGGCGCCGGGTCGCCTTCGTAGGCGATGGCATCAACGATGCACCGGCGCTTGCGGCAGCCGATGTCGGCCTCGCCATCGGAACGGGCACGGATGTCGCGATTGAGAGCGCCGATGTGGTGCTGATGTCGGGCGATCTGCGCGGTGTGGCCAATGCCATCGCCCTGTCCAAGGCCACGATCCGCAATATCGGCCAGAACCTGTTCTGGGCCTTCGCTTACAACGCCGCGCTCGTTCCCGTGGCGGCCGGAATATTGTATCCTGTCAACGGCGTGTTGCTGTCACCCGTCCTTGCTGCCGGCGCAATGGCACTTTCCAGCGTCTTCGTCCTGACGAACGCGCTGCGCCTGAAAAGCTTCCGTGCGCCGCTCACGGACAGACCCGCGGGCTTGCAGCTCGCAGCAGCGGAATAGGAGGGGACACAATGGCGCTCCCCCGGTCCATCCACTTGCCGCAGATTGATCGCAGCATCGCGGTGGCGGAGGGCGAGACTGTCCTTCAGGCCGCCCTGGCAGCAGGCATCGCTTACCCGCACGGCTGTCGCATGGGCCGCTGTGGGGCCTGCAAGTCGAGGCTGATCTCCGGTGAGGTCGACCTTCTCAAGCACACGCCTTTTTCGCTGACTGAGGAAGAGAAAGCAGATGGCCTGACGCTTGCATGCCGAGCCATACCATTAAGCGACGTGGAGATCGGCTGGCTGAATGGCGCTGACGGGCTCTCCGACAGTAATGCAGATCTGTTGTCCACCCCGGAAAGATAGGAGCAGGATCCATGAACATCGGCACAGCCGCCACCGCATCCGGCGTTTCTGCAAAGATGATCAGACATTACGAGACGATCGGTCTGATCAAATCGGCGAGCCGCACCGATTCCGGCTACCGGGTCTATACGGCCAATGATCTGGAAACACTGCGCTTTATAAGGCGCGGCCGCGACCTCGGTTTTTCAATCGAAAAGATAAGGCAGCTCATGACCTTGTGGCGTGATCCCGGGGGCGCCTCCTGCGACGTCAAACGCATCGTCATGGAACACGTCGTCGATCTCGAAGCCAAGATGCAAACGCTTCGCGACATGGCCGATACGCTCCGCCATCTGGCGACCTACTGCCCCGATAATGGCGAGCCGGAGTGTCCGATCATTCAGGATCTGGCGCAATCGGAAGATCCCGATTTCGTCCCGGCGGCGGTGGTGCCGAAACGGTCGGGCATGTTGAAGGGCACGTCCGGCCCGGTAGCGGAACTACAGCGCCTTGCGAAATGAGCGGCCGTTCCAATCGTGGACGTCGTCGATTGCGGTAAAAATGCCAATGCGGTGAAGGAGACCAGCCATGTGGATACAGATATTACAGCGCTTCCTTATCCTTTGCCTGATGTTGGCGATCGTCTCCGTCATCGCGTTTCTTTTGCCCTATATGGCCGGTGGCGATCCGGCCCGTACCATCCTGTTTTCGCGCATGCGTGATACGGCGCTTGATCCACACGCCGTTGAAGCGCTGAGAACCAGCCTCGGGCTCGACCGTCCGCTCTACGTGCAATATTTCGCCTGGCTGTCGAACGCGTTACGCGGTGACCTTGGCTTCTCCTTCACCAGCAGCCAACCCGTCGCCGGTGAGCTTTTGCGTTCCCTCGGCGTGTCGGTGACACTGGCGCTGACGGCGCTGGCAATAGCGGTGGCCGTTGCCCTGCCGCTCGGCACGCTTGCCGCAATGCGTCCCGGCGGAAGGCTGGACAATTTCGCGACGTTGATGATCCAGACCTTCGTCGCCACGCCCGAATACTGGTTCGCGCCCATGTCTGCGCTCGTCTTTGCCCTCTATCTTGGCTGGCTGCCCTCCGCGGGATGGGACAGCTGGCGTTCGCTGGTCCTTCCTGCGCTGACGCTGACCCTGCGACCGCTCGCCTATTTCACGCAGGTGACGCGCGCGGCGATGGCCGAAGTTTTACGCGCCCCTTATATCACGGCGGCGCGCAGCCGCGGGCTGGGCATGCATGGCACGGTCATGCGGCACGGCATCCGCAACGGCTCGCTTCCGGTAGTCACGTTTTTTGCCCTGTGGCTTGCGGGCCTGCTGGGCGGATCGGTGGTGGTGGAGGTGATCTTCGCCATCCCCGGAATGGGTCGGCTTCTCTACGATGCGGTGGTCAACCGCGACATCCCGATGCTGCAGGGCGGCTTCATCTGCATCGTCGCGCTTTCCATCCTGATCAATACCCTGGCCGACAGCTTCTATGTCCTGATCAATCCGGCAATGCGAGGTCGCCATGACCATTAGTCACTTTCCACAGGCTGCCGCCATGACGATGACCGCGCCCAGACGCCCCTCGACACTCAACCGGTTCATGGATTTCATTCGCCGGCGGCACTGGACCTTCTATGCGGGATCGGCGATCTTTCTCGCCATCATCCTGCTGCTCATCATTGCGCCGTGGATTTCGCCTTATAATCCGGCGCAGCAGAACCTTCGCCTGCGGCTGAACGCGCCGAGCGCCGCCCATTGGCTCGGAACGGACCATCTGGGGCGTGATGTGCTCAGCCGTCTGCTCATAGGCGGCCGTTTCACGGTTACCATCGCCGCGATCACCGTCATTCTCTCGGTCGTGATAGGAGCCTTGATCGGCATCGTCAGCGGCCGCAGCCGCGGCATAGTCGATCAGATTTTGATGCGCATCGTGGACCTGCTCATAGCCATACCAGATGTCGTGATCGCGATTTTCCTCGTCGCCATCTTCGGGCCCGGATACGGCACACTGATCGCCTCGCTGACCATCGTTGGCTGGACGCCTTTCGCACGGCTGGCACGGGGACTGACGCTTTCGATCAATTCCCGTGAATATATCCGCGCGGCAGAGGTGCTTGGATGTACGCGGAGCTTCATCATCTTCCGGCATATTATTCCCAACACGATCTGGCCCATTGCCGCTGTCGCGTTCCTGCGGTTCGGCCACAAGCTGATCACGGTGGGCGGACTGTCATTTCTGGGGCTCGGCGTACAACCGCCGGCCGCCGACTGGGCGCTGATGCTGTCCGATGCGCAGGCCTACGCCGAACGCATGCCCGTTCTGGTTATCGCACCGGGTCTGGCGATTTTCCTGGCGGCGCTCAGCGTGACCTGGATCGGCCATGGCCTCAACCTTGAAACCAAGAAAACGAGCGGTCATTGACGCCCGCGAAGGGGCAATGGTCGATTTGACTGCCGTCAAACATAGATGACGCCACGGACAATGAAGGAGAGTAATATCGTCTGAAGCCGCATGAAAATCCGTAAATGCCTCCGATTCAATAAAAATAAGGGGAACTCTTATGAATATCGAAGGACACACGCATGCCAGCACGGCCATGTCTTCCGAATGCGCACCGCTTCTGGAAATTGAGGACCTGCACGTTTCGGTGCCGGCGCAACATGGCCGGAAATTCGTCATCTCCGGGCTGACGCTTTCCGTCAATGCCGGGGAAGTTGTCGCTCTCGTCGGCGAGTCCGGATCCGGCAAGAGCATGACGGCGCTATCGCTGATGCGGCTCCTGCCACAGGGTGCGGAAATCGACTCCGGCCGAATTTCCTTTGCCGGGCGTGATATTCTCGCCCTGTCATCCGCCGAACTCGACGCGTTGCGCGGCGCAGATATCGGTATGCTGTTTCAGCAGCCACAGGCCATGCTGGATCCCACCAGCCGGGTGAGGACGCAGGTTGCCGAACCGCTATGGGTCCATCGCAAGATGAGCCGGCACGCCGCTCTCAACCGGGTCGTCGGCCTTCTGTCCGATGTCGGCATTCCCGACCCGTCTGCACGGGCGCAATGCTTCGCGCACGAACTTTCCGGCGGCATGGCGCAACGTGTCATGATCGCCGCGGCACTCTCGGGCAATCCGCAACTGCTGATCGCCGACGAGCCGACGACAGCGCTCGATGTCACCGTTCAGGCACAGATATTGCGCCTGCTTGATGACGAGCGCCGCAAGCGCCGGCTGGCCACGCTGCTCATCACCCATGATCTTTCGGTTGTCGCCGCATTCGCGGACCGGATCGCGGTCATGTATGCCGGCCGCATCGTGGAGGAAGGGCCCACCCAGGCGATCCTCAAGGCGCCGCAGCATCCCTATACCAAGGCGCTCATCAGCTGCTCGCTTCTGACCACTGACGGCGAGGGGCAGTTGCTGACAATCCCCGGCTCCAGTTCGCAGGCCCACGACATGTCCTGCGGCTGCCGGTTTCACCCGCGCTGCGCGCTCGCCAAATCCGCCGGCATGGGCAGCCGCTGCATGGCAGCCGAACCGAATCTGAATGCCCTGCCGGAAGGACGCAAGGCCCGGTGCTGGGCAGTCGGTGACGAGCAGGTCAACCATGATCATGCTGGCCACGCAATGTGCTGAAGGAGGTGACGATGTTATCGCCAACGATGAAACAGGCCACGCCATCGGCCGGCAGCGACAGCCGACCCTATGTGATTGCCAAAAATCTTTGCAAATATTACCCCATATCGGGCTTTGGTCACCGGGTGGTGAAATCCGTTGACGACGTGTCGCTGACGATCGGCGAAGGCGAGGTTCTGGGCCTCGTCGGCGAATCCGGCTGCGGCAAAAGCACCGTCGCCGGATTGATAACGCGGCTGACGAACGCGACGAAAGGCGAGGTCAGCATCGGTAATCATAATATACTGCAAATCCAGGGCGAAGAGCTTCGGCGGATGCGTCGGGTCGTGCAACTGGTGTTCCAGGATCCCTATTCGGCACTCGATCCCCGTATGCGCATCGGGCAAAGCATGGAAGCACCGCTTGCCCAGCACGGCATCGGCTCTCGCGAGGAACGCGCGACGCGGGTTTTCCGGATGCTGGAGGAGGTCGGCCTTGATGCCTCATTTTACGATCGTTATCCCAGCCAGTGTTCCGGCGGGCAATTGCAGCGCGTCGTCATAGGGCGCGCACTTCTTCTCAATCCGAGTTTCCTCGTTTGCGATGAGCCGACATCGGCGCTCGACGCCTCCATGCGCACGCAGATACTGAACCTCCTGATGGACATGAAGCGTCGCCACGGTTTGACGGTTCTGATGATTTCTCATGACCTGCGTGTGGTGCGTTATCTGTGCGATCGCATAGCGGTAATGTATCTCGGGCGCGTCGTTGAAATCGCCGACCGTGAAGAGCTTTTCCGGGCGCCGAAGCATCCCTACACCAAGGCCCTCATTGCATCGTCGATGCTGGACGAGACGGGGTTATATGCACCGGAAATGCTCCTGGACGGTGATCTGCCGAGCCCTCTCAATCCCCCCGACGGATGCAAATTCCACACGCGCTGCAAATACGCGACCGCAATATGCGGAGAGGTAGAACCCGTTCTGGAAGGCGTTTCCGGCGAGCATTTCGCGCGTTGCCACCGCTGGCAGGAACTGGGTTGAAGGACGACGCAGCTACAGTTCTCTGATGCTGTAAAAACAGATGAATTGTGTGTTTGAAGCTTAATATCGGAATAAAATTCCGAGTATAAAACGTAAAATAGATGATATTCGAATGGATAATCGAAAGATATCCATAGGGTATTATTGTTGTAATTTTATGGAATAAGCGAATTTTCGAGAAAATGTAAGAGATGTGAGCGTTGTCATCAAAAATAAAAGGGGAATCTTCTATGATGAAGCACGCACTTTTGGCGACGTGCGCCGTTGTTGTCTCATTCGGGGCACATGCGGCGACAGCCGGAACGATCACCTATGACGATTATACCGGCGTCAAGACCGGCTGGCAGATGGCTTCCGACGATGCCTATCTCGGCTCGCGGGCGGGATGTTTCGAAAGTCTGGTTCGTGTCGGTTATGACGCGACACTGGAGCCTGGCCTAGCCGAATCCTGGACACAGACCGCGCCGAAGGTCTGGGAATTCAAGCTGCGCAAGGGTGTGAAATTCCAGAATGGTGAGCCGCTCAATGCCGCAGCCGCGGTCAATGCACTCACCAATCTTCTGAAAGCGCCTGTTCCGGCGCGCGCCTTCTCGCCCAAGCTGATCGCCGCTGTTGATGCCGATGGTGACGATATCGTGAAGATCACGACCATCGAGCCATCGGTGCTGCTGCCGGCGCAAATGGGAAGTCCGGCAACGTCGATCCTCGCGCCTTCAGCCTATAAGGATGGCAAGGTCGATCCGATCGGAACCTGCACCGGACCCTTCAAGATTACCAAGGTCGATGCCAACCAGTACATGGAGCTGACCGCAAACCATGACTATTGGGCCGGTATGCCGAAGCTTTCGGGCGGCCGCGTGAACTTTATTCCGGACGCCGATACGCGCGCCACCCAGATAAGAAGCGGTGAAGTGCAGATTTCGCGCATGATCCCGCCTTGGACAGTGAAGACCGTTGAAGCGGCCAAGGGCGTCAAGGTTGCGCCGATCACCGTGCCGCGGATCACCGAAATGCTGCTCAATAATTCAAAGGCGCCTTTCAAGGATATCAAGGTTCGGCAGGCGATCCGGGCTGCCATCGATACCGCCGGTATTGCGGACAGCATCTATGAAGGCGTGGTGAAGCCCGCAACGATGCCCTTCGCACCGGGTGAGCCGTGGGCGCCGCAAGACGCCACACCCGCTTATGACCTGGAGAAGGCAAAGGCTCTGCTGAAAGAGGCCGGAGTTGCTCCCGGCAGCCTGAAGTTGACGCTTCTCGCCTACACGGAAAGAACCGAACTCAAGGATGTTGCCGCCGTTATCCAGGCCCAATTGCAGGAAATCGACATCAAGGTCGATGTTCGCGTTGCCGATTACACAGCGATCGAGCCCGATCTCCTGTCCGGCAACTTCGACATGGTTCTTCTGTCGCGCGGTTACGCCACTGACGTTGCAGAGCCGATCGGTTTCCTGAACGCCGACTACACCTGCACAGGTGGTTACAACATCTCGCATTATTGCAGCGAAGAGACGGACAAGCTGATCAAATCGGCCTATGCGGTGGCCGAGCCGGCCAAGCGTTACGCCATCTATGCCGAGGCGGCGAAGAGGGTTTACGATGAAGCGGTCACCGTCTACCTCATCCACGAGACGGCTTTCGACGCCTATTCGGACAAGGTCGAGAACTTCAAGCCGCATCCGATCAACTATTTCATCATGACCAAGGATCTGGCGGTGAAATAAGCCGACGTGACATTGCTGACGAGGTGTGGCCCGGTTCGCAAGAGCCGGGTCTCTTTTATAAGAAGGCCCCTGAACCTCTTCGCCGTCATTGCGGCCCTGTGCCGGAATCCAGCCAGTCCAGGTCCTTGGACTGAAAGGAGTCTTCCCGCCGTGCAGACGCGCGTCAGCTGGATTCCGGTTCAGGGCCGGAACGACGGAGGAGGGCGGATTCGATTCATTAAGCTGGGGAAACCTCCTCCGTCACCCTTGATTGAAAGGGAGAGGGCGTTTGCCGTCCGGGAGGAGAGAGGGATGGATGCCGTCCAAACCCGTCACACAATTCAGCGCGAAGCGGGGCAGGCAGTGCGATCCGGCGGCGGCTGTATGAAAGCGCCGCCGGTATCTCGTCTGATCAGGCGCGTGCTTCCGGCGTGTATCCAGCCGCGGTGATGATTTCTGCGATACGTGCCGCATCGGAGATGCCGCCAACCACCACTGTGCGGCTTGCCGGATCGGCATGTACGGCAGCGCCGGGAACGGTCTTTTCGATCGCACCCTTGATCACACCGGCGCAGTGCCCGCAGGTCATGTCTTCAACGTGGAAAGAAAGGTCGGCATTGACAGGTGCGGCAGTGGTTTCCGGGTGATGCTGGTGAGCGGTGCACATAGGCGGTTCTCCGTGATTGGGAATTCGTAACAGGGAGAGCCTGGACTATTCCAACGTGGGAAGGTCAAGCGCTTTATTCGCCCAAAGCCAGTGATTTCAGCTCTTCCAGAAAATCGGCATCAGCAGCACCAGAACCGTCAGGATTTCCAGACGCCCCAGCAGCATAAGGATCGACAGGAGATAGAGCGCCGGTTCGCTTATCGTGGAGAAATTGCCTGCCGGGCCGATGATCGGGCCGATGCCGGGGCCGACATTGGCAAGCGAGGTCGCCACAGCCGAGGTGGCGGTGAGGAAATCATAGCCCATCAGGCTCATGGCCAGACTGCCGGCAATCCAAAGTGCGATGAAACAGCTGATGAAGAGAAAGATGGTGCGGATGGTTTCCGGATCGACCACCTGCTGGCCGTAGCGCACGGAATAGACGGCGTTCGGATATATCAGCTTCTTGAGCCCGGCCCGCGCCACGTTGAAGATGATCAGAAAACGATAGGCCTTGATGCCGCCGGCCGTCGAGCCCGAGCAGCCGCCCATGAAAGTGGCGAAAAAGGCGACGACGACGACGAAGGGCCCCCACAGCGTGTAGTCATCGCTGGCAAAGCCGCCGGTCGACAGGATGGAGGTCATGTTGAAGAAGGAGTGGCTGAGCGCATCATCCAGCGGCACGCCGTTCCTGAAATGGTGGTAGACACCAACGGCAACCGAGATCGCACAGAGGTAGCCGAGGAAGACGGCGATCTGCGGGTCGCGCAGCGTCTCCAGCCGGCGCCGCACGGCGAGCAGGATCATGACCGAGAACGGCAGGCTGCCGAAGATGAGGAAGATGGTGGCGATCCACAGCAGGGCCGTATTGTTGAAATAGGCGAAGGACGCGTCATGGGTGGAGAAGCCGCCCGTCGCAACCGTCGACATGGCATGGTTCAGCGCATCGAAATGCGACATGCCGGCAAAATCATAAGCGATGGTACAGGCGAGCGTCATGACGATGTAGATCGCCACGAAAGCCCGGGTGAAGCTTGCCAGCCGGGCGAAGGGGCGGTCGTTGCCGGTGTCGGAGGATTCCATGCGGAAGAAGGTCATGCCGCCGACGCGCAGCAGCGGCAGGATGAAGAGGCCGAGTGCGACAATACCGATGCCGCCGAGCCAGCACAGCAGCGACCGCCACAGGAGAATACCCTGCGGCGCATTGTCGAGACCCGAAATGGCGGTGGATCCGGTCGTCGTGATGGCTGAGACGGACTCGAAAAGCGCCTGGCCCGGCGTCAGGTTGAGTTCGGACAGATAAAGCGGCACTGCACCGACGATGGAAAACACCAGCCAGAGCAGGTTGACGAGCAAAAAGCCGAAACGCTTGTTGAACGAAGCGATCGGCCCGCGCGTGGCGAGCGCGCAGGCAAGCGCGAACCCACCACACATGAAGCCGGAAAGCGCGAACACCATCCAGTCGTCATTGCCGTAATAAAGATCCGTCAGTGCGGGCAGGAACATGGCCGTGGCGAGATAGAGCCCGAAGATGGACGCTACATATATGACCGAGCGCAGAAGGTTACTGTTCAAGAAATGAAACCCGGAGTTCGTGGCCGCGCTGAAATGAGTCTTTGTCTCGGACGCCTTCCTATGGCATAGCGGGTGCCATTATGAATTTCAATGGATTGACTATCGTGGACAAGCAGCTTGTGGAAGCAGCGCGGCGGGAAGTGCGGGAAATATTCCCGGAAACGCCGCTGCAGTTGAATGAACATCTCAGCCGTCGGTATGGCGCGTCGATTTGGCTGAAGCGTGAGGATCTGTCCCCGGTTCGTTCCTACAAGATTAGAGGCGCATTCAATTTTCTGCGCAAGGCGGTGGCCAAGGCCGGCAAGGGCAAGATTTTCGTCTGTGCTTCGGCTGGCAACCACGCCCAGGGTTTTGCTTTCGCCTGCCGCCATTTCGGCGTTCATGGCGTTGTGTTCATGCCGGTGACCACACCGCAGCAGAAGATCGAAAAGACCCGCATCTTCGGCGGCGAGTTCATCTCCATCCGTCTGGTGGGCGATATATTCGACCAGTGTTACGCTGCTGCCCGCCAGCACGTGCAGGACAATGACGGCTACATGGTGCCGCCGTTCGACCATGAGGATATCATCGAGGGCCAGGCAACTGTCGCTGCCGAAATCATGGATCAGCTGCCGGAAGGCACTAAGCCTGACATCGTCGTGATGCCTGTCGGCGGTGGCGGTCTTTCGGCTGGCCTGTCCGGATTTTTGGCCGGGACGGTCCGCAAGGAAAACTTCGTGTTCTGCGAGCCGGAAGGCGCACCGAGCCTGAAGAAAAGCCTCGAACGTGGCGAACCGGTGACGCTGAACAAGATCGATAATTTTGTCGATGGCGCCGCCGTCGCCCGCATCGGCGACCTCAACTTCAAGGCGCTGAAGGATTTCCCGGCCGATCAGGTCCAGCTCATCCCGGAAAATGCCATCTGCGTGACGATCATCGAGATGTTGAATCTCGAAGGCGTGGTGCTGGAGCCCGCAGGCGCGCTCTCGATCGCCGCGCTGGAAAAGCTCGGCCGCGAAAAGCTGGAAGGCAAAACGGTCGTCGCCGTGGTTTCCGGCGGCAATTTCGATTTCGAGCGCCTGCCGGATGTGAAGGAGCGCGCCATGCGTTACACGGGCGTGAAGAAATACTTCATCCTGCGCCTGCCGCAGCGTCCCGGTGCGCTTCGCGATTTCCTCAACCTGCTTGGTCCGGATGATGATATCGCCCGTTTCGAATATCTGAAGAAATCGGCCCGCAACTTCGGCTCGATCCTTATCGGCATCGAAACCAGCGCGAAGGAGAACTTCGCCGGCCTGCTGGAGCGCTTCGAAGCGGCCGGTCTCGGTTATGAGGACATCACCGAAAATGACATCCTGTCAAACCTGATCATCTGATCGGAAGAGGCAGGGAAGGGCGGGTGTCATCCGCCCTTCAAACGTGACACGAATTGAGGGAGTGCAAGCCATGGCATCGTTTTTTTCCAAAATCCTCTCGGCCTTCGGCTCCGGCCAGCCGTCTTCCGACGCCCCGCAGAAGACGGCGCAGGCAGAACCGCATGCGCATGGCGACTATCTGATCTATGCGACCCCGATCAAGGAAGGTGGCCAGTTCCGCCTGGCTGGCCGTATTGAAAAAAAGGCCGGTGACGAGGTGCTGGTGCATGAATTCGTGCGGGCCGACGTCTTCACCAGCCTCGATGATGCGGTGGAGTTCACCATCCGCAAGGCGAAGCTGATTATCGATCAGAACGGCTCATCTCTCTTCCCGGGAAAATGATGACGGCTGCATTGAGTGCCTGAACGCTACGGCCTTCAGGGACGGCAGCATTTCTATGCTTTGTTATCTGAATCAGGTGCGTGGCCTACGTGGCAAAGAATAACGGCCGGGACAGCGTCCACGGCCGTTACGGAACGGAGTTCGGTCAATACCCGGCGGTCATGCCGGGATTGCCTTTGAATGAATGCCTCAGGCGGCCTGTGCCAGTTCTTCCACCTTGGCTTCTGCAGCGGCTACAGCCTTCTCGACGGCTTCGGGGCCGAAAGCCAGACCCTCGACGTAAATCACTTCCACATCGGTCATGCCCATGAAGCCGAGAACGGTCTTCAGATAGGGAACGGCATGGTTCATCGAAACGGCCGGGCCTTCGGAGTAAACGCCGGCAGCCGCCAGGACGATGTACACCTTCTTGCCAGTGGCGAGACCGACCGGGCCGGTTTCGGTGTATTTGAAGGTCTGGCCAGCGCGGGCGACGTTGTCGATCCACGACTTCAGGCCGGAATAGATGTTGAAGTTGATGAGGCCGGTGCCGATGACGACGGTGTCGGCGGCCAGAAGCTCTGCAACGAGCTTGTCGGAATAATCGGCTGCAACCGCTTCTTCAGCCGTGCGCTGATCGGGTGCCTTGCGGATTGCGGCTGTCTTGACGGTGTCGAGATGCGGGATCGGGTCAGCTGCGAGATCGCGGTGGACAAGGGTGTTGGAAGCCGACTTGGCCTTCAGCTTGCTGGCGAGCTCACCGGCGAACTTGTTCGAAACCGATTCGTCGCCGCGCGGGCTGGAGGTGATGAGAAGAATGTTGGACATGGTCTTTTCCTTGCATATGCGATGAATTGACGGGCGCCTTGGGAGGGCGGGAGAGCACGATGCCCTGCCTTTGCGCTCTATATGAAAAATTACTGCCATCAAGAAAACTGTGATAATGTGGAAGCAATCTATCGATAAAATGGATGGGACATGGACGCGAACCCAACGCTCGATCAATTGCAGGTATTCTTGACGGTTGCCGAGACCGGCAGTTTCTCCGCCGCATCGCGGGCGCTCAATCGTGCGCAGTCGGTGGTCAGTTACACCATCGCCAATCTCGAAGCGCAGCTTGAGGTTACGCTTTTTGAGCGCAACGGGGTGCGCCAGCCGAAGCTGACGGACGAAGGGCGCGCCATGCTGGAGGATGCAAGGCGCATCGTCGCTGGTCTGCAGGAAATGCGTGCCCGCGCCAAGGGGCTGAAACAGGGGCTGGAAGCGGAACTTTCCGTAGCTATCAGCACCATGGTGCCGGCGGAGGCCGTGGTGGCTGTGCTGCGGGATTTTCGCACGCAATTCCCAACCGTAGCCCTCAGCCTCAATGTTGGCGAGCTGGGCATGGTCATGGACATGGTGCTCTCCCGCAAGGCAGGCATCGGTATTGGTGGGGCGATGCTGCGCCAGGATGATGAGCTCGTCGTCGAAAAGGTGGGCCATTCCTTCATGCTGCCGGTCGTCGCGTCGGATCACCCGCTGGCGCAGATCGAACGCCCGCTGGTTCTCGCCGACGTGCGCGAGGAGGTTCAGCTTGTCGTCACCGATGCCTCCGGCCTGACCAAGGGCCGCGATTTCAATGTTCTCTCCTACAAGACATGGCGGGTCAGCGACATCGCCACCAAATACCAGCTCATCAAGGGCGGT
This sequence comes from Agrobacterium sp. InxBP2, assembly GCF_026191755.1. Lineage (NCBI taxonomy): Bacteria > Pseudomonadati > Pseudomonadota > Alphaproteobacteria > Hyphomicrobiales > Rhizobiaceae > Agrobacterium > Agrobacterium sp. InxBP2. The sequence continues at coordinate 275,961 of NZ_JAINDY010000033.1, forward strand.
CTCGGCTGGGGCGGTCTGCCCGCATCGATCGTCCGCAACGATCTTACCAATGGCAGCCTCAAGGCGCTCGAACTCGAGGCCTATGAGCAGGGGGAATATCCGCTGTTTGCACTGCGACGGGTCGATTCGCCTGCGGGTCCGGCGGGGCAATGGCTCGCCGAGGCTTTTCAGCAGCGCCTGTCCGCCTGCCCGAACCATAAGGATTTCAACGGTATGCTTGCTGCCAGCAAACAGAGGACCATTGCTGTCGCCGCTGAGTGATATTGGCTAATTATATGTGGACCAGCCGGGCCTGCTTCTTGCCCCGGCTGGGAGAGGAAACGCGCGGCAACCTAGGCGCTATGCCGCAGAGGCCAATTGACGTGGGCGGATCGCCTGCCTATACCTAATCACGGTCTGCAGTTCACCGAGGCATCGCCGTCCCGCATGGGAAGCTAAACCTGCATATTTATGGTTTGACAGCACTTGTCCCGTGCCTTGTCGGAAGCCGGCGATCAGCGACACCTTTTCGGAATGGCACTTGAGGGTAAGTCATGCCACGTTCGATCCTTTCCATTGATATCGCCGATCTCTCGACCTTTGCCAAATCCGTGCGCGAGCAGATCGGCAGGCTGGACCGCCAGCCGAGCCATGTGGAGATGCTCAATCTTCTGAGCCGGGCCGCCGGTTTTCGAAATTTCCAGCATCTGCGCGCTGACCGCATCTCTTCCGCCGAAAGCGCAACCGCTCAGCCTGAGCTGCTGCCAGCCGTCAATGAGGGCAGGGTGCTGAAGACCGTTCGTGTCTTTGATGCCGCCGGCCGGCTGATGCAATGGCCGGCCCGCCGGTCGCATCAGGAACTGTGCCTCTGGTATCTCTGGGCAAAAATTCCCGCCGGGCAGAGTTTTTCCGAGCGAGAATTCAGCAGCTTTCTGGATAGCCTGCACCTGTTCGGAGATGCGGCCATGCTGAGGCGCGACATGGTTGGCCTGAGACTCATCCGCCGTAACCGTGACGGCAGCGACTATCGGCGTATCGAACAGAAGCCGCCGCAGGAACTGCCGATGCTGTTACGCGCGTTGGCTGGGCGCGACTAGGAAAATACCTCCCGGCGACAGGTCGCCGGGAGGGCACGGTCGTTAAAGAATCAGGCGGAACTTCGCGAAACCTTCCGCGCCGTCGCCGGCATCCTCGATCCTGGCGCCCTTGATGTCGGCTGCGTAATGGCGTCCCTTGGGCCCGGTCTCGAAGACGGCGGTGGTGTTTTCCACCGGTGCAAAGGACCAGTTGGCATCCGCGGACGGGTTGATGGTGCCCTGATCGATGATATAGCGCACGATCACGTCGCGGTTTGTATCGGGCGCGACGAAGATCACCTTGTCGCCGGCGATATCGGGGAATTTGCCGCCGCCGCTTGCACGGTAATTATTGGTCGCAACCACGAATTTCTGTTCGGGATCGATCGGCTTGCCATTGAACTGCAGATTGACGATGCGGTTGCTGTCCGGGTTGACCGCCTTGCCGTCCTTGTCAAATTTCGCCGGTTTGGAAATGTCGATCTGATAAGTCACGCCATCGATCACGTCGAAATTATAGGACGGGAAGTCTGGGTTGAGCAGTGGCGCATCCTTGGCACCGGCCTCAACCGTATTGAACATGCCGGCGGACATTTCCAGCCAGTTCTTCACCTGCGCCCCGTTGATCAGCACTGCCTGCACCGTGTTGGGATAAAGATAGAGATCGGCGACGTTCTTGATGGCGATGTCACCGGCGGGGACATCGGTGTAATAATCCGCGCCGCCACGACCGCCCGATTTGAAGGGGGCCGCTGCCGAAAGCACGGGCAGATCCTTATACTGCCCTTCCTTCAGCATGTCCTTGATGTACCAGGTCTGGGCGTTGGAGACGATCTGCACGGACGGATCGTCTGCCACCAGCGCGAAATAGGAATAGAGCGGCGCGGATGTCTTGCCGACCGGGCGGCGCACATAGGCAAGGGCCGCTTCATGATCCACCTTGGCTGCGGCGAGAACCTCCGGCTTGTCAGTATAGTCAGCAACGACCTTGCGATTTTCATCGCGATGGTAGATCGGGCGGGCTTCTGAGGTGAAGTCGACGATCTTCCAGCTCTTGCCATCCTTTTCAAGCAGCAGGTCGATAAGGCCCATATGGGAGCCCCAGAAGCCGGCCATGACCGCCGGCTTGCCGATCAGCGTACCCTTGACCGCATCAGCACCCTCGATGCCGTCCCAGGTCTTCGGACCGGGGAAAACAAGGTGCTGGTGGCCGGTGAAGATCGCGTCAATGCCTTCAACGGCTGCGAGATACAGCGATGCGTTTTCCATGCGCTCGGTCTGGCCCTTGCCGTCGATGCCGGAATGGGAAAGGGCGATGATGATATCCGCGCCTTCCTCCTTCATGACAGGCACCCAGGCTTTCGCCGCCTCGACGATGTCACGCGTCTGCGCCTTGCCCTCGAGATTCTTGGAGTCCCACATCATGATCTGAGGCGGCACGAAACCGATGATGCCGACCTTGACCGGGCTGGTGACGCCGCCGCCATCGCGGATCTGTTTTTCCAGAATGACATAGGGCTTGAAGAACAGCTCGTCGTTCTTCGGATCGGAAGCCAGCTGCCCCTTGGTGAGGTTGGCGCACACATAGGGGAAACCGGCGCCCGCAAGCGTGTTCGACATATAGTCGAGGCCATAGTTGAATTCATGGTTGCCGAGCGTGCCGCAATCGTAACCCAACACGTTCATGGCATTGATGACAGGGTGCTTGTCGCCGGCCTTCATGCCGCGCTCATAGGCGATATAGTCGCCGAGCGGGTTGCCCTGCAGGAAGTCGCCGTTATCCACCAGCATCGAGTTCCCGGCTTCGGCACGGATGGTGTCTATGATCGAGGCGGTGCGCGCCAGACCCATCGTGTCGTTCGGCTTGTCGGCGTAATAATCATAGGGAAAGACATGAACATGGATGTCGGTCGTTTCCATGATGCGCAGATGCGCCTGGTTGGCCGCCGCGCGCGCAGCAAAAGGGTGCAACATCACCAGCGCCGAAGTGGCTGCAATGCCACCCAGAAGCGAGCGCCGGGTAATGGGGTGGAGGGCGAGAAGCGACGACATGGGAACTCCTTCGGATGAAGCTTGCTCTGTCTTTAAAAACGACAGGGTAGAAGCAATCGCAGAGGAGTCCATCACCAAAATGACAGGCCCATGACAGATAGGCCGGTTTTCAACCGTTTGATAAATTTTTTGTCAGTAACGTGCGGCGCAGGTCCCGCCGCACTGGAAAATGCGCGTCATTTGTTCCGCGCATTGTAATGCTCCGGATCAGCGGGCCAGTGTCGGTTTCACGTCTTCATGGAAGAAACGGAAATAGGAAGAGAGCTGCGCCAGCGTGTTGGTGGAAAGCTTGAGCTGCAGGCCAAGACGGTTCATGTGCTGCCACTGCACGACGCCCTCGATGAAGCCCAGATCCTCACTCTGCACCTTGACCCGGCTACCCTTGGCGGCAGCGAAAGGCCCGTCCAGCTCGAGCGCCATTCCGGTTGCCGACAGATCGACGACACGTCCTCTGGTCGACTGGCTGAAATAATGCACAGTCGCAAAGATCCTTGTCTTGCTGCGAGGCGCGGTCCGGGTCGCCATATTGAGGTTGTTTGTCATTTTGCTACTCAAATCAATTGTTTCCGATGCGTGCAGATTAACCTGTAAAAGTTTGAAACCCGTTTAGCCGTTCGGTTAAAATTCTAGACAATGCTGTGATTATGCTTTGGCGATACGGCATTGGTAACAATTGTTTCGTGCGGAACGGACGTGGACATAGGCGACGTCTTCGCGCCCCAGAAGTGCCCGCGCCCGCGAGGCGATCTCGCCGGTGGCCGTTACCGCACCCGTGCCATAGACAATACGGTCATCGTCGCCATATCCGCGCACGATATAATCGGGGCTGTCCAGCATCGGCGGAAGGATATCTGTCAGTGGATAACGGTCGCAGGCTTCGGCATGCAGGAAGACCGGCCCAGTCTCGGCGTAGGGCTGCAGCGAGGGAAACGGCCGGTAGGCGAGTACGAGCATGGCTTCACCCGCGCCGATCTGGTCGAGGCAGTGGCGACACGGCATGCCGCCGGGAGAAACGGCTGTTTCCGGTCGATTGCCATAGGCATCGGCGCCCGCGCGGAAATCCTCGGCGTCCTTAGCCGGCATTGCGGTGAAAACGATATTGGTCATGGCGGCCTCTTCTGGCTGGGATCGGCGTTGCTTCTTTGCAGCTATGGTCCCGAAACGCGCTGCTATCCACCCGATTCTTGACAGCTGATGCAACCAGCCCATTGCGTGACTCGTTAGGTTCGGGAATCAGTGACGCTCCTCGTTCCCGGAAGGTCTGATTTTATGTTCCGTCGTTTTCTGGCCGCCGTTCCGCTGGCTTTCGTATCGTTGACGGCTCCGATTGATGCCGAGGCGCAGGTCGCCTCCGGTCTCGACGGCCTGTCCGACGATCAGCTCCAGCAGGCGGTCAATTTCGTCATCGGCAACGCGATTTTTTCGCTCTACCATGAGGGCGCGCGCATGCTGATCTCGGATTTCGGCACGGCGGACACGGGAAGTGTACAGGCCCCGGCCGACCAACTGGCAGGAACGCTGATCCTGCAGGCCAATGAAGAATGGCTTGACACCGCGCTCGTGAACGCCACCGACAGCTGGTATCTCGCACGTGAGGCGGAGACGCTTCCTGAGCACGAAGCCCCTGTCTTCTCCGCGTTGGTGCCCGACAGGAGCCGCGACCGCAACATGGCCTGCCTGATGGTGGGCCGCGACAAGGACGGTTATGGCGATCTCGCCGCCATGATGGGGCTTCCCAATGCCGAATTTGACAAATGCGCCGCGGCCTATCCGGCGGTCGCTTCGGCCTGGGATAATTTTCTCGCGCCCCACCGCAGTCAGACGCCTTCCAGGTTCTCCGTCAGCTACGTGCCGCCGCGCGATCCGGAACTTGAACCCTATGCCATCATGATCAAGGAATCGAAGGTCCTCGATCTCATCAGCCGCAGCTTTGGCGGTTATGGCCTGAAAGGGGACGTGAAGCTGACGGCCAAGTCCTGCGGTCGCCCCGATGTCTACTGGTCGGCGGAAAAGCGCGAGATCACCTATTGTTATGAACTCGGCAAGTTCCAGGCGGAACTCATTGCCGATCATCTATTGAACACGGTCACCGAAGACAAGGGCGCAGCCGGCGGGCAGATCCCGACTGCCGCGGTTAATCTGGAACGGGAAATCTGAGGCCAGGGTTGCAGTCGCGGATAGCCTGGCCTCCTCATGACGGAGGAGAGTGCCGTGCCGAAGGTTGTCGTTCGCAATTTCGCCATCTCGCTTGACGGATATGGGGCAGGGCCAGATCAAAGTCTGCAGAACCCGCTGGGTGTGAAGGGTGAAGAGTTGCACCAATGGGCCTTCAAGACCCGCACCTTTCACCGCATGTTCGGTAAAGACGGCGGCTCGACCGGCACCGACGAGGATTTTTCCGAAAAGAGCTTTGAAAATATCGGAGCATGGATTTTAGGCCGCAACATGTTCGGGCCGGTGCGCGGCGCGTGGCCGGATGAAAACTGGAAAGGCTGGTGGGGCGACGAGCCGCCTTATCATGTTCCAGTCTTCGTCCTGACGCATCACGCGCGACCGTCCTTCACGATGCAGGGCGGTACTGTCTTCCATTTCGTGACCGACGGCATCGAGGCGGCGCTCGACATGGCGCTGGCGGCGGCAAATGGCAGGGATGTCCGCATCGGCGGCGGGGTTTCCACTATCCGGCAATATATGACGGCGCGCCTGATAGATGAGCTGCATCTGGCGCTGGCGCCGGTTTTTCTCGGGCGCGGCGAACAATTATTCGAAGGCATGGATTTGCCCGCCCTCGGTTACCGCTGCACGGGAGCGGTGGCGGGCGAGGGCGCGACACATCTGATTATCGACAAAGCGTGAGCGCCGCGTCCCTTTTTACCATCCCTCCCGTGAACAACACGGGATGATAAGGCGCGTAAACCGCTACCCCTCAATTGCGTAGCGATATCTCCAGGAGCTCCGTATCGGCCAACGGCTCCACCCAGGCCTCATAGGTGCCCACGGGCGAAAAGCCCATCATCTGGTAGAGCTGCAAGGCGCGCGGATGGTCGAGCGTGTTGGTCGTCACCGTCACCCGCTGCGGATTGTCCTGCCAGGCGGCGTAAAGCGCCTGCAACAGGAACCACTTGCCGACACCAGCGCCGATCGCTTCTTCGAGCAGCCCGAAATAAGAAAGCTCTGTCACCTCGTCGCTTGTCTTATTCAGCTCGAAGAAACCGGCGGGCGCTCCGTTCATATAAAGAACCGTAACGCTGTTTTTCGGATCGCGTAGGATGGCGGAAAGTTCAGCATCGCTCATGCGCATGCGCTTTTGCCAGTGCCATCGCTTTCCAACCCGCCAGTACAGATAGCGGTAAAAATGCAGGGGAATATTGTTGACCCGCATCAGCGCCGTCTGGATGTTGACGGGGATCGGCAGGCTGACCTTCGGCGGTGCCGTCATTTCGAGCTGCGTCACGTGCGCCTTCAATGGGCCGTGCGACAGCGTGGGGATCGCATCCGCCGGACCGGTAACCACCGGCGTGTCCTGTAATCCGCCCCATTCCGACCATGAGCCGTCATAGAGAGAATTGTCCTGATGACCGAGCGATTCCAGCGCCAGGGTAATGACGGCCGCCGTCACACCCGAACCGCAGCTCGTCACGACGGGCTTCGTAAGATCGATGCCGGCATCGGTCACCATTTTGCGGATTGCCGTAAGGTCCTTGAAGTGGCCGTTTTCGGAAAAGGCTGTCGCCGGCAGGCTGCGTGCACCGGGCATATGGCCCGAACGCATGCCCGCACGCGGCTCGGCCTCCTCGCCGGTAAAGCGGCCGGCACCGCGGGCATCTGCAATCTGCTTTTCGCCGCTGTCGACAATACCGCGCATGGTGCCAAGCGAGGTCACACGCTTTTCGTTGAAATCGGGTGTGAAGGTTGTGGGCTCAATTTCCGGCGCGCCGGTTTCCAGCGGCCGGCCTTCGCGCTTCCAGCCGTCCAGGCCGCCATCCAGCACATAGGCCTTGCGCACGCCCATTACCCGCAGCATCCACCAGACGCGGGGTGCGGAAAAGAAGCCCGGACCATCATAGACCACGATCGTATCGGTCTCGCTGAGGCCGAGCGCGCCGGCCTGTTCCGCGAAAAATTCAGGCGAGGGCAGGGAGTGCGGCAGGCCGGTTGTGTGATCGGCGATTTTATCCTGATCGAAGAACACGGCGCCAGGAAGGTGACCTGCCGCATATTCTTCTGCGCCGTTGCGCTTATGCGCCGGCAGATACCAGGAGGCATCGACGATGCGAAACCCGGGCGTGCCGAGCTGTTTCTCAACCCAGTCCGCCGAAACGACGAAACGGCTCTTATCCGTGCTCACGATGTCTCTCCCGATCTCAGGCAACAGCTTCAGGCGCGCCGAAACGAATGCGGAACCGCCTGTTCTCCTTGCCCTTCTTTTCTATCTTGGCAATGTGAATATCGCCCACTTCCTGCGTTTCGGATACATGGGTGCCGCCGCAGGGCTGGCTGTCTATGCTGGAATTTTCGCCGATGCAGACGAGGCTAACCCGACCGAGGCCCATTGGCGGACGCACATTCTTGGATTTGACAATGCCGGGATTGGCCTGAAGCTCCTCGTCCGTGATCCATTGCAGGAAAACGGGATGATTGGCTCTCACCAGTTCCATCAGCCTGGCGGTTACGTCGTCTTTGTCAATGGTCTCCGACATGTCGAAATCGACACGCGACTCGTCCTCACCAACGGCTGCTCCCGTGATCGGCCATTGGCAGACGACGGAGAGCAGATGGCAGGCCGTGTGCATGCGCATCAACTTGTAACGACGCGGCCAGTCCACATGCAGCGTCAGCTTTTCCCCGACTTCAGGAGACGGCTGATCCTCAAGCGGGACATGGATGATGACGCTCTTGTCGGCGCCATGCTTTGTAATGCCGAGCGCGATGCGCGAACCATCAGCGCGCTCGAGAAAGCCGGTATCGCCAGGCTGGCCGCCCGAGGTGGCATAAAAACAGGTCTGGTCGAACTCGATGCCGCCGTCCTCATGCACCGCCGTGACGATCGCTTCTGCGGTAGAAAGATAAAAATCGTCACGGAACAGGGCATTCACAGGCATTTCGGCATGTCCTCAAACGGTTTCGTACGGAACCGAAATATCGGTTTTCGTCGCCAGCCACTGCGGAACAGGAAGGCCCTTGGACCGCAGGAACTCTGGATTGAAGAGCTTCGACTGATAACGATTGCCGTAGTCGCAAAGTATCGTCACGATTGTATGCCCCGGACCAAGCTCACGGGCAAGCCGGATTGCGCCGGCGATATTGATGCCGGTGGAGCCGCCGAGGCACAGGCCTTCCTTCGTTACCAGATCGAAAAGGATGGGCAACGCTTCCGCATCCGGAATGCGATAGGAGAAATCCGGTGTGAAACCCTCGAGATTGGCGGTGATGCGCCCTTGCCCGATGCCTTCCGTGATGGAGGTGCCTTCCGATTTCAGGACGCCATTCTTATAGAATTCGTAGAGGGCCGCTCCCTCGGGATCGGCAAGGCCGATTTTGATGTCGGGATTGAAATCGCGAAGGCCGTCCGCCACACCCGCCAGCGTTCCGCCGGAGCCGACCGCGCAGATGAAACCGTCGACCTTGCCATCCGTCTGGTCCCATATTTCGGGAGCAGTGGTCTCGATATGAGCCTGTCTGTTGGCGATATTGTCGAACTGGTTAGCCCAGATCGCGCCGTTCTCATCCGTCGCCGCAAGCTGTCTCGCTAGCCGGCCGGAGACTTTCACGTAATTGTTCGGGTTGGAGTATGGAGCTGCCGGGACTTCGACCAGCTTTGCGCCGAGAAGCTTCAGCGCGTCCTTCTTTTCCTGGCTCTGCGTTTCGGGAATGACGATGACCGTCCTGTAACCGAGCGCATTGGCGACCAGCGAAAGGCCGATGCCGGTATTGCCCGCCGTGCCTTCCACGATGGTGCCGCCCCGGCGCAATTGTCCGCGCCTTTCGGCGTCGCGGATGATGTAGAGCGCGGCGCGATCCTTTACGGACTGGCCAGGATTGAGGAATTCCGCCTTGCCGAGGATTTCGCACCCCGTCGCTTCAGAAGCAGCTTTCAGACGGATGAGCGGCGTATTGCCGATGGCACTGAGCGCAGAGGGGTGAATGGTCATGATTGAGCCTTCTTGTCTGAGCGGAAATTAGGTGCCGTTATGTCCCGTTACAACCGCTTCAAGGCAAGAAATTATCTTCCCGGCTTCGGCTTCGCCACGCAAAATTTTGCCGATACCCAGTTTTATGTCTTCTTCTTCACTCTGGCATAGGCAGCAAGTGCTCTCTCCCGCGCCCTGCCATGGTCGACAATGGGGTTCGGGTAGGTTTCCCCGAGCGTGATGCCCGCTTTGGTCAGCACCTCTTTCGGGGCCTCGAATGGTTTGTGAATATATTTGCGTTCTAGCCTTGCAAGCTCCGGTACGAAACGGCGGACATAATCGCCGTCCCCATCGAATTTTTCGCCTTGCAGTATAGGGTTGAAGATGCGGAAAAATGGCGAGGCATCCGCTCCCGAACCCGCCACCCACTGCCAGTTGGCGGCATTGGAGGCCGGATCGGCGTCCACGAGCGTATCGCGGAACCATTTCTCACCCTTGCGCCAATCGATCAGCAGATGCTTGATGAGGAAGGACGCCACGATCATGCGGACGCGGTTATGCATCGTGCCGTGGCGCCATAGTTGCCGCATCCCGGCATCCACGATCGGATAGCCGGTCATGCCGCGCGTCCAGGCCGTGAAGGATTTGTCATCGTCCCGCCAGCTGAAGGCGTCGAAACTGTCGTTCCAGTTCTTTTCGTCCAGCTCGGGAAAATGAAACAGGAGGTGATAGCAGAATTCCCGCCAGACGATTTCCTTGCGAAAACGGCTGATATCGTTTGAGGCGATGTGGCGGGAAAGTCCCTTCGTCGCATGCCAGACGGTGGCGGGTGAGATTTCTCCTAATGCGAGGTGCGGTGAAAGCCGGGAAGTCGCGTCCTTCGCCGGCAGGTCGCGGCCCTCTTCATAACCTTTCAGTGCGCCGTCAATGAAATCGGAGAGCTTCTCCCGGGCCCCATCTTCGCCAGGCGTCCAGATATCGCTAAACTCCCTTGCCCAGTCAGGCCTTTTGGGCAGCAGCTGCCATTCGTCGAGCGTTTCCGATCTTGGCCAATTCCTGGGCGTGTTGAGTCTGTCTGGCGCATCCGCAGGCGCGTGGGGCTCTTCGCCGCCCTCCAGGGCGCGCCAGAACGGTGTATAGACCCGGTAGGGACCACCGGATTTCGTCTGCAGCTTCGATGGCTCATGCAGCAGATGTCCGGAAAAGCTTCGTCCCGTCAGGCCTTCATCCCGGAGCGCGTGTTTTAAGGTCTTGTCGGTCGAAATACCTTCAGGATCATAGCGGCGGTTCCAGAATACGGTGTCTGCGCCGGTTTCCGCGACCAGCCTGCGCAAAACCTCCCCGGCGTCGCCGCTGGCGAGCACGAGGCGGCTGCCTGTTTTCTTGAGCGCGGCATGAAGTGCAGTGAGCGAGTGGTGAAGCCACCATTCCTGCGCACGCCCCAGCGCGCCGCAACATTTTTCCCTGATATAGACGGGGATGACGGGACCTTTATGGTCGGCCGCCGCAAGCAAAGCGAGGTTGTCCGAAAGGCGCAGGTCCTTGCGGAACCACACGATGACGGGAGAGGCTTTTGTCTGCATGGGAGGGCCCGGTTCACTTCCGTTTGAACGAGTGTTGAAACGCTTTGTTCCGCAAATCGGCTAGAATGGAAAGATGGGGCACATGGTTTCTCGAGGGTTATTTTTTCGCTCTTGAAACCGCAGGTGAAGGGAACCAACTGGAGGAGCCGGCGTTTGTCGCGGGTTAATAGAGCATGGAAGTGCAATCAATGTTGCTGAATGACGTTAAGTGGGAAAAGCCCGTTACCATCTCCCTCGAAAACGGTGCCCCTCGAATTTTCACAGGCGTTTACGAAGCCTTCGATTTTCTCCAGCATGAGTGGCCCGAGCGGGGAGACAAGGCGCACGAACAGGCGCTTCGCCTGTGCCGCGCCTCGCTCATGGGCGACGTGGCGGGAGAGATAGCCCGCACGGCCTTCGTCGCCGCCAGCCGGCAGGCGCGTTGCCTCGTTGAGGAGCCGGAAAAAATCGCATCCTGAGCCGATTTTGGAACTGACGTGTGAAAGGCCACCCGCCCAAAACGGGTGGCTTTTTTGTTGTGCGGCAGGAAACGGGTTGTTTCGAATGCGGGATATGGCATCGTGCAGGCGAAAAGGCGAATGAGTGACGGTGATGGGCAGCCACTACGGCTATATTGTTTTTCCAACGGCGCTTGGCCATTGCGGCCTCGCATGGGCGGGGCGAGGTATCGTGCGTCTGCAATTACCGGGAGCGGACGCCGGCGAAACGGAAAAGCTCCTTCAGAAGCGCCTGCCGTCCGCCTCCATCGCCGTTCCCGAGACGCGGACACGTGAGGTGATTGCGATGATCACCCGTTATTTCGGCGGTGAGGCAATCGATTTTAAGGCCGTGGACCTTGATCTCGCCGGGCAGGAACGATTTTTTCTCGACGTCTATGCCGTCGCGCGACAGGTCGGCTGGGGCAACACGACGACGTATGGCGGCATCGTGAAGACACTCGGTCTTGGCATGGAGAGAGCACGTGACGTCGGCCAGGCAATGGCGAAAAATCCGGTGCCGCTGATCATTCCGTGTCACCGGGTCCTTGCCGCAGGTGGCAGGCTTGGCGGCTTCTCCGCACCGGGCGGGACCACTACCAAATTGCGGATGCTGGACCTTGAAAATGCCGGCCGTAGCCGTGCGGATGATGCGCAGGGCAGCCTGTTCTGAAGCAATGACAGATCAGCCCGCATGAATAGGCGTCTGATTTCTGCCCATTTCTCGTCAAATTGTCGCTAAATTGTCACAATACACGAACGCCCGCTAACATAAGGGCGAGACGTTTGAGAGTATCCGCGTTAATTCTATCCGTTGCCTTGTCTTTTACAGTCGTGGCACCGGCCTCGGCTGGCATGCTGAACCAGGCTGAGAAATACACCGGGCTGCATGAGTCCAAGAACAACAAGAGCCTCAAGAACATTCTTGGGGCAAATCCGAGAAGTACGCCGTGGTGCGGCCTTTTCCTGCATGCCGTAGCCAGCAAGGCCGGCCGGCAATCACCCAAATCCTACGGATTTGCGAAATCCTGGAGTTCCTTCGGTTATGCCGTCCCGGTTGGCCAGGCAAAGCCCGGTGATGTCGTCGTCATCCGCAACGGCCGGGGATATCATGCTGGTATTCTAAAGAGCATGAGCGGCAAGACCGCACAAATCCTGGGCGGCAACCAATCGGGCAGGGTGCAGGTCTCGAATTTTAACCGCAAGGCCATCGTTTCGGTTCGGCGATAAATTCCCTGCATTTCCTTGATAAAGGCGGGCCTCGACCCGCCTTTTCCTTTTAAGGCTGTTCTCTCGTGCCTGGCGCCGCCTCGCGCTGGTCGTCGTCCTCCAGATCGGTGGCGACAATGAAAGCATCCTCGTGCTGCCTTGCAGCCTGCCGGCGTGCACGCAGGTTCATGCTCTCGTCCGGATAAATCTCGCCTTCCTTGTCTTTCAACTCGCTGTCTGTCTCGAAACGCGCAACGTCGTCGTCTTCAATATCAAGCGGTTCGGTTTTCGGCTTCTGCGGGGTGTTCATGAAGCGATCTCCTGCTGGTTTCTGCAGGCCAAACGCTCGGCAGCCGATGCCGGTTCCCTTTCTCGCCAAAATGCTCATTCGTCGCAGGTCGATGCGGAACTAACTCTGGCTTTTTTTGTTTTTTCAATGGCACAATTGAAGCTGGTGCAACGCAAAGAGGGAGGTCCGTTATGAGCCACGACCGCGAAGCCGCAATCCGTGAAAAAGCGCGCGCAATATGGGAGAGGGAAGGAAGACCCGACGGGCATCATGAAAGACACTGGATCGAGGCGGAACGGGAAATCTCCGCGGAGGCGGAACCGGCAAAACCCAAAAGCGGAAATGGCGTGAAGAAGTCCGCTTCCACCACCGCGTCAGCGGAGAAGGGGCCTGCAAAAAAGTCGCCCACGAAAAAAGCCAATTCGACAAAGGTGAAATCTCCTGCGGTAAAATCGCTGGAGAAAGAGCAGAAATCCACGGACAAGAACAAGGAAGACGATTTGACCGAAAGCCTTGAGGAGAGTTTTCCGGCCAGCGATCCACCGGCATTGACCAACGCCACGAAGGCAACAAAACGGGCGGTCAAGAAAAGCTGATGGCCTGACGGCCGCACAGCAGGAAGTCACGAAAACTTCCAGTTCACGTCGGGCGAATTGCAGCTGCACTTCGCTCGGCTGACACGCTTTTGAGAAAAATGGCTCCCCGGGCCGGATTCGAACCGGCGACCTGTCGATTAACAGTCGAATGCTCTACCGCTGAGCTACCAGGGAACGTGCGCTGCTTGGCGCGGTGTGAGCGGGGTAATACAAATGCTTTTCCGATTTGCCAAGCGCTTTTTTCAAAAAAAACGCATTCCTCTTGTTTTATCCCTCCGGAGTCCCGATTTTCCGGGCTTATCGACGCTGAAAAAATTATCCACAGGCCAGATGCTGAAGGGCGGATTGGAATGAAATTCGGAATCGACCATAGAACGGGTCGTCTCAATCTCGGAAAATGGAGCCTTGCCATGCCGCGTTCGCGCGTCGGCAGGATCGCAACGGGTTCGGCGCTGGTCGTGGGCGGGACGCTGGGCTTTTTGCCCATTCTGGGTTTCTGGATGGTTCCCGTCGGCCTTGTCGTGCTTTCCCACGACCTGCCGGCTGTTCGTCGCCAGCGGCGAAGGCTGGTGATCTGGTGGGCATCGCGGCGGAACCGGCGGGAGCCCCGCGACCGGGACCGACAGTAATCCTGCTACGCCCCGATGGAGCTGCTGATGCCCTGGCCTGCCCAGAAGGCGGCATAGGCGAGTGCAGCGAAATAAATCGTCGTCAGCCCCAGAAAGAGGTAACCGCCCAGCACCGTGACGCCGTCCCGCTGGATCATGCCCGCTGAGAAAAGCAGGATCGCAATGCCCGGCAGGGTGTTGGAAAAGGGAATGAAGCCGAGCGGCATCATCAGAAGCACGCCCGCCGTCATCAGGGCGAGGCCATTTATCCTGTTGGCGATGACGCCCGTCGTCAGCGCCGGAATGCGTGGACGGATAAAGCGGTCCAGTCTCGATACGATCGCCACACCCTTTTGCAGCGCCGGGACCAGCTTTGCCGTTTCCATCTGCCGGTCAAGAATTTTCGCCGGCAGCCATGGCAGGCGGTTCAGAGTGATCGCGAGACTGACGAGAATGATTGCAGCGCCGAAAACGGTGCTGACTCCGGGAATGGAAACCGGGATCAGAAAGGGCAGGGAGGCTATGGCACAGATGAGCAGCAGGCCCTGTTCACCGATCGCTTCCATCAATTCGCGCAATGTGATCGTCTGGCCCTGTAGTTTTCCTATCAGCTTTTCAAGCGTGGTGCTGAGCTTTTCAGACGTATCAGTGAATGCGAATTCGTTCGACATGCAGCTTCCCGGAAGTTGTTCAACTCCGGGATTGATACCATTCCTCCGGCCCGATGCCTATCACAGATGGAAACGGGCCTCTTCACATTTGGTCATGCCGTCCGAAAGATCTAATGCGAAACCCAGTTGCTATAGGCACCTGCAAGAAGAACCACCAGCAGAATGACAAGTATGACCGGATTGATTGATGTAACGAAGTTGACATAGTCCATTATAACTTCCTCCTCTTCCCGCCACCTCTTATTCTACAGCAAAAAGGCGAGTTCATCTACCTAGAGATGAAATTTCGCATCGCAGCAACCAGTCTCCGGTATGGATTGGAATCGTGGGACTTTTTCATTTTCCGCGATGCAAAAATAAATCTTCCAACATTTGCCATTCTCTTGAGTTGTCTCTAATCCTGCTTCGTGACGGGTTTCCAGACCCGCCGCCTGCCGTTGATTGACCGGGTGAAATTCCGCCTGTGTCTTGCCTCCTGACCATTCTTCCCCGGGGACATGAAAATGCTGAAAAACATCTATGCCTGGACGATGGCGCTCGCCGCGCGCAAAACCGCCGTGTGGTGGCTGGCAATCGTGGCTTTCGTGGAAAGCTCCGTTTTCGTCGTTCCTGCCGACGTGCTTTTTTTGCCCATGGTATTGGCGAAGCCGAAAAAAGCGATGTTTTACGCGCTCGTGGCCACGGTCGCCTCGGTTCTGGGCGGCATAGCGGGCTGGTTCCTCGGTCATTATGCGTTTGAGAGTATTGCCCGGCCGATTCTTGAATTTTACGGCAAGCTCGACAGCTTCGAGCATCTGAAGAACTCGGTGGATTATGAAACCATCGTTCTTCTGCTGGTGACATCTGGCCTTGCGCACCTGCCGCCAATCAAGGTGGTTACCATTCTCTCGGGCGCGGCCAATATCAGCCTTGGCCTGTTCATTCTGTCGGCGGTCGCCACGCGCGGCGCACGCTTTTTCATCCTTGCCGGTTTGCTGCAGAGATACGGCGAATCGGTCCGCCATTTCATCGAAAAACGCCTCGGCGCCATCACGGCCGCGGCGGCGGCGGCACTTATCGCCATCTACGCGGTTTACGTTTTCGTGCGCTGATCGAAAGCAATTTTTCTACTCTTACAATACTGTCGCATAACTTTCAGCCTACTGTCAGAATCCACCTGTATCGGTCCCCTGTCCAATCAGGGAACCGTTTTATTATGCGAAGATTCTGGAAGTGCTCCTTTGGGGGCATGGGCCTCGTCGTGCTTGCGGCAGGCGGATATCTCTATGCCATTCAACTCCTCGGCAACTTCCACGAGGTGATGGCCGGGCAGCTTTATCGCTCCAACCAGCCGAGCAGCGAGCAACTTGTTCGCTACACCAAGGATCACGGAATAAGGACTGTGATCAATCTGCGCGGGTCAAATGAATCCCAGGCGTGGTACCGGGATGAGGTCGAGACCTCGCGCAAACTCGGATTGAATCATATTGATTTTGGCATGTCCGCGAGCCAGGAGCTCAACATGAGCCAGGTAAACGAGCTGGTCGCGATCATGCGCGACGCGCCGAAACCGATTCTCATTCATTGCAAGGCGGGTGCGGACAGGACGGGCCTCGCGACCGCGCTTTATCTCAGTCGCGTCGCGCGTCTTGGAGAAAAGGAAGCAGAAAGTCAGCTCTCGGTTCGCTATGGCCACATCGGCATTCCCTATCTCTCGCAAACCTATGCCATGGACCGGACCTGGGAAAATGTGGAGGATATGCCGATCACTGACGACTTTGCCATCGCTTCCAATGAATATTGAGCAAGGCTTCGACCGGTCGGGAAGTAACTGATAACGCCCCGTTTCTGAAGCGCCATTGGCTGTAATGCTTCTGTGAATTGTCCACCCGCGCTTCGGCTCTCTGTCGGCAGGGGAAGCTTTTATCGGCGCGTGGAATCTGTTCGACTTGACCGCGTCATGGGTATCGGAGACCAGCTGTGGATAAGGCGATTTCTAATCGCGCTCCATGTCCGGCGTCCACCCGCGCGTATATCCTTTTCCCATGATGGCGACAGCGAGGGACAGCTGCTCCTGCAAATGCTCGATTTCGCCGAGTAGCGCCTCGACGGCCGCCCTTGCATTACCGTCATGACACTGGATGACGTATCCTGCTATGTCGTCAGGCCGTATGGGGGTGATCTTTTTAGCGTCGGACATGGTGGGTGACCTCTCTTTTGTTCACTAAATGTTCTAATTTTAGCAGAGAGTCAACACGGCAATGCACATCGTCGTTTGACGGAGGGCGACGGCATATCGCGCCCGCTTTTTTTGTAGAATTTGCCGGTGAGCACCTAAGCAAAATGGGCCGGTGAGCCTGGGGTCCTACAGGAGCTTTAACCCAACCGAAGCGCGGCGTCGCCCGATGGGTTAATGGACCGAAGGATCCTCGCTATCCAGAAAGCTGCGAATCCCGTCTTTTTCGCAAGTAGCCAGGAATTCTTCCCATGCGTCTTTATCGGTTGCGAAAGGTTCGTCCCAGGTGGTGACATCGTCGTGCTCGCTGATAACTTCCAGGGTCCAGTCTTGCTGGGTGCCCGCGGGCCGGTAGATGTCAACAAGGACAGTGATACCCTCGTCTTCAAACTCGCCTGAAAATTCCGAGTGTTCTATTTTCGGTTTTTTTGCCATCTCAGCACACTTCGTTTTCAAGGCTTGAATAAATGCACACCCGAACGGGATGTTTGAAACTTGCGCAAAACGCTCGCTACTGGAGCGCTAAAACAAATATAGCCAGCTCTGGGGGAACTGGCTATCTATCTGATTTAATGGTCGGAGCGGCGGGATTCGAACCCACGACCCCTTGACCCCCAGTCAAGTGCGCTACCGGGCTGCGCTACGCTCCGAACCTGAAAGCCGTTTATATAGAAGCCTGTTAGGGCGCAAGCGGAAAATGGCCTTTTCTAAAAAAAACGAACAAAGGATGTGGACTGCGGGAATGGGATCAATGGAGCACCGCGTTTTGCCGGCTGCGTGGCTGTCAAACACCTGACACATCATCTTTTCATCATGGCCGGAACCTGCCGCGATCTTTAACGTTCATTCGCAGCGGAATTGAAACTCAGGGAGACAAACAATGTCCGAACTTGTCGTTGTCGGTTTTGACGGAACGGAAGAGGCCGACCGGGTCCTTCTGAAGCTTGCGAGCCTGAAGAAGGAGTATCTGGTCGATCTGGAAGATGCCGTTGTCGTGGTTCGCGATGAAAATGGCAAGGTTCATCTCAAGCAGAGCGTCAACCTGACAGCGATCGGTGCAAGTTCCGGATTTCTGTCCGGTGGCCTGTGGGGCGGACTCGTCGGCCTGCTGTTCCTCAACCCGCTGGCGGGATTTGCGATCGGCGGTGCCATTGGCGCGGGAACGGGCGCGCTTGCGGGCTCGCTGACGGATTACGGCATCGATGACGATTTCATCAAATCCCTGGGCGAGACCATTCCAAACGGGTCGTCGGCTCTTTTCGTATTGATCCGAAAGGTGCAGCCGGAAAAGGTTCTGGCGGAACTGGAAGGGCTGCGCGGCAGGGTTATCAAAACATCGCTCTCGCCGGAGCAGGAAGCCGAACTACAGAAAGCACTTTCGGGCGGGAGCCATCAGCCTGCTACACCGGTTGCCTGAAACGGATAAAAGCAACGCTGCGGCATCATCGATGTCGCAGCGCTTCTGCGTCAGCCGTTGCTGTCAAACGGTGAGTGTGCCGTCCTTAGCCTGCGGCCAGGTGAGATAATAATAACGGCTGCCGACACTGCCAAAAAACGCGTTGTCGCCGGAAATGCCATCGATATAAGCCCCGTTGGCGCCCTTTGCATAGGCCGCTCCATCGCGTTTCAGATGATCCTTCAGGAAGTCGCTCCAGCCCGCCGTTGCGATCGCTGTGGCGGGTTTCGAGGCGGTCTTGGGGTCGTCTGTCACATCCCACGCTTTGATCTTTACGCCGTCCGCCGGGTCGGACACCGTCAGCGTGCCGGCAGCCAATGCTTCCAGCATCGCCTTGGCCTGCGCCGCCTTGGCGGGATCCCCGGACAGTTCTTCGAGCGTCGCTTTCAGATCCTTCATGAAATCCGCCTGGGTGATGTCCCCGGAAGCGGCCGTCTTGTCCGTATCACCGCTCTCCGCTTCATTGCCCGAGGTCTGCGCATATTGCGCCAGAAGCTGCGTCAGCCGCGTATTGCTGGAAGAGGTGGAGGTGGTGGTGTCGATGCCATAGGAATTGAGGAGCGTCGTCCGTGATGATGTGGAAGTCGCAGCGGAGTTGCCTTCCTGTTCCCTGATGGCCTTGAGTGCCAGTTTGGTGGCGGTGAGACGTGTGGAAAGGTCGATGGAGGAGACCATTGCGCGGGATGTCCATGATCGGACCAGATACGCATCATCCGTACCGGGCCGGCGCGGCGTGAATCTGCGATTCCTGCCATTTGTCCTCTTTCATAAGAAGACCGGGTGCGTTCCGGCCTTTTTTTGGCTGGAACGCACCCGGTTTAATGGTCGGACTTTGCGCGACGCTTGCGGCTCAGTTTTCCTGAACGGAAACACCATTCGGGCCGATATTCATCTCGATCCCCTTGGGCTTGCTTTCTTCATGCCAGACGTAAATGCCAAGGCCTGCGATGACGACAATCAGCGCGCCGATGATGAGATAGAGATTATTGGTCTGCGTCATAAGATGTCTCCCCGTTTGACAATCAGAATCGGGGGCTAAACGCATGAAATCGTGGAAGGTTCCGTTAGGTTAGCTGTTTATGCGCCAACCGCGCGCCGGCGCAGGCCTTCGCGTTTTTCCAGTGCCATGCAACCCCACAATATGCCGAGCAGCAGGAAGAAGTGTCGCCAGTGGTCGGTATCGATGACAGCACCGATCATCACATGCCCGACGAAAGCCACCCACGAAATGATCAGGAAGGCCTGCCACGGGCGCGGGCGCAAGAGATGTCTGAAACCGGCGGCGATGGTCCAGCAGATCAGGACGAGATAGATGACGAAGCCGAACCAGCCATGTGTCGTCAGGCTTTTCAGCCAGATATTGTGCTCGGCTGCGGGAAAGATATTGTCGAACACCATCGGGCCGATACCGAGCGGATGTTCCATCGCCAGCAGGAAACCGAGATAATGGCGGGCGAACCGTCCCAGATGGCCGCCATCATAAGATTGCACGGCCGAGGCGCGGCTGGAGAACAAATCGGCCACCTGTTTGAACTGCAGCGCGATGAGGACAGCCGCTACCATCAGTCCGGCGGCGACGAGAAACAGCACGAGGATTTTCAGGCGAAACGCCGCCGTACGTTCCTTCAGCATCATGACGAAGACGAGCAGTACGGTGGCAAACAGAAACAGCCCCCAGGCCGCACGCGAAAACGACAGGAACACGCCAAGCGACAGGATCAGCAGGCCGAGGATTCGCCAGGGTGCGTGCATCGTCTTGCCGGTCAGCAGGCCGTAGATGAGATAAAGCGATGGTGTCACCAGAAAGGGACCGAAGACGTTCGGATCCTGAAAGGCGCCTTTGGCGCGATCGTAAAGGGTGAAGACTTCGAAGCCCGGAATGGCGTGAAAATAGCCGATGATGCCGAGCAGGGAGGTGATCACCGCCGCCGCCAGCCACGCCCGGAAAATCAAAAGCAGCCGCTGGTATCGGTCCTCGATGATTGCCGCGTAAAACACCGAAGTCAGCGCCAGAAATGTTGAAACAGCGAGATAAAGCGGACCCTCATCCAGGTCGGCCATGGTGGTGAGCGAGAGATATCCGCCGATATTGAAGGCGAGCAACAGGCACAGCAGCAGGACGACGGTGCGTGAAAGTCGCAGGCCAAGCAGAAACCACAGGGCCACTTGCCCAACCATCATCAGCTCATAGGGCGCTGGCTCGGAGATAACGAATCCGGAAAGAAACACGCCGAAGGCAATGAAGAACGAACCTATGAGCCGCATGGCAGCCAAAGGCGCATCGAAATCCGGGGCGTGCTGGTAACCGGTGTGGGTCAATAGGCGTTTTCCGATTTGAGCAGCCGGATCGGCGTCAGGAACAGGATCTTGAGATCGAGAAACAGCGACCAGTTCTCGATGTAATAGAGATCATATTCGGTGCGGAACTTGATCTTGTCGCCATGGTCGATTTCTCCGCGCCAGCCATTGATCTGGGCCCAACCGGTTACGCCGGGCTTGACCTTGTGTCTTGCGAAATAATGCTCCACCACTTCGGTATATTTCAGGTCGCCGGTCTGGGCATGAACCGCGTGCGGGCGGGGCCCGACCAGCGACAGGTCGCCATGAAGAACGTTGAAAAGCTGCGGCAGCTCGTCCATCGAGGACTTGCGCAGAAAGCGGCCAACGGGCGTTACGCGCGGATCGTTCTTAGTGACGGCCTTTTTTGCGGTCGGGTCGCTGAGTTCCGTATACATGGACCGGAACTTCCAGACGTTGATGGTTTCATTGTTGAAGCCATGGCGCTTCTGCTTGAAGAGGATAGGCCCCTTGGACGTCGTTTTGACCGCGATTGCCGCGCCCACCATGACCGGCCACAGAAGGGCGATGCCGATGAGGCTGAAGGTGATGTCGAACAGCCGCTTCGCGACAGAATCCCAGTCCCGGATCGGTTTGTCGAAAACGTCAAGCATCGGCACCTTGCCGACGTGGGAATAGGCACGCGGGCGAAAGCGCAGCTTGTTGGCATGCGCCGCAATGCGGATATCGACCGGGAGCACCCAAAGCTTTCGCAAAAGCTGGAGAATGCGTGCCTCGGCGCTTAACGGCAGGGCAATGATCAGCATATCCAGTTTGGTCAGGCGGGCGAATTCCACCAGTTCGGCGAAAGTGCCGAGCTTGGGATAACCCGCGACGACGTCGGGAGAGCGCGCGCTTTGCCGGTCATCGAAGATGCCGCAGATGCGGATGTCGTTGTCGGATTGCTGCTCGAGCGAGCGAATGAGATCCTTGGCAGCATCACCACCGCCGACGATGACCGCCCGGCGTTCCATGACGCCATTGCGGCCCCAGTGGCGGATGGCGAAGCCAAGGATCAGTCGTCCGGTGAAAATGGCAATCGCGGCAATTGCATACCAGATGCCGAAGGCTTGCCAGGAATGCAGCGCATCGGGAAAAAAGAGCAGAAGGAAACAGGCTGTGCCAACGAAAGACAGGCAGACCGCGCCCTGAATGCGAGCGAACATCGACAGTGGCGTGCGTAGCGTCGGCAACTGATAACAGTCGCCGGCCTGAAGAAGAAAGACGCAGAGCGCGGCCCCCAGTACGCCGCCGCCAAAAACCGCCAAGAAGGTCTCAATACCCCGATCGGCGGCGACGCCGTTGATGATGGCGGCGATCACCACGAGCATGGTGAATTCCAGAAGCCGCAACTGGCCTATCACCATGTTCGGGGAGTGATTGCCGCCGCGAAGCTGGTTGGCAATCTGCCGTGCGAGAGGGTTGAGAACGACGGCTTCCGATGTCGAAGGCCCGTTGGCCTCTTGCTCGGAAATCTGTTTGCGCAACGACGCCAGATCGAATTGCAGTCTATCCTTGTCAGCCTTGGTCATTGCCTGGTCCGCACCCTCCAGCGCATCGGCGCGAAAATCGGCATCGATTTCCGACCGGACGATACGCAACTTCAAAGTGGTGGAGCGGGTCTGATGCATCCGGACGGACGCACGGCGCTCCACGATCTGGAAACTAGCCGAAACATGCTAAGAAACGTTTATGATGGGTTTCTTGAGGATGACGGAATATACAATCAAAAATCGTGTTTTTGAAATGATTTTAGAGCAACAGCAGGTCGCGATAGAGCTTCATCATGTCATCCGCCATGACCGGCGTCGAAAACTTCGCCCTGAAGCTGTCGGGGTGGGGCATGATCCGTTTCGCCCAACCGGCATCTTCGGCATCCCTGGCCATGGCCCTCGCCAGCGCCTCGACGTCGCCGGCCGGGACGAGCGCGTCGCTTTCTTCTCCCAAGACTTCGGGAATCCCGCCGACATGGGAGGCGATGACCGTTTTTCCCGCTGCAAGTGCCTCCAGCACGATATAGGGCATGGCCTCCGCGCGAGAGGGGACTACCACCGTCGTGGCCAGGGCGAAGGCCTGTCTGGCGGGCATGGCGGCATGCATGGAAATGCGCCGGGAAAGACCGGCCTTGTCGATCATCGCCGCGTATTTGTCCCTGTCCGGCCCATCGCCGACGATGACACCGGACATCGGCCGGCCGATGCCGCGCTCCATTTCCGCGAAGGCCTTGATGAAGAGGTCAGGCCCCTTAAGGTCACGGAGCATGCCGATATAGAGGAAATGCGCCGCGCCCTCTTGCGCGGGGACGGGTTCGAACTCGTTTTCCTGTACGCCGTTATAGATCATCGCGGTACGGGTGCGCGGTTTGCCAACCTTGGCTTCATAGGCCGCCTGCTCGAACTTGCAGACGAAACAGAGCGCATCGGTGAACCGTTCCTGAAACCGCTCCAGCCGCAGGAAGAGCTGTCCTTTCAGGGTGTTGCGGGCATAATGCAGGCTTCCGCCGTGCGGTGAATAGAGGCGGGCTACGCGATACCTGTTCGCCCGCAGCAATGAGCCGATCAGCCGGGCCAAAGCGCCACCCTTGGCGCTGTGCCCGTGTAGAATGTCCGGCCGCAAACTTTTGATGTGTTTGTAGGATTTCCAAAGCGCCAGCAGATCGCCCGGGGTAATGGAGCGCCGGATGGGCAGGCGCGTCAGGCCGAGCTCCAGCATCGGCGCAATCTGCGCGAAAAGCCTCTCCTCATGCGCACCGCCGGTGGAACTGTCGCAGACGATGCCAACCTTGTGGCCTTGCCTGACATGTTCTTCGATAAGATCACGCACATGGCGGAAAACGCCGCCCACTGGCGAGCGAAAACAGTGAATGATGCGCAGGGGAGGGCCGTCGTCCGACACGTTCGCCGCGCCCCTTTCAGAAGAAGCGTTCACGCACATAGACGGTATCACCCGCAAGAATGGGTGCGGTGATACCGATCCGGCCCGTCATCACTTCCGCGTTTATCTTGCGGGTGACGTCGACATCTGCCTGATTGGCGCGCGGGCTGAAGCCGCCGGCAATGGCGATGGCGTTCTGCACCGTCATGCCCGGCACATAGGAATATTGGCCAGGACGGCCCACTTCGCCCATGATGAAGACGGGGCGATAACGATCTATCTCGATCGTGACATCGGGATCGCGCAGATATCCCTGCCGAAGCTTGGCCGCGATCGTGGCTTCCAGCTGCGGCAGCGTCTTGCCCCGCGCGGGCACCTGGCCGACGAGAGGGAAGGCGACATAGCCCGCCTGATCGACCGTATAGGTATTTGTCAGCCCGGCCTGTTCGAACACGTTGATACGCAGTCTGTCGCCGCTGTCGACGTGATAGGGTTGCAGTGCGGCCTCATTGAATGACCGCGGCGCAGGCTGATAGGCCGAACAGCCGGAAAGGGCCGTCAGAACGGCAAACGTCAGTGCGGTGACATGTCGTGATCCGGCGAGCGGCATCTCATCTGGCTCCGAGTCGAACTTTGATCATTCTTATCGTTCTGTTAGGGTTAATGCACGGTAAACGCGCAGCGTCAGGCCCGGTAATATCGGCTTTATTTCGTCGGAGTCTCGGTGATTAACGGTTGTGTTACCCGCAAGACTTAAACTTCGCGAAAATTGACCATCTTTATTTGAGCGCCCGAGGTTTATCTCGGTTACGGAGCCCGTATGAACGGCGATCGCATTGACGACAGGGATGTGGATATTGATCTTGCGCAACTCGTCGCGGCCATATGGCGGCGTCGGGGAAGAATCGCGGCCATAACGCTGCTGGCCGGCGGCGCCGCCTTTGTCGTTTCCAGCATGATGTCGCCCGCCTATAAGGGCGAGGCGCGCGTGCTCATTGAATCCCGTGCTGCTTCCTTTGGCGCTTCCCAGCAGTCCAACGCGCCGGCCGAGCCGGTGCTGGACGAACTGACAGTATCCAGCCAGGTGCAGATCCTGCAGTCCGTCGACCTCATCAAGCAGGTCGCCAGGGACATGAAGCTCTATGAACTCGAGGAATTCGATCCGGAGGCGCATCCTTCGCTGGTTTCGAGCCTGCTGGTTGCCGTCGGCGTCAAGAAGGATCCACTTCAGGTTCTGCCTGAAGAGCGGGTTCTGAAGGCGTTCCGCGAGAAATTGCAGGTCTATCAGGTCGAGAGTTCTCGTGTCATCACGGTCGAGTTTTCTTCAGAAGACCCGAAGCTCGCTGCGGCCATCCCGAACGAGATGATGAAGGCCTATCTCGCGCTGCAAAGCGGCGCGAAGCTCGATACCAGCACGGAAGCAGCGCGCTGGCTTGAGCCGGAAATAGCCACGCTGCGGGAAAAGGTGCGGGAGGCGGACAAGAAGGTCGCGGATTATCGTGCCTCCTCCGATCTTTTGTCGGCCGGGCAGGGCGAAACGCTCGCCACACGTCAGCTGAGCGACATCTCCACGGAACTCGGCCGTATCCGCGGCGAGCGCGCCAATGCGGAGGCGCGCGCAGAAGGCGTGCGCAACGCGCTTGCCAGCGGTCGTCCTCTCGATACCTTTCCCGATGTCGTCGCTTCTCCCACCATCCAGAGGCTGAAGGAAAACGAAACCAACATCCGCAGCCAGATTTCCGATCTTTCGTCTTCGCTGCTGGAAGGCCACCCCCGCATAAGGGCGCTGCGCAACCAGCTCGATGGCATCGAAAGGCAAATTCAGGAAGAAACCCGCAAGGTGCTGGCAAGTCTCGAAAATGAGGCCAATGTCTCACGCCTTCGGGAGCGGCAACTGGTGCAGCAACTGAACGTGCTGAAATCGGAAAGCGTGCGTGCCGGTGAGCAGCAGGTGGGCCTTAACGACCTGGAGCGGGAAGCATCCGCGCAGAGGCAGCTTCTGGAAACCTATCTCGCCCGCTATCGCGAGGCGACGTCGAGGGCTGGCTCTGCGGATTCCACGCCGGCCGATGCGCGTGTGATTTCGACGGCAGTTGAGCCACGCGAACCCTATTTCCCGAAAACCGGTGCCATCACCATCGTTGTCACGCTCGCAGCATTTCTGCTGTCCTGCATTGTCGTCATGCTGGTGGAACTCTTTACGGGTAGGGCGCTGAAACCGGTCGGAAGAAGTCAGGTTCCACCACTTTCCGATCCGCCACCACCTGCACGCGGGCCGGTTGAAGCGGATGAGACGACGGATGCGCATGAGCAGCCGGCGCCGGCACCTGCTGAAAATGTGGCGCCGGGCGTCCGCGCCATGCCGGTTGCGGCACAACAGCCCGTCGCCGTAGAAGAGAAACGGCGTGACCCGCCCGCAGCCACTGCCATGCCGCCGGTATTGGCGGCAGAAGATGTCGCGGCTGCGAAAGAGGCGGTGGTGGATGAGGATGCCGATGCCGCCAGTGACTTTTCGATCGACGCCGTGGCGGGCTTTCTGTCCACACGGCTCGCCAAACCCGTCGCCGCCATTGTATCTCCGGCCGGTGACAGCGGTTCGACCACGAGCGTCATGCTGGCGCGCGCATTGTCTGAAATGGGGCGTTCGGTCGTTCTCGTCGACATGACGGCATCCGCCTGCCCGACACGGCTGATGTCGCCCGAGGCCGGACTTCCCGGTGTCATGGACCTTCTGGCAGGAGCGGCCGCCTTCGGTGAAACCATTCACGGCGACCGTCTGTCAGATGCGCATATCGTTCCACGCGGCAATGCGCAGCCCCGCGAGGCGATGCGTGCTCTGGACCGCCTGACGATGATCCTCGGTGCGCTTTCCGACGCTTACGACACGGTGCTTGTGGAGTGTGGAGCGGTGCAGATTTCGAGCCTCGAAAAAATGCTGCGCAATCTGCCGGCAGAAATCATTGTCTCGGTTCCAGACAAGGACGGGGAGATGCTGGAGAAAACGCTCGGAGAACTGGTTGCTCATGGCTACGAGCAGGCTCTGCCGATGACCGGCATGCGAAAGCCGGACCACCTGAGCGCGGCCTGACCGGCTGTTCAGTCGAGACCCCTTGTCGAAGCTGCTGTCGGCCGGCCGGCGCGGAAACGCTGAATGAGCGCATAGAGAGCCGGATTGGATTTGATCAGGCTTTTCGTTCGGGCGATCGCGACATAGGCTGCTGCGGCGATGCGACCTTTCACCGTTATCGGCAGGAATATATCGTGCTGCACGGTGAAAAGCGGGCACCAGCTGCGCTTGTAGAGCTGGTCGCCGACCCCGAAATCGAAGATCGCAGCCCTTTGGTGGCACGCCCTTTCAATCATCAGCCAGAACAGCAATTCTCCGGGGCTGAGTTCCGAAACGGATTCATCGATCGAACCGAACTGGCAGATGATGTGGTCCTGCTTGCGCGAAAGACCGGCTATTGCGGCGATGACGCCCTCGTTCTCGCCGTGCAGGCGAATGGCATGCAGCTCCAGCAGACTGTCTGTGCCCGTCTCGGGAAAATTGGCCAGGTCGTAAAAGAAATCCTTTACCGATTGGTCGCGAAAGACATCCGGAATGCCCTGCGATGCAAAACGGGCGGCTTTCTGCCGGAAGAAGGCCTGCAATAATTCACATCTTTCCTGTGGCGAATACGCGATCACATGGCTGTAACCGCCCATTTCCTCGGCTCTCCGGCTCTGGATCCGGAATTTCTTCCGCCGTCTCTTGGCATTGACCTGCCGGAGCGTGGCCTCGAAACTTTCGAGCAACGGAAGCTGGAAGGCCGGATTCTGGTTTTCGACCGAAGCTAGATGCGACAGGGGGTTGGTCCTGCCGCGCCACGTCAGCGGTATGTTCTGCAAAGCCAGAATGTCGGCCCGGCCGTGCAGCAGCTTCCGCGCCTCGCGGGCAATCGCCGCCGCGATTTCCTCTCCGGCCTGTTCGGCAAAGGAGGGGTCGAAAAGCCCGGTATTGATATTGTTGAAACGGCCGCCGGGGAAACGCGCCTTGCGAATGCCGCCCTCTAGCACGATTTCAAGCGGAAGCAGGAAGATCGTCTTGCCGCCCTGCCGGCCGCGAAGCGTCAGGAGCGCGCTGTCCTGCGTTTGTGCCCAGATGGAGCACCACCCAAAACCCTGATGCAGGGAATTGAGCGGATCGTTTTCCAGCCGCTTCCAATCGACATGGATGGTGGAAGCGTCATCGACGAGATCGACCGACAGACGGTCAGCGCCCCGCCGCTCGTTTTGCACGGCGGTTGGCGCTTGCTCGTCGCTGGTAAAGACCGGCCCCTCAGCCGCCATCCACTCTCTCCGGTTGTTTCGGTCGGACTATATCTTTGAGCGGCAAACAATCGGTTTATAAAATTGCGACCTTAAGGTGTCACGCGGTGGTCCCGCATTAGCCCTGTTTTTTTGGCCCGGCCATCCATTTGATGATCAGCATCGCCGGCAAAATCCACAAAATTCCTGTCAGCACGAAATAAGCGAGATGCACCCACCAGGGCGATTGCGCCAGCGCCGCCGATGCAATGGCCGTCGCCACCACGGCGTAAACGACGACGAGGCAGATGATGACGATGGTGCCGATAAGCGATCTGAGGCGAGGGTGCATGAAATCTTCCGTGATTGAACAGGTGCATGACTATAGCGCCGCGACCGGATGCCGCAAACCCTGAGGCCTTGTTTTGTGGTGCCGGTTGGGGCTAATCAACATGGCTGTATGAAGGAGACTGAAAGATGAGTTCGAGCGGCATGACGATGGCCAATGGTTCCGCGGAAATGGTGGTGCAGGCTGCCCTGCAGAAGCAGGAGAAGGACCGCCGCCTGCTGCGCGTCTGGCTGCGCCTCGTGCTTTTCACACTCTTCTGTCTGGTGCTCGTTGGTGGCGCAACCCGCCTGACCGAATCCGGCCTGTCGATTACCGAATGGAAACCGATCCATGGCGCGATACCGCCGCTCTCCGTTGCGGAATGGGAAGAGGAGTTCCAGCTCTACAAGCGCATTCCGCAATATCAGGAAATCAACAAGGGCATGTCGCTCGACGAGTTCAAGACGATCTTCTGGTGGGAATGGGCGCATCGCCTGCTTGCCCGCGCCATCGGCCTCATCTTCGCTTTGCCGCTCGCCTTCTTCTGGCTGACAGGCCGCGTCGAAAAGCGCCTCCGGCTACCACTGGTCGGTCTACTGGCGCTTGGCGGCTTCCAGGGCTTCATCGGCTGGTGGATGGTCTCTTCCGGCCTCGTCAACCGCACGGATGTCTCGCAATATCGTCTTGCCACACATCTGACCATCGCCTGCCTCATCTTTGCGGGCTGCATGTGGATTTTGCGCGGCCTGTCCCATCATTCCCCCGAGGCCACCGACGAAAAGACGGGCAGGGGCTTTGCCGCGCTGTTAACGGTGCTCTGTCTCTTCCAGATCTATCTCGGCGCGTTGGTGGCGGGGTTGAATGCCGGCCTGTCCTATAATACGTGGCCGCTGATGGATGGTTCGCTGGTGCCGGGCGATCTCTTCCTGCAGCAGCCCTGGTGGATCAACCTCTTCGAAAACCCCAAGACGGTGCAGTTCATTCACCGCTTGGGCGCCTATACGCTGTTTGCCGCCACGCTGTGGCATATGGCATCGATGGCGCGCGCCTTGCCCGGTACGCCGCACGCCCGCCGCTCGGTGTTGTTCTTCGTGCTCGTCTGCATTCAGGCGGCGCTGGGAGTAACCACGCTGCTCATGCATGTGGATATTCATGTCGCGCTCGCCCATCAGGGCATGGCGCTGGTCGTGCTCGGTTTTGCGGTTGCCCACTGGCGCGGATTCATTGGAGAATATCCGCCGCCAGTTGCGGTTGAAGTCAGGGACTGAACTCGCTCAGAACTGTTTCAGGACGGCCTTAATGGTTGCCGCGACAGCGAGTTCGTTGTCGCGTTCTTCCGCATTTTCGTCCTCTTCATGCCACGCGGCAGAAAGGCAGCCATAGGCAAAGGCATATTGCAGCAATAGCCGTTCGTCCCGTTGGAGAGCCTTCGCAAAAATCGCCGCCATGGAGGCGATGCGCGCTTCGCTGCGGGTGAGGTCAAAACGGTCGAGCGGATTGGAGAACATGTTGGCGACATCGAGCGCCGCATCGCCGATCAGGCCAGCCGGATCGATGATGATCCAGCCGCGATCGCTGCGCATGATATTCTCATGGTGCAGATCGCCATGCAGCGGCTTGATATCGCGCTGCTGGCCGATCAGTTCCTTCGCAAGCGCGGCGGCCTCGATATAGGCGCTGTCGATGCCGTCGGAACGATCCTGTTCGGCCTTGCGGAACAGACTTTCGAAATAGAGAGGCAGCGTCAGCAGACTTGAGGGCGGCGGCTGCTCGGACGGCTGGTGATATCGAAGCAGGACCTCCGCTGCGATTTCCGTGGTGGCATCGTCGTCACCGTCGCGGAACAGCACGTCGCGCAGGGTCTCCGTGCCGGCATGTTCCATCAGAAGAATATCATCGGAGCGGTCAAGCAACTCCACGCAGCCGATCCCGGCGCGCCATTCGATGAAATCCGCGCCGCGAAGGCTGTCCGTCAATACTTTCTTCTTCAGAACCTTGGCGACCGCAAGAGAACCGTCATCGCGCACAAGCTCGTAGACCACCCCGGCAGGCGTATCCGCAATCTGCTTTACGGCCTCGATATTCCACGAGGCCGGAAAAGAGGGCGTGGTCATGGTCATGAGCAACGTCTCATGCAGAGAGCATCAGTTCCATGTTCTGCACAGCAGCACCGGAGGCACCCTTGCCGAGATTATCGAGCAACGCGACGAGGTTGATATGCTCGCCGCCCTCGGTGCCGAAGACGAAGAGCTTCATCGTATCCTTGCCAGCCAATTCCTCGGCATCGATACGCGCCAACCCCTTGCTCTCGGCCAGAGGCACGACGCTGACTATATCCTGTCCAGCGTAATGGGCGGTGAGTGCCGCATGGATCGTTTCAATATCAGTGCCTTCCTTAAGGTCGGCGGCGAACAGCGGCACCTGGACGATCATGCCCTGCGGGAAGCGACCTACGGAGGGCGAAAACAGCGGCGCGCGGTCAAGCTGGCCGTGAATGGTCATTTCAGGCACATGCTTGTGCTTGAGCGTCAGGCCATAAAGGAAATTATTGGCGCTGATGGCATCGTCGCGGCTCTCGTCTTCCATTTGCGCAATCATCTGCTTGCCGCCGCCAGTATAGCCGGAGACCGCATTGACGCTGACAGGATAACCGTCCGGCAGCAGGCCAGCGGCCCGCAGCGGGCGAATAAGGGCGATAGCACCGGTCGGATAGCAGCCGGGATTGGCGACGAGGCGGGCAGAGCGAACCTTCTCGCCCTGGTCCTTATCCATTTCGGCAAAACCGTAAGCCCAGTCCTGATGAACGCGATAAGCGGTGGAGGTATCTATGATGCGGACATTATTGTTGCCAGCCACCATGGAAACCGCTTCCCGGGACGCGTCGTCCGGCAGGCAGAGGATCGAAATGTCGGCGCTATTGAGCATATCCTCGCGCATCGTCGCATTGCGGCGCTCGGCTTCCGGAATGGACAGCAACTCGATATCGCGGCGACCGGCAAGGCGCGTACGGATCTGCAGACCCGTGGTGCCGTGTTCGCCATCGATGAAGATCTTCGCTGTCATGTCCTTGTCCTGACTTTTCAGAGGGTTGCGAGGGTAGTCGGAATCAGTTTGGCAAGTGCCGTCGTCTTTGTCAGCCAGCCTTGGCCAGCCGTTCGGCACGCAGGCCAAGCATATACATTGCAACGGTCGCTCCGGCAATGGCGGTAATATCCGCATGGTCGTAGGCGGGTGCCACCTCCACCACATCAGAGCCGCGAATATCGAGCTGGCCAAGCCCACGCAAAACGGAGAGAATTTTAGCGCTGGTCGGCCCGCCGGCGACGGGTGTGCCGGTTCCCGGCGCGAAGGCGGGATCGAGGCAATCGATATCGAAGGTGAGATAGGTGGGCATACCGCCCGTGTGCTTGACGATCAGCGACGCGATATCGCTGGCCCGCATGTCCTCCACCTCGTAACCGTGAAGAATGCGGATGCCGAAATCGTCAGGCGCGTGGGTGCGGATGCCGATCTGGATCGAGCGGTCGGCATCGATCAGCCCGTCGCGCACGGCGCGGGCCACGAAGGAGCCGTGGTCGATGCGCTTGCCATCGTCGAACCATGTATCCTGATGCGCGTCGAACTGCACTAGCGCGAGTGGGCCGTGCTTGGCCACATGCGCTTTCAGCAATGGCCAGGTGATGAAATGATCGCCGCCGAGCGTCAGCAGGTAATCCGTCTTGGAGATGATCCTGCGCGCTTCCTTTTCGATCGTGTCAGGCGTTTTCCAGTGGTTGCCGTAGTCAAGCAGGCAGTCGCCATAATCAATGGTCGGCATATGGACGAAGAGATCGCGCGCGAAAGGATATTGCGGATCATTATCGAAAATCGCCGAAGCGCGGCGGATCGCCTGGGGCCCGAAACGTGCGCCGGGACGGTTGGAGGTCGCCGCGTCGAAGGGAATACCCCACACGGCAGTCGAAACGCCTTTGAGGTTCTTGGTATATTTGCGCCGCATGAAGGAGAGGACACCGGCATGGGTCGGGTCCGTGGCGGCCGATGTCAGGGACATTGCGGTGAAGGCATGGTCGATGGTTTTGGCCGGCATTGATCACCCCATTGCGATTTGCGCCGAGGTTGCTGTCTTCCCGATGAAAAAACAAGGGAGGAGGCCATGAAAAAAGGCGGAGCCGAAGCCCCGCCTTTCGAAGTTCTGAACGAACCGTTCCTGAAAGCGATTAGCGCTTCGAGAACTGGAACGAACGGCGGGCCTTGGCCTTACCGTACTTCTTACGCTCGACAACGCGGCTGTCGCGGGTCAGGAAGCCACCCTTCTTCAGAACGGAGCGCAGGCCCGGTTCGAAGTAGGTGAGGGCCTTGGACAGGCCGTGACGAACTGCGCCGGCCTGACCGGACAGACCACCACCGGCAACGGTGGCGATGATGTCGAACTGACCCGTGCGGGCAGCGGCAACGATCGGCTGCTGGAGGATCATCTGCAGAACCGGACGTGCGAAATACGTGGTGAAATCGCGGCCGTTGATGATGATCTTGCCAGAACCCGCCTTGACCCATACGCGGGCTACGGCGTTCTTGCGCTTGCCGGTCGCGTAGGAGCGGCCGAGGGTATCAACCTTGCGGACATGCACGGGAGCCGAAGCTTCCGAAGCCGGGGCTAGGTCTTTCAGAGAGGAAAGATCGGCCATTATCAGGCGCTCCTTACGTTCTTCTTGTTGAGCGCGGCAACGTCGAGAACGACCGGCTGCTGTGCTTCGTGCGGGTGGTTGGAACCGGCGTAAACGCGCAGGTTCTTCATCTGACGACGGCCGAGCGGACCGCGCGGGATCATGCGCTCGACGGCCTTTTCAACGACGCGCTCCGGGAAGCGGCCTTCGATGATCTGGCGAGCCGTACGCTCCTTGATGCCACCCGGGTGACCGGTGTGCCAGTAGTACTTCTTGTCGGAATACTTCTTGCCGGTGAGGGCAACCTTTTCCGCATTGATAACGATGACGTTGTCGCCATCATCAACGTGGGGGGTGTAGGTAGCCTTGTGCTTGCCGCGCAGGCGGGTTGCAACGATGGTGGCGAGGCGACCAACAACGAGGCCTTCGGCGTCGATGATGACCCACTTCTTCTCCACCTCAGCGGGCTTCTGAACGAAAGTAGACATGAATTTCACTTTCTAACGTGGACCCGTCATCCTCTTCATGAAGAGCATACGGGCGTTTCTTGTTGCTTGGTTTGGTTGCCGATAAGGGCTACCGCAAATGACCCTATTCCGGCTGGAATCCGATCTGGCGCGCTTATACGGTGCGCGAACGAAAGCGTCAATATGATTGATTTTGGAGGTCGCAAAAATAATCAAGTAAAAACAAACGGTTGGTTATGGGGTATTATTTTACCCCATCATCTGACCTCGTTTTACCCCAGCCGCATCACCAGAACGCCCGCTGCAATGATGCCTCCGGCGAGGTAGCGCCAGATGCTGGCGCGTTCTTTCAGGATCACCACTGATATCACCAGCGCGAAAAGAATGGAGGTTTCCCGGAGTGCTGCGACGACGGCAACAGGCGCTTTGGTCATGGCGTAGAGCGCCAGCCCATAGGAGAGTATGGAGCCGCCGCCACCGATAAGGCCACGCCACCAGTTGCGCCGGACATGCTGGACGACGGGGCCAGCGCCCCGCTGGTAAAACGCGAAACCGAACAGCAGCACGGGTGGCAGCAGAGACATCCAGAGCGTGTATGAGATGGCGTTGCCGGAAAGCCTTGCGCCGACACCGTCGACGAAGGTGTAGGATGCAATCACGAAAGCGTTGAGCAGGGCGACCATGATCGCCTTTCCGCCCCCGCGCCTTGCCTCGAAAGCAAGCGTCAGGATCCCCGCGGAGATGACGCCGATGCCCGCAATCGCCAGCGGGCTCAAAATCTCGCTCAGGAACAGGCTGCTCGTCGCCGCCACGATCAAGGGTGCCACGCCGCGCATGACGGGATAGACAAGGCCGATGTCGCCGATCGTATAGGCGGCGGCGACAAGGCGGAAATAAGCGAATTGCAGGACGGCTGAGGCGATCAGGAAGGGAATGGCGACTGGCGAGGGAAACGGCAGGAAAGGCAGAAACGGCAGCGAACAGGCTGCAGCCCCCGCCGCAATCAACGAGGCGTCCAGCGATTTATCGGAACCGGATTTGACCAGCGCATTCCATCCGGCATGCAGCATTGCGCCCAGAAGCACCAGAATAAGAATGTCGAATGTCACAGTCAGAGACTCGCTCACGGGCTTTTCGGGCAATCTACAGCATTGGCCTCAGAAACTGGTAGTCATTTTCCGGACGGGCAGGTGTACGCTTTCAATCGCCTCGCCGAGGCCGTCCCCAATCCGGTGCCTAGGGGCTTTGTTTTTATGGATTATGACACGCGTCAAATTTTTGATTTCTATGCGTCATGAAAAACGAGATCCAATATCGCGCATAAGACACGCTTTCCTGCTTCTGATTTAATCCGGAAAATAACGCCTGATGCACGGCTTGCGGCTCTGCCTCGCGCTGCGGATTTCCTTGAAAAATGACAGAGCACACCAATTATCCCAGTTGTTGGTATTGCGCCTGGCGTTTCAAATGAGCGTGGGGGCGACTAAAATCGTATGATCACCAATGAAAATAAATTTCAGAATCCCCATCGAAACTCCACTATAACGTTGCAGACTTATAGAATGGTTGGTTTAAGAAATAACTTTTTGAAAATTAGTCGCGGCTAAATAACCGGTGAACGGAATGAAAACAAACAGGAGACGAAGAGCGCATGAAATGCACGCTAATGTTGTTTCCGCCTGTTTCGATGGCCGTTCGGCGCAATTTTTGAAAAGTGGATGAAAATACTCAATACATCCGGTGTGTGCGCGATTTTGTGAAATCATTTTGCGTCGATGAAAACGGGGTTGCAGAGTGCCGATCCGGCGGAGATATTAATTTTTGCGCTTTCGGGGTTCCGGAGACGACCGGAGCGTCCTAGATGAGAATGGCATCGCATGAAACGGCGTGAAGGTTGCCGGCGCTGGAACCATGCGGGAGAGGAGAGGCTGGTGGGCATTAAAGCAACGCTCCAGACGCCTGCGCCTCTCTGGATCAGGTGGTATGCCAAAGGAATAAGTTGACATGCAGCATGATACTTACGAAGCGGATTACCTCAGGAAAATCCTGACGAATGTCAAAACCATCGCCCTGCTGGGAGCTTCGCCCAATCCGGATCGGCCGAGCCATGGCGTCATGCGCTTCCTGCTGTCCAAGGGCTATCGCGTGTTTCCGGTCAATCCGGGTCAGGCGGGCAAGGAGATACTGGGACAGGCGGTCTATGCCCGGCTGGCCGATATTCCCGAGGCTGTTGATATGATCGATGTGTTTCGTGCGCCGGAATATCTTTCCGCGATTGTCGACGAGGCGATCTTGCTGCCGCAACGCCCAAAGGTGATCTGGGGTCAGCTATCCGTGCGGGACGATAATGCCGCCGCCAAGGCCGAGGCTTATGGCATTGACGTGGTGATGAACCGTTGCCCGGCAATTGAGTATCCGCGTCTCAATATCGCACGATAGTTGGTACGGATTGGGCTTATCATTTGGCGTCAAGGCATTATGATCCCTCCAGAATTCCATTGGAGGAAACATCATGCCGAGCAGCAATCCCGGTTTTTCAACGCTGGCCATCCATGCGGGCGCACAGCCTGATCCTACGACCGGCGCACGGGCGACACCCATCTATCAGACGACGGCCTACGCTTTCCGTGATGCGGATCATGCCGCCGCCCTGTTTGGGCTGAAAGAGTTCGGCAATATCTACACCCGCATCATGAACCCCACTCAGGCGGTTCTGGAAGAGCGTGTGGCCGCGCTTGAGGGTGGTACCGCAGCGCTTGCCGTCGCCTCCGGCCACGCCGCACAATTGCTGGTTTTTCATACGCTGCTGCAGTCCGGCGACAATTTCATCGCCGCCCGTCAGCTTTACGGCGGATCGATCAACCAGTTCGGCCACGCCTTCAAAGGTTTCGACTGGCAGGTTCGCTGGGCCGACGCCACCGATCCCGGCAGTTTCGAACAGCAGATCGATGAGCGCACGCGCGCCGTCTTCATAGAAAGCCTTGCAAATCCAGGCGGCACCTTTGTGGATATCGCCGCAATTGCCGAAGTTGCCCATAGGCACGGCCTGCCGCTGATCGTCGACAACACGATGGCAAGCCCATATCTGCTGCGACCGCTGGAACACGGTGCAGACATCGTACTGCATTCGCTGACGAAATTCCTCGGTGGCCACGGTAATTCCATGGGCGGCATCATCGTTGACGGCGGAACGTTCGACTGGTCGGCGACTGACCGGTTTCCGGCCCTGTCACAGCCCCGGCCCGAATATTCCGGCGTCGTGCTCCACCAGACTTTCGGTAATTTCGCCTTTGCCATCGCCTGCCGCGTGCTTGGCCTGCGCGATCTCGGCCCGGCGATTTCGCCCTTCAACGCCTTCCTCATTCTCACGGGAATTGAGACCCTGCCGCTGCGCGTTCAACGCCATTCAGACAATGCGCTTGCCGTCGCCAAATGGCTTAAGGCACATCCCAAGGTCGGCTGGGTGAATTATGCCGGCCTGGAGGAAAGCGACAATCACGCCCTCCAGCAGCGTTACTCGCCGAAGGGCGCGGGTTCGGTCTTTACATTTGGCGTCAAGGGCGGTTATGCGGCCGGCAAGGCACTGGTCGAAGGGCTGCAGCTATTCTCCCATCTCGCCAATATCGGTGACACGCGCTCGCTTGTCATCCACCCGGCTTCCACCACCCATGCCCAGCTGACGCCGGAGCAGCAGACGGCGGCCGGCGCCGGTCCGGATGTGGTGCGTCTGTCCGTCGGAATCGAGGATGTCAACGACATCATTGCCGATCTTGAACAATCGCTTGCAAAAGTCTGAGAGGTCGGCGTCGCGATGAGCAACCTACTGACATTCGAAGATGCTCCCCTCGAAGCAGAGCATGGTGCGCCAGCGCCGGAGCGATTGATCTCCGGCGACCCCAAATTCACCACATGGAATCTGGAGGAAGCGCAGGGCGGAATTTATGCCGGCATCTGGCAATCCACACCCGGAAAATGGCGTGTCGTCTATGACGAATGGGAATATTTCAGCATCCTCGAGGGCCATTCCATCCTGACCGAGGATGGCGGGCCCCCGCGTGACCTCAGACCGGGCGACAGGCTTGTGCTGCGGCCCGGCTTTACTGGCACCTGGGAAGTCGTGGAGACAACACGAAAAGACTATGTCATCAGGCTGTGACGGCGGAAATCCGCTCGGTCACGCTATTGCTGGTCGAACGAAATGATGGATTGAAGGAGCCCGGGAAAACGGGCTTCCAAATCGTCGACACGCACGACGCTGATATTCTCGACACCCTGTTTGTGGGTTCGAATCAAGCCTGCCTCCCGCAGGATCCGCATATGGCTGGAAAGGGTTGAACGCGGCATGTCCTGACAGGGTGCCGCGGCTCCACAATTCTGTCCGGTCTCGGAGCCCCATAATTTTCGGATGATGCCCATGCGTGCCGGTTCGCCAAGAGCGGCGAGCACGGCCGTGAGCGAAATGTCTTCGCGTGCGGGATGAAAAAACTGAGCCATGGACCGCCTCTAGCACACGGATTGACAAGCTTCAATATTTCAATAAAACCGAAATACCGAATTATGGTTATTCGGAAATTACGACATTCATGGAGTTTGCAATGTCTGGATTATTCAGTGGGCAGGTCGTGGTCGTCACCGGTGGGTCGACTGGCATCGGCTTTTCCGTCGCGAGATTGGCTCTGGAAGGCGGAGCCTCCGCCGTTTACGTGACGGGCCGCAATACCGCCAATCTCGAGGCAGCGGTCGCCAGGCTCGGGCAGGGGGCGATCGGCTTCGCGTCCGATGTTGCCGAGCTCTCCGATCTGGAGCGGCTCAAGGCGCGCATTGAAGCCGATGGCCGGAAGGTGGACGTGCTCGTCGCCAATGCCGGCATTGCCGAGAACAATGACCTCGGTGATACCCACGAGGCGCTGTACGACCGGATTTTCGACATCAACGTCAAGGGCGTTTTCTACACCGTGCAGACATTGCTGCCGGTCCTGCGCGATGGCGGCTCGATCGTGCTCACCGGGTCGATCGTCGGCAACAAGGGCCTGGAGAGGTTGAGCGCCTATAATGCTTCCAAGGCGGCCGTTCGCTCATTCGCCCGCAGTTTTGCCAACGACCTCAAGGCGCGGGGCATCCGCGTCAATACGGTTAGCCCGGGCGTGACCCGCACGCCGATCATGGAAAACGGCCTGAAGCTCGATGAAGAAAAGATCGCCGGTTTCGAGGCCTATCTGAAGGATGCCGCGCCGATCGGCCGGATGGCCGACCCCGACGAGATCGCTGAGGCCGTTCTGTTCCTGGCCTCTTCAAAGGCCAGTTACATCACCGGCGTCGAGCTTTCGGTCGATGGCGGTCTGGCCCAGATTTAAGGCCGGCACACGCTACCAGCTGAGATCGAGCCGCTCCAGCCCATGGAAATGATAGACATCCTTGACCTTGGGCGGCTCGGCAATTTTCAGGCGCGGCAGGCGTTTGAAAAGCAGTGGCAGGGCAAGGTTCAGTTCCAGTCTTGCCAATGGCGCGCCGATACAGAAATGGATGCCGGCGCCGAAGGAGACATTGGCGCCTTCGTTGCGCTCCGGCCGGAAGGTCAGTGGATCAGGGAATTTTGACGGATCGAGGTTGGCCGCAGCCAGGATCAGGCTCACCTTGTCGCCGCGCTTGAACTGCACGCCGTCAATCTCGACCGGCTCCAGAACCCATCGCTGGAAGATGTGCACCGGCGCGCAGATCCGCAGGGTTTCCTCCACCGTGCGTTCCGTGGCGGCCTCATCGCTGAACAAGGTCTGCGGCGATATCCCGCTCTCCAGAATGATACGCACGGAATTGCCGATCTGATGAACGGTCGCTTCATGGCCCGCGTTGAGCAGGACGATGGTGGTGGACACCAGCTCGTCGTCCGTCAGATATTGACCCTTGTGCTCGGTATGGATCATGTGGCTCAGCAGGTCGTCCTCAGGCTTGGCCCGCCGCTCGGCGATCACGCTGCGCACATAATCCGAAAATTCCTTCGCAGCCCTGTCGGCCAGAAGCTCGTCTTCCGGTGTGCGCTTGAACATGTACATGCCGACATAAGCATGCGACCACTTCAGCAGCTGCGGCCCCATTTCCTCGGGAATGCCGATCATCCGGGCGATCATCGTTACCGGGATGATATCGGCGTAGGAGGAAAGCAGTTCCGTCTCGCCCTTCTCTTCGAAAGCGTCAATCAGCCGGTTGGCGAGTTCCTCGATCTCCGGCTTCATCTTGTCGACATGCCGTGACACGAAGGCGCGGTTGATCAGCGTGCGCAGCCGCGTATGCTCCGGCGGCTCCAGTTCCAGAAGCGAATGCTGCTCGGCCAGGGCGAAATGCTTCACATGCTCAAGCGGCTCTGGCAGGCCGATCTCTTCACGAGTTGCCACATGCAGGATCTGTCGTCCAAACCGGCGGTCGCGCAGCAGCGAGCTGACATGGTCATAAGAGGTGAAAAACCATTGCCGCTGCTCTTCCCAGTAGAAAGTGGGACATTGCGCGTGCAGGGCGGCGTAGACGGGGTTCGGATCGTTGTAAAAAGCCGGGTCGCGCGCATCGAGTGAAACGTGGCGGGTGGCGGAATCGATTTTGAGAAAGGGAAACGTCGCTGTCATGCTGATGGTTTATTCCGCGCTTGGCGCTTTGGGAAGGGCGGCAGGCGTTCCTTTATATGTCACCAAATGGTTACACCTTCACCGGCTGGCAATTGCGGATATCCGGTTCAGCGCCGCGACCTGCCGGTCGGCATTGTTATCCATAGGGTTTTCGTCACGGTCCGAGGCGGGCACGACGACATTGGCCGAATTTACGTGGATTACGGTCCGATTGCGCCCGGCTTTCTTTGCGGCATAAAGCGCTCGGTCGGCCTCGGTCATCATCACATTCAGCTCGGCGTCCTTGATCATCGCTTCGGATATGCCGACGCTGGTCGTCACCTTGATGGGTTCGCCGCGTGAGGTGATTTTCGAAAGAAGCAGATTGTTACGGATGGATTCGGCAAGCGTGACGGTGCTGGAGGGGCTTTCGACCTCCGCCACCAGCGCGAACTCCTCGCCGCCCATCCTCACGAAAAGGCCGCGGTCGCCGATCGCGCGTTGCGCGATTTGACAGAAATGCACGAGTACGGCGTCGCCGGACTGGTGGCCGTATCTGTCATTGATCTTCTTGAAATGGTCGATATCGAAGAGAACAAGCGCCACATATCGGCTGGAGCCGTGTGAGCGCTTCTTGATGCGGTCGAACTCCTCCAGCAGACCACGCCGGTTAAGGACACCGGTCAGGTGATCGGTCATGGCGAGCCGGTGAAGACGAAGCTCCGTATCCTCCATGATGATCTTGGCGCTGATCATGATGATGGCCGTGAAGCCGAGCATGCCGGAAAAAGCGAGCGCCGATGTCAGAGGAATGGCGTTGGGCGCAGCCGCATTGGCCGGGATGACAATGGAGGCGACGACGGCGCCGGCAAAAGCCTGCAGGATCAGAATCGTCGCCAGAACTTTTCTGCTGCGCGACCTGCGCTCGCCATTTGCCAGAAGCACACCGGCGAGCATGAAATAGCCCGTGGCCGCACTGGCGTGATAAAGCAGGATCCGGGCCACCATGTTTTCTCGCACGGGTGGGACGAACATTCCGGCGATCCACAGGAGGGCCGGAATGGCAATCCAGCCAGCGAGCTTGCGCTTCTCCAGGGACAAGAGGCCCGCGAGCCAGAAGCCGAAGGCGGAAAGCGCCAGCGCGTTGCCGACCTGAATGGACAGGAAACTGGAAATATCTCCGCGAAACGCCACCATGACGGTGCCGAAGCCGGTGGCGAGAAAGCCGGCGGCGAAATAGAGATTGTGCCGGCGGGAAGGGCGGTGCAGCCACAGCGTTCCCAGAAGCACGGCAAGGGTGAACGTCTCCGCCGCCCATAGTAGCGTGCTCGTCTTTGCATCCAGCATTGCAAAATCCTATCTGCGCCATCATGCGGCAAAAGCGGAGAAGCTCGCACGACGTGCGTTATTCCCGCTGAATTGTTGAGCTGCCATTTCGCCCGGATAGGGCTGTTCGCCGATGGGAACCGAAATT
Organism: Agrobacterium sp. InxBP2; assembly: GCF_026191755.1. NCBI lineage: Bacteria > Pseudomonadati > Pseudomonadota > Alphaproteobacteria > Hyphomicrobiales > Rhizobiaceae > Agrobacterium > Agrobacterium sp. InxBP2. The sequence goes on from NZ_JAINDY010000033.1 coordinate 317,326, forward strand.
CGTTTTTCAGTATCAGCAGCAAATACTAACGAGTTCTTGCCGGTTAGAAGTTATATCTGTGCATGAAGTACATTTTTTTGGTCCTCGCCAGTCTTGGTAAAAAATTGATGGCGGGGAGACAAATGGCTGCGGCCGGGACGAACGGGTGCAAAAGCCCGCCGCGGCCGGCCTCTGAAGCTCTGCAAACGCTGTTGAGCCGTTAAGGATATGCGGCTTCGTGTCTTGAAGTACGGGGCAGGGACACTCTATGTAGGGAGTATGAAGGTTAGAAGTGATTCCGGGGCGGTTTCCGCAACGGGCAGAGTTGACAAAGGACGGACATGAAAAATCCAGTTGATACCGCCATGGCTCTGGTGCCGATGGTCGTTGAGCAGACCAATCGCGGCGAACGCTCCTACGACATATTTTCCCGTCTTCTCAAGGAACGCATCATTTTCCTCACCGGCCCGGTGGAAGACCAGATGGCGTCGCTCGTCTGCGCGCAGCTGCTGTTCCTCGAGGCCGAGAACCCGAAGAAGGAAATTGCGCTCTACATCAATTCGCCAGGTGGCGTCGTGACCGCCGGCATGGCGATCTACGATACGATGCAGTTTATCCGCCCTGCGGTCTCCACGCTCTGCGTCGGCCAGGCTGCCTCCATGGGTTCGCTGCTTCTCGCTGCCGGTGAAAAGGGAATGCGTTTCGCCACCCCCAACGCACGCATCATGGTGCACCAGCCATCGGGCGGCTTCCAGGGCCAGGCTTCGGATATCGAACGCCACGCCCGCGACATCATCAAGATGAAGCGCCGCCTCAATGAAGTCTACGTGAAGCATACCGGCCGCACGCTCGAAGAGGTTGAAAAAACCCTTGATCGCGACCATTTCATGGATGCAGACGAGGCGAAGGACTGGGGCGTGATCGACAAGATCCTGACCTCGCGCCAGGAAATCGAAGGCGCCGTCGCGAATTGAGGCGCGACGCTTTTTGACGTTTGTTTGACCCCGCAAAAGTAATTTCGGGGCTTTCAACCGGAACAGAAAGCGATATTAGTATATATAAAGGCTATGTTGATTTTTTATGACGCGGCCTTTGGTTTAATGGGGAATTCGTTGCCGCCGGTTATCAGCTCCTGTATCTGATACGGTTAGTACCCCGGGAAACGAGGCGGATACGGCGATGCACCCCAAGGGCGGCCGTATCTGCGGGCGGTAAGTTGACCGCGATCCGTTTGACGGACCTGCGGCGTGCTGGAAGGAAAGAGATATGAGCAAAGTCAGCGGCAGCAACGGCGGCGACTCTAAGAATACACTCTATTGTTCATTCTGCGGCAAGAGCCAGCACGAAGTCCGGAAACTCATTGCCGGACCGACGGTATTCATCTGCGATGAATGCGTCGAATTGTGCATGGACATCATCCGCGAGGAGAACAAGACGTCTATGGTGAAGTCGCGCGAGGGTGTACCCACCCCGCAGGACATCATCAAGATCCTCGACGAATACGTCATCGGCCAGAAGCAGGCGAAGAAAATCCTGTCCGTGGCCGTTCACAACCACTACAAGCGCCTCGCGCACGCCTCCAAGAATGGCGATGTCGAGCTGGCGAAGTCGAACATCATGCTCGTCGGCCCGACGGGCTGCGGCAAGACCTATCTTGCCCAGACGCTCGCCCGCATCATCGACGTTCCCTTCACCATGGCGGACGCAACGACGCTGACCGAAGCCGGTTATGTCGGCGAGGACGTGGAAAACATCATCCTGAAGCTGTTGCAGGCTGCGGATTACAATGTCGAGCGCGCCCAGCGCGGCATCGTCTATATCGACGAAGTCGACAAGATTTCCCGCAAGTCGGACAACCCGTCCATCACGCGCGACGTATCGGGCGAGGGCGTTCAGCAGGCGCTTCTGAAGATCATGGAAGGCACGGTCGCTTCCGTACCGCCGCAGGGCGGCCGCAAGCATCCGCAGCAGGAATTCCTGCAGGTGGATACGACCAACATCCTGTTCATCTGCGGCGGTGCTTTTGCCGGCCTCGACAAGATCATCTCGGCCCGTGGCGAAAAGACCTCGATCGGCTTCGGTGCGACCGTCAAGGCGGAAGACGACCGTCGTGTGGGCGAAGTGCTGCGCGAGCTGGAGCCGGAAGATTTGGTGAAGTTCGGCCTCATTCCGGAATTCATCGGCCGTCTGCCCGTTCTGGCGACGCTGGAAGACCTGGATGAAGATGCGCTGATCCAGATCCTGTCCGAGCCGAAGAACGCTCTGGTCAAGCAGTACCAGCGCCTGTTCGAGATGGAAGACGTCGAGCTGACCTTCCACGAGGACGCGCTGCGCGAAATCGCCCGCAAGGCGATCACCCGCAAGACCGGTGCCCGTGGCCTGCGCTCGATCATGGAAAAGATCCTGCTGGATACCATGTTCGAACTGCCGACGCTGGAGGGCGTGCGCGAAGTGGTCATTTCCAACGACGTCGTTAGCGGCGTTGCGCGTCCGCTCTACATCTATGCGGACCGTCAGGAAGAAAAGACCAACGTCTCGGCGTAATCCGGCTGCTGTGATGTTTGATGAAATCAGAGGCCCGCATCCGTGCGGGCCTTTTCTATTAGATGGGCCTTACGAAACTTGCGGCTAACTTGACGAAGCCCGATTTTGCGTTTGGAGCGGATTGCGCTTTGCTGATAAAGTCTTACAACTGATTTGCAGCGCGATATGACGGAAATGTGAATTTCGTCGGCGACCCGGTTCCTGAGCCCTCGAGGATAACCGGAAATGTCGGTAGTATTAGCCAGCGCTGAGTTTTGTTGAATTTCACGGTCCTGCCGTCGCGTAAGGCCGTCTGCTCCGACGACTTGAAATCGGTGTTTCGAAACTCCACTTTCAGTCTCGAGAAATGAATATGCCGGACGCCCCCAAGACGTTCGGCAAAGTGTCCCGAAAGGGACCATGGAAAGGAAATGATATGACGAACATCACGTCTGCGGCATCTGGCGGTACCTATCCGGTACTTCCCCTGCGCGACATTGTCGTTTTCCCGCATATGATCGTTCCCCTGTTCGTCGGGCGGGAAAAATCCATCCGTGCGCTCGAGGAAGTCATGGGCTCCGACAAGCAGATCATGCTTGTTACCCAGATCAACGCCAGCGACGACGATCCGGCGCCTGAAGCCATCCACAAGGTCGGCACGGTCGCCAATGTCCTGCAGCTTCTGAAGCTTCCCGACGGCACCGTGAAGGTGCTGGTGGAAGGCAAGGGCCGCGCCCAGATCGACAGCTACACCGGTCGCGAGGATTTCTACGAAGCCTCGGCCACGCCTTTGCAGGAGCCTGCCGAAGATCCGGTCGAGATCGAGGCGCTCTCGCGTTCGGTCGTTTCGGAATTCGAGAGCTATGTGAAGCTCAACAAGAAGATTTCGCCCGAGGTTGTCGGCGCTGCCGGTCAGATCGATGATTACTCGAAGCTCGCCGACACGGTCGCTTCGCACCTGTCGATCAAGATCACCGAAAAGCAGGAAATGCTGGAAACCGTCAGCGTGAAGCAGCGGCTTGAAAAAGCGCTTGGCTTCATGGAAGGCGAGATTTCCGTTCTTCAGGTCGAAAAGCGCATCCGCTCGCGCGTAAAGCGCCAGATGGAGAAGACCCAGCGCGAATATTACCTGAACGAGCAGATGAAGGCGATCCAGAAGGAGCTCGGCGACGGCGAGGACGGCCGTGACGAGATGGCCGAGCTGGAAGAGCGCATCGCCAAGACAAAGCTTTCCAAGGAGGCCAAGGAAAAGGCCGAAGCGGAAATGAAGAAGCTGCGCCAGATGAGCCCGATGTCCGCGGAAGCGACTGTCGTGCGCAACTATCTGGACTGGCTGCTTGGTCTGCCCTGGGGCAAGAAGTCCAAGATCAAGGCGGACCTCAACAATGCCGAGAAGATCCTGGATCAGGACCATTTCGGTCTGGACAAGGTCAAGGAGCGTATCGTCGAGTATCTGGCCGTGCAGGCCCGCGCGACGAAGATCCGTGGCCCGATCCTGTGCCTCGTCGGCCCGCCCGGCGTCGGCAAGACCTCGCTCGCCAAGTCGATCGCCAAGGCGACCGGCCGCGAGTATGTGCGCATGGCGCTGGGTGGCGTTCGTGACGAAGCGGAAATCCGCGGTCACCGCCGCACCTATATCGGCTCCATGCCGGGCAAGATCGTCCAGTCGATGAAGAAGGCCAAGAAGGCAAACCCGCTCTTCCTGCTCGACGAAATCGACAAGATGGGCATGGATTTCCGTGGCGATCCGTCGTCGGCGCTGCTCGAGGTTCTCGATCCGGAACAGAACTCCACCTTCATGGATCACTACCTGGAAGTGGAATACGACCTGTCCGACGTGATGTTCGTGACCACGGCCAACACGCTGAACATTCCCGGCCCGCTGATGGACCGTATGGAAGTGATCCGCATCGCCGGTTACACGGAAGACGAAAAGCGCGAAATCGCAAAGCGTCACCTGCTGCCCAAGGCGATCAAGGAACATGCCCTGCGTCCGGAAGAATTCTCGGTCACCGATGATGCCCTGATGGTTGTCATCCAGCAGTACACCCGCGAGGCGGGCGTGCGCAGCTTCGAACGCGAGCTGATGAAGCTGGCGCGGAAGGCTGTCACCGAGATCATCAAGGGCAAGGTCAAGTCCGTTGAGGTTACCGCAGCAAACGTTCCGGATTATCTGGGCGTTCCGCGGTTCCGCCACGGCGAGGCTGAGCGCGAGGATCAGGTCGGTGTCGTCACGGGTCTGGCCTGGACGGAAGTCGGCGGTGAGCTGCTCACCATCGAAGGCGTGATGATGCCGGGCAAGGGCCGCATGACGGTTACCGGCAACCTCAAGGAAGTGATGAAGGAATCCATTTCGGCGGCGGCATCCTATGTCCGTTCGCGCGCCGTGGACTTCGGCATCGAGCCGCCGCGCTTCGACAAGAGCGACATCCACGTGCACGTTCCGGAAGGGGCAACCCCGAAGGACGGTCCGTCCGCCGGTGTCGCCATGGCAACCGCGATCGTCTCCATCATGACCGGTATTCCGGTCTCGAAGGACGTGGCGATGACAGGCGAGATCACGCTTCGTGGTCGCGTTCTGCCGATCGGTGGCCTGAAGGAAAAGCTGCTTGCAGCGCTTCGCGGCGGCATCAAGAAGGTGCTGATCCCGGAAGAAAACGCCAAGGATCTGGCGGAGATTCCGGATAATGTGAAGAACGAGATGGAAATCATTCCGGTGTCGCGCATGGGCGAGGTTATCAAGCACGCCCTCATTCGCCAGCCGGAGCCCATCGAGTGGGATGGCAGCATCGAGACGCCGGTGATCGCAACGGTCGAAGGCGTTGATGACGGCAGCCAGACCATCGCGCATTGAGACGCGTCGTCGCGAGGGCCGGAATCGGTGCTCGCGACAGGTCCTGCGTAGATTCAATGCGTTAGGCTTCACGACGAAGGTACGGCTTCAGGTCGGCGCAAGTGATGCGAAATTGGCACGATTATGGGGAAGGCCGGCAGAAATGTCGGCCTTTTTTGTGAAAAAAACCGCAGACCCCTTGTTTTTCAGGCGATTCCAGCGCTTTTGAGTTGCTGCGCGCGGATACGAACGTATTCTGCGCCGGCTTAATTTGAGTCGTTTCAAACCATTGAAAGGGGTGGAAACATGAACAAGAACGAGCTCGTCTCTGCTGTTGCCGAAAAGGCTGGTCTCACGAAGGCAGATGCTGCTTCCGCTGTTGATGCCGTATTCGAAACCGTACAGAGCGAACTGAAGAACGGTGGCGATATCCGCCTCGCCGGCTTTGGCAGCTTCTCCGTCAGCCGTCGTGAAGCCTCCAAGGGCCGTAACCCTTCCACGGGTGCTGAAGTCGATATCCCGGCTCGCAACGTTCCGAAGTTCTCCGCAGGCAAGGGCCTGAAGGACGCCGTCAACTCGTAAGGTTTCCGGAAAGCCGTAACGCCCGCGGCGGGCGGCGGCTTTTCAGGTTCACGAGGAAGCATGTTTTGACGCGCTCACGCCATCAACCGGTCTAAGGAGCGTGCCTTTCGAAAGTTCTTTCGAGCGGCGCCGTTTATGCCGAATGGTATGGAATGAAAGTCGGGCGTGCCTGTGTAGCCTCCATCCGGACACACGGCGTTTCGATATACGGAATATGCGCATAAACACGAAAGCCCGGCCTTTGCGGCCGGGCTTTTTGATTCCGGGCCATGAAGTGTCATGCCACTGTCATGTCCGTGACGCAGAAGCCTTGGGATATTTCTGAACCCAAGGGGGATAAAATGGCGTTCCGATTTTCTCAGATGGCCTTGACCGCGGCTCTGCTTACATCTGCAGCCTTTCCGGCGGCCGCAGAGCCGGTTTTTAACCGCATTGCTTCTTTCCCGGTAGCGAAGAACCTGCCCGCGGACAAGGACGCCAAGTCCGTGACCTCGGCTGAAATCATCACCGCCAGCGAAGACGGCAAGACGCTGATCTATTCGGACAGCCCGCTCGGCGGCATCGGCTTCATCGACATCACCGATGCCAAGGCTCCCAAGGCCGGCGGCGCATTGCTGCTGGAAGGTGAGCCGACCTCCGTTGCCGTTGCCGGTCTCAAGGTTCTCGCCGGCGTCAATACCTCGGAAAACCGCGCCAAGCCCTCCGGCAAGCTCGTGACTGTCGATATCGCTGCCAAGAAGATCGAAGCGAGCTGTGATCTCGGCGGTCAACCGGATTCAGTCGCGGTGTCTCCGGATAAAACCTTTGCCGCCATCGCTATCGAAAACGAACGTGATGAAGAGGTGAACGAAGGCGCTCTGCCGCAGATGCCAGCCGGTTATCTCGTCACTGTCGGCCTGAAGGACAGCGTTGCCGACTGCGCGACGCTGAAGAAGATCGACGTCACCGGTCTCGCCGAGATTTCCCCTGAAGATCCGGAACCGGAATTCGTCTCGATCAATGCCAATGGCGAGATCGCGCTGACGCTGCAGGAAAACAACCATATAGTCATCATCGACGGCAAGACCGGCACGGTGAAGACGCATTTCTCTGCCGGCACCGTCAATCTGGAAGGCATCGACACCAAGACCGATGGCCAGCTGAAATTCACCGACAAGCAGGAAGGCCGCAAGCGCGAACCTGACGCCGTCAAGTGGTTGGACAATGACCGTATCGTCATCGCCAATGAAGGCGACTGGCAGGGCGGTGCACGCGGCTTCACCATTTTCGACAAGACTGGCAAGCTTCTTTATGAGGCTGGCGCTTCGCTCGAGCACGCGGTAGCGGCCATTGGCCATTATCCGGAAAAGCGCTCCAAGGCAAAGGGCATAGAGCCGGAAGGCCTCGAAACGGCGACCTTCGATGGCCAGAAGTACTTCTTCGTCCTCGCCGAGCGCGCCTCGATTGCCGCTGTTTATAAGGATACCGGCGCAGAGCCGCAGCTCACGCAGCTCCTGCCTTCGGGCATTTCGCCGGAAGGCGCTGTCGCCATCCCCGCGCGCAACCTCTTCGTCACGGCCAATGAGGCTGATCTGGTGGAAGACGGCGGCGCCCGCTCGCATGTCATGATCTACGAACGTGCCGAAGGCGAGCCGGCCTATCCGCAACTGGTTTCCGCCACTGTCGATGGTGCGCCTATCGGCTGGGGCGCTCTTTCGGGTCTGGTAGGCGATGCCGAGAAGCCAGGCATCCTCTATGCCGTGTCCGACTCGGTCTATGGTAACCAGCCGTCAATCTACACCATCGACGCGACCAAGAAGCCCGCCACCATCACCAACGTGCTGCGTGTCAAGCGCGACGGCATTGCGGCGCAGAAACTCGACATCGAAGGCATCACGCTGGATGGCAAGGGAGGGTTCTGGCTGGCCTCCGAAGGCGACAGCGCCAAGCTTGTTCCGCATGCGCTCTACAACGTCAATGCCAAGGGCGAAATCAAGGCCGAAATCGCCTTGCCAAAGGAACTGCTCGCCGGCGATACCCGCTTCGGTTTCGAAGGCGTTACCATGATCGGCAAGGGCGATGACGCGACGCTGTGGATGGCCGTGCAGCGCGAATGGGGCACGGACGAGAAGGGCTTCGTCAAGCTCGTCTCCTATTATCCGAAGTCCAAGGAATGGGGCGCCGTGCGCTACCCGCTCGATAAGACCGAAGCCGGTTGGGTCGGCCTGTCCGAAATCACCGCACAGGGCGACAATGTCTATATCGTCGAGCGCGACAACCAGATTGGTGACAAAGCCAAGATCAAGAAGCTCTACCGCGTGGCGATTGCTGACCTGAAGCCGGGCAAGATCGGTGGCGAATTGCCGCTGGTCACCAAGCAGGAAGCCCATGACTTCCTGCCGGACCTCAAGGCCCAGACCAACGGCTATGTCGTCGACAAGCTGGAAGGCTTCACCTTCGACAAGGCGGGAACGGCCTATGCCGTGACAGATAATGACGGCGTCGATGATTCTTCCGGCGAGACGCTGTTCTTCAAGGTCGAGATGAAGGCGATCAACTGATTGCACACGACAGCGCCGCAACGGAAAAAGCCGGGCATAGCCCGGCTTTTTTAATGCGGTATGGGTCTGAATGCCGGGCGTTTATACGATACGTCATATGCAAGCCCTCAAAAGGCATTGCCGCTTCGCATCGGTGATCGAAAGTTCTCTCCGGAGGTCGTCCGGGATAATGGTGCGATCCCAGCGCCCGGATCACCGCCCCATGGAATTCTTGTTTTTGGAAATATCTGGTTTCTCCGAATCCTGCTGGACCCAGCGGAAAAAAATGTAAACAGGCAGCGCAATAAGCGCGAGTGTAACAAACGCGTCGAGTGACATGGTTTCATCCATCAGTTCTACCGCTCATCATGAAACGGCCTGAAAACAATGCCCGAAATCTCTTTAAAAATTCTAAATCTGCTTATTTTTCGGTATGTTGCGGGGTGAAACAGGGATGGCTGCGGCTGTGCGAATCTGAAACGAAAGTCCCGGTTTGGCACGACGCGGCAACTGGGAAATGTGATTCTACACCGCAGTAGCGCGCGACCATGGCCCCTTCCATGCCACCGAGGGCAGGGGCTGCGCATCGAAGCCAAGCATACATGGTGAAGCGCAACCGCATACGGTTCAAACCGCAATCGGCAAGGGTTCTTTAAATCACTGTGAGAAGGAATGGTGGGCGATGAGAGACTCGAACTCCCGACATCCTCGGTGTAAACGAGGCGCTCTACCAACTGAGCTAATCGCCCTTCGCGTCTTGCGGATCATGTCCGCCGCGTCGGTGGCCGTGATGTATTCGGATCGGAAAAAAACCGCAAGGGCTTTTGTGAAGTTTTTTTGTTTTTTTTCGGGGAGGTTTTTCCCTCCGCCGAAGGGGAGGGGTAAAAAGCCGGGAACTGCGGGCTTTTTGGTAAATTCAGAAACCAATGACGTCATGACGGCCCCGTAGAAATGACGTTGATAAAGCGGCTGGCTGTGGACAAGTTTTTTGTTTTCGTTGGGAAAAGCCCGCAAAACAGGGCATTTGCCGGAGCGTCGATAAAAGGCCCCAGGGTTTTTCCTGATCAAAATAAAAAAGCTTATTCTTTTGTCGTGAAACCTGCTTGACACCCCCGCACGAACGCCGTAGTTAGCCGCTCAACGAACAGCCGAGGCTGGTTCGTACGGCGGAACCAAGGTTCTGTCGGTCAGGATAAGCGGGTGTAGCTCAGTTGGTTAGAGTGCCGGCCTGTCACGCCGGAGGTCGCGGGTTCGAGCCCCGTCACTCGCGCCATCCTGTTCCTCGGAAAAAACGCAGATGAATGTCTGTGGAGCGCGGGTGTAGCTCAGTCGGTTAGAGTGCCGGCCTGTCACGCCGGAGGTCGCGGGTTCGAGCCCCGTCACTCGCGCCATTTCTCCTTCTTGAAATGTCTCCATCTGAACAATCGATGCGCGGTCTGCGCGGCTTTGTCTTCAGCGATTCAGGTCTCTGATTCCGGCCGTTTTCCGCGGGATTTTTCCTGCTTTTATTAGTCAAGTTTCGATTTCCCGATATCGTCACTTCGCCAACGTTTGGGCGTAAAAATCGTGTGACTTTTTTGCGGTTGCTTCCTTCAATCGATTATTATTGTATTTGAGGGGCTTAGGTCGGAAATGTGGCCCAAATTTGCGTCAATTCCGGCAATATTGTTGCCAATCAATGCGGCAGGTGTCTTGAAATGGTGCCTAAACTCTTGCAGAGAGGGCGCGGCTGCGCTAACCACTTTGGCGTTGCAACATATTTGTCCGCTCTTTGAGACTAAGGTCACAAAGGCAGGCCCGGCACCCGGCCGGGCAGGGAAGAGACCATGACTGAACTCCTCAGTTCCTACATTCCGATCGCAATATTCATCGGTATCGCTCTTGTCATCGGCCTGGCGCTTCTGATCGCGCCTTTCGCTGTCGCTTACAAGGCGCCGGACCCGGAAAAGCTCTCTGCTTTCGAGTGCGGTTTCAACGCCTTCGACGATGCCCGCATGAAGTTCGATATCCGCTTTTATCTGGTGTCGATTCTGTTCATCATCTTTGACCTCGAAGTCGCGTTCCTGTTCCCATGGGCGGTGTCTTTCGGTGAGATGGGCTGGTTCGGTTTCTGGTCGATGATGGTGTTCCTCCTCGTTCTCACCATCGGCTTTATCTATGAGTGGAAGAAGGGAGCGCTGGAATGGGCATGAGCCAGAACAACGGCACGCTCGTCACGCCGCAGCCGAAGGGGATCATCGATCCCTCCACCGGCAAGCCGGTTGGCAGCAACGATGCCTACTTCACGGAAATCAACGACGAGCTGGCCGATAAGGGCTTCCTCGTCACCTCGACCGACGAACTGATCACCTGGGCCCGTACCGGCTCGCTGATGTGGATGCAGTTCGGTCTCGCCTGCTGCGCCGTCGAAGGACTGATGCAGGCTTCCGGTCCGCGTTACGACATGGAGCGCTTCGGTGTCGCCCCGCGCGCCTCGCCGCGCCAGTCGGACGTGATGATCGTCGCTGGCACGCTGACCAACAAGATGGCTCCGGCTCTGCGTAAGGTCTATGACCAAATGCCTGAGCCGCGTTACGTCATCTCCATGGGTTCCTGCGCCAATGGCGGCGGTTATTACCATTATTCCTACGCCGTCGTGCGCGGCTGCGATCGCGTCGTGCCGGTGGATATCTACGTTCCGGGCTGTCCCCCCACGGCCGAAGCGCTGCTTTACGGCGTGCTTCTGCTGCAGAAAAAGATCCGGCGTACCGGTACGATCGAGCGCTAAGGGCAAAGGACGGATTTAGAATGAGCGAAGCTCTCAACGATCTTGCTGCTTACGTTAAGGAAGCGCGCGGTTCACTCGTGGTGTCGGCCGATATCGCCTATGGCGAGCTGACGCTGAACACGACGCCTGAAAGCGTAATCGCGCTTCTGACCTTCCTGCGCGACGATGTGCAGTGCGGATTCGTCAATATCATCGATATCTGCGGCGTTGACTGGCCGCAGCGCGAAAAGCGTTTCGATGTCGTTTATCACCTGCTGTCGCCGCGCCAGAATCTGCGCGTCCGCGTCAAGCTGCAGGTGGAGGAGGACGAGGGCGTTCCTTCTGCGACCTCCGTCTACATGGGTGCGGAGTGGTTCGAGCGTGAAGCCTGGGACATGTATGGCATTCCGTTTGAGGGCCACGCGGACCTTCGCCGCATCCTCACCGATTACGGTTTCGAAGGCCACCCGCTGCGCAAGGATTTCCCGGTTACCGGCTTTGTTGAAGTGCGTTACGATGACGTTCTGAAGCGCGTGCTTTATGAGCCGGTCGAGCTGAAGCAGGAATTCCGTAACTTCGACTTCCTTTCCCCTTGGGAAGGGACCGATTACGTTCTTCCTGGCGACGAAAAGGCCAAGCAATGAGCCAGGTCTCCGCGACAGAGCATGGGCAATGTCTTTGCGGCGCCGTCGGCCTTGAGGCCGTCATCGGCGCCCGCGAATTCGGCGTTTGCCATTGCTCCATGTGCCGCCGCTGGTCCGGCGGCGCGTTTCTGGCCGTCGAATGCGCTGATATCTCCGTCGAAAACGAAGAGAGCCTCGGCGTCTATTCCTCGTCGGAGTGGGGCGAGCGCTGCTTCTGCAAGAATTGCGGCAGCACGCTGATGTGGCGTTCCAAGGATGGCAAGCATTTTGCCGTGTCGCTGCAGGCTTTTGACAACCCTTCCAGTTTCAGGTTCGCGTCGCAGATTTTCACGGATGAAAAGCCTTCGAGCTATTCCTTCGCTGAGATCACGCAGAACATGACCGGCCCCGAATTCATCGCCATGATCACCTCGGCGGAGCACTAGAATGACTGAGCATAACGTCCGCAACTTCACGATCAACTTCGGTCCGGAACATCCCTCCGCGCACGGCGTGCTGCGTCTGGTTCTGGAACTGGACGGCGAAATCGTCGAGCGCGTTGATCCGCATATCGGTCTTCTGCATCGCGGAACCGAAAAGCTGATCGAGACGAAGACCTATCTGCAGGCCGTTCCTTACTTCGATCGTCTCGACTACGTCGCGCCGATGAACCAGGAGCACGCTTTCGCGCTCGCCGTCGAAAAGCTGCTCGGCCTCGAGATCCCGATGCGCGGCCAGCTGATCCGCGTTCTCTATTCGGAAATCGGCCGCATCCTCTCGCACATCATGAACGTGACCACGCAGGCCATGGACGTGGGCGCGATGACGCCGCCGGTCTGGGGCTTCGAAGAGCGCGAGAAGCTGATGGTGTTTTATGAGCGCGCCTGTGGCGCGCGCATGCACTCGGCCTATTTCCGCCCGGGCGGCGTTCACCAGGACCTGCCGCCGGAACTGGTTGACGATATCGGCAAGTGGTGCGATCCCTTCATCACCGTCCTCGACAATATCGAGGGCCTCCTGACGGATAACCGCATCTATAAGCAGCGTAACGTCGATATCGGCGTCGTCTCGCTGGAAGATGCCTTTGCCTGGGGCTTTACGGGCGTGATGGTGCGTGGTTCCGGCGCTGCCTGGGATTTGCGTCGTTCGCAGCCTTATGAGTGCTATTCCGATCTGGAATTCGACATCCCTGTTGGCAAGAACGGCGACTGCTATGATCGTTACCTGATCCGCATGCAGGAAATGCGCGAATCCGTGAAGATCATGAAGCAGTGCGTCGAGCTTTTGTCCGGCAAGCACCGCATCGGCCCGGTCTCCTCGCTGGATGGCAAGGTGGTTCCGCCCAAGCGCGGTGAGATGAAGCGTTCGATGGAAGCGCTGATCCACCACTTCAAGCTCTACACCGAAGGTTACCACGTTCCCGCTGGCGAAGTTTACGCCGCCGTCGAAGCGCCAAAGGGCGAGTTCGGCGTTTATGTGGTTGCCGATGGTTCCAACAAGCCTTACCGCTGCAAGATCCGCGCTCCGGGCTATGCCCATCTGCAGGCCATGGATTTTCTGTGCAAGGGCCATCAGCTTGCCGACGTTACAGCCGTGCTCGGCTCTCTCGACATCGTGTTCGGGGAGGTCGACCGCTGATGCGTCTGCCGCTGGCCATTCCGGCTTTTCTCGCAGCGATGTCCACCCCCCTTTTCGCCCAGACGGCGACGGACGAGGGCGGTGTATCGTTGGCGAGCGGCGGCTCCTCGACCATCAAGCAGCTTCTGTCGTCGGGATACGAGATCAAGGCCTCGGTTCCCAATGGCAGCAAGTTCATCGTGTTCATGCAAAAAGACAAGGCGGCTTATGCCTGCGAATTCGTCACGGTGGCGAGATCGCGGTGTGAGACGTTAAACTGAAAAGGCGTGAGGAAGTATGTCCGTTCGTCGACTAGCCGAAGATCAGTTCCAGCCCGTGGCATTTGCCTTCAACGCGGAAAACACCGCATGGGCTGAAAAGACGATCAAGAAATATCCCGAGGGGCGCCAGCAATCAGCGGTCATCCCGCTGCTCATGCGTGCCCAGGAGCAGGATGGCTGGGTTACCCGCGCCGCCATTGAAAAAGTCGCAGACATGCTGGACATGGCCTATATCCGTGTTCTTGAGGTCGCGACCTTCTATACGCAGTTCCAGCTGAAGCCGGTCGGCACGCGTGCCCACGTTCAGGTCTGCGGCACCACGCCCTGCATGCTGCGCGGCTCCGAAGCGCTGATGGATGTCTGCCGCAAGAAGATCCATCACGATCCGCTGCACACCAATGAGAGCGGCACGCTTTCCTGGGAAGAGGTGGAATGTCAGGGCGCCTGCGTCAACGCGCCGATGGTCATCATCTTCAAGGATGCCTATGAAGACCTGACGCCCGAGCGTCTGGAAGAGATCATCGATGCTTTCGAGGCAGGCAAGGGCGACACCGTCAAGACCGGCCCCCAGATCGACCGTCACCAGTCCGTGCCCGTTGGCGGCCTGACGACCCTGACGGAAGAGATCAAGCCTGACCGTTCCAATCTCGACAAGCCGGCTGAAGTGCCAGCGGATGCCGCACAGGTTCCGCCGTCCAACGCCGCCAAGCCGAAGACGGATGCGCCGGAAACCGATCCGAAGCTGAAGACGCCGGCCAACGAGCCCAAGGCTGCTGCTGAAAACGCAAAGGCTGGCGAAAAGGAATCGGTCGGCAAGGAAGCGGCAGCATCAAAGCCGTCGCTGGATTCCGCGGATCGTCCGGCAGGCATCGAAAAGCCAGCTGCCCCTGATGACCTGAAGCTCATTTCCGGCGTCGGCCCCAAGATTGAGGGTACGCTGAACGAGCTCGGCATCTTCACCTATGCGCAGATCGCCGGCTGGAAGCAGGCCGAATGCGACTGGGTCGATGGATATCTGAATTTCAAGGGCCGTATCGGCCGTGATGACTGGGTCAAGCAGGCCGAGGCGCTCGCCAAGGGTGGCGAAGCCGAGTATATCAGGGTCTTCGGCAAGAAGCCGCGGTAAGAGGTGAAGCATGTTAAAAGATCAGGATCGCATCTTTACCAATCTCTACGGCCTCAAGGACAAGTCCCTGAAAGGCGTGCTGGCGCGCGGCCACTGGGACGGCACCAAGCAGATCATCGAAAAGGGCCGTGACTGGATCATCAACGAGATGAAGGCTTCGGGCCTTCGCGGTCGCGGCGGCGCTGGCTTCCCGACGGGTCTCAAGTGGTCCTTCATGCCGAAGGAAAATGACGGCCGTCCTCATTATCTCGTCGTTAACGCCGATGAATCCGAGCCCGGCACCTGCAAGGACCGCGAAATCCTGCGCAACGATCCGCATACGCTGATCGAAGGCTGCGTGATCGCCGGTTTCGCCATGGGCGCGCACACCGCTTACATCTATGTTCGCGGCGAATATATGCGCGAACGTGAGGCTCTTCAGGCGGCCATCGACGAATGTTACGATGCCGGTCTGCTCGGCGGTAACAACAAGAATGGCTGGGATTTCGACATCTACGTGCATCACGGCGCGGGCGCCTATATCTGCGGCGAAGAGACGGCACTGCTCGAAAGCCTTGAAGGCAAAAAGGGCCAGCCGCGTCTGAAGCCGCCGTTCCCGGCCAATATGGGTCTTTACGGCTGCCCGACGACCGTCAACAACGTTGAATCGATCGCGGTTGCCCCGACCATTCTGCGCCGCGGCGCTGCCTGGTTCTCGTCCATCGGCCGTCCCAACAACGTCGGCACCAAGCTGTTCATGGTCTCCGGCCATGTCGAACGTCCCTGCACCTTCGAAGACGCGCTCGGCCTGTCCTTCCGCGAACTGATCGAACACCATTGCGGTGGCATTCGTGGCGGCTGGGACAATCTGCTCGGCGTCATCCCCGGCGGCGCTTCCTGCCCCATCGTTCGCGGTGAGGACATGAAGGACGCCATCATGGATTTCGACGGCATGCGCGAAGTGAAATCCTCCTTCGGCACCGGAGGCATGATCGTCATGGACAAGTCCACCGACGTCATCAAGGCGATCGCTCGCATCGCGGCCTTCTTCAAGCACGAAAGCTGCGGCCAGTGCACGCCGTGCCGTGAAGGCACGGGCTGGATGTGGCGCGTGCTGGAGCGCATGGTCAAGGGCAATGCGCAGAAGCGCGAAATCGACATGCTGTTCGAAGTGACGAAGCAGATCGAAGGCCACACCATCTGTGCGCTCGGCGACGCCGCAGCATGGCCGGTACAGGCGCTGATCCGCAATTTCCGTCCGGAAATCGAAAAGCGCATCGACCAATATACCTACAGGGCCATGGATGATGGCGCTGTTCTGGAAGCCGCTGAATAAGCGTTGAGGCTTCGAGCGGAGCCGGAATTTCCGGCCTCGCGACACCATGAAGCGCCTGGCAGATGATTAAGAGTGCCGGGCGTGATTAAGGATTTGTTGCGGACCGTGTGAGACATGGGACGAACAGGCAACAGGACGTAAGTAGAACCATGGCAAAGCTCAAGGTTGACGGTAAAGAGATCGAGGTTCCGGATCATTTCACGCTGTTGCAGGCGTGCGAGGAGGCTGGTGCCGAAGTTCCGCGCTTTTGTTTTCATGAGCGCTTGTCGGTCGCGGGTAACTGCCGCATGTGTCTCATCGAGGTGAAGGGCGGACCGCCGAAGCCGGCCGCTTCCTGCGCCATGGGCGTGCGCGACGTTCGCGGCGGCCCGAACGGCGAATTGCCTGAGGTTTTCACCAACACGCCGATGGTCAAGAAGGCACGCGAAGGCGTGATGGAATTCCTGCTCATCAACCACCCGCTGGATTGCCCGATCTGCGACCAGGGCGGCGAATGCGACCTGCAGGACCAGGCCATGGCCTTCGGTATCGCCGGTTCCCGTTATGCGGAAAACAAGCGCGCGGTTGAAGACAAATATATCGGACCGCTCGTCAAGACGGTCATGAACCGCTGCATCCACTGCACGCGCTGCGTCCGTTTCACCACGGAAGTGGCTGGCATTGCTGAACTCGGCCTCATCGGCCGTGGCGAAGATGCTGAAATCACCACCTATCTCGAGCAGGCGATGACCTCGGAGCTGCAGGGCAACGTCGTTGACCTTTGCCCCGTCGGCGCGCTCACCTCCAAGCCTTTCGCCTTCACGGCCCGTCCGTGGGAACTGAACAAGACCGAAACCATCGACGTGATGGATGCGCTCGGTTCGGCCATCCGCGTCGATACCCGCGGCCGCGAAGTCATGCGTGTCATGCCGCGTGTCAACGAGGCCATCAACGAAGAGTGGATTTCCGACAAGAGCCGCTTCATCTGGGATGGCCTGAAGACTCAGCGCCTCGACCGGCCTTACGTCCGCAAGGATGGCCGCCTGCAGCCCGCAACCTGGGGCGAAGCCTTCGGTGCGATCAAGCAGGCTGTTGCCGCAACGTCCGGCAACAAGATCGGTGCGATCGCCGGCGATCTGTCGTCCGTCGAAGAAATGTTCGCGCTGAAGTCGCTTCTCGCGTCGCTCGGCTCGGCCAATGTTGATTGCCGCCAGGATGGCGCAGCGCTTGACCCGTCTCTCGGCCGCGCCAGCTACCTGTTCAATTCCACCATCGAAGGTATCGAACAGGCGGACGCCCTGCTGATCGTCGGCTCCAACCCGCGTTACGAAGCAGCTGTCCTCAACGCCCGCATCCGCAAGCGCTGGCGTCGCGGCGGTTTCCCGATCGGTGTGATCGGTGAAGCCGGTGAGCTGCGTTACAATTACGAATATCTCGGCTCGGGCGCTGAAACACTGTCCGATCTCGCCAATGGTTCGCACAGCTTCGTTGACAAGCTGAAGTCCGCCAAGAATCCGCTGATCATCATCGGTCAGGGCGCATTGTCCCGTGCTGATGGCGCTGCCGTTCTTGCCGCTGCTGCCAAGCTCGCGACCTCCGTCGGCGCTGTCACCGAAGAGTGGAATGGCTTCTCGGTCCTGCACACTGCCGCTGCCCGCGTTGGTGGTCTCGATATCGGCTTCGTGCCGGGTGAGGGCGGTGTTGCTGCAGCCGACATGGTCGCCTCGATGGATGTTCTCTTCTTGCTCGCCGCCGATGAACTCGACCTGTCGAACAAGGGTGCGAAGTTCACCGTCTATATTGGCAGCCATGGCGATCAGGGTGCAATGAACGCCGACGTCATCCTTCCGGGTGCGGCCTATACCGAGAAGTCCGGTATCTGGGTCAACACCGAAGGCCGCGTTCAGCTTGGCAACCGTGCCGGTTTCGCACCGGGCGAGGCCCGCGAAGACTGGGCGATCCTGCGTGCGCTGTCCGACGTCCTCGGCAAGAAGCTGCCGTTCGATTCGCTGTCTGCCCTGCGCGGCCAGCTCTACGTCGCGCATCCGCATCTCGCTGAGACCGATGAGATCGTTGCCGGCAAGGCTTCGGATATCGAGGCTCTGGCTGCTAAAACCGGCTCGCTCGTGAAGTCGGCGTTTGCTTCGCCGGTAAAAGACTTTTATTTGACGAACCCGATTGCGCGCGCCTCTGCCGTCATGGCCGAGTGCTCCGCATTGGCCCGCAACAATTTCCAGGCTGCGGCAGAGTAAGGGTAGGGGATTATGGAATCGTTTTTCTGGAGCTACGTCTGGCCCGCGCTGATCATGGTCGGCCAGTCCCTGCTGCTTCTCGTTTGCCTTCTGGTGGCCATCGCCTTCCTGCTGCTTGCTGACCGCAAGGTCTGGGCGGCCGTACAGCTGCGCCGTGGTCCGAACGTCGTTGGTCCCTTCGGTCTTTTCCAGTCCTTCGCTGACCTCTTGAAGTTCATCCTGAAGGAGCCCGTCATTCCGGCCGGCGCCAACAAGGCGGTCTTCCTGCTGGCGCCGCTGGTTGCCGTGACGCTGGCGCTCGCCACCTATGCCGTCATTCCCTTCAATGAAGGCTGGGTCGTCGCCAATATCAATGTCGGCATTCTCTACATCTTCGCGATCTCGTCGCTTGAAGTGTACGGCATCATCATGGGCGGCTGGGCTTCGAACTCGAAATATCCGTTCCTCGGCGCGCTGCGTTCGGCGGCACAGATGGTGTCCTACGAAGTCTCGATCGGTCTCGTCATCGTCACCGTTCTGCTTTGCGTTGGTTCGCTGAACCTCACTGATATCGTTCTGGCGCAGCGTACCGGCCTCGGCACCATGCTCGGCCTGCCGGCATCGTTCCTTGACTGGCACTGGCTGTCGCTGTTCCCGATGTTCATCGTGTTCTTCATTTCGGGTCTCGCCGAAACCAACCGTCCGCCCTTCGACCTTCCGGAAGCGGAATCGGAACTGGTTGCCGGTCACATGGTGGAATATGGCTCCACGCCGTACATGATGTTCATGCTCGGTGAATATGCTGCGATCGTTCTGATCTGCTGCCTGACGACCATCCTGTTCCTTGGCGGCTGGCTGCCGATCGTCGATGTATGGTTCCTGAACTGGGTGCCGGGCATCGTCTGGTTCGCCATCAAGGGCTGCATGGTCTTCTTCATGTTCGCTCTGGTGAAGGCCTTCGTTCCGCGTTACCGCTATGACCAGCTCATGCGCCTTGGCTGGAAGGTGTTCCTGCCGCTGTCGCTCGCCATGGTCGTTATTGTTGCATTCGTATTGAAGCTGACGGGGTGGGCCGGTTGATGTCTGAACTCCTCGCTCAAAGATCTGGAGACTGAGATGGCAAGCCTCTCCCAAGCCGTCAACTCGCTGTTCCTCAAGGAATTCGTCGGCGCGATCTTCCTGACCATGCGTCACTTCTTCAAGCAGAAGGCGACGATCAACTATCCTTTCGAGAAGGGTCCGGTCTCGCCCCGCTTCCGTGGTGAACATGCTCTGCGCCGCTACCCGAACGGTGAAGAACGCTGCATCGCCTGCAAGCTGTGTGAAGCGATCTGTCCTGCTCAGGCGATCACCATCGAAGCCGGCCCGCGTCGCAACGACGGCACCCGCCGCACGGTGCGTTACGATATCGACATGGTGAAGTGCATCTATTGCGGCTTCTGCCAGGAAGCCTGCCCGGTGGACGCCATCGTCGAGGGCCCGAACTTCGAATTCGCGACGGAAACCCGCGAAGAGCTTTATTTCGACAAGCAGAAGCTTCTCGACAATGGCGACCGCTGGGAGCGTGAAATCGCGCGCAACCTCGCACTGGATGCACCTTACCGTTAAGGTGCAACCGTCTTTCCGGGGAGCAACCCCGGAGAGCGATGAAAAGTAAAATGCCTGCGCGGTTTTCGCCGGCGGGGACGAAACGGGCGAGGGGGCTTCCGGCCATTTCTCCCGATGAGGACAAGAAGGCACCAAAATGGGTCTGCACGCTGTATTCTTTTATATATTCGCTTTCGTCGCCGTGGCGTCTGCGTTCATGGTCATCGCATCGAAGAACCCTGTTCATTCGGTGCTGTTTCTGATCCTGACCTTCTTCAACGCAGCTGCGCTGTTCCTGCTGACGGGAGCCGAATTCCTCGGCATGATCCTGCTGGTGGTTTATGTCGGCGCCGTGGCGGTGCTCTTCCTCTTCGTCGTCATGATGCTGGATGTGGATTTCGCCGAGCTTCGCTCCGGCGTGCTGCAATATGCGCCTGTTGGCGCGCTGATCGGCGTCATTCTTGCGGCTGAGCTGATCGTCGTCGTGGGCGGCAGCGTGCTCAACCCGCAGGCGGCCAAGTCCATCACCATGCCGATCCCGCCGGTTGCCGAACGCACCAATACGGCCGCGCTCGGTGACGTGCTTTATACCAATTACGTCTACTTCTTCCAGCTCGCCGGCCTCGTGCTGCTGGTGGCCATGATCGGCGCCATCGTGCTGACGCTGCGTCATCGCACCGACATCAAGCGGCAGGACATTGCCACGCAGGTCGGCCGTGACCCCAAGACCGCGGTTACCACGGTCAAGGTCAAGCCGGGCCAGGGCATCTGAGGCGCGAACGGATCCAAGGAAACAGAATATGGAAATCGGTCTTTCCCACTACCTGACGGTCAGCGCGATCCTCTTTACGATCGGCGTCTTCGGCATCTTCCTCAACCGGAAGAACGTCATCGTCATCCTGATGTCGATCGAACTCATTTTGCTCGCGGTCAACATCAACATGGTGGCCTTCTCGGCATTCCTGAACGATATCGTCGGCCAGGTCTTCGCCCTGTTCATTCTGACCGTTGCAGCCGCTGAAGCGGCGATCGGTCTTGCAATACTCGTTGTCTTCTACCGCAACCGCGGATCGATCGCCGTGGAAGACGTCAATATGATGAAGGGCTGATAAGGCTATGATCTACAAGGCTATCGTCTTTCTTCCACTGATCGGCTTCCTGATTGCGGGCCTCTTCGGCCGCTCCATCGGCGCCAAGGCATCGGAATATGTCACCACCGGTCTGATGATCGTGGTTGCAATCCTGTCGTGGATCGTGTTCTTCAACGTCGCACTCGCCCATGGCGAGCCGGGCGAGGTGATCAAGGTCACCGTGCTGCGCTGGATCCAGTCGGGCGGTATCGACGTCGAATGGGCGTTCCGCATCGACACGCTGACGGCCGTCATGTTCGTCGTGGTCAACACCGTCTCGACGCTGGTGCACCTCTATTCGATCGGATACATGCACCACGATCCGCATCGTCCGCGCTTCTTTGCCTATCTCTCGCTTTTCACCTTCGCCATGCTGATGCTGGTGACTTCCGACAACCTGCTGCAGATGTTCTTCGGCTGGGAAGGCGTGGGTCTGGCGTCCTATCTGCTGATCGGCTTCTGGTTCAAGAAGCCGTCCGCATCGGCTGCCGCGATGAAGGCCTTCATCGTCAACCGCGTCGGTGACTTCGGCTTCATCCTCGGCATCTCCGGCGTTTTCGTGCTGTTCGGCTCGATCAACTTCGAAACCATCTTTGCTGCCGCCGGCACTTATCTGCCGGCTGAGGGCGCTGCCTCGACCGAAACCGTCATCAACCTGTTCGGCATGCAGCTGGACAAGGCCAATGCGATGACGGGCGTCTGCCTGCTGCTCTTCATGGGCGCCATGGGTAAGTCGGCGCAGTTCCTGCTGCACACCTGGCTGCCGGACGCGATGGAAGGCCCAACCCCGGTTTCGGCGCTTATTCATGCCGCAACCATGGTCACCGCCGGTGTCTTTCTCGTCGCCCGCATGTCGCCGCTGTTTGAACTCTCGCATGATGCCTTGACCGTCGTGACGCTGATCGGCGCGATCACCGCCTTCTTCGCGGCGACCGTCGGTCTGGTGCAGAACGACATCAAGCGCGTTATCGCCTATTCGACCTGCTCGCAGCTCGGTTACATGTTCGTGGCGCTTGGCGTCGGTGCTTACGGCGCTGCCGTGTTCCACCTCTTCACGCACGCCTTCTTCAAGGCCCTGCTGTTCTTGTGCGCCGGCTCTGTGATCCACGCCGTCGATGGCGAGCAGGACATGCGTTACATGGGCGGTCTGCGCAAGCACATCCCCATCACCTTCTGGACCATGACTGTCGGCACGCTGGCGCTGACCGGCGTTGGTATCCCGGGAACGATGATCGGTTTTGCCGGCTTCTTCTCGAAGGACGTCATCATCGAATCCGCTTATGCCTCGCATTCGGTTCTGTCCGGTTTCGCCTTCACGCTGCTGGTCATCGCCGCGCTGTTCACCAGCTTCTACTCTTGGCGTCTCGCCTTCATGACCTTCTTCGGCAAGCCGCGTGCATCTGCCGACGTCATGCACCATGTGCATGAATCGCCGATGGTCATGCTGATCCCGCTCTTCATCCTCACCGTTGGCGCGATCTTCGCCGGCGTTGCCTTCGAAGGTTACTTCTTCGGCCACGAATATGCCGAATTCTGGAAGGGCGCTCTCTTCACGCTCCCGGAAAACGAGATCCTCGAAGAGTTCCACCATGTTCCGCTGTGGGTGAAGTGGAGCCCGTTCTTCGCAATGGCGCTTGGTTTCGTGACCGCCTGGTACATGTACATCAAGTCGCCTGAGACGCCGAAGCGTCTGGCCGAGACCCATCGTGGCCTCTACCAGTTCCTTCTCAACAAGTGGTATTTCGACGAACTCTATGACTTCCTCTTCGTTCGTTCCGCGAAGGCGCTCGGCCGCTTCCTGTGGAAGAAGGGCGACGTCGCCGTCATCGACCACTATGGACCCAACGGCATTGCAGCGCGTGTGGTTGACGTGACCAACCGCATGGTCCGCCTGCAATCCGGTTACCTCTATCATTATGCCTTTGCGATGCTGATCGGCATCGCGGCGCTTGTCACCTGGATGATGCTCGGGAGTGCCCTCTGATGACCGATTGGCCCATTCTTTCAACGGTCACCTTTCTGCCGCTCGTCGGCGTGGTGCTCCTGCTTCTGACGAATGAGAACGGCCCCTATGGTCGCCGCAACATTCTCAATGTCTCGCTGCTGACGACCGTTTTCACTTTTATCGTGTCGCTGTTCATCTGGATCGGTTTCGACAATTCGAACCCCGGCTTCCAGATGGTCGAGAAGCATGAATGGTTCGGCAACATCGCCGCCTATCATCTCGGCGTCGATGGCATCTCCATGCTCTTCGTTATCCTCACCACTTTCCTCATGCCTTTCTGCGTGCTGGCAAGCTGGGA
Organism: Agrobacterium sp. InxBP2; assembly: GCF_026191755.1. Classification (NCBI taxonomy): domain Bacteria; kingdom Pseudomonadati; phylum Pseudomonadota; class Alphaproteobacteria; order Hyphomicrobiales; family Rhizobiaceae; genus Agrobacterium; species Agrobacterium sp. InxBP2. The sequence continues at coordinate 340,700 of NZ_JAINDY010000033.1, forward strand.
TTCGGTCGAGAAGCGCATCAAGGAATACATGATCGCCTTCCTGCTGCTGGAAGTTGTCATGATCGGCGTCTTCGTGGCGCTGGATACCGTTCTCTTCTACGTCTTCTTCGAAGCGACGCTGATCCCGATGTTCATCATCATCGGCGTGTGGGGCGGCAAGGATCGCGTTTACGCCTCCTACAAGTTCTTCCTCTACACGCTGCTTGGCTCGGTTCTGACCATGCTCGCGATCATGGCCATGTACTGGCAGGCCGGCACGACCGATATGACGGAATTGCTGAAATACGGCTTCCCGGCCGGCATGCAGACCTGGCTGTGGCTCGCCTGTTTTGCCGCCTTCTCGGTCAAGATGCCGATGTGGCCGGTGCACACCTGGCTGCCGGATGCCCACGTTCAGGCCCCGACCGCAGGTTCGGTCATTCTGGCTGGCGTCATGCTGAAGCTCGGCGGTTACGGTTTCATCCGCTTCTCGCTGTCGATGTTCCCGCTGGCGTCGGACTATTTCGCACCTTTCGTCTTTACGCTGTCGGTTCTCGCCATCATCTACACCTCGCTGGTGGCGATGATGCAGGACGACATCAAGAAGCTGATTGCCTACTCGTCTGTTGCCCACATGGGTTACGTCACCATGGGTATCTTCGCCGCCAACGTTCAGGGCGTGCAGGGCGCGATCTTCCAGATGCTGTCGCACGGTATCGTCTCGGGCGCGCTCTTCCTCTGCGTCGGCGTTGTTTATGACCGTCTGCATACCCGCGAAATCGCGGCCTATGGCGGTCTCGTCAACAACATGCCGAAATATGCGGTCGCCTTCATGATCTTCACCATGGCCAATGTCGGTCTGCCCGGCACGTCCGGCTTCATCGGTGAATTCCTGACGCTGGTCGGTGTCTTCCGCGCCAACACGCTGGTTGCGCTGTTTGCCGCCACCGGTGTCATTCTCTCGGCTGCTTATGCGCTGTGGCTTTATCGCCGCGTGATCTTCGGTGCGCTGGAGAAGGAAAGCCTGAAGAGCCTGCTCGATCTCTCGACCCGCGAAAAGGTCATCCTTTATCCGCTGGTTGTGCTGACCATCTTCTTCGGCGTCTATCCGGCTCCGGTGTTCGATGCGACAGCCGCATCGGTCGATCTTCTGGTAAACAACTATACGGCTGCATTGCAGGCGGCGCAAAATGTTGCGCTCACTATGAATTGACGACAGGACCCGTTGGACATGACCGCTGAAATCCTTTTTGCCAGTCTGCACATTGCGACGCCCGAGCTGATCCTCGCGATCGGCGCGCTTGCGCTGCTCATGATTGGCGTCTTCTCGGGCGACAAGTCGACAACGACGGTCACCGGCCTTGCCGTTGCCCTCCTGCTCGTCGTCGGTCTCTGGATCATCTTTGCCCCCGCATCTGGTGTGGCTTTCGGCGGTGTCTACATCGCCGATGCCTTCGGTAACTTCATGAAGGTGCTGGCGCTGATCGGCTCCATCACCGCCATGATCCTGGCCGTTGGCCAGGGCCGCTTCGAACCGATCGGCCGTTTCGAATATCCGGTGCTGCTGGTTCTCGCGACGCTTGGCATCCTGCTGATGATCTCGGCCAATAACCTGATCTCGCTGTACATGGCGCTGGAACTGCAGTCGCTGGCGCTCTACGTCGTCTGCGCCATCAACCGTGAAAGCCTGCGCTCCACGGAAGCGGGCCTGAAGTATTTCGTGCTCGGTGCGCTTTCTTCCGGCATGCTGCTTTACGGCATGTCGCTAGTCTACGGCTTCACCGGCAATACCGGCTTCACGGAAATTGCCCAGGTTCTGGCCTCGGAAACCCGTTCGCTCGGTCTCGTTTTCGGTCTGGTCTTCGTGCTGGCCGGTCTGGCATTCAAGATTTCCGCCGTGCCGTTCCACATGTGGACGCCGGATGTCTATGAAGGCGCTCCGACCCCGGTTACGGCCTTCCTCTCGGCAGCACCGAAGATCGGCGCCATGGCGATCCTCGTCCGCATCGTCATCGAGGCCTTCCAGCCGGTCTTTGCCGACTGGCAGCAGATCGTCGTCTTCATCTCCATCGCGTCCATGCTGCTCGGTTCCTTCGCCGCAATCGGCCAGAAGAACATCAAGCGCCTGATGGCCTATTCCTCCATCGGTCACATGGGTTATGCGCTGGTCGGCCTTGCTGCTGGCACGCAGGCTGGTGTTGCTGGCGTTATCCTTTATATGGCCGTCTACATGGTCATGACGCTTGGCACCTTCGCCTGCATCCTCGCCATGCGCCGCAAGGAAATCGGCAATGTCGAGAATGTCGAAGATCTCGCCGGTCTTTCGTCTTCCAATCCCTTCATGGCGGTTGTGCTGACGATCCTGATGTTCTCGCTTGCCGGCATTCCGCCGCTCGCCGGCTTCTTCGGCAAGTACTACGTGTTCCTGGCCGCCATCGAAGCGAAGCTTTATCCGCTCGCCATCATCGGTGTGATCGGTTCGGTTGTCGGCGCCTATTATTACATCCGCGTCGTCAAGGTCATGTGGTTTGATGAAGCCAAGGACAAGTTCGAGCGTCCGTCGGGCGAACTCAAAGTGGTTTATGCGCTGTCGGCCTTCTTCACCGTCGCCTTCATCGTCTTCGGCGGTGCACTTGGCAACGCGGTCACTGCTGCGGCGAAGACCTTCTTTTGAGCAGTACACGAAGGAATACGGGCCGGATGTCCATCGACGATATCAGGCACGAGGCGATGGCGGAAACGCCATCGACCAATCTGGAATGTTTCGCCCGGGTGCGGGCGGGCGATGGCGGCAACCTGTGGGTTACCGCCATCCGCCAGACCGGCGGCCGGGGCCGCCGTGGCCGGCCCTGGGTGTCGGAGCCCGGCAATCTCTACGCTTCCCTTCTTCTGATCGATCCTGCGCCGATGGAGCGCATCGGCTCCCTGCCGCTCGCTTTTGCGCTCGCGGTCTATCGCGCCATTCGCGCGGTTTTGCCGCCGGGCGGTGAGGCGCTTGAAATCAAATGGCCAAATGACGTGCTGATCGGCCGCCGCAAGACCTGCGGCATTCTGATGGAAGCCGAGCTTTTGCCTGACGGCCGGCGCGCCATCGTCATCGGCATTGGTATCAATATCGCCCACAAGCCTGACAATCCGCTTTATCCCGTTACGATGCTGTCGGAACATGGTGCGTCTTGCTCGCCCGAGGAACTGTTTGCCCATCTCTTCCGTGAAACGGCCGAGGTCCTGCGCGAATGGGATGAGGGCAGGGGTGTATCCGGTATCATCGCCAGCTGGCGGGCAGCGGCCTGCGGCATTGGCGAACATATCACCGTCAATTTCCCGGATCGTTCGATCGGCGGGCGTTTTGTCGGAATTGATGATAATGGTTATCTGCTGCTGGATGAGGACGAGGGCGCAAGACGCTCCATTGCCGCTGGCGACGTGTTTTTCGGATGAGGTGCACGGTGCGGGTAAAAAAACCGCGCCGAACCGGATCCCATAGGCTGGAGCTTTCCTGCAGCTCATGAAATGCAGGGTGACAAACCGGCTCCGCATCGGCCCGGTCGATCAGATGGTTCAACAGGTCCGATGCTGATAGCAGCGGCATGGCGCGGCATGATGCCGTCCTGCGCGCTTTTTGAATGGATAAGAAAAACAATGGCTCAACAGGACGAACTGGTTTTTGTGCCGCTTGGCGGCGTGGGTGAAATTGGCATGAATCTGGCGCTTTACGGCTACGGGCCGGCGAGCAAGCGCCAGTGGATCATGGTGGATTGCGGCGTGACCTTTGCCGGTCTCGATCTGCCTGGTGTCGATCTCGTGCTGCCCGATATCAGCTATATCGAGGCGCAGAAAAAGAACCTCAAGGGCATCATCATCACCCACGCGCATGAAGACCACTATGGTGCGCTGAACGATCTCTGGCCCGGCCTCAACGTGCCGGTCTATGCGTCTGCCTTCACCGCCGGCATGCTGGAGGCGAAGCGCGCTTATGAGGGCAGCCGCGCGGAAATTCCGATCACGCCGTTCAAGGCGGGTGACCGCATCAATGTTGGCCCCTTCGAAATCGAAGCGGTTGGCGTCAATCACTCCATTCCCGAACCGATGTCGCTGGTCATCCGCACACCGCTCGGTAATGTCATCCATACCGGTGACTGGAAGATCGATGAGGCGCCTTCACTTGGGCCGTTGACGGATGAAGCCCGTTTCCGTGCCATCGGTGAAGAGGGCGTGCTGGCGCTGATGTGCGACAGCACGAACTCCGTGCGGGATGGTGTATCGCCTTCCGAGCATGAGGTTTCGGAAGGTCTGCGCCAGATCATCGAAAATGCCGAAGGCCGCGTGGCCGTTACCACCTTCTCTTCCAATGTCGGGCGTATCCGCTCGATCGCGCAGGCGGCTGAGGCTGCCGGTCGTGAAGTGCTGCTGCTAGGCTCGTCGCTGAAACGTGTCGTCAACGTGTCGCAGGACCTCGGCATTATGGAAGGCATCAAGCCGTTCCTCGCTGAAGATGAATTCGGTTATATCCCGCGTGATCGTGTGGTGCTGATCCTGACGGGTTCGCAGGGGGAACCGCGCGCAGCACTCGCCAAGCTTTCCCGTGATGAGATGCGTAATGTGGCGCTCGCCTCCGGGGATACGGTCGTCTTTTCGTCACGCGCCATCCCCGGCAACGAAAAGGCGATCATCGATATCAAGAACGGCCTGATCGAACAGGGCGTCCACATCGTCACCGACAATGAGGCGCTCGTTCACGTCTCCGGCCATCCGCGCCGTAACGAGCTTCTGAAGATGTATGAATGGACGAAGCCGCAGATCGTCGTGCCTGTGCACGGCGAAGCGGCGCATCTGGTGGCGCAGAAGGAACTGGCCGAACAGGCCGGCATTTCGCAGGTGCCGAAGGTGCGCAACGGCAACGTTCTGCGCCTCGCACCCGGCCCGGCGGAAGTAATCGATGACGTGCCGCATGGCCGCGTCTTCAAGGACGGCAATCTCGTCGGTGACATGGACGAGATGGGCATCAGCAATCGCCGCAAGCTCTCCTTCGCCGGCCACGTCGCCGTCAATGTCGTGCTGGACAGCCGTTACGACTTCCTCGGCGATCCCGATGTCGTGCCTTTCGGCCTGCCGGAATTCGATGATGAGGATGAGGCGATGGAGGACACGCTTTATGACGCCGTGCTCGGCGCCGTCGAGAGCATTCCGCGCGCCCGCCGCAAGGATCTGGAACTGCTGCGTGAAGCCGTGCGCCGCGCAGTACGCGCCGCCGCCAACCAGAGCTGGGGCAAGAAGCCGATCGTGACGGTTTTCGTAACCAAGGTCTGAGCCGGGAGGCAGGAGCTTTCGGGCGATAGTATCATCCGCACTCCGTCACCCCGGACTAGATCCGGGGTCCAGTGCGATCAAGTCCTTGATCGCGCAAAGACTCGTCTCACGGCGCAGACGCGCCGTAGCTGGATGCCGGATCTAGTCCGGCATGACGGAGAAGAGGTCGTCCGCCTTCGTCAGCGCCCTGATGGCACCTGCTCAAAGCGCGGTTCTGGTTGTCCTCCCAAGGCTTTTTGCGCTTCTTGCGGAGAAGTGATTCCGATCTGCAGATGAATGCGTTACAAGAAGCCCATTGCGCAGGAGGATCACATGCCGCTTCTTTCGGCCTTCGCCGTTTATTTCATCGTCTGGTGGACGGTGCTTTTCATCGTGTTGCCGATTGGCCTGCGCACCCAGGATGAAGACGGAGATGTCGCACTGGGCACGGTCGCCAGCGCACCCTCCCGCTTCAAGGGCGGGCGGATCGTTCTGTGGACGACTCTGATCTCGGCGTTGATCTGTGGCCTATGGTATGGCGGAACCTGGTGGTTCGGTGTCAGCCTTGATGATCTGCCGAGAATTATTCCCGTTTTCGACTAAAGACAGCGGGGCGGTATCCGCCCCAGTCGCGTCTTGACGGGTTGGCCCGAGAACGAACCCCGGAACTGCCTAAGCATCGGGCAGTCCGCCATCAATCCGGCCAAACACTGTCATATGGATGTCATATCTATCGTGCACACAGCAGGAGCTTGCTGATCTCGATTCATCGCGGAGCTCTGCGGAATGACGAAGCGAGCGGGGCAATTTGCCAAGGCAAAAAAAAACAAGGCCTTTCAGCCTTGTTTTCCAGTTTTCGCGTGATCTGTAACCGTTACCGGGGCTGCGAACGAGCGCGCCTAAGATCTGATCCTCCCAAGACTGACCGCGAAAATGACAAGAATTTAAACTTCCTGCCTCTTTTGTAAGCTAAAGCTAGCTCAAACCCCCAGCCTTGTCATCTCATTTTTTGCATATTTGTTACAGTCGGCAAAAAATTCCCTGTGGTGCATTTTGTCGCACCCTATCCAGAATAATATTTCGGCCAAAGCGTTTTGACGCGAATTAGCTATCGCGAAAATACAACGAAATGCCCATTAAACGCTCTTTTCATGGCGGGTTTTCATCCGCCCCGGAAACGGCTATATCCGGCGCCAATATCCCTCTATTCGGGGCGATTCCCGCAGCTTCGCGCGCTATCGTCCGCATCAATGGAAGCCGTCATGCGTCTCAGCCGTTATTTCATGCCCATCCTGAAGGAAAACCCCAAGGAAGCGGAAATCGTTTCTCACCGTCTCATGCTGCGCGCCGGCATGATCCGGCAGCAGTCGGCTGGCATTTATTCCTGGCTGCCGCTGGGCAAGCGTGTGCTGGACAAGGTCAACAAGATTATCCGCGAGGAGCAGAACCGCTCCGGCGCCATCGAGCTTCTGATGCCGACCCTGCAGTCCGCGGAACTCTGGCAGGAAAGCGGCCGTTACGACGACTACGGCAAGGAGATGCTGCGCATCAAGGACCGCCAGGATCGTCAGATGCTCTACGGCCCCACCAACGAGGAGATGATCACCGACATCTTCCGCTCCTATGTGAAGTCCTACAAGAACCTGCCGCTGAACCTCTATCATATTCAGTTGAAGTTCCGCGACGAGGTGCGTCCCCGCTTCGGCACGATGCGCTCGCGCGAATTCCTGATGAAGGACGCCTATTCCTTTGACCTGACCAAGGAAGATGCGATCCATTCCTATAACAAGATGTTCGTGGCTTACCTGCGCACGTTCGAACGTCTCGGCCTTCGCGCTATTCCCATGCGTGCCGATACAGGTCCGATCGGCGGCAACCACAGCCATGAATTCATCATTCTCGCTGATACCGGCGAATCCGAAGTCTTCTGCCACAAGAGCTTCCTGGACCGCGCCATTCCCGCCGAAAACACCGATTTCGATGATGTTGCAGCGTTGCAGGGCGTGTTTGACGAATGGACAGCCGATTACGCCGCCACCTCCGAAATGCATGACGAGGCCACCTATGACGCCATTCCCGAGGGCGAGCGCCTTTCGGCACGCGGCATCGAAGTCGGCCACATCTTCTATTTCGGCACCAAATATTCCGAACCGATGGGCGCCAAAGTGCAGGGCAAGGATGGCAAGGAACATCCTGTCCACATGGGTTCCTATGGCATCGGCCCGACACGCCTTGTTCCCGCCATCATTGAAGCATCGCATGACGAGAACGGAATCATCTGGCCGGCTTCGGTCGCTCCTTTCGACGTCGTGATCATCAACATGAAGGCTGGAGATGCGGCCTGCGATGCTGCTTGCGAAAAGCTGTATTATTCGCTCTCCAACGCCGGCAAGGATGTTCTCTACGACGATACGGAAGACCGTGCAGGCCAGAAATTCGCCACTGCCGATCTAATTGGCGTGCCGCTGCAGATCATCGTCGGCCCACGTTCGGTCGCGAATGGCGAAGTCGAAGTCAAGGATCGCAAGACCGGCGAACGGGAAACCGTGACGATCGAGGCGGCGATGAACAGGGTGCTCGGCTAAGCGAGCGGAAACCGGAGCGGCTTCACCAGAAGTCCGCTCCGGTTTCGTCGCACAGCCGCAGAAAGAGGGGCCGGTTTTAGGAAAAGACCGGCCTTGCAGTTTGAGATCAGGGAGACGACATGGCACAAGCCGAAGCTGAAAAAGGTGCGGCTGTTTCCGCCGGGGCAAAGACCGCCCGGCCGTTTTCCGCTTTTGAACGTATGGTGGCCTGGCGTTACCTGCGCTCGCGGCGCAAGGAAGCCTTCATTTCCGTCATTGCCGGTTTTTCCTTTGTCGGCATTATGCTGGGCGTAGCGACGCTCATCATCGTCATGGCAGTCATGAACGGTTTCCGCACGGAACTTATCTCTCGCATTCTTGGCATCAACGGCCACATGATCGTTAATGCGATCGACCAGCCCTTGAATAATTATGATGAACTGGCGAAGAAGTTCGCCGCCGTCCCCGGCGTCACCATGGCGCTGCCGCTGGTAGAAGGCCAGACGCTTGCCTCCGGCCGCGGTGGCGCGGGCTCCGGCGCGCTGGTGCGCGGCGTGCGCCAGGAAGACATCGACAAGGTCAAGGAAGTAGCGACCAACATCAAGACCGGCGATCTCGTTGGCTTTATGGCCGGAGACGGCGTCCTCGTCGGTTCCAGGCTCGCATCGCAACTGGGTGTAACGGCTGGTGACGATATCACCCTCATATCACCGGAAGGTGATGTGACGCCGATGGGTGTCAATCCCCGCGTGAAATCCTACAAGATTTCCGGCGTCTTTGAGATCGGCATGTCCGAATATGACGCCTCTATGATCTACATGCCGCTCTCCGAGGCGCAGCTCTATTTCAATACGGAAGGGCGTGTCGGGTCCATTGAGCTTTATGTCAGCCGCCCGGACGACGTCGATGGCATCCGCCCGCTGGTGGAGCAGGCGGCGGAACGGCAGATCTACATCGTCGACTGGCGGCAGCGGAACCAGACCTTCTTTTCCGCCCTGCAGGTGGAGCGGAACGTGATGTTCATGATCCTGACCCTCATCGTTCTTGTGGCGGCGCTCAACATCATTTCCGGCCTGATCATGCTGGTAAAGGACAAGGGCAGCGATATCGCCATTCTGCGCACCATGGGCGCAAGCTCAGGTGCCGTCATGCGCATCTTTTTCATGACCGGCGCGGCGATCGGCACGGTCGGCACCTTCGCTGGCGTGGCGCTTGGCGTCATCGTCTGCCTCAATGTCGAATCCATCCGCCAGTTCTTCTCCTGGATATCAGGAACGGTGCTGTTTGATCCGCAGCTCTATTTCCTCAGCCAGCTTCCGGCCGAAATGGATGTTGGTGAAACCATCACCGTCGTCATCATGGCCCTGACGCTCTCTTTCCTGGCAACGATCTTCCCGGCCTGGCGTGCTTCCAAGCTCGATCCGGTGCAGGCCCTGCGTTACGAATAAGGACCGCTTCGCAATATGGCAAAAAAAACAGTGCTGCGGCTTACCGGCGTCGAGAGAACCTATGGTCAGGGCGAGACGTCGCTTTCCATTCTGCGCAAGGCGGATTTCCAGTTGAAAAGCGGTGAGATGGTGGCGCTGGTTGCCCCCTCCGGTACCGGCAAATCCACCCTGTTGCATCTCGCCGGGCTTCTCGAACATCCAGACGCCGGCGAAGTCTATATCAACGATGCGCCCTGCAACGGCCTGCCGGATGAGACGCGCACGGCGATCCGCCGCAGCGACATCGGCTTCGTTTATCAGTTCCACCATCTGCTACCCGAGTTTTCGGCAGTTGAGAACGTGATGATGCCGCAGCTCATCGCCGGCCTGTCACAGGCGGAGGCGCGTAAACGCGCGAGTGCGCTTCTGGATTACATGCGGGTGGGGCATCGTGGCGAACACCGTCCGGCCGAGCTCTCCGGGGGTGAACAGCAGCGCGTTGCCATTGCCCGCGCCGTCGCCAATGCACCGCTCCTGCTGCTGGCGGACGAGCCGACCGGCAATCTCGATCCGGAGACCGCCTCTTATGTCTTCGACGCACTGGAGGCGCTGGTTCGCCAGTCTGGCCTCGCAGCGCTGATCGCGACACATAACCACGAGCTCGCCGGCCGGATGGATCGCCGCGTAACGCTCGCCGAGGGTAAGATCGTCGATTTTTGACCTGACCGAGCCTGTCCCGCCATCCACCGACCCCGAACGGCGAGCAAGGCGAGGGATCGGATGCGCCCTCGACGGAGGCTAGCCGCTTGGCTGCCGCGAGCAGGGATTTTCCAAGTTTCATTTTTTGAACCCGGAGGATTTTTTCTTCCGGGTTTTTCGCTTTGGAGTCAGCGGCTTGCGGTCTTCGAAGCGGGAACCGAAAGCGATTCTACCACGTTGGCAAGGAGAACATCAGCAGAACCCTGTTGACAATCGAACGAAATGAGAACAAAGTTGGAACATAACGAGTAAGGAGAGACCAATGACTGATTTCATCCGTGACGTTGCCGCTTTCACCTCCATTGCTGTCTTCGTTGCCAGCTTTTCGGTAATCCTCACCGCGCTGTGAAGAAGATACCGGCGCAGAAGCCTGTATGGACATCGCAAAGCGGTGGACATCAAGCGCCGGAAATCGGAAAATCGCCCCCGTGATTCAGAATGACAGGATGATGATATGGGCGATACGGTTGTGCGGGCAGAAACCTCTGACGAAAACCTGAACACCCCGGGTTTCGTTCATCTTCGGGTTCATTCCGCTTACTCCCTGCTTGAAGGGGCTCTGCCCCTCAAGAAAATCATGTCCAAGGCCGTTTCAGACGGCCAGCCGGCCATTGCCATTACAGATACCAACAACCTCTTCGTCGCGCTGGAGTTTTCCGAAAAGGCGCGGGATGAGGGTTTGCAGCCCATCATCGGCTGCCAGCTGTCGATCGACATGCAGGATGCGGCGGAGGATCGCCGCAACCACAACAGCCACCTTCAGAAACTTCCCGCTATCGTTCTTCTCGCCGCCAATGCCGAAGGGTATGAGCGGCTGGTGGATCTTGTGAGCCGTGCCTATCTTGAGGGCGAGGGGAGTGGCCATTCCGTGCACATTACCCGCGCATGGCTGGAAGAGGACTCAAATGCGGGCCTAATCGCGCTGACCGGCGCTTCCGGCGGCCCGGTGGATATGGCCTTGAGGGAAGGTCATGCCGCCCAGGCGAAGGAACGGCTGCTGACACTGAAGTCACTCTTCGGTGACCGGCTTTATATCGAATTGCAGCGTCAGTCCGGGTATGACCGTTCGCATGAGCGGCGTATGATCGGCCTCGCTTATGACCATGATATTCCGCTGGTTGCCACAAACGAGGCGTTCTTCCCGTCAAAGGCCGACTACGAAGCGCATGACGCGTTGATGGCGGTGGCGCATAATGCCATTGTTTCGGACGACAGCCGCTTTCGCCTGACGCCCGACCATTACCTCAAAAGTCGGGAGGAAATGACGGCGTTGTTTGCAGACCTGCCGGAGGCGCTGGACAATACCGTCGAGATTGCGTTGCGCTGTTCTTATGTGCTGAAGAAGCGCGGGCCTATCCTGCCACGTTTCACCGGCGCCAGCGATGATCCTGAGGCGGCGGAACGCGCCGAAGCGGAAGAGCTTCGGCGTCAGGCAGTGGAGGGGCTGGATCAGCGCCTTGCCGCGCTCGGTATGGCGCCCGGTTATACGGAACAGGATTATCGCGAGCGGCTCGATTTCGAACTCGGCGTCATCTCGCGCATGAAGTTCCCCGGTTATTTCCTGATCGTTGCCGACTTCATCAAATGGGCCAAGCAGCACGATATCCCGGTCGGACCGGGCCGTGGTTCGGGCGCGGGTTCGCTCGTCGCTTACGCGCTGACGATTACCGATGTCGATCCGCTGCGTTTCTCACTGCTGTTCGAACGCTTCCTTAATCCTGAACGCGTGTCGATGCCCGACTTCGACATCGATTTCTGCCAGGATCGTCGCGAAGAAGTGATCCGCTACGTTCAGGCCAAATACGGCCGCGAGCAGGTGGCGCAGATCATCACCTTCGGTTCGCTCCAGGCGCGCGCGGCCCTGCGCGACGTCGGCCGCGTGCTGGAAATGCCCTACGGGCAGGTGGACAAGATCTGCAAGCTGGTGCCCAACAACCCGGCCAACCCGACGCCGCTTTCGAAGGCGATCGAGGAGGAGCCGCGCCTGCAGGAAGAAGCGGACAGGGAGCCTGTTGTCGCCCGCCTGCTGGATATCGCCCAGAAGATCGAGGGGCTTTATCGCCACGCCTCAACCCATGCTGCCGGTATCGTCATCGGCGACCGCCCGCTGTCGAAGCTGGTGCCGATGTATCGCGATCCGCGGTCCGATATGCCGGTCACCCAGTTCAACATGAAGTGGGTTGAAAGCGCCGGCCTTGTCAAATTCGACTTTCTTGGCCTGAAAACGCTGACGGTGCTGAAGGTGGCCGTCGATTTTGTCGCCAAGCGCGGCATCAAGGTGGATCTCGCCGCCATCCCGCTCGATGACGCCAAGACGTATGAAATGCTGTCGCGCGGTGAGACCATCGGCGTGTTCCAGGTGGAAAGTGCCGGCATGCGCAAGGCGCTGATCGGCATGCGGCCGGACTGCATTGAGGACATTATCGCTCTGGTGGCGCTATATCGTCCCGGCCCGATGGAGAACATCCCCGTTTATAACGCCCGCAAACATGGCGAAGAAGAGCTGGAATCGATCCACCCGACCATCGACCATCTGCTGAAGGAAACACAGGGCGTTATCGTTTATCAGGAACAGGTGATGCAGATCGCCCAGGTTCTGTCGGGTTATTCGCTTGGCGAAGCCGATCTTCTGCGCCGCGCCATGGGTAAGAAGATCAAGGAGGAAATGGACAAGCAGCGCGAGCGCTTCGTTGATGGCGCCATCAAGAACGGTGTCTCGAAACCGCAGGCCGACACCATCTTCGATCTCCTCGCAAAATTTGCCAATTACGGCTTCAACAAGAGCCATGCCGCGGCCTATGCCATCGTCTCCTACCAGACGGCCTATATGAAGGCGCATTATCCGGTGGAGTTCCTGGCGGCCTCCATGACGCTCGATATGGCCAATACGGAAAAGCTCAACGATTTCCGTCAGGACGCCGGTCGTCTCGGCATTGAAATCGTCGCGCCGTCCGTCCAGACCTCGTTCCGCCAGTTCGAAACGGGCGAGAACCGCATTTATTATTCGTTGGCTGCCATCAAGGGGGTTGGCGAAGGAGCGGTCGAACATATCGTCGCGATCCGCGGCGACAAGCCGTTCACGAGCCTCGAGGATTTCTGCCTGCGCATCGACCCCAAGCAGATCAACCGTCGTGTGCTCGAGAGTCTCATCAATGCCGGTGCTTTCGATTGTTTCGGCCGCGACCGCGCAGAGTTGATCGGCGGGCTGGACCGTATCATCGGTTATGCCCAGATGGCGCAGAACAACCGCACCATCGGCCAGTCGGACATGTTCGGCTCGGGCGGCGGCAATGGCCCGGAAAAGCTGGTGCTTCCTGCCTTCCAGCCCTGGCTTGCCTCGGAAAAGCTGCTGCGCGAATATCAGGTTCTCGGCTTCTACCTCACGGCCCACCCGCTGGATACCTATCGCCCCGTACTGGAAAAATTGCGCGTGCAGAATTTCGCCGATTTTTCCGCTGCTGTGAAACAGGGAGCGACTGCCGGGCGTCTTGCCGGCACCGTTACCGGCAAACAGGAGCGAAAGACGCGCACCGGCAACAAGATGGGTATCGTCACCTTCTCGGATGCTTCAGGGCAATATGAGGCGGTGTTGTTTTCCGAAGGTCTCGGCCAGTACCGCGACCTGCTTGAGGTCGGCAAGTCGTTGGTGATCACGGTGCAGGCGGAAGAGCGCCCTGAAGGTATCGGTCTGCGCATCCAGACGGCGCAGTCGCTGGAAGAAAAATCCGTGCAGATGCAGAAGGCACTGCGTGTTTATGTGCGTGATTCCGGCCCGCTGAAAACGGTTGCCCGCCACCTCAACACCAGGGGTGACGGCTCGGTCTATTTCATCGTTATCAAGGATGAGGGTAGCCGCGAGATCGAGGTGGAACTGACGGAGAAATACCGTATCTCGCCTGAAATAGCCGCTGCTCTTCGGTCAGCCCCCGGTGTCGTTGATGTGGAACTGGTGTGAGGCGCAGCGCCTTCGCGCCTCGCTCAGACCGGCCCTTCCTTCGTCACGGTGATGAAGTCCGTTCCCGTTCCTGTCTCCATTTGGTGACTGAGGTCGGAAACGGTGATGGAGCTTCCACTTGAAAGTTCCTGCTCAATCCGGGCGCGTATGTCCTGCGGAATGTCGAGACGGCTGAGCACGGCACTCAACTGGTCGAAACCGCCGGGCGCTTCGGTAACGGTGATGCCGAGCCGCTTGCGGGCAGCGGCTGGCAGATGATTGTCGAGCGTTACGCCGTTCCATTCCGCGGTTCCGGCAGCGCGATCCACGGACACCGCCTCGAAAAAATGGGTTCCGAGCGCGACTTCCGGGTCCTTGATGTCGATGGCGGCCTCAAAAAGCGGCTTGAAGTCCTGCCGCACCATGATCTGCCCGGTTGGCGGGTGGTCTTCACCGGCGGAGGCATAAAGCGCCGCCACGAAAGCGTCGGTCAGAAGGGGCCCTGACGTTTTCAGCCCCTTCCACCGCTTGAAACCGTTGATGGCGCTGATTGTCATCTCCCCGGCATAACCGTCGGCCGAACCGGCATCGAAGCCGAGACGGGTAAGCACGGTCTGAATATCCATTACCCTTTCCCGCTCGCCACGCCTTGTGATGAGAATGCGCAGCGGTGAAGGCTCTCTCGCCTTCGCCGTCGATTTGATCGCCTGGGTTTTTTCATTGACGGCGACTTCGACCGCGCCCAGAGCCGCATCGAAGCTCGCGGGCCGCAACTCTACATCCGACAGAAGCAGCTTGCCGTCATCTGCGTCGTCACGCGGCGAAAACAGCGCCGGATGTTGCACAAAGCGCAGCGAGACCGGGCGGTCGGTGATGATGACATGCACCCCTGTACGCGTATCACCGAAGAGTGACTTCGCGAATTTGGAAGGCAGGCGCACACAGCCGTGGGAAGCCGGATAGTTCGGCACCTTGCCCTCGTGCAGCGCGATGCCGGACCAGGTCAGTCGCTGCATGAACGGCATGGGGGCGGCCGAATAGATATTCGACTCGTGGTATTTCCGCTTCTCTAGAATGGAGAATATGCCGCTCGGTGTCTCATGCCCGGCCTTGCCGGTCGAGACTTTGGAGGTGGCGATGATTTCACCATTTTCATAAAGCGCGAGCGACTGGTCACTTTTCGATACAAGTATCTGGAGGGACCTGCTGTCAGCGGCGAGCGCCGGAAAGGCGAGAATGCTGGCCGACAGCATGCCGGCCATAAGACGGAGGCGAAGGGACATGACGCAATACACCACATGCACAAAACTTCCCTCACTCAACCACGCTAAGTTTAATGAAGTTTAAGGGCGGCGCTGCCGCGCTATCACTAATTTGTGTAAAATCTAAAATAAATAGTTCGGGAGATCGATGCGCCGATATGTCGGCCGAAGGGCTTAACGGGTTCGGTTATTTCCGCGAGCCAAACGTATAGCCGGTCTCGACGCTGCCCTTGCCGAACCTGTCGCGCAGCTTGTCCATTGCCGCTTCCGCCGCGGCCCGGCGCCCCGCCTGTCTGTCGACGAGATCGGGAGGATCGGCAAGGCCGGCATCGCGCAGATCGCTGACACCGATGCCGAGGAGGCGAAATCTCGTGCCGTCGGTTTCCTTTTCGAGCAATGAGAGGCCGGTGCGGAAAATTCGGTCGGCTAGCTGCGTGGGGTCGTCTAGCTTGCGATTACGGGTGCGAATCCTGAAGTCGGCCGTCTTCATTTTCAAGACAACCGTATGGCCGGCAATGCCATTTTTCTTGAGCCTCCAGGCGACTTTTTCCGAGAGCGACCGCAGGATCGGCACAAGGTCCTCATGGCGGGAAATATCGTTGAAGAAGGTGGTTTCGGAGGAGACGCTTTTGGCAGGGTCGTTATTGTGCACATGCCGCTCGTCAATGCCGCGCGACAGCCGGAAGAGCCGCTGGCCCATCACGCCATAACGGCGCATCAGCTCGCTTTCCTGCATCTCCTGCAGCTGTGCGATCATGCGGATGCCGTCGGCCTCCAGCGTCGCCGCGAAGGCCTTGCCCACGCCCCAGATGGTCGTGACCGGCCGCGCCGCAAGAAACGACAGCGCTTCCGCTTCGCCAATCACGGAAAAGCCGCGGGGCTTTTGCAGGTCGGACGCGACCTTGGCGAGAAATTTACAGTAGGAAAGCCCGGCTGAAACCGTCACCCCCACTTCCTTTTCCACGCGCCGGACAAATTTCGCCAGCACGCGCGCCGGTGGATCGTGATGCAGCTTCTCGGTGCCTGAAAGATCGAGAAACGCCTCGTCTATGGAAAGCGGCTGCACCAGCGGCGTCAACTCCTGCATCATCGCCCTGATTTCGCGCCCGACACGACTGTATTTCTCCATGTCAGGTTTGATGACCACGGCGTCGGGACAGGCTTCCAGCGCCTTGAACATGGGCATGGCGGAGCGCACGCCCTGAATACGGGCAATATAACAGGCAGTGGAAACCACCCCGCGCTTGCCGCCGCCAATGATGACAGGTTTATCGGCCAGTTCCGGATTATCCCGCTTTTCAACGGAGGCATAAAAGGCATCGCAATCGATATGGGCGATGCTCAGACCGTAGAGTTCGGCGTGATAGACAAGCCGCGGGCTTCCGCAGGCACGGCAACGTCTAAGCCCCTCTGGCTGGCCGACCAGACAGTCGCGGCAAAAACCGGGATCATAAGGATGCGACGTGGACATGGGCCGAAAACAAAACCAGAACGTCGCCGACCATACTCCGGTTGTAACAACGGCTCAAGGGCTCTCCCCTTAATACACACCCGAATCCAGCCCGGGTCCGGAAAAGTGGTGCCAGGCCGCAGCCACCGTTTCGGGCGACGTGTCAGTTGCGGCGCAGAACGCCATGAGATCGGGTTCGTGGCTCATCAGGAAATCGGTGAGTCCCGCCAGAAAACCTGGATCGCTGACGGCCTGGCGCAGCATATTGGCCTGTAATCCGCTCAACGCCAGAAAGCGTCCCAGCATTTCCGGCTCGTTTGCCAGCCAGCCAAGTATGGCGGCCGCCGTTTCTTGCGGATCCTGGCTGGCATTGCCTTTGTTTTTTGTATCGCGCAGCATTTCTCACCTGAAGTTACCTATTTTGAAACCAAATCCCTCTAGCCTTGCGCAACAAATGGACGATGGAATCGGTTCTCAGCCAACTTATATGTCTGGGTGAAGGTTTCAAAGCGAAACGGGGACTGCTCACCATGCCCAAGCAGGTCATGATAGTCGAAGACAACGAGCTGAACATGAAGCTCTTTCGCGACCTGATCGAGGCGTCTGGCTATACGACGATCCAGACACGCAACGGCATGGAAGCGCTCGATCTCGCCCGCAAGCACCGGCCGGATCTGATCCTCATGGATATCCAGCTGCCGGAGGTTTCGGGGCTGGAGGTGACGAAGTGGCTGAAGGAAGATGACGAGCTCCATGTCATTCCGGTCATCGCGGTCACCGCTTTCGCCATGAAGGGAGACGAGGAGCGCATTCGCCAGGGTGGATGCGAGGCCTATGTGTCGAAGCCGATTTCCGTCCCGAAGTTCATTGAAGTCATCAAGACTTATCTGGGCGATGCGTGAGGCGACTGGGGAACGGTTATGACGGCGAGAGTTCTGGTTGTTGACGATATTCCGGCCAATGTGAAGCTTCTCGAGGCCCGGCTGGTGGCGGAGTATTTCGATGTCGTTACCGCCGAGGATGGCTTCAAGGCGCTTGCCATCTGCGATAAAGAGCAGGTCGATATCATCCTCCTCGATATCATGATGCCGGGGATGGATGGTTTCGAAGTCTGCGAAAGGCTGAAAGCCAATCCGGATACGGCGCATATCCCCGTTGTGATGGTCACGGCGCTGGATCAGCCCTCGGATCGCGTGCGGGGTCTGAAGGCTGGCGCCGATGATTTCCTGACCAAGCCGGTTAATGACCTGCAGTTGATCGCCCGCGTCAAAAGCCTGGTGCGCCTGAAGGCCGTTAGCGACGAATTGCGCGTGCGCGCCGAAGCGGCCCGTCAGATTGGCATCGAAGAGATGCTGCGCAGCGATGGGCTGATGCAGACGCCGGGCCGGATTCTGGTTGCGGATGGCCGCGCCAGCTCGCAGGAGCGCATCGTTCGGGCGCTGAAGCCGGTCGCAGAGGTGGATGCCGTCACGGAGCCGCAGGCGGCCCTGCTCAAGGCGACAGGCAATCCCTTCGAGCTTGTCATCGTCAATTCGAATTTCGAAGATTACGATCCGCTGAGACTGTGCTCGCAGCTTCGCTCGCTGGAGCGGACCCGTTTCCTTCCGTTGCTCCTCGTGGCGGAGCAGGGGGCCGACGACATGGTGGCGCGCGCGCTGGATCTCGGCGTCAACGATTACATCCTTCGTCCGATCGATCCCAACGAACTCGTTGCCCGATCGCTGACGCAGATCAGGCGCAAACGCTACAATGAACATCTGCGGCTCAATCTCCAGCACACCATGGAGCTCGCCATCGTTGACGGCCTGACCGGCCTCAACAATCGTCGTTATCTCGACAATCATCTCAAGATACTCTTCGACCGCGCCGCTGTCCGCGGCCGCCCGATCTCCATCTGCATGACCGATATAGACCGCTTCAAGCTGGTCAATGATACCTATGGTCATGATGTGGGTGACGAAGTCCTGCGGGAATTTGCGGCACGCATCCGCAGCACGGTCCGCGGCGCCGATCTCGCCTGCCGCTACGGCGGCGAGGAATTTGTCGTCGTCATGCCGGACACGCCGATAGAGCTTGCTGCGAGCGTTGCCGAACGCCTGCGGACGATCGTGGAAGACAAGCCTTTCTACGTCCGTTCCATCGATCGTGAACTGAGCATCACGGCATCGCTCGGCATAGCATCCGGCAGCGGCGCCTTTGGAACGCCGGACGAACTGCTGAGGCAGGCTGACAGGGCGCTTTACGAGGCTAAACACGCCGGCCGAAACCGCGTCGTATCGGCGGCCGCCTGAACGGCTTTACGAAGTAGCGGTGCGGGAGAATTGCACCGCCGTCCAAAATAATTTCGGACGTCTCAAGAAAACGGCAGAGGAAAGTCCGGTCTTTAGAAGCCAAGTCCCTGACTTCGCCTGTATTTTAACTTCATGCAATGAAAAGGCGAAATCGCGCGAGGCAACTAGATTTCAAGTTGAAAAATATATTGAATTCAATCTCGTGAAAAACTATAGTGTGCCAGCGTTGTATATTTAACCATGTTTTTCAGGTGACTTGTCGCTGGCTTAAGAATTTGTTGATTTTTATTTTACTTCTGCGCACACTCCTTATTGAGAGTAACAGTTCTTCCGGCGGTTCTTCCGTCTTTTGATGATGGAATGAGAGCGGCGTGTGCCGCTGCGGTTTCGCTTGTCAGGGGCTGGTTTTGCGTAGTTTGAATGCCCCATGATGCTCAGGTCCGCCGCATCTCCTGAATCGTGGGGTCGGTCGGCTGACGATGTTCGATTCGGTTCCTCGTGCCGTAACGCATCGTTGGCCGGCCGCCTTATTCCCTGCTTGATGCGTTGGAGCATCGCTCGCTTTGAAAAGATCGGCGGCATTCCCAACGCCGTGAAGTCGACACGCCGTCGCTTTCTCTTACAATCACGTTCCGCATCGTCGGGGTAGCCGTCGCGTTTTCCGTTGCCCCGCCGGGCAATCGGACGGCCTGTGGCCGCTGACGGGGGCAGTGGTATCAAACCTGCAACATATGTTGTCGCCGGCGCGGCGGAGAGAATCAGGTGGGGCAGCCGGCCAGGCGTGAAGCCGTGTCGACAGGGCGTTCTGCTGAGCGAATGGCCTGTATCCGCATAAACAAAAAACGCGCCCGTGGGGGCGCGCTTTTGCCGGAACACCGATCAAGAAATTACTTGATCTTGGTTTCCTTGAATTCGACGTGCTTGCGTACAACCGGGTCGTACTTCGTCTTCGTCATCTTGTCCGTGAACGTACGGCTGTTCTTGGTGGTGACGTAGAAGGTACCGGTGTCGGCTGTCGACAGCAGCTTGATCTTGATTGTTGTAGCTTTCGCCATGGTCGTCCTGCCTTTAAACAAAAGAGAAGCCGCAGGCGCTTCTCACCTCGGCTAAATCTGGCGCGAAACTACGTATCGCGCCTGAAAAGTCAAGCCTGTTTTGCCCGGAAAACAAAACGGACGGCATAAAGGACCACGTAGAGCCCGAAAAATACCGCCAGCGACCAGGCGAAGCCGTCGGTTCCGGCGACGTCCATGGAAATGCCCACGGCCTGCGGACCCGCGATCGTACCAATGGCATAACAGAAGATGAAGGCGGCATTTGCGGCCACCAGGTCGGCACCCTTCAGACGCGACCCGAGATGGGTGAGGCCGACCGTATACATGCCGGAAACGAGGCCGCCCCAGAACAGCAGCAGTGCCGCCACCAGGATCCAGCTTTCCACCAGGAACGGCAGGGCCAGCGTGCCGCAGACACCGGCAAGGGCCATCAGGCCCAGCATCGTCCGCCGGTCTTTCATCCTGTCAGAAAGCAGGCCGATCGGTATCTGGAAGACCATGTTGCCAATGCCCATCACGGTAAGGAGAAGGGCCGCCTGCGATTCGTTGAAGCCTTCTCTGGTGGCATAGATCGGAAACAGCGAAAGGCCGCCTGCCTGTACCGAGCCGAAGACGAAAGCGGCGGCTGATGCCATCGGCACCAGCCAGACATAACGGACGAAATGGTGGTTGGGCCGCTCGTCCAGTTCCGGACTCTCACCGCGCGCCATGAAGATGGGAATTGCCGCGAGCAATATGATTGCCGCCCCGACGAGGAAAGGCAGGATGCCTTCGCTGCCAACCGCCGAAAACAGAAGCGGACCAACGGCAAAACCGACCGCAAGGCCGGTGGCGTAGATGCCGAGAACCATACCGCGCTTCTTCGGCGGCGCCGTCATGTTGATCCAGTATTCGGAGAGGATGAAGAGCGTGGTGGTTGCGCCATGGAAGACGATTCGCAGCGGAAACCACATCCAGAAAGCATCGGCGAAATAAAAGCCGAGCGCGCTCAGCGCGGAGATGAAAACCGCAAACAACATGGTGCGGGCCACGCCAAAATCATGGGCGATCTTGGTGGTCACCGGGGCCGCCATCATGGCCGCGACGCCGGCCATGGCCGAGTTCACCCCGATCATGGTGGAGGAGATGCCGCGTTTCTCAAGGATGATCGACAGGAGCGGCAGGCCAAGGCCGATGGCGACGCCGACCGCACTGATGGCGGAAATGGCGGCGATCAGTGAGGGCCAGTGAATGGCATCCGCTTCTTCGCATTTCATTTGTGACATGACGGCCTTTATACAAAGTCTCGAATGAACCGGCCGTGGCGCGTGACATAAAGCCGCGCGGGGCTTTCATAGGGCAGTGAGGGATCACCTATCATGAAATTTGTGACATCTTCGAGAACCGTACGCGTGATTTTCGGCATGTTCAGACCGGAAAGGTCTGTCATGTCAAGCCATTGCACGTTGTGAAGCTCTTCGGAATCCCGGGTTAGCCGGATATCCAGCCGCAATTCGTCGGCGTAACAGCAAAAGAATCGCGTGTCGTAACGCCTGACATTGCCGGGCGGTGTGATGGCGCGCGCCACATAGCGGAAACAGGAGAGGTCCGGACCTTCAGTGGCCGGCCCAAGCTCGACCCCGGTTTCCTCCACAAGTTCGCGCGCGGCGGCAAGCGCCAGCGCCCTTGCCCCGGCGGCGCTCAGGCGCCGCGAAGCCGACGCCGTTAGGCTGTCAAGGACAGCGGGGTGCAGATCGCCGGAAAAGGGCAGCGCATGGTCGCGCGGATCGCGTTTGCCGCCTGGAAAGACATAAGTGCCGGGCATGAAGACGTGGGCGCTGCTGCGCTGGCCCATCAGCACCCGTGTCGTCGGGCCGGATCGGTCGAATAGAATGAGGGAGGCGGCATCGCGCGGCCGCAATGGGGCGCTTGCCGCTTCCGCCTTGGTGGAATGCCGGGGCATGTACAAGACCCGCGCGCGTCAGTGCGAGGAGCCGTCTATCTGTATCTGCGGTTTTTTCCCGTCGAAGCCATGCATGCGCAGCGCCCATTGCAGACCGATGACGCCGCCCTTGATGGGCTGCAGCGTCAGAAGCGCTGCCAGAATTGTGATCGGCACCCAGATGGCGAAATGAGCCCACATGGGAATGTTTAGAACCATGTCCGTCATCATGAAGCCGCCGACCGCGATGTGGCCGATGATGACGATGGAGATATAGGGCGGCAGGTCGTCCGATCGATGATGGTGCATTTCCTCGCCGCAGGCCGCGCAGGCGTCCACCGGCTTCAGCCAGGCGCGGAAGAGGCGGCCGCTGCCACAGGCCGGGCAGCGATTGGCCATGCCGCGCATGATGGACCGGCCAAGCGGCCGCTCGGCGCTATCGTCTCCGAAGGTAACTGTCTCCGAGCCCTGATGTGCACTCATCCTTAAGTCCTTCCCGTCCGTTCAACCGCTGAGGCGGCTTTGTTATCGTCGCCTTCTAGGCGGCCGTGTTCCGGGCTTGGCGGCAGCCCGTGCTGTCCGCCGTCCGGCCTTGTGGAACGAGCGCACGCCCACCGGCATCTTCCGCCCGGGACTCAGCATATCGAATCTGAGCGCACCCGCCAGCGGCACCGCTTCCGCGAGCCTTACCTGCACCGTGTCGCCAAGCTGATAACCAAGACCGGTCTTTTCCCCCGTGAGAGCCTGATGGGCTTCGTCATACAGGAAATAATCCGTTCCGAGTGTAGATATAGGAACGAAACCATCAGCGCCAAACTGCGGAAGCGCGACAAATAGTCCCGCCTTGGTGACACCGCCGACCCGGCCCTCGAATTCCTCGCCGACCCGCTCGGAAAGATGATGGGCGATCAGGCGGTTGACGGTGTCGCGCTCGGCCGCCATAGCGCGGCGCTCGAAGGTCGAGATTTCAGCGGCGATATCGTCGAGTGTCGCTTCTTCCTGTGGCGTGATACCGCCTTCACCGAGCCCCAGAGAGCCCACCAGCGCGCGATGCACGATGAGGTCGGCATACCGGCGGATCGGCGAGGTGAAATGGGCATATTTCATGAGGTTCAGGCCGAAATGGCCGATATTTTCGGGGCTGTAAATAGCCTGGCTCTGGCTGCGCAGCACCATCTCGTTGACCATGATCTGGTGCGGCGTGTCGAGGGCGCGTGCCAGAATGCCGTTGAAGGAATTGGCGCGCATGGCCGCACCCTTGGCCATGGAGATGCCGATGGTGCCGAGAAATTCGCGCAGCACCTCCTGCTTGGAAAGCGTGGGCGCATCGTGGACACGGTAAACCAGCGGCTGTTTCTTTTTTTCCAGCGTCTCGGCGGCGGCGACATTTGCCTGGATCATCATTTCTTCGATCAGCTTGTGCGCATCTAGACGTTCGGGAATGACCACGGAGTCGACGGTGCCGTCAGGGCGAAGCTTGATCTTCCGCTCGGGCATGTCGAGTTCCAGCGGCTGGCGCCGGTCACGGCCTCGCTTCATAACCTCATAGGCGTGCCACAGGGGCTTGAGGATCGGCTCCAGCAGCGGTCCGGTCTTGTCGTCGGGCTTGCCGTCGATCGCCGCCTGTGCCTGCTGGTAGGAGAGCTTGGCGGCGCTCTTCATCATGATCCGATGGAAGGTGTGGCCAGCCTTGCGGCCTTCCTTCGAGAAGGTCATCCGCACCGCAAGGGCAGGGCGGTCGACCCCTTCCTTCAGCGAGCAGAGATCGTTGGAAATACGCTCCGGCAGCATCGGTACGACGCGATCCGGGAAATAAACGGAGTTGCCGCGTTTCAGCGCCTCGCGGTCCAGTGGCGAACCCGACCGAACATACCAGGAGACATCGGCAATGGCGACGGTGACGATGACACCATCGGGATTGTCGGGCGATGTGTCCGGTTCGGCATAGACCGCATCGTCATGATCCTTGGCATCGGCCGGATCGATCGTGATGAGCGGCAGGTCGCGCCAGTCCTCGCGGTGGGACATCGTCGCTGCCTTGGCCGCATCCGCTTCGGCAAGAACATTCTGCGGGAATATATGCGGGATGCCGTGGGCGTGGATTGCGATCATGGAGATCGCCTTTTCCGAGGCCACGGAGCCGATGACCGAGAGAACCTTGGCACGCGTCAGGCCGTAACGACCGCTGTTGCGCGAGGTTTCGACCTCGATCAGATCGCCATCCTTGGCATCGCCGACGCCATCAGGATCGATGACCATTTCCTCGCCGCGGCGATCGATTGGCATCAGCCGTCCGCCGCCGCCAGGCGTCTCCTTGAACACGCCGAGCAGTGCATTCTGGCGGCGGTCGATCAGCTTGACGACGCGGGCAGTGTAGGCGGGACCGGTGCTTTCCTTCGAGGGGAAGATTTTCGCGAGAATACGGTCGCCGAGACCGGCGGCCGGGGCCTTCTTGCCACGGTCCTGCGAGGACTGGCGGATCAGCACGGCCGGCGCTGCGCCCAAATCCTCAGGCCATTCCGCCGGGCGGCCGATCAGCTCGCCGTCCTTGTCGCGGGTCGTGATGTCGATAACCGTCACAGGCGGCAGGCCGCCCGGTCGCGTCAGCGACTTGCGGCTCTTGTGCACCATGCCGTCGACTTCAAGTTCCTTCAGCAGCGCCTTGAGGACAACGCGGTTTTCACCCTTCAGCCCGAAAGCCTTGGCAATTTCGCGTTTGGAGGCCTGTTGCGGATGATCTGCGATGAATTTCAGCAGCACTTCACGCGAAGGCACCTCGCCGTGGATGATGCCTTCACCTTCGCTCACCCGCTTGCCGCGCCCGGTGCGTCCGAAACCGTCGCTGGCGGAACCCTGTCTCTGACGCGGCGCTTTGCTCACTCTGCTGCCTTCTTGGGTTTGGCCGCTGCCTTCGGCTTGGCGGCCGTCTTGCTCTTTGTCGCCGCCTTGGCCTTGGTCGCCTTCGGCTTTGCAGCGGCGTCACCATCGGCCTTCTTGGCGGTTGTTTTCTTGGCCTTGGCGGGCTTGCCGCCGGTGCCGGTCTTGGCAATGCGCTCGGCGATCAACACGAGCGCCTCGTCCAGCGTCACGGATGCCGGATCCTGCCCCTTGGGAATGGTGGCGTTGACCTTGCCCCAGTTCACATAGGCGCCGTAGCGCCCGTCACGAACGGTGATCGGGCCGCCATCAGGGTGGTCGCCCAACTCCTTGAGAGCAGCGGGCGTGCCGCTGCGGCCGCGTCCCGGACCCTTGCTCTGCTTTTCGGCAATCACGGTCACGGCGCGGTTGAGGCCGATCGAGAAGACGTCCTCGATACTCTCCAGGTTCGCATAGGAACCATCATGCAGCAGGAAAGGTCCGTAACGGCCGAGACCAGCCGAGATCATCTTGCCGGTTTCCGGGTGCTTGCCGATATCGCGCGGCAGGTTGATGAGGGCCAACGCCTTTTCGTGATCGATATCCTCAGGCTTCCAGCCCTTCGGCAGCGAGGAGCGCTTGGCTTCCTTGCCGTCACCGCGCTGGATATAGGGCCCGAAACGGCCGGAGCGAAGCGTCAGCTCCTCGCCGGTCATGGGATCAGCGCCCAGCGCCTTCGGCTCGTTGAGAGCAGCGGCTTCGGCTTCCGCGCCATCGGAGGTCAGCTGGCGGGTATAGTTGCACTCAGGGTAGTTCGAGCAACCCACAAAGGCACCGTATTTGCCGAGCTTCAGCGACAGATTGCCGGTGCCGCAAACCTGACAGATGCGCGGATCGGAACCATCCTCGCGCTTCGGGAACACCAGCGGCGCCAGAACCTCGTTCAGCGCATCCAGCACGTTGGTGACGCGCAGTTCCTTGGTATCTTCGATCTGCGCGAAGAAATCCTTCCAGAAATCGCGAAGAACCTGCTTCCAGTCCAGTTCGCCGGCGGAAATGCGGTCGAGCTTTTCTTCAAGGGCGGCGGTGAAATCATACTCGACGTATTTGGTGAAGAAGCTTTCGAGGAAAGCCGTCACCAGTCGGCCACGCGAATGCGGCACCAGCTTGCGCTTGTCGATGACGATATATTCGCGGTCGCTCAGCGTCTTCAGCGTCGCCGCATAGGTGGAAGGACGGCCGATGCCGAGTTCTTCCATCTTCTTGATCAGGGACGCTTCCGAATAACGCGGCGGCGGCTCGGTGAAGTGCTGGCTGGCATTGATCTTCTGCTTGGCGAGGTTCTCGCGCTCATTGATCGGCGGCAGACGGCCTTCGTCGTCACCATCGTCGCTCTGCTCGCCATCTTCCTTCTGGTCGGTATAAGCGGCGATAAAGCCGTCGAAGCGGATGACGGAGCCAACGGCGCGCAGGCCAGCCTTCTCGCCGCCGTTGCTGGCGAGAATTTCAACCGTTGTGCGCTCGATTTCGGCTGACGCCATCTGGCTCGCAATACCGCGTTTCCAGATCAGCTCGTAAAGGCGCAGCTGGTCGGCATCGAGGTAACGCTTCACCTGATCCGGTGTGCGGTTGAAATCGGTCGGGCGGATCGCCTCGTGCGCTTCCTGCGCATTTTTGGCCTTGGTAGAGTAGAAACGCGCTTTTTCCGGCACGTAACGGCCACCGAACTGCTCGCCAATAGCCTTGCGGGCGGCATCTATGGCTTCAGGGGCCATCTGCACGCCGTCGGTACGCATATAGGTGATCAGACCGACGGTCTCGCCGCCGATATCGATGCCTTCATAAAGCTTCTGCGCCACCTGCATGGTGCGCGAGGCGCCGAAGCCCATCCGCGAAGAAGCCGCCTGCTGCAGCGTCGAGGTCGTAAAGGGAGGGCTGGGATTGCGTTTGACGGGTTTCGCCTCGACGCTATCCACCACATAGGTCGCGCCTTCGAGCAGCGCTTTCAGCCGGTTCGCATCGTCGCCGGTCTTGATGGCGCGGTTCTGCAATCGCTTGCCATCGGCCGAAACCAGCCTAGCCTCGAACTCGTCACCGCGCGGTGTCTTCAAAAGTGCGCTGATGTTCCAGTATTCTTCGGAAACGAAACGCTCGATTTCGGATTCGCGATCGCAGACGAGACGCAGCGCCACGGACTGCACCCGGCCGGCCGAACGCGCACCCGGCAGCTTGCGCCACAGAACCGGAGAGAGGTTGAAGCCGACGAGATAGTCGAGCGCTCGGCGGGCGAGATAGGCGTCCACCAGCGGCACATCGATGTCGCGCGGGTTCGCCATCGCGTCCAGCACCGCTTTCTTGGTGATGGCGTTGAAGACGACGCGCTTCACCGGCTTGTCGCCGAGAACCCGCTTCTTCTTCAAAAGATCGAGAACATGCCAGGAAATGGCTTCCCCTTCGCGATCCGGGTCGGTTGCCAGAAAGAGGCCGTCGGAGGATTTTACCGCATCGGCAATATCTTTCATGCGCTTGGCGGACGCGCTATCGACCTCCCAGGACATTTCGAAATCCTGGTCGGGCAGCACCGATCCGTCCTTGGCAGGAAGGTCTCTGACGTGGCCAAAGGATGCAAGAACCTTATAGCCCGAGCCAAGATACTTATTGATCGTCTTGGCTTTGGCAGGAGATTCTACGACGACGACATTCATATTGTTCTTCTCTGGAACTGGTCCGTTAACGTGGCCCCGGTTGCAGCCTATTGCCGCAATTGGCCTTCTTTATAATTCGACATGGACAGGTAATGCCCGCTGGTCAAGAGGCAAGCCCGATTTTCTCGCTTCCAGGTGACTGCAACCTATGGATAATCTATCGTTGTATTGCAATCTTTGGTAAATTGGTTATGATGGGCAACATCATTTGAATCTACTTGACGCTCTTCGTTTCAGTCCGGCATTCCCAGGATAAATATATGGTCCCGAACGCAACAAACAATAATGCCGATAATGAGGGGACCCGGGAGAACTTGGCTTACATCCGCCAGATGCTGGCGGAGCTGCGGCAGGTGGCCCACCGGGAAGGTGCCGATATGCTGTGCTATCTCATCGAGATGGCCTATGTCGAAGTCGGTGATATCCAGAGCGGAAGGCGCAAACTCTCAATCCGCGATGAAGAGCGACACGCGCCCCCCGGCATGCCGGTTTAGACGCCCGGCAATATCGAGCTCCAGCAGCACCAGATGAACGGTGGCGGCGGAGAAACCCGTGTGTCTGATGATGTCGTCGATCTCCACAGGCGAGGGACCGAGAGCAGCGGCGATGATGCTGCGCTCGTCGTCTCCCGGTGGTGACATTTCAGCGTCCTGCTGCGGTTCCTCGATCTTCCGGTCATTGGGCAATTGGGGCTCCATCAATGGTCGCAGTGCATCAAGAATATCGGCCGCTCCCGTAGTCAGCATGGCACCTTCCTTGATCAGCCGGTTCGTGCCTTCGCAGCGCAAGTCGAGCGGCGAGCCGGGCACGGCGAACACCAGTCGTCCCGCTTCACCGGCAAGCCGCGCTGTGATCAGCGAGCCCGAACGCTCCGCCGCCTCGACGATGACGACGCCGAGTGACACGCCCGCGATCAACCGGTTGCGCCGCGGGAAATCCCGGGCGCGCGGCTCCCAGCCGAAAGGCATTTCGCTGATCGTCGCGCCGCCCTGATCGTATATCTCCTGCAAGAGTCCGAAATTTTCCTGCGGGTAGGGCCGGTCGAGACCGCCTGCCAGCATTGCTACAGTGCCCGTTGAAAGGCTCGCCCTGTGGGCCGCCGCATCGATGCCGCGCGCCAGCCCCGAGGCGATCGTATAACCGGCCCGACCACAGTCGCGCGCAAGCATGGCGGCGAATTTTGCGCCGTTGATCGAAGCGTTGCGCGAACCGACGATGCCGACGCAGGCTCTCGTCGCCGTATCCGCCGATCCTTTCATGGCGATCAACGGCGGCGCGCCATCCACATGCCGCAGGGCCGGTGGATAATCCGGTTCGCCGATGCCGACGAAACGCGCGCCGAAATTCTCGGCCGCCTCAAGCTCCCGTTCCGCCTCTGCCTGTGTTGCGATGCGCGGACTGCGCGACGAACCGCCACGGCGCGACAGTTCGGGCAGCGCATCCAGCGCTTTTTCAGCGCTGCCGAAATGATTGATAAGTTCGCGAAAGGTGACGGGACCGATATTATCGCTGCGGATCAACCGTAGCCACGCCACCCGCTGCCGCGCGGAAAGCTCTATGCCCTGCCGTGTCGTTTCCTCATGCGGCATGGCATATCCCCGAGACGGCCTCAGCCCTTTTGACCGATCCTGCTTTCGGTGCCCGCCAGCAGCCGGGCAATGTTCTCGCGATGTTTCCACCAGGAAATCACGCTGAGCACCATCACGAGCAGGGCTGTTTTTTCTGGTCCGAGGACCCAGAGGGCAACGGGGATGACCAGCATTGCCACGAGCGCAGAGAGCGACGAATAGCGGGTGATGAAGGCGGTCGCGAGCCAGATCAGCGCGAAGGCCAGCATCATCAGCGGAGCGGCGCCCAGCAGTACCCCGATATAGGTTGCCACGCCCTTGCCGCCCTTGAAGCCCAGCCAGACTGGAAAGAGATGGCCGAGAAAGGCGAAGAAACCGGCTACGAGGGAGGCCTCATAACCCCAGAGCGCATTGGCGACCAGAACTGCCGCCGTGCCCTTGAGTGCGTCCAGCAACAGGGTCGCGGCGGCGAGCTTCTTGTTGCCGGTGCGCAGCACGTTGGTCGCGCCGATATTGCCGGAGCCGATCTTGCGAACGTCGCCCAGCCCGGCCATGCGGGTCAGGAGGAGGCCGAAGGGAATGGAGCCCAACAGATAGCCGATCAGCGCCGAAAGCGCGAGAAGGGCAGGCGCGGTCTGCCAGTCAGTCAAAGCACTCATTCAATGTCCCCTCTGTCCCGCCTGCCGCGTGATCTGTTGATGATCTTATGCCAAGGAATGAACGGCTTTGCCAGCCACATAAGTGGCGATGGCGCGACCGCTGAACCGGGCATCCTCAAACGGCGTGTTCTTGGATTTCGAGACCAGCTGTTCCTTGGCCACGAGCCACGGTTCGTCGAGGTCGATCAGGGTGATATCGGCCTTGGCACCCGCTTTCAGCGTTCCTGCATCGAGACCGAAAATCTTGGCCGGGCGGGTGGAGAGCGCATCGATAAGCCGCATCAGCGGAACTTCACCACTGTGGTGGAGGCGCAGCGCCGCCGCCAGCATGGTTTCGAGCCCGACAGCGCCGCTCGCAGCATCCGAAAACGGCAGCCGCTTGGTATCGACATCCTGCGGGTCGTGCGAGGAGACGATGATATCGATGGTGCCGTCCTTCAGCGCTTCCACCATTGCCTTGCGGTCGTCTTCGGCGCGCAGCGGCGGGGAGAGCTTGAAGAAAGTGCGATATTCGCCGATATCGTTTTCATTGAGCGTCAGGTGATTGATCGAGATGCCGCAGGTGGCCTTCACGCCCCGCTGCCGCGCAACCCGGATCGCCTCTGCCGATTCCGGCACGGAAATCTTGGCGGCGTGGTAGATCGCCTGCGTCAGGCCGGCAATGCGCAGGTCACGCTCCAGCGGAATGATCTCGGCTTCCTTGGGAACGCCTGACAGGCCGAGCCAGCTCGCGAAAAGCCCCTCGTTCATGTCGCCGCCGCCGATATATTTGTCGCGGGTTTCGAGCGCGATGACAGCGCCGAGTTCACGGGCATAGGTCATGGCGCGGCGCAGCACCAGCGTATCGGACAGCGCCTTGCGGCCGTTGGTGAAGGCCACCGCACCGGCTTCCTTCAGCATGCCGAATTCGGTCATTTCCTCGCCCCGCAGACCCTTGGTCAGGGCGGCTGCCGGATGCACATTGACGATTGCCTTGTCACGCGCCGTCTTCTTCACATATTCGACAAGGGCGATGTCATCAATCACGGGATCCGTATCAGGCATCATGATGATGCTGGTGACGCCGCCGGCCGCTGCCGCACGCGATGCGGATTCGATGGTTTCGCGGTGTTCGGCACCGGGTTCACCCACGAAGACGCGGGCATCCACCAGACCCGGAACGGCCACGACACCCTTGCAGTCGCGCACCGTCGCACCGTCGGGCGCACCCTGATTGTGAGCGTCTTTTCCTGAAGCAAGAATGGTACCATCGGCGCCGATGACGATGCTGCCGTTCTCGTCGAGATTACGGGAGGGATCGACGACGCGGAGGTTCTTGAGAACGGTAACGGCACTCATACGCGCTCACCCTGATTTTGCGAGACAAGCAGGGTTTCCATGACGGCCATGCGCACGGCGACCCCCATTTCAACCTGGCTTTCGATGACGCTCTGCGGGCCATCGGCCACTTCGGAGGCGATTTCCACGCCGCGGTTCATCGGGCCGGGATGCATGACAAGCGCATCTTCCTTGGCCGCCTTCAGCTTTTCGGCATCCAGACCGTAATAATGGAAATATTCGCGCACTGAAGGAACGAAGGAGCCGGACATGCGCTCACGCTGGAGGCGCAGCATCATCACCACATCGGCATTCTTCAACCCTTCCTTCATGTCGTGAAAGACTTCCACGCTCATGTCGCGAATGCCCGAAGGAAGAAGCGTGGCCGGGGCGACGACACGAACCCGCGCGCCCATCTGGTTGAGAAGGATGATATTGGAGCGGGCAACGCGCGAGTGCAGTACGTCGCCGCAGATCGCTACGGTGATACCTGAAAGCTCGCCCTTGGCGCGGCGGATGGTCAGCGCGTCGAGCAGCGCCTGCGTCGGGTGCTCGTGCTGGCCGTCGCCGGCATTGACCACGGAGCAGGCGACCTTTTGGGCGAGAAGCGCTGCGGCACCGGCCGAGGAGTGGCGCACGACAAGCACATCCGGGCGCATGGCATTCAGCGTCATCGCCGTGTCAATCAGCGTTTCGCCCTTCTTCACCGAGGAGTTGCCGACGGACATGTTCATCACATCTGCACCAAGCCTCTTTCCGGCAAGTTCGAAGGAGGATTGCGTCCGCGTCGAAGCTTCGAAGAAGAGATTGATCTGTGTCAGGCCCCGAAGCGTCGAGGTCTTTTTCTCGCGCTGGCGGCTGATTTTCACCGCCTCATCGGCCTTGTCGAGAAGCAGGGTAATATCCTGATGGGAAAGCCCCTTGATGCCGAGGAGATGGCGATGGGGAAAAAAGACCATGGAAATTGTCCTCCGGGTCGCAATAGTCAACGGGTCTATAAAGACAGGTGGCGTTGCGGGCAAGCATGCGATAAGCCGGGTTTTGGCATATACACGCAATAAAGCACGAATCCCGATAGAAGGATGCGAATGACAGGCATGAACCGGACAGAAGAACAGCTCGCCGAACTGAACCAGCCCAGCCTCTGGTCCGGTATCAACGCCTATCGTTCCGATCCGCTGATCGTCGATCTGACCTCCGGCCTGTCACGCAATCTGAGGGACGAGTTCGATCAGATCGGCCGCTATGTCACCTCGCATGAGGCGCAGGAACTGGCGCGTATGGCGAACCAGGGCGTGCCGCAGCTGCACACACACGGCCCGCGGGGCGAGCGTCTGGACCAGGTGGAATTCCACCCGGCCTGGCACGCGCTGATGCGCCGTTCCATGTCCTCGGGCCTGCATTCCAGCGTGTGGGAAAACTCGCCCGACACGCGCGGTAACGAGCACAAGGCCCGCGCCACGAAGTTCTACCTGACCTCGCAGCTGGAAGCCGGTCATCTCTGCCCGCTGACCATGACCAGCGCCTCCGTTGCCGCCATCATGGCGTCTCCGCGTGTGCAGAAGGAATGGGCGCCGAAGATCCTCTCGCGCAAATATGATTCCGCACAGAAGCCGGCCTTGCAGAAAACTGCCGTTACCATCGGCATGGGCATGACAGAAAAGCAGGGCGGCACGGATGTGCGCGCCAACCGCACCACGGCAGAGCGGGTGGGCGAGGGCATCTACCGTCTCTCAGGCCACAAGTGGTTCCTGTCTGCGCCGATGAGCGACGGTTTTGTCATGCTGGCCCAGATGGGTGACGGCATGGGCTGTTTCCTCGTGCCGCGTTATCTCGAGGACGGTTCGAAAAATGGCCTGCAATTCCAGCGTTTGAAGGACAAGCTGGGCAATCGATCCAATGCATCCGCCGAAGTCGAATTCACCGATGCCTTCGGTTATCTGCTCGGCGATCCCGGCAGCGGCATCCGCACCATTCTCGACATGGTGACGCTGACGCGGCTCGATTGCGCGCTGGCGTCGGCCGGCATGATGCGCGCCTCGCTTGCCGAAGCCGTGCACTACGCCCGCGGTCGCTCCGTTTTCGGCAAGATGCTGGTCACCCAGCCGATCATGACGCGCGTGCTTGCCGACATGGCGCTGGACGTCGCTGCGGCGACCGCCTTGTCCTTTAGGTTGGCGAGTGCTTTTGATGCCGCCCGCAACAATCCGGCCGAGGCCGCCTATGCGCGGGTGATGACGCCGATCGTGAAATACTGGTGCTGCAAGATTGCGCCGGCGCTTATCTACGAAGCCATGGAATGCCTTGGCGGCAATGGTTACGTGGAAGAGAGGCCGATTGCCCGCCACTATCGCGAAGCGCCCGTCAATGCCATCTGGGAAGGCTCCGGCAACGTCATGGCGCTGGATGTCCTGCGGGTTCTTCAGCGCGGCAAGGACCTGTTCGATCTCGTCTTCCAGACGCTGGAGCGTGACCTCGGACCTGCCGGGAAGAAGACAACGGACGTGCTGCGCGCCGCAATCGCACTTGCCGAACGTGATGAGGGGGCAGCTCGCCTTTTGGTGGAGCAGTTCGCGCTTGCGGCCGCTGCCGCCGAGCTTTGCCGCCTCGGCGCCGGCAAGATTGCCGATGCCTTCCTCGAAACCCGGCTTGCCGGTGGCTGGCGGCATACTTACGGCATGCTCGATTCCCGCTTCGATCCGACTTATATAATCGATCTTCTTTATCCGCCTGCAGCTTGAGCGATGGATGCGGATGAAGGTTTTACAGTTCCGGCGGGAGGGGTCTCGGATTTGAAAAACAGCAATGGCCTAGGACGTATTCTTGTCTGTCACGATAGCTTCGCACATCGAGGCGCGGCAATGGAGGATGGCGGCCGATGCTGACTTTTCGCTCCGCTCGTTCCGAGGATGAAGACGCGCTCTATGCCATAAGCCTCGCCACCGGCGATGCCGGGCAGGATGCCACGCCACTTTACAACGATGGCCGCATGGTGGGGCATATCTATTCCGTGCCCTATCTGCATCTGTGGCCGGATGCTGTATTCGTTGCCGAGGATGAGGAAGGCGTCTGCGGTTACATCGTCGGCGCGCTCGATACGGCCCTGCATGAAGAGCGACTGGAGCGGGAATGGTGGCCGCATCTGCGCGCCATCTATGCCGATCCTGGGGGCGACCAGCAGACATGGGACGCCGACCAGCGCCGCGCCCATTTCATTCACCACCCACGCCGCACCCCGACCTGGCTCACCGACCCGTTCCCCGCCCACATACACATGAACCTTTTGCCACGCACGCAGGGTAAGGGCGGCGGCACCCGGCTCCTGTCGCGCTGGCTGGATATGGCCCGACAGAACAACGTCTACGGCATCCATCTCGGCGCCAGCGAACGCAACCTGGCCGGAATGCGTTTCTGGGAAACCCGAGGCTTCAAGCGTCTGGACAGCCACGAAACCCCCGGCAGCGTGTGGTTTGGCATGGGGTTGGAGTGAGCGGCTCACGCTGAGAATGCGGGGCGATATTGTTGGCCCCGCCACGTCATCCACAGGAACCTTCCGTCCAATCTTCCCATCACATTGTCCTTGCTTTCATGCTTTGTTAACCCGTGTAGTCAGGCTTTCAGAAAACGGGTAGGGAATCATGCTGGCGACCGCAGAGGCGATTTCAGCCGACAGACCGGAAAAGCGCATCAAGGATCGCGCTCAGACCGAGAAGGCGATTTTTAATGCGGCGCGGTCGCTGCTTGCCGAAGAGGGATTTCAGGGCTTCGGGATCAATGCCGTTGCTCGCCGTGCCGGCTGCGACAAGCAGCTGATCTACCGTTATTTCGGCGGCCTCGATGGTCTGATTGAGGCGATCGGTGAGGATCTCGGGTCTTGGGTGAAGGATCGCATTCCGGAAGATACCGGCGGCATGTTCCTTTTGACCTATGGTGATCTGATGGAAAAGCTGGCGCTCTACTTCATGGATGCGCTGCGCAGCGACCCTCTTGTCTGCAAAATCATCGCCTGGGAAGTTTCCGACGGCTCGCCGCAGGTGCGCCAGCTGGCGGAAGCCCGTGCCAAGTCGCTTGGCAAATGGCTGGAGCGCATGCGCGGTTCGCTGGCGGCGCCGAAGGGTGTTGATACCGCCGCCGTCAATGCCGTGCTGTTCGCCGCCATCCAGCACCTTGTCATTTCCGCCGCCACCAGCGGGCAGTTTGCCGGTGTTGCGCTCAAATCGGATCGGGACTGGGACAAGATCGCCACTGCCGTCAAAAGGCTGGTGCGGGGCGTTTACGGCTGAACCGGTCTCAGACACGGGCCCAGGCAGCCGCGCTGGACGCTGGGCATTAAAGAAAAATCAGCCATGTTCTTACCGGGCCGGCAACCGCTCGGCGCGTCCGTCCGTGCAGCCGGTCACGTTGTTTTCCACATGCCGGCCGCCCGTCGTTAACCATAATCACAGCTTTCATTTGCCTCTCCATCCCGGCCGGTCCAGTGTGGATTAACGAAATGTTAACCATGCGCAATGACTGCGCATAAGGGAGCCGCAAGTGAGCCGCTGGACAGCTTTGGGCGTCATGATGACGTTTTTTGCTATGCTGCCGTTGGATATCGACGTGCCGGCGCTGAACCTCTGCCTGATGGCCGTGGCGCGCTGGGCGGTGCTTGCTGGCATTCCCGATACACTGTTTGTGCGGGGGCAGGCGGCATGAAGTGGTTTCTGATCCTGTGGGCCGGTCCTGTCGCGCTGCTGGGCAGCTGGTACTGGCTTTCCTATTACGACATGAGCTTCGGCTTCTACATGCTCACACGTCAGACCCATGATCTCGTCTTCGAGATATACGGGAATATTCTCGGACTTCCGCCGGAAAGCCTGCCGCCGCTGGTGGCGCGTGCCATTGCGGTCGACAGCCTGATCGTTTTTGCGATTCTCGGTTTCCGCAAACGCAGGCAGATTTACGCCTGGTGGCAGGGCCGTCAGTCGGCCGCGCGGGTGAGTGCGGAAAGCCTGTCCAGCGCACCCTGAAGAATGAAACTCGCCGCCGCCGAATCGATGCGTTCGGCCCGCTTGGCGCGAGACACATCCATTTCGAGAAGAGCGCGCTCTGCCGCAACGGTCGAAAGCCGCTCATCCCAGTAAACGAAGGGCAGGGCGGTTTTTTCGCCCATGGTGCGCACGAAAGCGCGGGTTGCCTGCACGCGGGGCCCGGCGGAGCCGTCCATGTTCATCGGCAGGCCGATAATGAAGGCGGCGACCTTTTCCTTTTCAGCGAAGGCCAGCAGCACTTCCGCATCCAGCGTGAATTTCACGCGCTTGATAACGGGGCGCGGTGTCGCAAAACGCCGCGACAGATCCGACATGGCGAGCCCGATGGTTTTCGTACCAAGGTCGAGGCCGGCAATTGCCTGCGCGGGCTGAAGCGTTGCCGCCAGTTCCTCGATGGTGAGTGTTGCCATGTCGCGTGCTGTCCTTATCGCTTGCGGACGAATTCGGTGCGCAGCACCAGACCCTTCACCGCATCATGCCTGCAATCGATTTCTTCCGGATTATCGGTCAGCCGGATCGATTTGATGACCGTGCCCTGCTTGATGACCGTGCTGGTGCCCTTGACCTTCAGATCCTTGATCAAGGTCACGGAATCGCCATCGGCGAGCACATTGCCTGCTGCATCGCGCACTTCCTTCGCGCGTGCCGCTTCTGCGGCCAGTTCGGAAGCAGGGCGCCATTCGCCGGTCGCTTCGTCGTACACATAATCGTCATTGTCAGCGGCCATTGTCGCCCCTCTTAAATACAGGTAGTGCGGTTGTTCAGGCCGTCCTATGTCATATTATACCGGCAATACAAAGGAGAACTTCCCATGAAAATCACCTGGCTCGGCCATTCCGCCTTCCGTCTGGAAAACGGCAGCGCGAAGATTCTCATCGATCCGTTTTTCACCGGCAACCCCGGTTTTGCAGGGCAGGATGGCAAGTCTGCAGCCGAAGGCGTCACCCATATTCTGCTGACCCACGGCCATGGCGACCATGTCGGAGATACCGTGCAGCTTGCCCGCGAGACGGGTGCGACCGTGCTGGCGAATGCCGATCTAGCCGCGTGGCTTTCTGCCAAGGGTGTTGCGAAGGTCGATATGGGCAATACCGGCGGCACCGTTCATTTTGACGGTTTCTCGGTTACCTTCACCAATGCGCTGCATTCCTCCGCCCAGATCACCGAGGATGGCGTTTCCCATTCGCTCGGCAATGCCAACGGCCTGATGCTGCATTTCGAGGACGGTCCGGCCGTCTACCACATGGGCGATACGGATATCTTCTCCGACATGAAGCTCATCAATGAACTGCATCAGCCTGATATCGGTCTCGTGCCGATCGGTGACCGCTTTACCATGGGCGGAGCTGTGGCGTCGCTTGCCTGCCAGCGCTTCTTCAAGTTCCAGCACGTGCTTCCCTGCCATTACGGCTCCTTCCCGATAATCGACCAGACGCCGGAGAAATTCGTGGCCGGCATGGAAGGCGCCGAAGCGCGCGTCCATACACCCAGGGCGGGCGACGTCCTGTCCTTCTAAGCGTCAACGCCGCATGTCGTGAGCGCAAAACCGCCGCCGAGTTAGCCGCGACATGCTTTCTACCGTTGCGAAGGACGGACATGGTCATTATAGCGAATGGGAAATATCCCATCGGAGTAAAACCATGTCCGTCGATCTCGCCACCGTAAAGCGTGTTGCGCGCCTTGCCCGTATCGCTGTCACTGAAGACGAAGCACAGAACATGCTCGGCCAGCTGAATGGCATACTCGGTTTCGTGGAGCAGCTTTCGGAAGTGAATGTGGATGGCGTCGAGCCGATGACGTCGGTGACGCCGGTGGCGATGAAGAAGCGCGCCGACGAGGTGACCGATGGCGACAAGGCGGACGACATCGTCGCCAACGCGCCCGCGACCGATCGCAATTTCTTCATGGTGCCGAAAGTGGTCGAGTAATCGATCCATCTTGCCGCCCGATTTTTCCGAGATTTTCGAAAGCCGTTGCCGACCATGACCGACCTGACGAGCCTGACCATTGCCGAAGCCCGCGAGAAGCTGAAGGCGAAAGAATTTTCCGCCCTTGAGCTCACCGACGCCTATCTCTCCGCCATCGACACCGCCAACGGTGCGCTGAACGCCTATGTGGCGACGACGCCCGAAAAGGCGCGTGAGATGGCGAAAGCCTCCGACGGCCGTATTGCTGCCGGTTCCGCGGGTGAGCTGGAAGGTATTCCGCTCGGCGTGAAGGACCTTTTCGCAACGCGTGACATTCATACCCAAGCCTGCTCGCACATCCTCGATGGCTTCAAGCCGAAATACGAATCCACCGTCACCCAGAACCTCTGGGATCAGGGCGCCGTCATGCTCGGCAAGCTCAACATGGACGAATTCGCCATGGGCTCGTCCAATGAAAGCTCGTGGTACGGCCCGGCCATCAACCCGTGGCGCGCCAATGGTTCCGAGCAGAAGCTGGTGCCTGGCGGCTCCTCGGGCGGTTCGGCCGCTGCCGTTGCCGCGCATCTTTGCGCCGGCGCCACCGCAACCGATACCGGCGGTTCCATCCGCCAGCCGGCGGCCTTCACCGGCACCGTCGGCATCAAGCCCACTTACGGCCGCTGCTCGCGCTTCGGCATCGTCGCTTACGCCTCGTCGCTCGATCAGGCTGGCCCGATTGCCCGCGACGTGCGCGACGCGGCCATCCTGCTGAAGACCATGGCAAGCGTCGACGCCAAGGACACGACCTCGGTTGACCTTCCTGTGCCGGATTACGAAAAGGCCATCGGCCAGTCGCTCAAGGGCCTGAAGATCGGTATCCCCCGGGAATACCGCGTTGACGGTATGCCTGACGAAATCGAAAAGCTCTGGGCCAAGGGCGTCGAATGGCTGCGCGACGCCGGTGCAGAGGTGGTCGACATCTCGCTGCCGCACACCAAATATGCGCTTCCCGCCTATTACATCGTCGCACCGGCAGAGGCCTCGTCCAACCTTGCCCGTTATGACGGCGTCCGCTACGGCCTGCGCGTCGACGGCAAGGACATTGCCGACATGTACGAAAAGAGCCGCGCCGCCGGTTTCGGCAAGGAAGTGCAGCGTCGCATCATGGTCGGCACCTATGTGCTTTCGGCCGGTTATTACGACGCCTATTATCTCAAGGCGCAGAAGGTCCGTACGCTCATCAAGCGCGACTTCGAGAACGTCTTCCACGAAGGCGTCGACGCCATTCTGGCGCCGATCACGCCGTCTTCCGCCTTCGCGGTCGGTGATGAGGAGCTCGCCTCCGATCCCGTCAAGATGTACCTGCAGGACGTCTTCACCATCACCGTCAACATGGCCGGTCTTCCCGGCCTCTCGGTGCCTGCTGGTCTTGATGGCAAGGGCCTGCCGCTTGGCCTGCAGCTCATCGGCAAGCCGTTCGAAGAAGAAACGCTGTTCAAGACGGCCCACGCCATCGAGCAGGCAGCGGGCAAGTTCACGCCTGCCAAGTGGTGGTAAGCAGTCTCAAGCTCAGACAGATGAACGAAGCCGATCGCGATGCGGTCGGCTTTGTCGGTTTTGCCGCATGGCGTGCCGGTGAAGCCTTCGACGCCGCCTATCTCGATTCCCATGTCATCGAGTGGGTGAGGGGCGAATTCGAAAGCTTCGCCAAGTCTCCGACCGGTGATGTCGTCGTGGCCGAAATCGACGGTGTTGTCGTCGGTTGGGGCGCTTGTGATGCCAAGCCTCATCATATTTCCGATCTGTGGGTGGACCCGAACTGGCAGGGCAAGGGGATTGGCAAAGCGCTGATCCTCCACTTTCTCGACAGGATGCGGGCTGCGGGCCTGCCGCTTGCCACCATCGACACCCATGCGAAAAATCGCGCCGCCATAGGCCTTTACCAGCGTTGCGGCTTTCAGATCGTCTGGCGCGGCATGGAATGGTCCGACATCATGAAAGTCGAACTTGAGAAGGTGAAGCTGGAGCAAATGCTCTCTCATAATTTGTGACACCGTCGATGCCGCGTGGCGAACTGCCGGGCGACGGCATTGCCGCCGCCCGGTCAGTTTATCGGTTGTCCAGCTCACCCCTCACAAGTTCCAGCCCGCGCGTGGTAATGCGGTAGGGCTTGCCACCGGAGGAGGCGATGGCTCGCTTCCGTTTCAGCTTGCGGAAGGTGAGGAGATCGAGGCCGCTGAAAATCCATCCTTCACGCGTGAAGAGCGAAAGTTTTTCAATTTTGCGGGCGTCGTCTCGAACGAGTTCAATTCTGCCGCCCTGGGCGAGCAGGTGAAGAATGCGCTGTTCAGCGCGGGAAATGTCCATTGTTGGAAGTCCGGTCGGCGTCTTCTAGACGCGTGAAAGCAAACCCGGGTGCCGTTAGGGCATCCGGCTCGGTTTCATTTGGCCCGGCGCGCAAGAAACTTGCGGGCAGGGCCTTTACCGGGACTCCGATTGAGCGAACATAAAAACTCCGTTCTTGCTCCTTTTGGGTAATGGGCCAAACCGGCGCGGTCAAGTCCCGCAGGAAGCGGGAAAACCACGCTGGTCGAATCGCACCCGCAATGGTTTACTTCAAACGGCCAAGGAGGGCGCGGCTTGATCGTCATTCGCAACGCGTATGAGCAGGAAGCGGAGGTTCTGGCGGCCATCGGCCTCAGGGCGTGGCGGCAGGCAACCGCGGCTCTCGGCATCACACCGACGCTTTACGACAATGCGGCGAGCGCCTTTTCCAATTTCACCCGCTCGTCCTGGCTTGCCATCCGCGTCGCGGAACTGGGCGGCTCGGTTGCGGGTTGGGCCGCGCGGGAGCATTTTAACGAGGCGATTTCCGACTTCTGGATCGATCCGGAGTTTCAGCGGAGGGGCGTCGGCAGCCGCCTGCTGGGCGACATCGAACGACTGATAGAGGAAAAGGGCTTCGAGACCATACGGCTTGAAACCCATGCCCAGAATGAACCGGCCGTCGCCTTTTTCCGCTACCATGGCTATAGCATTCGCTGGCTCTCGGTTTCCTATGCGCCGAAGCTGGACCGCGAGGTGCAATCGGTGGGCCTGCAGAAGCAACTGGCTGAGGTCGAGAGTGGTCTTTACGGGCCGGCGTTCTGAAACAGGGTTTGTAGAGTGGCCATCAGCCGCATCGGCCAGTCCGGCGTGATGAGGAGCGATGCGACGAGGCCCGCCTGCAAGATGACGATCGATATCAGCTTGCTGCGAAACGGTTCTTTGCGGGTTTTGTGCCGCAGCAACCTTTGCGCCGAGATCGCGCCCGCACTGCCACCCACGAGCGCGAGCAAAAGCAGCGTGCTTTCCCGGATACGCCATCCTCCATTCCTCGCCGCTTCCTTGTCCCACCAATAGACAAGAAAGACGAAGAGATTGAAGGCGATATAAGCCAGAAAGCAGAGAGCGATCGTTTGCATGGCGTGAATTGAAACCTATAAGGGTAAAAAACGCGTATCTGATGTCTTCGAAAATTCCGGCCGTCGCGCGACGGGGTGCAAGATGTCTTGCGCCAGCGCTTCATTTGTTCTACCCACCAAGGCCAAAGAACCCGTAT
Organism: Agrobacterium sp. InxBP2; assembly: GCF_026191755.1. Classification (NCBI taxonomy): domain Bacteria; kingdom Pseudomonadati; phylum Pseudomonadota; class Alphaproteobacteria; order Hyphomicrobiales; family Rhizobiaceae; genus Agrobacterium; species Agrobacterium sp. InxBP2. Next base: position 382,274 of record NZ_JAINDY010000033.1, read on the forward strand.
ATCGTGAGCTTCAGATGACCCTTGTAGACGTGCGCACCCCCGACCCGAAACGCTTCATTCCCGGCGCCACCGGCGATTGGGAAATCGTGATCGGCATGGAGGTGCATGCGCAGGTTCTCTCCAATTCCAAGCTGTTCTCCGGCGCCTCCACCACCTTCGGCAATGCGCCGAATTCCAACGTGTCGCTGGTGGATGCGGCCATGCCCGGCATGCTGCCTGTTATCAACGAGGAATGCGTGAAGCAGGCGGTGCGCACCGGTCTCGGCCTCAAGGCCAAGATCAACAATCGCTCGATCTTCGACCGCAAGAACTACTTCTATCCGGATTTGCCGCAGGGCTATCAGATTTCGCAGTTCAAGGATCCGATCGTCGGCGAGGGCACCATCACCATTTCGCTTGGTCCCGACCGTCAGGGCAATTTTGAGGATATCGAGATTGGCATCGAGCGCCTGCATCTGGAGCAGGACGCCGGCAAGTCGATGCACGACCAGCACCCGACCATGTCCTTCGTGGACCTGAACCGTTCGGGCGTGGCGCTGATGGAAATCGTCTCCAAGCCGGACATGCGTTCGTCGGATGAGGCGAAGGCCTATCTCACCAAGCTGCGCTCCATCGTGCGTTACCTTGGCACCTGCGACGGCAACATGGACGAAGGCTCCATGCGCGCCGACGTCAACGTCTCCGTGCGCCGTCCGGGCGAAGGCTTCGGCACGCGCTGCGAGATCAAGAACGTCAACTCCATCCGCTTCGTCGGCCAGGCCATCGAATATGAGGCGCGTCGCCAGATCGCCATTCTGGAAGATGGCGGCGTCATCGATCAGGAAACCCGCCTGTTCGATCCCGGCAAGGGCGAAACGCGGTCCATGCGCTCCAAGGAAGACGCGCATGACTATCGCTATTTCCCCGATCCGGACCTGCTGCCGCTCGAATTCGATGATGCCTTCGTCGAGGCGCTGAAGGTCGATCTGCCGGAACTGCCTGATGACAAAAAGGCCCGTTTCGTCGCCGATCTCGGCCTGTCGGTCTATGACGCCTCGATTCTGGTCTCAGAAAAGGCGATTGCCGATTATTACGAAGCCGTCGCCGCCGGACGCGATCCAAAGGCTGCCGCCAACTGGGTCATCAACGACCTGCTCGGCGCGCTGAACAAGTCCGGCAAGGACATCGAGACGACGCCGGTGTCGCCAGAACAGCTCGGCGGCATCATCGATCTCATCAAGGCCGAGACCATCTCCGGCAAGATCGCCAAGGATCTGTTTGAAATCGTCTGGAACGAGGGCGGTAATCCGGCCGAGATCGTTGAAGCCCGCGGCATGAAGCAGGTGACCGACACCGGCGCCATCGAAAAGGCCGTTGACGAGATCATCGCCGCCAACCCGGATCAGGTCGAGAAGGTCAAGGCGAAGCCGACGCTCGCCGGCTGGTTCGTCGGCCAGGTGATGAAGGCGACGGGCGGCAAAGCCAACCCGCAGGCTGTGCAGGCGCTGGTCAAGGCGAAGCTCGGAATCGAAGACGAATAGGAACTGTGGGTCGGAGCGGCCCTCAGAAAAGGTTGAGGGAGACTGTAGACCTCTCCTTCGTCATCCTCGGGCTTGCCCCGAGGATCTAACGAGCCACACAAGGTTCACCGCGTTTAGATCCTCGGGGCAAACCAGAGGATGACGTCCAGCAAGGGCGACTGACATCACTTCTGCCGGGATCAACGCCCGGCATTTCTGTTTCAAGACGGAGCCAGATCATGTTTTTCATCCGCACAGCCAGCCTGCGTGACATCGAGCCAGTCCGGGCGCTGCTCGCGACGACATGGCACGCGACCTATGACGCTATCTACGGCGCGGATAAGGTCAACCAGCTGATCGCAGCCTGGCATTCGCCGCAGGCCATGAAAGACCGCGTCGAAAAGAAAGGTGGCGAGTTCCTTGTTGCCGATGACGGCAAGCGGATCGGCGGCATGGCTTACGGCTCCATGTCTACCAAGATGGCGAAGACGGCGCTGTTGCACCAGCTTTACGTGGCGCCCGATCTTCAGCGGCAGGGCGTCGGCCGCGATCTCTTCGCAGAGCTAGAAACCTGCTTTCCCGACGCGGAAATCATGCGGCTTGAGGTTGAGCCCAAAAATACTGTCGCAATCAACTTCTATGAAGGCGTCGGATTTGTCGAGGTGGACCGAATCGAGCGCATGGCGGGTATCGAGGGGCTGCCCGGCATCGTGATGGAAAAGAGCCTGACTCGATGAATGCGACCCTGGAAAATCTGATAATTCGAACGGCCCGTGAAGACGATCTGCCGGCGCTCGCCGCCATTTTTGCCGCTGACGAGATCGGCGGCCACGGCGATACGGCGGACGAATCGGCACAGCCCGATTATCTTGCCGCCTTCCGGGCAATCGAGGCCTCGCCGAGCGAAACGCTTTACGTCGCCGAACTGGATGGCGAGGTGGTCGGCACCTTTCAGACGGCGATCCTCACCAAGCTCGTCGGGCGAGGGGCCAAGTCTATGGTCATCGAAGCGGTGCAGACAAGGGCCGACATGCGCGGTCGCGGCATCGGCGCGGTGATGATCAACTATTGTCTTGATGAAGCCCGCCGTCAGGACCTGAAAGCCGCGCAGCTCACCTCCAACATGGCCCGGTTGGACGCGCACCGCTTCTACGAGCGGCTGGGTTTCGAGAAGCGGCATCTTGGCTTCAGGATGAAGCTGAAATAGCACGGATATATCTTGAAATGCTGGACAATTGGCGTGAGGGGCGGCATAAGCATGTCTTGTGCCGTGCACGGAAAATCGCTGCGGCGCATTCAAGCCTGAGGAACGTAGAATGAAGACTCTCCTGACGCAAATCTTCACCTGGTGGAACGGCCAGACGATCGGAACGCGGTTTCACACCTGGCGTTTCGGCAAGAAGGTGGGGCAGGACGAGTTGGGTAACACCTATTACGAAGGCGGCACCACCTCCTGGGGCATGCCACGCCGCTGGGTGATCTATAACGGCTACGCTGAGGCCTCTGCCATTCCGCCCGGCTGGCATGGCTGGATGCATTACCGCACCGACGTTCCGCCGAGCCAGGAAAGCTACGTTGCGCGCGAGTGGCAGAAGCCGCATCAGCCAAACCTTACAGGCTCGTCCAAGGCCTATCGCCCTCAGGGCTCGCTGGCTGTGGCCGGGGAGCGCCCGCGTGTGACCGGCGACTACGACGCCTGGACACCCGGCAACTGAGCTATCGCGATGCGCGGTGTTGTGCAAAACGCCGCGCATGCATCCGGCCTCACCGGTTTTTGCCACATTCCGCCCTTAGGCGTTGATCCGGTCGGCGTCCCGACACAGGCAAATTTTGGAGACACATCGTATGAGGAAAATCACGCGGGACCGTTCTTTGCGTGCGCTGACGGTGACGCTGTTCGCGGCGGTTTCTGCTGCCTTCCTCATTTCGCCCGTCTCCGCCGCCCGGCTTGAAAACCGCGTAGCGGTCTTTTCCGGCATCGACAAGATCACGGGCCGCATCACGTCCTTCGATGTCTATATCGATGAGACGGTGCAGTTCGGCGCGCTTCAGGTCACGCCGAAGGTCTGTTACTCGCGCGACCAGACGGAAGCGCAGAAGATCGACGCATTTGTCGAAGTGGATGAAATCACCCTCGACCGTAAAATCCGTCGCATCTTCACCGGCTGGATGTTCGCCGACAGCCCCGGCCTCAACGCCGTGGAACACCCGATCTATGACGTATGGCTGACGGGTTGCAAACAGGACTCGGAAGTGCCTGCGCCCTCTACGGCAAGCAAATAACCCAAGATAACGTCTAGAAATGCAGACTCGGCCGATTGACGGCGACGTCGAGCATTTTCGCATATTCAAGCTTCGGCACATCGATGGCGCCGAACGTTTTCAAATGCTCCGTCGTGAATTGAGTGTCGAGCAGCACGAAGCCGCTTGCTTTTAATCTCTCCACCAGATGCACGAGGCAAATCTTCGATGCATTGGTGCGACGGGAGAACATGCTTTCGCCGAAGAATGCCGCTCCCAGCGAAACGCCGTAGAGTCCGCCGACAAGCTCCTTGCCTTCCCAGGCCTCGACGCTATGGGCATGGCCGATCTGATGCAGTTCGCTATAAAGCCTGCGAATGGTGGCGTTGATCCAGGTACTTGGCCTGTCCGGGGCCTCTGCGGCGCAGCCCGCCATGACAGCCTCGAAAGCGGTGTTGAAGCGTATGTCGAATGGCTTCTTGCGCATCGCTTTGGCGAGGCTTTTGGAAATGTGGAAGGAATTGAGCGGGATGATACCGCGCACTTCCGGCTCGACCCAGAAAAGCTCGGGATCGTCAGCCGAATCGGCCATCGGAAACAGGCCGGCGGAATAGGCGCGCAGCAGGATATCGACCGTTATGTCGTTATTTCTGCTGCGCCGCCCAGCCATATCGTCTTAGTGAGACGCGTCACCGGCCAGATATTTTTCCAGCCAGTGAATATCATAATCGCCCTTCAGGATATCCTCATTCTGAAGAAGATCCTGGAAAAGCGGCAGCGTGGTCTTGATGCCGTCGACGACGAATTCGTCGAGCGCCCGACGCAGGCGGCGAATGCATTCGTCACGGTCGCGGCCGTGAACGATGAGCTTACCGATCATGCTGTCGTAATAGGGCGGGATCTTGTAGCCCTGATAGGCGCCCGAATCGACGCGCACACCAAGGCCGCCCGGCGTGTGGAAATAGGTCAGCGTGCCAGGCGAGGGAACGAAGGTGCGCGGGTCTTCGGCATTGATACGGCATTCGATGGCGTGGCCATGGAATTCGATATCGGCCTGCGTGACCGAGAGGCCCTGACCCGATGCGACGCGGATTTGTTCCTGCACGAGATCCATGCCGGTAATCGCTTCCGTGACCGGATGCTCCACCTGCAGACGCGTGTTCATTTCGATGAAATAGAACTCGCCGTTTTCATAAAGGAACTCGATGGTGCCGGCACCGCGGTATTTCAGCTTGCGCATGGCGCTCGCGCAAATCTCGCCGATCTTCATGCGCTGTTCAACCGTCAGAGCCGGAGAATTGGCTTCTTCCAGCACCTTCTGGTGTCGACGCTGCAACGAGCAATCGCGCTCTCCGAGATGAATGGCATTGCCTTCACCGTCGCCGAACACCTGCACTTCGATATGGCGTGGCTTGCCGAGGTACTTTTCCATGTAGACGGCGTCGTTGCCGAATGCTGCTGCCGCTTCGGAGCGGGCAGTCGCAACGGCCTCTTCCAGATCAGCCTCGGTCTTCGCCACCTTCATGCCGCGACCACCGCCGCCGGCGGTTGCCTTGATGAGGACCGGAAAGCCGATCGTGCGTGCGATTTCCAGCGCGTTCTCAGGCTTCACTTCGCCATCGGAGCCGGGAACCACGGGAATGCCAAGTTCCTGCGCCGTCTGCTTGGCGGTGATCTTGTCGCCCATGATGCGGATATGCTCGGCGGTCGGCCCGATGAAGGTGATACCGTGCGCGTCAAGGATATCGGCAAACTTGGCGTTTTCCGACAGGAAGCCGTAGCCGGGGTGAACGGCGTCCGCACCGGTGATTTCGCAGGCCGCAACGATCTGGTGGATGTTGAGGTAGCTGTCACGCGAAGGCGGCGGGCCGATGCATACGCTTTCGTCGGCGAGGCGCACATGCATGGCGTCCGCGTCCGCCGTGGAATGCACGGCGACGGTGGGAATGCCAAGCTCCTTGGCAGCGCGCAGGACGCGCAGCGCAATTTCGCCGCGGTTGGCTATGAGGATCTTCGAAACCATGCTGAACCGCCTTTATTCGATGACCACGAGGGCTTCGCCATACTCCACGGGCTGTGCGTCGTTGACGATGATTTCCACGACCTTGCCGGACTTCGGAGCCGGGATCTGGTTCATGGTCTTCATGGCCTCGACGATGAGAAGTGTCTGGCCTTCCTTGACGGTTGCGCCGACTTCGATGAAGGGGCGGGCGCCAGGGGCTGGCGAGAGATAGACTGTGCCAACCATGGGCGAAGACACGGTGTTTGCCGGGTTGCGTGCCGGTGCAGCGGCTGCTGCCGGTGCAGCAGGGGCCGCGATTGCCGGCGCGGCGGGCGCTGCTGCGGGAGCCGGTGCATAAGCGGGCGGTGCTGCGGCATAAACCGTGGCTGCGGGAGCGGCGCGCGAAACGCGGATGCGCAGGTCATCCTGCTCCACTTCGATTTCCGAAAGGTCGGTATCGTTGAGGATATTTGCGAGTTCGCGGATCAGTTCCTTGTCGATACCCTGTTTCTTTTCAGACATGACAAACCCTATTCTTTGTTTCTTTTTATGCCGTGATGTTTTTCAGCGCGTGAAGCGCCATGACGTATCCATATGGTCCGAAACCACAGACCATGCCCTTCGCTGCCGGTGAGACCATCGATTTGTGGCGGAACTCTTCCCGGGCGTGGATGTTGGAAATGTGCACTTCCACGACGGGCGTGGAAATCGCGCGAATGGCGTCGTGCAACGCGATAGAGGTGTGGCTGTAAGCGCCGGGATTGATGACGACACCCGCCGCCCTTTCTCCCGCCTCATGCAACCAGTCCACGAGCACGCCTTCGTGGTTGGACTGGCGGAATTCCACTGCGAAACCGAGATCGGCACCGGCTTGAAGACAATCATTCTCGATGTCCTTCAGCGTCTTGCCACCATAGATACCCGGTTCCCTTTTTCCCAGCATGTTGAGATTGGGGCCGTTGATGACGATGATGATGTTGCTCATTCACGTTTCCATACGAAAATCAGCGACACCTATAGACTGCGCAGCCGCCAAGGAAAAGCCCCTGCAAGCCGTAAACCGGCCGCCAGGCCGGCATCTCACAGGGAATGCACTTGCTTTTTTAGCAATCAGGAGCAGGTGGCTTTACCGCAGCTGCGCATATTGGCGATTTTCTCCTTCAGCGGGTCGGCACCGACGGCGCCGAAAACCGCCTCGTCGCCGACGATATAAGACGGCGTTCCCGTGATGCCGAGGCTGTTTGCCAGCTTGTAGGTTTCCTGCACCTGCGCATCATTGGGGTTTTCGGCCATCGACTTGCGGATATCGGCTTCCTTGAGGCCTAGCGAGGTCGCGACTTCCATGGCGCTGTCCTCATTCGCCCGTCCGCGGCCGCCGAGGAGCGTGCGCTGGAACTCCGGATATTTGGCAGGCGCCAGCAGCTTCACGGCATTGGAGACGCGGTGGGCGGCAACCGATTCCGGTCCGAGGATCGGGAATTCCTTGAGCACGACGCGTATTTTCTTGTCGCTCTTCAGGATGTTGTCCATGTCTCCCATGGCGCGTTTGCAATAACCGCAGTTGTAATCGAAGAACTCAACGAGTGTGACGTCGCCATCGGGATTGCCGAGTGCCAGATCGAATTTCGATTCGAAGATCGCCTTTTTGTTGTCGGCGACCGCCTCTGCCGCCTTGGCGTTGCGCGCCGCATATTGCTTGCGCTCAAGCGCATCCTGAACCTCAAGCATGATCTCCGGGTTCTCGATCAGATACTGCTTGATGAACTCGCCCATTTCCTTCTTCTGCTGCTCATCGAGCGCATGCGCGGGCAGGGAGGCGAATACCGCTGAAAGGGCCGTCACGCTGGCAAGAAGGGTGGAACGGAGAAAATGCGCCATATCGGTCCTCATTCTGTGCGGCCGGAGCCTCTTGAAATCTTATGAAGGCAATTACCTTACTTTAAGCCAAATGCCATACGGCAAAAATACTTGTCCGCATTATGGTCGCATGATTGTGAAGATTGTGATTCTGCGGCAAGTCTCTGAAATACGGTTCAGGAAAGAGCATGCCCTTGATTACGATGTCGAAGCGGAGCGCAGTCGAACCCTTTCACGCCATGGATATTCTGGCGGAGGCGAACAGGCGCAGGCAGGCGGGCCGCCCCGTCATTTCCATGGCGGTCGGCCAGCCCTCCCATCCCGCACCGAAGGCGTCGCTGGCAGCGGCTCAAGAGGCGCTGAAACATGGGCGGATCGGTTATACCGATGCGCTCGGCCTGCGCGAACTGCGGGAGGCGATTGCCGGCCATTACCGGTTGCGTCACCAGGTCGCGATCGATCCGGCTCGCATCGCCGTGACAACGGGCTCGTCAGCGGCCTTCAATCTTGCCTTTCTCAGCCTTTTCGACGCAGGCGATCATGTCGCGATCGCGAGGCCCGGTTATCCGGCCTATCGCAATATCCTGAAGGCTCTCGGCCTCAACGTCGTGGAAGTGCCGGTCACGGCTGAAACCGGCTACACGCTGACGCCGGCAAGTCTGGAGCGTGCGGAAACGAAAGCGGGCTGCAAGCTGAAGGGCGTTCTGCTGGCAAGCCCGGCCAATCCGACCGGCACCGTCACAGGCCGCGAGGCGCTGAAGCGGCTTGCGACCTATTGCGAAAGCCGCGACATGGCCTTCATTTCCGATGAGATTTACCACGGCCTTACCTTCGTCGGCGAAGAGACGAGCGCACTCGAAATCACCGACAATGCGGTGGTCATCAATTCCTTCTCCAAATATTATTGCATGACGGGCTGGCGCATCGGTTGGATGGTCTTGCCGGAAAACCTCGTCCGTCCGGTCGAGTGTCTGGCCCAGAGCCTTTATATTTCCCCGCCTGAACTGTCGCAGCTTGCGGCGACCGCAGCCTTTTCGGCGGCCGAGGAACTGGATGTCTATCGGGAGAGCTATCGCACCAATCGCGATTTCCTGATGGCGCGACTGCCGGAAATAGGCCTGCCGCTGGCATCCCCCATGGATGGCGCGTTTTATGCCTATGTCGATACCAGCCGTTTTTCCAATGACAGCATGGATTTCGCAAAGCGTATGCTGGCAGAAATCGACGTGGCAGCGACACCAGGCATGGATTTCGACCCGGAGGAAGGCCACAGGGCGCTGCGGATTTCTTATGCGGGTTCCGTGTCTGACATTGCCGAGGCCGTTGGGCGTATAGCCGGCTGGCTGAAATAACCGGGTATCATACGCTGGGGAGATCAGGCGGGCGTGCAGCCAAAGGTGCTGTTGAACGCCTTTTCACCCTTGGCAGTAAAGGTCAGCACACGGCCGTTTCCGCGCCGCAACCAGTCGCGCTGCTGCATCGCTTCAAGAAGCGATGCGCCAAGCCCGCCGCCGAGGTGATGCCGGCGTTCGCTCCAGTCCAGGCAATGCAGGCAGACCGGGCGGCGGGCCTTTTCGAGCGGCGAAAGGTCTATGCCGAAGTTCGAGAAGAAGTCGCGTCCGCTCTCCGTTAAGGCAGGATCATCACCTAACGTCAGGAGACCCTTTGCGGTAATGGCGGCAAGCAGTGCCACGCCGCTTTCCCCGGCCAGATGATCGTAGCAGATGCGCGCCTCACGAAGCGCCTTGTCCTTCGGCCCGGTGCGCACACGTACCGCGCCAGTGCGTTGGGCAAGCCCCATCAACGCTTCCAGAACCTGCGCCACATCCTCATCGGAGAGGCGGAAATATCGATGTCGACCCTGTTTTTCCGCTTTCAGCAATTGTGCGTCCGAGAGCTTTGACAGGTGACCGCTGGCAGTTTGCAGGGTCACACCCGCGGCTTCCGCGAGCTCGCTCGCTGTCAGCGCGCGCCCGTCCATCAGCGCCGTCAAGATGTTGGCGCGGGCAGGATCGCCGATAAGGGCGGCAACATTGGCAATCACGGGTCCGTCTTTCATGCTTCGATGGTAACCGAAGCATCGAGGCATGGCAATGGCGTAGAAGGGAGAGGCAGAACATGAGGAGACAAACGATGCTGACCTGTTTCATCCGCTACGAGATCGATCCTTTCAAGGTCGATGCCTTCGAACGCTATGCCCGCAACTGGGGAGAGGCGATCCCGCGTTGCGGGGCTGATCTGATCGGTTATTACGCGCCGAAGGAGGGATCGAGCACCATTGCCTACGGTGTCTACAACATCGAAAACCTCGCCGCGTACGAAGCCTATAGGGCGCGGCTCGCCGCCGATCCGGCCGGGCAGGAAAATTATGAATTCGCGCGCCGCGAACAATTCATCCGTCGCGAGGACCGACTGTTTCTGCGCCTCGCATCCGCCCCCCACGCGGGAGCCGGACGATGATCGCCGTGATTTTTGAGGTCTGGCCAGCTGCAGGCGAGAAGCAACATTATCTGGATATAGCCGCCGGCCTGCGGGCAGAACTTGAAACCATCGACGGTTTCCTCTCCGTCGAGCGGTTTCAGAGCATCGGCAATCCCGAAAAGATGCTCTCCTTGTCGTTCTTCCGTGATGAGGAGGCGGTGAAGGCGTGGCGTAACACCCTGCCTCATCGCGCCGCCCAGTCGTTCGGCCGGACTGGCGTCTTCTCCGATTACAGGTTGCGTATCGCGCATGTGATGCGTGACTATGGTTTGCAGGAGAGGGAGGAAGCACCGGCGGATAGCCGGTCTGCTCACCCAACGGGTGTCGGCCCGGGCTGACGCATCAGCATCAATTTTTCTGCATGCCTCGACAAGCCTTTCTGGTTCAAACTCGTCTTGGAAACCCGTTAAAGATGAGACAGTTTAAGCTGAAGAAGGACCGCCATACGGGCTGTCCGTCAGACCTGGAATGGGAGAAAAGCGATGTCGGCAGAAAAAGTGGCGGTGGTGACGGCAGGCGGCAGCGGCATGGGAGCTGCCGTTGCGAAACGCCTGGCTGCGGATGGTTACAAGCTCGCTATCCTGTCGTCTTCTGGCAAGGGAGAGGCGCTGGCGAAAGAGTTGGGCGGCATCGGCGTTACCGGTTCCAACCAGTCCAATGAAGACCTGCAACGGCTGACGGATCTGGCGCTTGAGAGATTCGGCCGTATCGACGTGCTGGTGAACAGCGCCGGCCATGGCCCGCGCGCCGCCATCCTCGATATTACCGACGAACAATGGCATACCGGGCTCGATGTCTACCTCATGAACGTCATTCGCCCGACGCGCATCATCGCCCCGGTCATGGTAAGGCAGAGGGCGGGCGCGATCGTCAACATCTCGACTGCTTGGGCTTTCGAACCGAGCAGTATGTTCCCCACATCCGCCGTGTTCCGCGCCGGCCTTGCCTCCTACACCAAGATTTTTGCCGATACCTATGCCGCCGACAATGTCCGCATGAACAATGTCCTTCCCGGCTGGATCGACAGCCTGCCGGCGACGGAAGAACGCCGCGAAAGCGTTCCGATGCAGCGTTACGGCAAGAGCGAAGAGATCGCCGCCACAGTGGCATTTCTCGCATCTGAGGGGGCAGGGTATATTACCGGCCAGAATATCCGCGTGGATGGTGGTCTCACGCGGTCCGTCTGACGGTTGGCCTCTCCCACTCCTCATCCCGTGCCTGTTAAAGGGATCCAGCCAGCCCAGGTCCTTGGGCTGAAAGGGCGCTCCCGCCGCGAGCATGCGTTGACTGCGTTCCTGTGACAAGCTTGGGATGAGGAAATGTCAGCGGCGCCAAAAGCGCCTGTCCTTAGCACCAATAAAAGAAAACGCCCGCAACATCGTTGCGGGCGTCTTTTATCCAAAACGTAGCTTCTCTCAGAAGAAGCCGCGGCGCTGCCACCAGCCGCCCTTGCGCGGCTTCGGCTCATCGCCATCGGGATTGGGAGACGACGACGTAACCACCGGCTCCGAAGTCGAAACATTGCTGCCCCGGTTCGCGCGGACCTTTTCTTCGCTCGCCGGTGCATCCGCCTGCGGAGCGACATCGGCCGACGCTTCGCCTGCTTCTTCAACAGCGACATCCACGACAGTTTCCTCAACGATCACCGGCTCCACCGTTTCAACGGCTTCGGCCTTCGGCGCTTCTTTGGTTTCCGTCTTGGCCTTCGCCTTGCGGGTACGGCGTGGCTTCTTCGGTGCTTCCTCTTCCACGACGTCGGCAACGACACCTTCCACCACTTCGGCTGCGGTCGCCTCTTCGGTTACCGGTGCCTCAGTTACAGGCGCTTCGTCGCTTTCGCTTTCGCCTTCGTCCTCAGCGCCGGAGGCGTCGAGAGCTTCGTCCTCTGCACGATTGCGGCGACCGCCTCGCTTCCCGCGGCGACGGCGCTTGCGCTTGCTTTCCTCTTCGGAGGTTACAGCTTCCGCAGTGCCGTTTTCGGTCTCAACGCCATTGTCATCGGTGTCGATCCCGTCGTCATCACCCTCGGCATCGTCGCCGTCAGCGTCGTTGCCGGAACCGGCCTCAAGCGAGCCGTTCTGGTCGTTCTGACCGCCCTTGCCACGACGGCGGCGACGGCGCTTGCGCTTGCGCTTGCCTTCTTCGCCATTGTCGCCCTGCTGCTGCTGGCGGGGCTGGGCGCTTTCGGTCTTGACGATTTCTTCCTCGTCTTCGTCCTCTTCCACCTCGGCGACAAAATCGTCTTCTTCTTCCACGAAGTTCGGCAGCATCTGGATGAGGCTTTCGATCTTCACGGGATTTTCGACGGCTTCACCGCGATCGATGGCGAAATGCTGGGCGCCGACGCCGGAGTCGGCGGCAATGATGATCGACACGCCGAAGCGGCCTTCATAATCGACAATCGTGCCGCGCTTGTGGTTGAGCAGATAGAGCGCCGTTTCCGGCGTGCAACGCACGGTGATGTTGTGGGTGGTGTTGCGCAGCAGATATTCCTCGACGCCACGCAGCACATGCAGCGCGATGGAGGATTCCGAACGCACATGACCCGTGCCGCCACAATGCTGGCAGACCTGCGTGGTCGATTCCAGCACCGAAGCGCGAATGCGCTGGCGCGACATTTCCAGAAGACCGAAATGCGAGATGCGGCCGACCTGGATGCGCGCACGGTCGTTCTTAAGGCAGTCCTTGAGCTTCTTCTCGACGGCGCGGTTGTTGCGCTTTTCTTCCATGTCGATGAAGTCGATGACGACAAGACCGGCAAGGTCGCGCAGACGCAGCTGGCGTGCCACTTCTTCCGCAGCTTCCAGGTTGGTCGTCAGCGCGGTTTCCTCGATGGAATGCTCGCGTGTCGAACGACCGGAGTTGACGTCGATCGAAACCAGAGCTTCGGTCTGGTTGATGATGAGGTAGCCACCGGACTTCAGCGTCACCTGCGGCTGCAGCATGCGGTCGAGCTGCGCTTCGATGCCGGAGCGCGAGAAGATCGGGTGAATGTCACGGTAAGGCTGAACCACCTTGGCGTGGCTCGGCATCAGCATCTTCATGAAGTCTTTCGCTTCACGATAGCCTTCTTCGCCGGAAACGATGATCTCGCTGATATCCTTGTTATAGAGATCGCGGATCGAACGCTTGATCAGCGAGCCTTCCTCGTAAACGAGGCAGGGAGCCGTGGAATTCAGCGTCAGCGTGCGGACGTTTTCCCACAGGCGCATCAGATATTCAAAGTCGCGCTTGATTTCGACGCGGGTGCGGTTGGCGCCTGCGGTGCGCAGAATGACGCCCATACCCTGCGGCACTTCCAGATCGCGCGCGATTTCTTTCAGACGCTTGCGGTCGGTCGGCTGGGTGATCTTGCGGGAAATACCGCCGCCACGCGCCGTATTCGGCATCAGCACGGAGTAACGGCCGGCCAGCGACAGATAGGTGGTGAGTGCAGCACCCTTGTTGCCGCGCTCTTCCTTGGCCACCTGCACGAGAAGGATCTGGCGGCGCTTGATGACTTCCTGGATGCGGTATTGTTTGCGCGGCTTGCGGGCAACGCGATCCGGAACTTCTTCCATGGCGTCTTCGGCGCCGACGGATTCGATCACTTCCTTTTCGTGATGATCGTCATCGTCGTCGTCATCATCGTCATTGCCGCGGCGAAGACCTTCGACTTCCTCGGAAATCGTGTCGGTATCGACCATCGCGGCCATTTCACCGCCGGTGCTGCCGTCGTCTTCGGAAGACGCGTCTGCCGCCTCGGCTGCGATTTCTTCGGCTGTCTTCTTCTTGGCGCGGGGGCGGCGAACGCGCTTCTTCGGCTTTTCTTCCTCAGCCGGCGCTTCTTCCGCGACGACTTCGACGGCCGCTTCTTCGGAAACCGCTTCCACGACGGGTGCAGCTTCTTCCGTCACAACGGTCTCAGTGGTTTCGCTTGCGGAAACAATGCCGACATCCGGCTGATCCACCTGCGAAAGGTCGATCATCGGGGCGGCGGGCTCAGGCGCATCGGCCGATTCGAAATCGTCGCTGCGGCGATGATCCTCGGCTTCCGCTTTCAGCAGGGCCTGACGATCAGCGAGCGGGATCTGGTAATAATCCGGATGGATTTCCGCGAAAGCGAGAAAGCCGTGACGGTTTCCACCGTAATCCACGAAGGCCGCCTGGAGGGAGGGCTCAACGCGGGTGACCTTGGCAAGGTAAATATTGCCGCGGATCTGTTTCTTGTGTTCCGATTCAAAATCGAATTCTTCGATCCGGTTCCCACGGACGACGACTACGCGTGTCTCCTCTTCGTGGGAGGCGTCGATAAGCATTTTGTCTGCCATGTAAGCTGTGCTCCTCGGCGCAGCCTTGTTTTATACGAGAACAGGCCCGCCACACGGACGAGCCTTTCATATGAGTGCAAGGATGTGCCGGAAATGAAGTCTCCTGCCGGGCGTCTGTAAACTGGCAGCATCCGGACCGACGGCGAGGCGCTTGGCCTGCTCCTGGTATCCGGTTCATGTGAAAACTGCTGCGACATCATTGGCCAGGCGGAACGACAATAATATATAGACCCCTTGGGGTCCGATGAATTTGCTCTCCTCAGAGCGGCGGTGGCAGCGCCACCGGGTAGGTCTCCGGCCACGGCCGGAATTGATCGAGTTTCAGGATAAATGTAACGACGGCAGATGATTGCCCGATTTGCAGCGCCAGCGTCTTTTTCGATTGGCAGCCGGCGGGCATCTATCCCGTCAACACTTTTAACCCTCATCCATGTTGTATGTTTTCTCTGTCATAATAGCAATAGGCTGGCTAAATATGCCATATTGTTGGTGGAATTTCCGGGTTAACAATTGGTTCACCAAGGCCTGCGATGGTGAGGCGCAAACGCGCAAATTGTCGTCCGGCGTGGTTGAAACGGCACCGTTCCGGGTGTTTTACCGCGCCGGTTATCGAAAATGATTGAAATACGGAATTTCTTGAAGACCATGAATTTCACGCGCAGCGCAACGAAATCAGGTGGGGCAGGGTGGATTGGCGCGCGAATCGCGCGGCTTGCGGCTGTCGTGACATTGTCTGCCGTCGCCTCGGTTTCCGTCGTCCCGGCCGTCCAGGCAACAGAGCCGCTTGTCGCGCATCAGGCCCGCATCATCGGCGATGAGGCGCGCACGCGCATCGTTCTCGATTTTGCCGAGGAGCCGGAGTTCGACGTTCACTATCTCGATTCGCCCGCCCGCATCGTGGTGGACTTCCCGGCGGTGAATTTCAGCTTTCCCGCATCCGATCTCAGGCCGACCGGCCTTTTTTCCGATATTCGCTTCGGCGGAATGGGGGAAAACAGCGCCCGTATCGTGCTGACGGCGAGGAAGCCGGTGCGGGTGGCGGTCGCTGAAACGAAAAAGGCCGATGACGGGCAGTCCTTCCGTTTCGTCCTCGATACGGAAATCACCACCAAGGGCAAGTTCGCCGAACTTGTGAAGGAGCAGCAGTGGCAGGCGCCTGCGCCCGTTACCACCGCCGCGATTTCTCCCGCGGACAAGACTTCCCGTCCGGCGGAATTCGTCATCGCGGTCGACGCCGGTCATGGAGGCATCGATGCCGGCGCCTCAGGTGGCACGACGGGCACCGAGGAAAAGGTCATCACCTTGATGTTCGCGAAGGAGCTCGCGGAGCGCCTGAACCGCGAGCCCGGCATAAAGGCCTTTCTGACGCGCGATTCCGATACATTTCTTGCCTTGTCCGAACGCGTGACGATCGCGCGGCAGAACAACGCCAATCTTTTCATCTCCCTGCATGCCGATACACTGAAACAGAAAGGCATACGCGGCGCGACCGTCTATACATTGTCCGATCGCGCGTCGGACCGTATGGCGCAGGAATTGGCGGAGCGTGAAAACAAGTCCGACCAGATCGCCGGTGTCGCCGTTTCCAGCGAGCCGCCGGAAGTCGCCGATATTCTCCTCGATTTCACGCGCCGGGAAACCCAGGCGTTCTCGGTGACACTCGCCGAAAACATCGTTTCTTCCTTCGAGGGGCAGGTTGGCCTCATCAACAATCCACATCGTTACGCCGGTTTCATGGTGTTGCGCGCCCATGACGTGCCATCGGTGCTTCTCGAGCTTGGTTTCCTTTCCAATCCTGACGACGAGAAGCTGCTTCTCGATGCGGAATGGCGCAAGAAGGTGGCCGATACGCTGGCAACAGCCGTCGGGCGGTACCGTTCGAAGGCTCTGGCGAACGGTGGTTGAAGGGAAATGCGCCGCGTCGGCAGAGCTGTTGCCGCGTTGCCATTGATCGCTAAAAATGCTGTTCAATTCGGGACCTTGCGGATGAATAACGGGGCCGAGCCCTATTTTACTCACATTCGCCGCGTTACTCGGAACTCGGATTCGGTGGCGGTCCGCAAAGCGTTGGCGCGGAGTTGCGGGCTGGTGGCCCGGTAACATATCAGCGAATGCTGCCGTATCCGGCTTGTCATCGAAGGTATGGTGTGCAAAACGGCACGCGATATGCAAAGATGCGCCCGTTTCCTCGGGCGTGGATGGTTACGATTCGAATTATCGGTAGCTTGGTATGATCAGACTGATTGGATATTTTTTCGGCTTGGCCAGCGTGCTCTTCCTGTGCGCCGCCGCCGCCGGTGCGATTTATTTGCACGGCGTGACGAAGGACCTGCCGGATTACGCAGTTCTGAGCACCTATGAACCGCCGGTCACGACCCGCGTGCATGCGGGCAACGGGGCGCTTATGGCGGAATATGCCCATGAGAAGCGCCTGTTCCTGCCGATCCAGGCGATTCCCGACCGGGTGAAGGCGGCCTTCCTGTCCGCGGAAGACAAGAATTTTTACAATCACCCCGGCGTCGATGTATGGGGCCTCGGCCGTGCCATTCTCGTCAATATCCAGAATTTCGGCTCCGGCCGCCGTCCGGTGGGCGCATCCACCATCACCCAGCAGGTCGCGAAGAACTTCCTGCTGACAAACGACCAGACCATCGACCGCAAGCTCAAGGAAGCCATTCTTTCCTTCCGCATCGAGCAGACCTATTCCAAGGACAAGATTCTTGAGCTTTATCTCAATGAGATCTTCTTCGGCCTGAATTCCTACGGCATCGCCGGCGCGGCGCTCACCTATTTCAACAAGTCGGTGACGGAACTGACCATTGCGGAAACCGCCTATCTGGCATCGCTGCCGAAAGGTCCGGCCAATTACCACCCGATCCGCCGCGAAAAGGCGGCTCTCGAGCGTCGCGACTGGGTGATCGACCGCATGGCCGAAAACGGCTATATCACGGCCTCCGATGCTGCAGACGCCAAGAAACAGCCGCTTGGAGTGAACCTGCGCCGCGGTGGCGCGCATATCTTCGCGTCCGACTACTTTGCCGAAGAAGTCCGCCGCCAGATCGTCGAGAAATACGGCGAGGAAGCACTTCTCGAAGGCGGCCTTTCCGTTCGCACTTCCTTCGATCCCCAGATTCAGATGGAGGCCCGCAAGGCGCTTCAGGATGGTCTGGTGCAGTATGATGAGCGTCGCGGTTTCCGTGGACCCATCGAAAAGATCGAGACGGCCGGCGACTGGACGGCTGCGCTTGCCAAGGTCAAGGGCTTGAGAGACGTTCCGGAATGGAAGGTCGCGGTCGTGCTTGCGGTTGCCGCAGATGGTGTCGATATCGGCATCCAGGCCGACCCCGATGCGGAAGATGGCGACAAGCGCACGCGCGGTCACATCTCTGCGGAGAACATGCGCTGGGCCTATCGTGACGCGGCAGGCAAGAAAGCCACCGCCAAGTCTCCAGTTGGCGTCCTGACAGTCGGTGACGTCATCTATGCACAACCGCTTTCCAGCTCCGGAAATGAATATCGCCTGCGGCAGCCGCCCAAGGTCCAGGGGGGCATGGTGGTGATGGACCCGCATACCGGCCGCGTTCTGGCCATGGTCGGCGGTTTCTCCTATGCGCAATCGGAGTTCAACCGCTCGACGCAGGCAATGCGTCAGCCCGGTTCCTCGTTCAAGCCATTCATCTATGCAGCGGCGCTCGACAATGGCTATACGCCCGCATCGGTTATTCTTGATGCGCCCATTGAGGTGGTGTCGGGCGGCCAGGTCTGGAAACCGCAGAATTACGGCGGCGGTTCTGCAGGTCCCTCGACCCTGCGCCTCGGCATCGAAAAGTCCCGTAACCTCATGACCGTGCGTCTGGCGCAGGACATGGGCATGAATCTGGTGGCGGAATATGCCGAACGCTTCGGCATCTACGACAAGATGCCGCCGCTTCTCTCCATGTCGCTCGGTTCGGGTGAAACCACCGTGATGCGTATGGTTTCGGCCTATTCGGTCATCGCCAATGGTGGCAAGCAGATCAAGCCGACGCTGATTGACCGCATTCAGGACCGTTACGGCAAGACGATATTCCGCCATGAGGAGCGCGCCTGCGAAGGTTGCAACGCTACCAGCTGGCAGAACCAGGATGAGCCTGTGATCGTCGACAACCGCGAACAGGTTCTGGACCCGATGACCGCTTATCAGACCACCTCGATGCTGGAAGGTGTCGTGCAGCGCGGTACGGCCGCAGGCAAGATCAAGGTCGATCTGCCGGTTGCCGGCAAGACGGGTACCACCAATGATGAAAAGGATGCCTGGTTCGTCGGTTACACGCCGGACATGGTTGCCGGCCTGTACATTGGTTTCGACTCGCCCGCACCGCTCGGTCGCGGTGGTACCGGCGGCTCGCTGTCTGCGCCGATTTTCGGTGAATTCATCGCCGATGCGGCCAAGCATCTCCAGCCGAGCAAGTTCATCGTGCCTGCAGGCATGAACTTCGTTGCCGTCAACCGCAAGACCGGTATGGCGGCAGCGGAAGGCGAACCGGACACGATCATGGAAGCCTTTAAGCCCGGCACAGGCCCGGCCGATAGCTTCTCGGTCATCGGTGCTGAAGGCTACATGTCGCAGGAAGATATTCTGAAGACCTCGCCTCAGGCGCAGCAGGCCATCACCGGCGGTGGCGGCGGCCTTTATTGACATCAGCCATGACGTTTGGCGGGGGCGCGGGTCTTTACATCCGCGCCCCCCGCATTTATTTGAGCAACGAGTTTCAATGAAGGTGAAGAACCAGCGAAATGCGCAATGAAATCGTGAACGTAGTCGACGAAATCAAGCAGGCCATAAGCCTGCTGAGGAGGCATCTTTGACTGGGACCAGGCGATAAGACGACTGGACTGGTTGAACAACAAGGCAGAGGATCCGACCCTCTGGAACGATGCAGCAGAGGCGCAGAAGTTGATGCGCGAGCGCCAGCAGCTCGATGACAGCATCAATGGCGTCAAGGCGCTGGAGCAGCAGCTCCGGGACAATATGGAGCTGATCGAACTCGGCGAGATGGAGGGCGATGATGAAATCGTCAAGGACGCCGAAGACGCGCTGAAGGCGTTGAAGAGCGAGGCAAACCGCCGTCAGGTGGAAGCCATGCTCTCAGGCGAGGCCGACGGCAATGATACCTATCTCGAAGTGCACTCCGGCGCTGGCGGCACCGAAAGCCAGGACTGGGCGAACATGCTGCTGCGCATGTATACCCGCTGGGCCGACCGTGAAGGTTTCAAGGTCGAGGTTCTGGAAGTCCACGATGGCGAAGAAGCCGGCATCAAGTCCGCGACGATCCTCGTCAAGGGACATAATGCCTTTGGCTGGCTGAAGACGGAATCGGGTGTGCATCGCCTCGTCCGCATTTCGCCGTATGACAGCAACGCGCGTCGCCACACGTCGTTCTCTTCCGTCTGGGTTTACCCCGTCGTCGACGATTCGATCCAGATCGATATCAATGAAAGCGATTGCCGCATCGATACCTATCGTTCGTCCGGTGCGGGCGGTCAGCACGTCAACACCACGGACTCGGCCGTGCGCATCACGCACATTCCGACCGGTATTGCCGTCGCCTGCCAGCAGGAACGCTCCCAGCACAAGAACCGCGCCAAGGCGTGGGACATGCTGCGCGCCCGCCTTTATGAGGTGGAGCTGCAGAAGCGGGAAGAAGCGGCCAATGCGCAGGCGGCATCCAAGACCGATATCGGCTGGGGCCACCAGATTCGCTCCTACGTCCTGCAGCCTTACCAGCTGGTGAAGGATCTGCGTACCGGCGTGGAAAGCACGGCGCCCGGCAACGTGCTGGATGGCGACCTGAACGAATTCATGGAAGCCGCTCTTGCCCACCGCATCAGCGGCGGTGCGGATGTGGACGTGGCGGATATCGACTGAGGCCCCAGGCGCGTCGATCGAAAAAGATCACCCCTCGCGAACCCATTGCGAGGGGTTTTTCATTGGAGGAGATGCATGAATCAGGCGCTCTATATCGTCGACGTCCAGCCGAGCTTCAATCCTCCGGCAACGCTGGTTGCCGAGATATCCAGTCTCGCGCAGACCATGCCCAGCCTCGCCACTGTCGAACGCCATGACGAAAGCGTGACGCCATTTGAACGGCAACTGGGCTGGAAGCCGGGCAGGGACGATGAGTCGCTGGTGGTTGCCGATCGCATATTCATCAAACATGGCTATGCGCCGCCACGGGAGGCCATCGACTATCTTCTGTCGCTGAAACTCGACCGCGTGCTGGTCTGCGGCATACAGGCCGATACCTGTGTTCTGGCTGCCGGTTTTGCCCTCTTCGATGCGGGACTTCATCCCACGCTTCTGCCGTGGCTGACGGTCGGCTCGAGTCTCGACCGCAGCGGCGAACTGGGCGCGCGCTTGTGGAAGCATCATTTCGGTGCAGTTCTGGATGGCCCTCATGAGTTGAGCACCCAGACTATCGCATGACGAATGCCCACCGGCCAATCACGGGCTAGTTCGAAGCCTTCTCGACCTTCATCTCACCCAGCTCGTCGATCAGGATCGTCCAGCTTTCCGCTTCCTTGCTCATCGGATCGGTCTTGAGATAAACCGTCACGAAAAGCCCGGGCGAGGCGGGCGCTCCATTCGAGCTTTCGGGACGAATATCCGTGACATAGGACTTCATCTGGCTGAATTCCTCGAGCTCGATATTTTCGAGGAGATTCGGCCCCTCGGCGGTGAAGGCGATGCGCTGCAGATAAATTTTCGCCGTACCATCGCCCTGACGTATCGCGATGACCTTGTAATAGCCGCGCGTTGGTGAGGCAGGTGGGGGCCGCAGCTGTCCGTCAGGCCCCTTCACCGGCTCAAGATTACGATCTTCCCACATGCCGCTGCTGGTGACAAAGATCGCCGAAACCGGCAGCGCGTCAATCGCTTCAGTCTGCGCCCGCGCCGGAAGCACGGCGGCGGCGAAAAGGCAGGCTGCGATGAGGGTTCTTGTCAGTTGCATGGCATTGTCGATCGTTGGCTTCAATTGTTGAACTGTTCGGCGAGGACCCGGTCCGACCACGAACGGTCCGGATCCGAGAGAATTCTGGCCGTCCTGTCCTGCGATTGTGCGATCCGTACATGACGAACGGATTTCACCTCGGTGTGGTCGGCCACCGCGTTCACCGGGCGCTTGTCGCGTTCGAGAACATGAATGTCGACCGTGACCTTATTCGGCAAAAGCGCGCCGCGCCAGCGCCGCGGACGGAAAGCGCTGACCGGCGTTAGCGCAAGCAGCGGCGATTCCAGCGGCAGAATCGGTCCATGGGCGGAAAAATTATACGCCGTAGACCCTGCTGGCGTCGCCACCATCATGCCGTCACAGATCAGCTCTTCCAGTCGCACCTTGCCGTCCACCTCGACCCGAAGCTTGGCAGCCTGATGCGATTGGCGGAACAGGCTGACTTCGTTCATGGCGAGCGCCGTAAACTCGTCGCCGTCGGAATCCGTCGTCGTCATGCGCAGGGGGTGGAAATCGTTGCCGCTTGCCACCGCAATGCGTTCGATGAGGCCTTCCACCCGGTAGTCGTTCATCAGGAAGCCGACCGAGCCCCGGTTCATGCCGTAGACACGCTTGCCGGAATTCATCGTCTCGTTGAGAATCTGCAGCATGAATCCGTCACCGCCGAGAGCCACGATGACGTCCGCTTCGTCAAACGGAGTATTGCCATAAGCGCTTTTCAGCTCTTCCAGCGCCGCCTGCGCCTCCGCAGTCGGGGAGGCTACGAAGGATAGTGAATAGGTAGAATGCGACATCCGCTTCCCTCGACAACGGCGAAGACCGGGACCCGGCCTGCGACTGCAATGTAACCTGTTGAAGCGGTTCGCAATCTTCGAAAGTCGTTCAAGACCTCCGGTCGCAAGCCGCAAGACGCACCCTTGGTACATGAAGACGACCGCTGGCGACAAGGCCTTTCGGGCGGGGAGACGTTCTCCCGGCCATGCCATTGAATCGCGCCGTTCCACAGCTTCTTGATTTCCTGTCGCAACAAGGGTTGCGGTGTAAGGCGGCCTGATGCAGTTTGCGCAAGGCAGACGAGGTGTCGAATGGCAGGAGACGGGTGTGGCGCTGCACTACAATATCTACGACGTATTTACCGAGACGAAAATGGCGGGAAACCCGCTGGCGGTGATGTATGATGCCGATGACCTCGATCAGGGGACGATGCAGGCCATCGCCCGGGAGATGAATCTCTCCGAGACCGTTTTCATCAATCGCTCCAGCAACCCTGCGCACGCGGCTTCCCTGCGCATATTCACACCCTCGGGTGAATTGCCTTTCGCCGGACATCCGACCGTCGGCGCCGCAGTAGCGATTGCCGAGCGCAATCGAGGGGATGGCGACGACGACATCGATATGGTCTGCGTACTCGAGGAGAAGGTGGGGCCCGTGCGCTGCGCGGTGAAAATGCGCGCCGGCGCCGTCAGCTTTGCGGAATTCGATCTGCCGCGCAGATCTTCAAGGGTGGACCTGCCCCTCGATCATGCCGCCCTGGCGGATGCGCTGGGTGTCAGCGAAGGCCATCTCGGTTTTGAAAATCATGTGCCATCGATCTGGACGGCCGGCGTGCCTTTCCTGCTGGTGCCGATGCATAATATCGCCGCAGTGCGTGATATGGATTTCGACGCCGGTCTGTGGCTGCGCACCGCACCGCTGGTTGAGGGGCTGCTGACGGCGGCCTATATTTACTGTCGCGGCGGTGTCAATCACGCCGCAAAGTTCCATGCCCGTATGTTCTCCCCGGATATGGGCATTGCCGAAGACCCCGCAACCGGCTCGGCCGCCGCCGCGCTTTCCGGCGCCATCCACCATTTCGACGGGCTGACTGACGGACATTATCCGCTTCTGATCGAGCAGGGGGTGGAGATGGAAAGACCGTCTCACATCCACCTGCGCATGGACATCAAGGACGGCGAAATCGGCCGCGCCCGCATCGGCGGCCACGCGGTGCGGGTTGCATCAGGCACGTTCGAGATTTGATGCAGGCCATGCTGGTCAAATACGTAGCGTGAAAGGATGGCGAAGCAACTGGCTCGCACAAAAGAAAAACCCCGGTCTTTACCGGAGTTTTTCTTTCAGTGTCGTTCAGATCAATTAAACCGACCCGCCGCATGGGCAAGCATCGTATAGACCTTGCCGGTATCGGAGGTGAGGTAGGATTGTGTCACGGTCCGGTCGCGGTCGGTCCGGGCCACATCGGCAAGCAGCTTCTCGAAATCGTTGATATAGCGGTCAACGGCGGTGCGGAACTCCGCTTCACGCTCATATTTGCGCTTGATCTCGTCGAAGGTCGTCTGGCCTTTCAGCGTGTAGAGACGACGGGTAAAGACGTCGCGTTCGCCACGCTGGTAACGGCGCCACAGTTCCACCGACGCATCGTGATCGATGGCGCGGGCGATGTCAACGGAGAGCGAGTTCAGCGATTCCACCATGTGGCGGGGATTACGGGTGTCGGCTGCACGGGTCGGCTGTTGCTCGGTGCTGGCGCGCGGTGCGGGGGCTGCGGGCGTCTCCTGCGAGGCGCCGCGCAGCAGATCGCTGATCCAGCCGCCGCCTTCTTCGCGACGTCCCGCCTGGCTTGGTGCGACCGGCTGCGCCGGAGCGGGTGCCTGACGATTCTCAACTTGCCGGTTTTCGACCTGGCGATTTTCGAGCGGCAACGTGCCGCGCAGGGCAGGTGCTGGCTGCTGCTGCGCCGGGCGCTGCTGTTGAACCGGCACCGGGGCTGCGGGCTGCGGGCGCGGCTCTACGCGGCGCTCGACAGCCGGCTGGGTTGCGGCGATGGCGCGGGCAACCGGCTCGGACACTTCCATCTGCTGCGTCGAGCGGCCGACGAGCTGGGAAATATCCTGCAGCGCCTTGATCTGCTCGGATACGGCGCGGCGCATTGCGGCCGCACTTTCCTTGGCTTCTTCAGGCAGGTCGAAGGCGCCACGCTTCAGTTCGGCGCGGGTCGCGTCAAGTTCGCGGCGGATATCGTGGCTTGAACGACGGATTTCATCGGTCGCGCCGGCGAAGCGGCTCACCGCTTCCTCGACAGCCTCGCGCAGCGTTTCCTTGAGGTTGGCTGCGGCCGCATTGGATTTTTCGGAAGCACTGCCGAGAAGGTTGTCGACTTCCGAGAGAGAGGATTCGACACCGCCGCGCAGGCGGTTGACCAGCTCGTCGGAGTATTTTTGCGCGTCGGAGAGCGTGCTCTCGATCGAGCGGCTGGCATCCTGACCGGCGGCGAGCAGGGCGCCCCGCATGGTCTGTGCCGCCGAACGGGCGCGCTGTTCGGTTTCATCAAGCGAGCGGCCGATATCGGAGAAGGAAGCCTGCAGATTTTCACGCAGGTTGCCGGCGACGTTTTGCGAACGCTCTTCAGCCTCGTTAAGTGTGGTTTCTACCACACCAATGACATTGCGCATGGCGCTTTCGATTTCCTCGGAACGCTTGACGAGGCCGACAGACAGGCTGCGCAACGCATCCTGGCGTTCTTCCAGCGTGCCGACGAGGCTCGACTGGGCGGCATTCAGCAGCTCGGATGCCTGGCTCAGCACCTTGGAATGTTCTTCGAAGCGGCTGACGATGCCAGCGACCTGCGCCAGCGTCTGGCCGGAAATATTCGACAGACGGTCGATCTTTCCTTCCAGCAGACGGCTGGAACTGGACACCATGTCGGCGGCCTGCGACGCGGACTCCGAGAAACGGGCTGCAGACGCATTCAGCGCTTCATCCGCTGCACCGAAGCCCTGAGCGGCGCGCTCAACGGCCGAATTGAAGTTGGTTGCCGACTGTTCGACGATTTCGGCCATGCTGTTATGGGTCTGCGACAGCATATCCGTGCTCTGACGAGTGGCGGCAACCAGCTTGTTGGCTGCTTCGCTTCCGGCGCGGGCATATTTGTCGATACCCTGTTCGACGGCGTCCGCCATTGCAGTATGGGTTTCCGACAACATGTCGGTGCTCTGGCGGGTGGCTGCGACCAGCTTGCTTGCCGCATCCGTTCCGGCGGCGGCATAATCGCTGATTGCCTGCTCCACCATGCCGACCATGCCGCTATTGCTCTGCGACAGAAGCTCGGCGCTCTGCTGGGCGGCGGAAACGATCTTTTCGGCGGCTTCGCGGCCGATGGTGGCATATTCGTCGACGACAGGCTTTGCCTTTTCCTCGATAAGACGCGACAGCTCCGCGGAGCGGCTGGCCAGCATCGAGTTGAGTTCGCGGGTGCGGTTGTCCAGTGCCGAACGGATCGATTCGCCGCGCGCGTCGAGGGCGGATTCAACACCCGTCAAAGTCTCGGAAATGACACCAACCTGTGAGCGGACAACGGCTTCAGCCTCGGCAACCTTGTTGACGATGATGTTGCCCGCCTCGGAGAAGGTCTGCGCCACGGCGGCAGCCTGGCCGGAGAGGCGCGTCTGTGCATCCGAAATACGGTTGACGATTTCACCCGAGCGTTCCTCGATGGCCTTGGTAAAGGCCTCGTTCTGTGCCTGCACCTGTTCGGCGAACTCCGCGCCGGACTTCGCCAGCAGGGCGGAGGAACGGGCAGCTTCGTCGCCGATGCTTTGCGTGGCAGAGGTAACCGCCCCACGCAGGCTGACAGCAAGATCGGTGGCCTTGCCTTCGATGGTGCGATTGACGTTTTCGAGACCGATCGTCAGTGCGCGGTCCATCGTGCCGAGGCGCTCATCGATGCGGGCCGTGCCGGTATCGAAGGTTTCGGCCAGGCGGCTGGTGCGGCTTTCGAAGGTGTCGGCAACGCGGGTCGTCTGCTCGTCCAGGATGCCGGTGATCCGCTCGGCGGCCTCATCGCTGGTGCGCGCAAAGACGGCTGTCTTGTCTTCCAGCGCCTCGGCGAAGCGGCGGCCGGCATCCTCGATTGACGTGTTCACATTGGCGAGATCGCCGCCGACGCGTGCCTGAAGCGTATCGAGAGAGGTCTCGATGCGGGTGCCGGTTTCGTCGAGACGGGTGGTGACGTTGCCGATAGAGGTCTCGATTTTCGAGGAGAGGGCGTCCGTCGCGCCGCCGATTTCGCGTGCGGCTTCGCCGATCTTGACGGCGATATCGCCGGCGCTGTTGCGAAGACGCTCTTCCAGCGTTGCCGCACTACCGTCAATCGCCTTCTGCAGCGTTTCCTGCTGGGTTTCGAGCGACAGTTCAAGCATGCTGGCGCTGGAGGCGACCGTGGTGCCGATCATCATCGCCTGCTCGGAGAGCATGTCGCCCATCTGGGTCGTGGCGGAGCTGAGCGTGGCTGCAATTTCTGCCTGACGCTGCTCAAGCGTGCTGCGGATGTCGTCGTGCGATTGCGAAAGATTGCTTTCGAGGCGCGAGACGCCTTCTTCCACGGTCTGCGCAAACCGGGTGCTGCCGTCCTCAACGACGCTTTCAATGCGGTTGGCCGCGCCCGAAACGCTTAGCTCGATCAGACCGCTGTTGCGTTCCAGCGACCCGGCAATACGCTCGGCCTGCGAGCCAAGCATGGTTTCGAGCCGCTCATGGCCGCTGGCAAGCGCATTTTCAAGCGTGAAAGCAGTGGCTTCCAGGCGTTGGCCGACGCCGGCCGCCGCAAGCGAAAGCGATGACGCCCTGGCGTCCATGGCTTCGGCGATCCGTTCTTCGACACCCGAAATGGTCATGTCGAGCGCCATGGTGCGGCTGTCGAGCGCATCGGCGATGCGTTCTTCCGCACCCGATACGATACCGGAAAGAGCCGCCGTGCGGGTGTCCAGCGCGCTGGCAATGCGGTCTTCCACGCCGGAAACGGCGCTGTGCAGGGCGGCGGTGCGGCCGTCGAGAATATCCGCGATCTTTTCCTCCACGCCCGAGAAGCTCATGTCGAGCGCCATCGTGCGGCTGTCGAGGACGTCGGTGATGCGCTCTTCCGCGCCCGAAACGACTGACTTCAGGGAATCCGTCCGGCTGTCGAGCGCGCCGGCGATGCGGGTTTCGGCGCTGGCCACCAACTCGCCGAGAACCGCGGTGCGTGTATCGAGCGTTTCGGTGATTTTTTCCTCGACTCCGGAGAAGGCCATATCCAGCGCCATCGTGCGGCTGTCGAGTGCATCCGTGATGCGTTCTTCCGCACCCGAAACCACGGCGTTGAGGGCTGCGGTGCGGCCGTCCAGCGTTTCTGCAATCCGGGTTTCGGCGCCCGCCACCACATCGCCGAGCGCGGCTGTGCGGCTGTCCAGCGCGCCGGCAATTTTCTCTTCGGCGCTCGCCACGATGCCGGTGAGCGCGGAGGTGCGGTTGTCGAGCGTCTCGGAAAGCCGTTCCTCCACATTGGCGAAGGTCATGTCGAGAGACAGCGTGCGGCTGTCCATGGTGTCGGCGATGCGTTCCTCGACGCCGGAAATGGTGCTGGAAAGCGCAGCCGTGCGGCCATCAAGCGTTTCGGCGATACGGCTCTCGGCTCCGGAGACGACGTCGTGCAGGACAGCCGTGCGGCTTTCCAGCGTGTCGGAGATGCGGTCCTCGATGCCGGAGACTGCGCCGGTAATGGCTGCGGCCCGCGTTTCGAGCGTTTCGGCAAGGCGACGTTCCACGTCGGCGACGACGTTGTTGATCGCAGCTGCACGTTCGTCGAGCATGGCAGCGAGGCGTTCTGCCGTGCCGGAGACGGAGCCGGTAATAGCCATGGAACGGCTGGCGAGCGCTTCGTCGAAACGGTTCTGGCTGGCCGAAAGCGCGCCGAACAGGGCGTTGCTGCGTTCCGACAGCACGGCGTCGATCTTCTCGTGCGAATTGGCGAAGACGTCTGTGATTTCGGCGGTGCGCTGGCCGATCGCGTCGCTGAAGGCCTGAGTCCGGGCCTCAAGCGCGCTTTCCAGCATTTCCTGACCCGTGCCGAGCGCGGTGGCGAGCGCCAGCGACTGATCGGTCATGGTGGTGCCGATGCGTTCCAGACCGGCGCTCAACATGGTGTCTAGTGCTTCAGAACCGCCCGCCACGGTTTCGTTGATCCGGGCAAGGCTTTCCATCAGCTTGCTATCGAGGCTGCCGGCGCGCTGGTCGAAGGCGCTGGCGAATTGCGCCACGTGTTCATCGAAGGCCGAGTTGACCTGACCCACCGTCGCCTGCATCCGTTCCTCATAGAGGCCGGAGCGGAGATCGAGATCCATGATGGCGTCGTCGGCCGTGCTCTGCAGGCTTTGGCGGAAGGAGAGGCCTTTTTCCTCGAGCGTCGTGGAGAGCTTGTCGAGCACGGTATCCAGCGAACCGCCGATGATCTGCTGGCCGCGTTCGATATTGCGGTTGAGCTCGAGCGTGCGGCTGGAAAGCGTCTCATTGAGCTGGCGGGTGCGTTCCTCAAGCGCGCTGTTGAGGCTTTCCACGCCGCTGTCGAGCGTCGAGGCATGGATCGCGAAACGCTCGAGCAGCACTTCACCGCGTTCGTCCAGCGTCGAGGTGAGATTATGCAGCCGCATGTCGAATTCGTTGGAAATCGTCGTGCCGGAGGAGTTCAGCGCCTGAAGCAGGTTCTCGGTCTTGGCAGCGATCAGGCTGCCCATCGCTTCCGTCGAAGCGCGCGATTTTTCCAGGAGAGCCGCCGAACGTGTGTCGATCATCGACGCAAAGGCCTCGCCGGTCGTGGCGATCCGCATCGAAAGCTCTTCGCCGACGATGGAGAGTTCTTCCTTGATCTGTTCCTGCGCGCCGACGATGGAGGAGCGGATGCGCTCGGCATGGTTGACGATTGCGTCGCGTTCGGCGGTCAGTTCCTGCACGAGGCTGCGCACGCGCAGCTCATTGTCCGCATAGCTGCGCTCAAGCGCATTGACTTCGGAATGGACGAGTGTTTCGAGTTCCGTCGCACGCGCAATGGTGCGCTCGATACCGTCATTCATGGCCGAGACTTCACGGCGAACCGCCTGGCCAACGGACATGATGCGGTCAGAGGCAACGGTTTCGGGTTCGGCAAGCCGAAGCGCGACTTCCGCCATGGAGCGGGCGGCGTTGCGCAGATCGCGGGCACGCGCCATCATGATGGCGAAGGCGAAAAACAACATGACCGGCACCAGAATGCCGACGACGATCGCCATCAGGCCGGGGATCGCGGCAAGGTCGGAAAGCGAACCGATATTCCAGAGCGCATTGCCGTAAAGAAGATGCGCGATGCCAAGGCCGCCGAGCGCCCATATGACCGACATGATCGTAGCGTTGCGAAGCGCGCCGCCGATGGACCCGCCTTCCAGCGATTTGAGGATCATGGCCGGGCTGCGCTTGGACCCGTCATTGGCCGCTTCGAGATTGGGCGATTTCGGCGCCGGTTCGACAGGCGTGCGCGCGACTTCGGGAGCAGGGTTCGGTCTGCTGGCTTCCTTCACTCTGGCCTCCGGCTGCTTCGGCGCTGCAGTCTTCCGCGTCTCCGGCTTTTCTTCGAAAGCGCCAAGCTGCAGGGCATCTTCCAATGCCTGGAAAGCAGTCTCGTCGACAGAGTCGCTGATCTTGTTATTCGCCATGCGGTTACGCCTCGTTACACATACGCCCGGCTTCATGCCGTTGGACCGCCTGCCTATGCAGGCGGACTGCCGCCATCATGCCAGCGGAACATGTCCCTCCAAGAGAGAACAATCCCGCCACTTACCAAATCCCGAATGCTGGTGATCCAGCTTTCGGGCGAAATTACAACACTGTGCCGCAATAACAAAGCTTGTGCTTAGGCCTCGCAGCAACAGCAGTACCGTAGTGACACATTTAGGTGTTCGAAACAATTAATGCGGATTTGCGGTGGTGGCGAAGTGTCGGCTTTTTAACAGTTTTTAAACCTGAGTTTCACGCTGAACGCCTTGTTTCGCATAAGTTTAACATAAATTAACCATAGCAGAAGATTTTCAGCCGCGTCACGCCGTAATTTAAGCCGATAGCACGGGTTAGGATGCCTGAATACGACACAGATGTGACACGAAACAGGAAACGGCAAGACAGGAATTTGAGACATGGCAGCAGTCAGTATCGCTTTCGAAGCGCCCGATAATTGCGGCGGCGCGCCGGTCACTGGAAAAAAGCCTATCGATTTCGATCATCTGGCCCGTCAGACGATGGGCGACAAGGATCTTGAGATCGAGGTGCTGCAACTGTTCAGCCGCAATGCGCGCGCCGCGCTGCACGAAATGGCGGGCGCCGGCGACACGGGCGTGAAGGCGACCGCGCACCGCTTGAAGGGCGCAGCACAGGCTGTCGGCGCCTTTGATGTTTCTGTGGCTGCCGCCGCCGTGGAGGCTGGTGGCAATGACAGCGCCGCGATTGCAAAGCTTGCGGCCGCCATTGTCGAGGCGGAAAATTTCATCCTGAAACTTTGCCGCTGAGGCGTAACTAATCAAAATTGCGGTTTCGCAAGGCCGGTTTAGGCCCTGGGCGCCCTCCAAGCGGGTTGCCAAGGCGAACCGGCCTTTCTATGTGTTTAGAACAGTTCTTAGATCACATTCTGGATTTCGGCATGACAAAACTGACAATCGTTGCCTTTGACGGCACGCCCCATGAACTCGACGTGAGCAACGGTTCCACCGTGATGGAGAATGCCGTGCGCAACTCCATCCCTGGCATCGACGCGGAATGTGGCGGTGCCTGCGCCTGCGCCACCTGTCATGTCTATGTCGACGACGCCTGGTCGGAGCGCGTTGGCGGGCCGGAGCCGATGGAAGAAGACATGCTGGATTTCGCTTTCGACGTGCGGCCGACTTCGCGTCTTTCCTGTCAGATCAAGATGAGCGACGACCTTGACGGTCTCGTCGTTCACGTTCCTGAGCGCCAGGGCTGAGACGAAACGGCTTTGCGGCAGAAAAAGCCCCGCTCACCAAGGTAGCGGGGAGCGGGGCGAGGCGGGTACGCAGCATGCAGGCGAGGGAGGAAACACCTGCGAGCCCTCAAGTGCGCACCGGGAGAACCGGAGGCGGCTGCGACCATCAAAGCTTTTGAGACAGGATGGTCCGAAACCGTACGTAGAACGTACAATGAGTCTCGCCGGACGCACCATCACCAGAAGTCACGGGTGAGATCGGACATCACGTAACGTCAGTCGGCCAATCATTCAGCTTTGTCGGAAGAAAGGCGCAGGCCTCTCAGCGGCGGCTCTGTCCCTGTTCGAGCCGGTTTTTCAGGAGCCGTGTCATGCGGGCATCGAAATTTCGCGATTCCACCACGTCGAACCGCATCTGGTCCCTGTCGTGCTCGTCCATCACCGTCTGGGTGATCTTGCCAACCATTTCCTGCAGCGTTTCACAGTTTTTCTGAGGGCGAAGCGCGGTCAGCTGCCGTTCGAGCGAACGGGCGTGAGTGCGGGCGATTTCGGCATGCCGTTCCTCGTGGCGCTTGATATCGGCAAGCAGCGTATCCCAGATGAAGGCCAGTTCCGCCGTGGTGCGGCGGCGGTTTTTCCATTGCGGCAGGAGAATACGGGTGTTGAGCACCACTTTGGCGGTTCCGACGCTGCAAAGGCCGTTTTTCTCGACATAGGTGAGTTCGCCGCCGAATTTGATTTCGGTCGCGCCCGGATGGCGCGCGCCGGTATTGCGGGTCAGAGGGCCGTGCCTGGAAAGCTGCTGGTCGAGGTCGGCGGCGGTTTTGCCGCTGATCGAAAAATAGGAATAGGTCTTGCGGACGATGGTTTCGGAAAAAGCCGGTCCGGGGATGGAAAGTGCGACTGTGACCGCCAAAGCGGCGCAAAGAGCACGTGATGATTTGGTCATGACCCGGCCTTCCGGTTGAACTTGAAAAACGTTTGCTGCATAGGCGGAGCGGAACTTATAAGAATTGGCATAACACTCCGTTATTCCGAAAGGCACGTGTTACGTGATAACAGCCGGCAGCAACGCGTGGCAAGCGGCCCATGGCCGCTCCCTGAAACTTGATGGGCGTGGCCGTATTATGGCCATCGTCAACGCAACGCCCGATTCCTTTTCGGATGGCGGTCGTTATCTCGCCGTCGATGCGGCTTTTTCCCATGCGCTGACCTGCGTGGAAGAAGGAGCCGACATCATCGATATCGGCGGCGAGTCCACCAGGCCCGGGGCTGCCGCGGTAACGGAAACCGAGGAGCAGGATCGGGTGCTGCCCGTCATCGAGAAATTGCGCCGCGAGACGGATGTATTGATTTCCGTCGATACCTACCGCGCTTCGACGGCTCGGCTCGCCATCGCGGCAGGGGCGCATATCGTCAATGACGTTTTCGGTTTGCAGAAAGACGCCGAAATGGCGGGCGTGGTCGCCGCCACCCGCGCGGGCGTCTGCATCATGCATACCGGCCGCGACCGGCAGAAGCTCGCCGATGTCATCGCCGACCAGTTCGAATTCCTCAATCATTCGCTCGAGATCGCCGAGGACGCGGGTGTTGCCCGCGATGCCGTCGCGCTGGATCCCGGTTTTGGTTTTGCCAAGGACGAACGGGAAAACGTTGAGCTGATGGCCCGTTTCAGCGAGCTTGCCGCCTTTGGCCTGCCGGTTCTTGCCGGCACGTCGCGCAAGCGTTTTATCGGGTCGCTGACGGGCCGGGATGCGGCCGATGAACGCGATATCGGAACGGCTGCGACGACGGCGATTCTGAGGCTTGCCGGCGCTTCGATTTTTCGTGTGCACAATGTCGCCGCGACGCGTGATGCATTGGCAATCGCCGATGCGGTTCTTGCCAAAGCGTCGGCAAAGGCCGATGCCTAGATCAATGAGTGCCGGAATGTCATGTCCCGAGGAGGGTGCGGCTTTCCGGCGAAACAGTCCTGCCATGGAGGCGATGCGATGAGCCGCTATACCATCATCCTGAAAAACTGTTCCTTCTTTGCCCGTCATGGTCTTCTTGAACAGGAAGAGGTGTTGGGGCAGCGCTTTTTCGTCGATGCCGAGATGGAGGTCGAGGCGGGCGACGCGCTGGAAACCGACGATATTGAGAACACCGTCGATTATGGCGTGGCTTTCGCGGTCATCGAAAAGATCGTCGTCGGCCAGCGCCGGTATCTCATAGAGGCGCTTGCGAACGACATCGCCAAGGCGCTGCGTGCCCGTTATCCGCAAATCGTCTGGCTGCGCATCACGGTGCGCAAGCCCTCGGCGCCGGTTCCCGGTATTTTGGATTATGCACAGGTGAGCGTTGAACACCGAGCCTGAAACGATGACCGTCGCTGCCTTGGGTCTCGGCGGCAATATCGGCGATGCGGCTGCCGCCATGGCCAGGGCACTGCGCGAACTCGATGCGCATGGCGATTGCCGCCTGCTGGCCGTTTCCAACCTTTACCGCACACCTCCCTGGGGCAAGACGGATCAGGCCGATTTTTTCAATTGCTGCGCTTTGGTCGAGACCTCGCTTTCGGCTCCAGCGCTGCTGGAACGGTGCCTCGATATCGAAAAAGGCATGAAACGGGTACGGACGGAACGTTGGGGCCCGCGCACCATCGATATCGATGTGCTGACCTTCGGGAACCAGTCTATCGTTACGGAAAGCATTGAAGTGCCGCATCCGCGCATGACGGAGCGCGCTTTCGTGCTGATGCCGCTTGCTGATATAGCGCCTGATCTCCAGGTCAGGGGAAAGTCCGTCCGGGAATGGCTTCAGCAGGCGGACAAGAGCGGCATTGTCAGCGCAAACGAAAAGCGGGAGTGGTGGACACTCCCGCCTGGCAATGGCTGAAAAACTGTAGTCTTTACGGCTTGATCGAGCCGACAGCCAGCTGGTCGATATCGCGCGCCAGCGTGACGCCGATGACCGGTATCATCTGATCGGCGACCTTCACCGAGATGGTGATGTTCATCGAATTGTCGTTGGAGACGCGGGCAACCATTGCACCGTTGAGTTTGGCGCGGTTGATGCCGACGACGACCTTGTCGCCGCTGACCTGTCCAGAGGTGATGTCCAGACCCTTGCCGGCCGCGCCATCAAGGAACCTGCCTTCGTAGCTGTTGCCCTTCTGGCTGATGACGGCGGACATGGGCTGGCTGAAGACGCCGACGCGGCAGGTGCCGCCGAGCTTTATGCCGGTCTGCTTGTCGTCAAGCGGTTCGCCCGTCAGGTCGCAGGTGAATTTCGTGCCCTTGTATTTGCCGGCGACGATTTCGCCCGGACCCTTCCAGACGCCAGCAACGGAGCGGAAAAACACGTCGTCGCGATCGCGTGATGCGGCATGCACGTCAGACATGCCGAAACCGCCGCTGACGGACAATATGGCGGCAAGTCCGCCCACAAGCGAAAAGAAGCGCGAATACATGATACTTTCCCCGGCGAAGAAGCCTGTTCGATAGGCTGCAATCTACCGGCGGAATGGTTAATGCTTGGTTTATTTCACTCTCATTTGCGGCGTCGTCCGTAACCTTTTGAACCGCTCAAAGCCGAGCGATCAGGCTTTCTCGCCGCTTTTTCCACTGCTTAAATCGGGCGTGAGGTCGGACATGAAATCGCCGATTCCCGGCCGTTTCACAGCCCTGAACGGCAGCGGGCGGCAAAGATCCATTGCAGCAATACCGATTCGCGCCGTCATCAGACCATTGATGACGCCTTCGCCGAGACGTGCGGAGAGTTTCGAAGCAAGGCCGTGTCCGAGAACCTGTTGAGCGAGCCCGTCACCGACGGCGATCGATCCCGTGACGGCGAGATGGGCGACAACATCGCGCAGGAGTTTCAGCATGCCGAGCGTGCCGGGACGGCCGCCGTAAAGCTCTGCCATGGCGCGCACCAGCCGCGTCACTTCGAACAGCACATAAGCGAGATCGACGACGGCGCGTGGGCTGACGGCGGTGACAACCGAGACCCGTTTTGATGAATTGAGAATCAGCGCCCGCGCCTGTCGGTCGAGCGGCACCAGCAGTTCACGTTCGGCAAGCTCGATCAGATGCGGCCCGTCGATGACATCGCTTTCGGTTTCCTTCAGCGCCGCGCGCCCCTTGGCCGTTTCCGCCCGATGGGAAAGGACGGCATTCAGGCGGGTGACGATGGCGCGGGCGGGTTTCGAGCTCTTGTCGAGGCTTGCCGTCTCGGCATCCGCCTTGAGAGATTGTACGGCATTCAGCCGCATGATGCCGAAGACTTCGCGGCCGACGAGGGCGAGAACCGCAAAAAGCGCCACGATGAGGACGATCGTTGCCGTGTAGCCCAGCCAGTCGGAGCGGGAAAACAGATTGCGGATGAGCTGATCCGCCCAGAGCCCGAAGGCAAGCGAGAACAGGACACCCAAGGCACCCAGCGCCAGCTTGCCGAAGGAGAAGCGGCTTTTCTTCGGGATCGCCACGGGCAGAGCGGCAGCGTCTATGTCCTCAGGTACCAGAAACGGATCGTCTTCATCTGGCGTCGAAGATATCTCCGCATCGAAACTGCGCGGCGCTCGCTTCTGCGTGGCGGACGGTCGTGCCATCTCTTCCGTCTCGAGCGTGAAAGCGGCGGGGCGGCGCGTCTGCGGATCGTTTTGTGTGGGAGCTTTCATGCGAGCTTGTCTCCGAACAGGAACTGCATGGCGCGGTCGAGCCTGATATGTGGAACGGAAAGCCGAATGCCGCCGCTGCCCGGCTCGTCAATGTTGGGCGGTCGAAAACGCACGACATTGACATCAGGTAGTGTCGCCTTGTCGCCATCCCGGTCTATGCTGCGGAACAATGGCTCCGGATCGTCAGGCAGGTCGCCCGGAAAGATCGCTGTCTTGCGATTGCCGTCAAATGTCTCGCCATTGATTGTTTCGCCGGCCATCGGCGTGCCCACGATGACGGGCAGTTCGTGGCCATCCTGTCGAACACTTGCCTCTCTCGTGGCGCGAACCGAAGCCAGCGCCATGACTTCGATACCGGCGCCATTCATGCCGATGGTGGTGATGGCGCGGTCGACCAGACGCCGGGTCAGGCGCTCCAGCCGGTCATGGCTTTCGTGATGGAGATGATCGGCCTTCGTAGCCGCAATCAGCACCTTGTCGATGCGACGGCCGATCAGCGACGACAGCAGGCTGTTGGTGCCGGGGCGGAAACAGGCGAGAACATCGCCCAGCGCCCGCTCCAGATCCTGAACGGCTTCCGGACCGCGATTGACGGCCTGCAGCGTGTCGATCAGGACGATCTGCCGGTCGAGGCGGGCGAAATGCTCGCGGAAGAAGGGTTTGACGACAATCGACTTGTAGGCGTCGTAGCGCCGCTCCATCATGGCGCGCAGGGAGCCTTTCGGCGCTTTTTCGTCCGTCAGGCCGGGAAGCGGCGCAAAGGTCAGCGCGGGCGACCCTTCCAGATCGCCGGGCATCAGGAAGCGGCCGGGCGGCAGGGTGGACAGCGATCTCTCGTCGGACTTGCAAGCCTTGAGATAGGCCGCGAAGCTTTCAGCCAAGCGTCGGGCCGTCATTTCGTCGGCGGGCGCGTTGATATCGAGCGAAGAGGCGATGGCCAGCCATTCCTGTGCCAGCTCGGCGCGGACCCCGCTTCCGGCCAGCGAGACCGTGGTATCGCTGAATTGCCTGTAATCCTGCGACAGAAGCGGCAGGTCGAGCAGCCATTCGCCGGGGTAATCGACGATATCGATAGAGAGCTTGCCGGCCGAGAACCAGCGGCCCCAGCCGCTGGCCCTCTGGTAATCCAGCGTGATCCTGAGTTCCGAGATCGCCCGCGTCGAATCCGGCCAAAGCCGGTCGCGCACCAGTGCCTGGATGTGATCTTCATATTGAAAGCGGGGAATGGCGTCGTCCGGCTGCGGCTCCAGCCGCACGTTAGAAACGCGTCCGGAGCGCACGGCCTCAAACAGCGGCAGCCGCCCGCCGTTGAGAAGATTGTGGACCAGCGAAGAGATGAAAACCGTCTTGCCCGCCCGCGAAAGGCCGGTGACACCAAGCCGCAATGTTGGGTGAGTGAGGTTACTCGCGCGGTCGGCCAGATTATCGAACGCAATGAGCGCACTGTCTGTCAGGGACGTAAGAGAAGGCGGCAATGGCAATTTCCCGGCTGCGTTAAACGGTCACGGCTGCAATATAGGAAGATACGGTTGCCCAAAAAAGAAGCGCGCCAGCGGATTTTCAGCGCGCCTTCTTTCGACAATTCATCGCACGCCGAAGCGATTATTTGCCCGGTGCGAGGAAATCGACCAGCCGCCAGCGGTCTCTGCCGTTGGCAGCACCGCCGTTGTGATCCAGAACCGCGAGGCCCGATGTCGGAAAACCCGAGGGCAGGGCGGCATGTAGCAAGTCCTCGCCTATCATCGCTTCCAGCGTTGCCTCCATGGTGGGGTTATGGCCCACCAGCATCACTGACTGCGCCTCCGTCTGAGCGGCGACAAGGGAGAGATAGGTTTCGCTGCGCGCATTATACATCTCATCGACATAGAAGATGTCTATGCCTTCATTGAAGGCCCTTTGCCAGGCCTCCGTTGTCTGCCGGCAGCGAACGGCCGTGGAAGACAGGAGGACTTCGGGCCGGTAGCGGCGGTCGGCGGCGAGGTCGGCAATGACCTCCGCCTCGGCAAAGCCGGCCTCGTTCAATCCCCGGTCGAAATCCCGTTCTCCCGGCGCCGCCCAGGCGGCCTTGGCGTGACGCAGAAGATAAACTCGGCTCGGGGAAGATGCTGTCAAGGGCGGGGACCGGCGTTCGAATGTCAGGGCACGGGCGGAATGCTACAGGATTGGGTTGCAGGACCGCAAGTCCTCTTTCCTGTTGGTAAGTCGCATTGAAGTGATTGAAGAAGAGATCGCTTCAATACGAATAAAGAATAAAAATTAGTCATTTAGATGATTTTTGTGTCAGTTTTAAAAATGCCCGAAAACTGATCTGTAGACTTGAACCGGCCACTATCATTGGAGTATACACCGCCGCATTGAGATGTTCTTCGAGGAGAATCGCGTTGAGTGAGAAGATCGATCTTAGCAAATATGTGCTCTCGGAAGACGATGAGTTCATGAATGCCAGCCAGCGCGCCTACTTTCGCGCGAAGCTCATAGCCTGGAAAAACGATATCCTGAGAGAAGCGCGCGAGACGCTCGGACATCTCGCCGAAGAAAGCGCCAACCATCCCGATCTTGCGGATCGGGCCTCTTCCGAAACAGACCGGGCGATCGAGCTTCGCGCCCGCGACCGTCAGCGCAAGCTGATATCAAAGATCGATGCAGCCCTTCAGCGGATCGAAGACGGCACTTACGGTTATTGCGAGGAAACAGGCGAGCCCATCGGCCTCAAGCGTCTGGACGCGCGCCCGATTGCGACCCTCTCCATCGAAGCGCAGGAGCGCCACGAGCGTCGCGAAAAAGTCTACCGCGACGAATAAGGCTAAGCCGCGTCAGACCGGTGACACTATAAAAGAACAAGGGCACGGAAACGCTTCCGTGCCCTTTTTTACGCAATAGCCTCGGGCGGGTAAATTCGTCCCTTCAGCGGTCGCGGGTCACCGAAAGCTCACCGAAGATGCGTGCCATCTCCTTCTGGACGTCACCATCCGGCGATGCGCCGGTGACTGGTGGCGTGGCCGGCTGCGGTTTTGCCTGCTTTTCCGCTACGGGGAAAGTGGCCGGGTCACTATCGGCTTCCTTGCTTTTGGCGATCTCGGCTTCGAGGAAGCTCTCGAAATCGCTGGCCAGCTCGTCTGAAAATTTCGGCTCGGTGTCATTGGCGGCGACAGCCGGATTCTCAGGCTTGGGTGGGAACGGGACAGACGGTGCGCTCGCCGCCGGGCTCATACCGGGAAGAACCCGCTCCCGCGCAGCGTCGAGAAAATCGGCTGCGATGGATTGATTGATCACCGGCTCGCGCGCAGCAAAAACGGGCGGCGCAACGTCCGCAGGCCCGCCCTCTGCCGTCTTTGTCTCTATAGGTCCCTGGGCCGGGATTGGCGGCGCAACCGGTGCGGGGGCGGGTGCCGAGGGTTCGGCCCGCTTAAACTCCGGCCGCTCCGGGGCGATGGGGAGCGACGCGGCGGCGACGGGCAGAACAGTCGCGCCCGTGGCGGCTACGGTCACCGGTATTGGCGGCGGGGCAGGACGGGCCGCCTCCCGCTCGGAAGGTGCAGGTCTTGCCGGCGCGGCGGATTCACGCGCCGTCGGAGGCGGGGACGCAGGCGGCGGTGGCGTTGCCGGGCGCGGCGACGGTGGTGCTGCCGCTGCTGTCGGAGCGGGCGCAGGGGCTTGAGACGGTTGCTGCTGCGGCAGCACGGCGCGGCGTTCCGGTGAGATGGAAGGCTCGGTCCTTTTCGGCTCGCTTTCCTGACGCGGGAGCGCCTTGAGTTCCGGCTCCTGCACGTCCCTGACGATCGGGATCGCGCCTATGCCGCTCTCGATGACGATATCGGTTGGGCCGCCGATCATGACCAGATGCTCGACATTGTCGCGCCGCACCAGCACGAGCCGACGACGCGCATCGACGGCTGTGGCGTCAAGCACCTGCAAACGTGGCTGCCGGTTGCGGCCGCCGCGGATAAAGGGCGCCGAACCGCTTCGTCTGCGCAGGATCCACAGAGCAATCGCCAGAACGAGGAGGGCCACACCCACACCGACGACGGCGACGATGAGACGGTTTCCATAGGTGCCGATAAAATCTTCCATCATGGAGATCATCCCTTCAGATTTTTGGCTTTTTGATTTCTTGGGCAATTAATATTGCCGTGGTTCTTATAATGTGAACATCAAGCACGAAAAGACGATTTTTTTAGGCGCAACACAAGGTTTATTCATTTCAGCACGGGCATCGCCTTATCGATGGCAACGGCGCCACCAAAGCGCCACATCTCGTCCTTCAATGCTGGGCGAGAGCGAAAGTTGCAATTCTTCCAATAGAAGGGAGCGCTTGCCATGTTACGATCCCGTCTCGTCGGACCCGTACTGAGGCGCTGCACTGCCGCCCTGTTGATTTCCTGTTCGGCAGCGGCGGATGATAAGGCGCCAGGCAAGGTTTTCACGATGGATGAGTTCGTTCGGGACAACCCATCGTGTGTGGACTTTACCGATGGATGTTCGGTCTGCACTGTCAGTGACGGCAGGATTGAGTGCTCCGCGCCGCGGATCCAATGCCAGGTGAGGGAACTCACCTGCACGCGCCATTAGTCTTTTGAGGCTGATATGCGGTTTTGAAGCCGTTTTCGCTGTGCGTTTTAAGCCTTTGTGTCACTGCGGAGCTTTTTGAGGGTCGAGCGAGTTGCTACAAGAAATTCTGCTGCCCGATTCCGTCCGGAGTGCGGGACTGTTCGAATGAAGACCTGCACGACTGCGAGGCCAAGATGACACGGGTGCGCGAGACAAGCGACAACGACCTTCCGCTGGTGGACAGGCGTGCCCGTTCCGGCACGGTGTTGCGCATTCTGCTGCTGGCGCTGGTGCTGATCGCGGCTGCCGCCGCCTTTGTCTATTTCAAGGATTCTCTCGAAAACGAAATCGTGCTCGGCATTCTTGGTGTGCTGGCAATGATGGGCATTTTCTTTCTGGTGTCGTCGATCATCGGTTTCATTGAGGTCATGCCGCAATCGCAATCTGATGGGCTTGCACGCCGGTTTCTCTCTGCCCACCCCGATGGTACGCTGATAACAGATGCCAAGGGGCATATGGTTTATGCCAACGCCACCTATTGCAGGATGAGCGGCACCACCAAGGCGAGCGATATCCAGAGTCTTGAAACATTGCTGTCGCGCAGCCGGGAAGCGACGGAGGCTCTTTACCGTCTCATCAACATGCTGCGCGAAGGCCGCGACGGCTACGAAGAATTTCGCCTGCTGAAACCGCTGGGCGAGGATTCCAATGCGGGGCCACACTGGTACAGGCTGAAGGGCAGGGTGCTGAAGGATTCGGGCGGCGAGGGGCTGCATGTCTTCCAGATTGCCGATATCACGCCAGAGCGCGAAGATCAGGAGCGCTTTTTCCGCGAATTGCAGAATGCCATCGATTACCTCGACCACGCGCCGGCCGGTTTCTTTTCCGCCGGTCGCAAGGGTGAGATCGTTTATCTGAACGCCACTCTGTCGGAATGGCTCGGCATCGATCTCGCACAGTTTTCGCCAGGCTCGATGACGGTCTCGGACATCGTCGCCGGCGAGGGTATGGCGCTGATCGAATCCGTCCAGCCCCAGGGTTCAGCAAAGCGCACCGAAATCCTCGATCTCGACATGCGCCGGGTGAATGGCCAGAGCATGCCGGCCCGCCTCGTCCACCAGGTCACGGCAAAGGACGGCGCGCCCGGCGAGAGCCGTACCATCGTCCTGATGCGGCCCAAGGGGCAGGAGGATACCGAATCTTCCTCCGCCATGCGCTTCACGCGCTTTTTCAACAATACGCCGATGGCGATTGCCTCGCTTGACGGCGATGGACGCATCCTGCGCATCAATGCGCCTTTCCTCAAGCTGTTCTCCGGCGTTGTCGGGCGCGACGATATTGATCGCGGCGTGGCACTCGAGACAGTCCTTCACGACAATGAAAAGCCGCGCCTTGAACAGGCGCTCGCCGAGGCCAAGGACCGTCAGGGCGATATCGCGCCCTTCGATTCCCGCCATCCGAGCGACGAGACGAGGCATTTCCGTTTCTACGTCAATGCCGTCATCGACCAGGACGACGAGGCGCCGGAAGAGGTGGCAATCGTCTATGCGATAGAGGTGACCGAGCAGAAGGCGCTCGAAACCCAGATGGCGCAGACGCAGAAGATGAAC
Source organism: Agrobacterium sp. InxBP2 (assembly GCF_026191755.1). Taxonomy (NCBI): domain Bacteria; kingdom Pseudomonadati; phylum Pseudomonadota; class Alphaproteobacteria; order Hyphomicrobiales; family Rhizobiaceae; genus Agrobacterium; species Agrobacterium sp. InxBP2. The sequence goes on from NZ_JAINDY010000033.1 coordinate 424,246, forward strand.
GCGGTGGGCACGCTCGCAGGCGGCATCGCCCACGATTTCAACAACGTGTTGACCGCCATCCTGCTGTCGTCCGACCATCTGCTCTTGCAGGCGCGTCCGGCCGATCCGAGCTTCGCCGATCTGATGGAGATCAAGCGAAACGCCAACCGCGCCGCCGTACTGGTGCGCCAGCTTCTGGCATTCTCGCGCAAGCAGACGATGCGCCCGGCAATCCTCAACCTGACGGATGTGATCGGCGATCTGCGCATGCTGGTGGACAGGCTGATTTCCGGCACCAATGTCAAGCTGGAGGTCGATTATGGCCGGGACCTGTGGCCGGTGAAAACAGACCTGTCGCAGTTCGAGCAGGTGCTCATCAATCTCTGCGTCAATGCACGCGACGCCATGCCCGATGGCGGCAAGATCACCATCAGGACACGCAACGTCGACGCAGAAGAGATCGCCGCGCTCGGCCGTCCCGAATTCCCGGCCGAAGACATGGTGATGGTGGAAGTTGCCGATAACGGCACGGGCATCCCGCCGGAGATCATGGACAAGATTTTCGAACCGTTCTTCACCACCAAGGAAGTGGGCAAGGGCACGGGCCTCGGGCTGTCGATGGTCTACGGCATCGTCAAACAGTCCGGCGGCTATATTTATCCCGAATCGGAAGTGGGTAAGGGAACGGCCTTCCGCATCTACCTGCCGCGCCACATGGTGGAGGCGGTTCCCGGCACTGGACAGCAGCCAGGCGAGGCGGCGCTTGCGCCGGTCGCCGCGGCCGAGCCGGTGAAGGAGGAGCCGCTGGACCTCACAGGCAAATCCGCCGTCGTGCTGCTGGTGGAAGACGAAGAGGCGGTGCGGCGTGGCGGCAAGCGCATGCTGGAAACGCGCGGCTACACCGTGCACGAGGCAGGCTCCGGCACAGAGGCGCTGGAGGTGATGGAGGAACTGGAAGGCAAAGTGGATATTGTCGTTTCCGACGTCGTGATGCCTGAGATGGACGGCCCGTCGCTGCTGAGAGAGCTGCGCAAGTCCTATCCAGACCTGAAATTCATCTTCGTTTCAGGTTATGCCGAGGATGCCTTCGCGAAAAACCTGCCGGCTGATGCCAAGTTCGGTTTCCTGCCCAAACCCTTCTCGTTGAAGCAGCTTGCCATCGCCGTGCGCGAAATGCTCGACGACAAGGAGTGAGACCGGCGCCGTCGAGCCGAATTCGGCGGTGCCGTCGCCTGTCGCAGCCGTCCGCATTTGGCGCGAAGGCGCGCCCATGCGGGCGAGGTATGTCTTCTCGGACTTCGGTTACCTCTCATATCCCGCACTTTTCGCGAGGTTTGCCTCTTCGCAAACGCAATAGTGATTGCACCGTCGCGCAAGGGGCTTAAAATCGCTTCTTAACGACCTAAATATGGAGAGGCGAAGTTCTCCCTCCTGGCAATCAGCTGTCGGTTTGAGAACAGTTTGGAGAATGATGAAAGATGATCGCTAAGCCGATCTACATGCAGGGCGAGGGCGAAGGGGAAGACGGGGGCGGTACCAACCGTGGAACGTCTGTTATCACCCGCGTTAAGCCGAAGACGAAAAGACCGAATTTGTACCGTGTTCTTTTACTGAATGACGACTACACTCCCATGGAATTCGTCATTCACATTCTGGAACGGTTTTTCCAGAAAGATCGTGAAGCGGCAACCCGCATCATGCTGCACGTGCACCAGCACGGCGTGGGCGAATGCGGGGTGTTTACATATGAGGTCGCAGAGACGAAAGTAAGCCAGGTCATGGATTTCGCCCGACAGCACCAGCATCCGCTGCAGTGCGTCATGGAAAAGAAATGAGGATCGCAACGTGCCAACTTTTTCCCCGAGTCTCGAGAAGGCGCTGCACCAGGCACTGACCTTTGCAAATGAGCGTCACCACGAATATGCGACGCTCGAACATCTACTTCTGGCGCTGATCGACGACGCGGATGCCGCAGCCGTCATGGGCGCCTGCAACGTCGATCTCGATGCCCTTCGCAAGACTGTCAGCGATTACGTCGACAATGAACTGACCAACCTCGTCACCGGTTACGACGAGGATTCCAAACCCACATCCGGCTTCCAGCGCGTCATTCAGCGCGCCGTGATCCATGTTCAGTCATCCGGCCGCGAGGAAGTGACCGGCGCAAACGTGCTTGTGGCGATTTTCGCTGAGCGCGAGAGCCATGCTGCCTATTTCCTGCAGGAACAGGAAATGACCCGTTACGATGCGGTCAACTATATCTCTCACGGTATCGGCAAGCGCCCCGGCACGTCCCAGACGCGCACGCCGCGTGGCGCTGACGAACCGGAAAGCGAAAACAAGCCGAACCGCAGCAATCCCGAGGAGGACGGATCGTCCGCCAAGAAGCAGCAGGATGCGTTGAAGGCCTATTGCGTCAACCTCAATGAAAAGGCGAAAAACGGTAAGATCGACCCGTTGATCGGCCGTCACGACGAGGTCAACCGCACCATCCAGATCCTCTGCCGCCGCTCCAAGAACAACCCGCTTTATGTGGGTGATCCGGGCGTGGGCAAGACGGCGATCGCTGAAGGGCTTGCCAAGCGGATCGTGGAAGGCAAAGTGCCGGAGGCGCTCGCCAATGACACGATCTTTTCGCTCGACATGGGCACGCTGCTGGCGGGCACCCGTTATCGCGGTGATTTCGAAGAGCGTCTGAAGCAGGTCGTCAAGGAACTCGAAGAGTACCCGGGCGCGGTCCTGTTCATCGATGAAATCCACACCGTCATTGGTGCGGGCGCGACCTCCGGCGGCGCGATGGATGCGTCTAACCTGCTGAAGCCTGCGCTTTCGTCGGGTGCAATCCGCTGCATCGGTTCGACCACGTATAAGGAATACCGCCAGTTCTTCGAGAAGGATCGTGCGCTCGTGCGTCGTTTCCAGAAAATCGATGTCAATGAGCCGTCGATCGATGATGCGATTGCGATCATGAAGGGCCTGAAGCCCTATTTCGAGGATTACCATCACCTCAGATATTCCAATGAGGCGATCAAGGCTGCTGTCGAGCTGTCGGCCCGCTATATCTCGGACCGCAAGCTGCCGGACAAGGCGATCGACGTGATCGACGAGACCGGTGCAGCGCAGATGCTGCTGCCTGTTTCCAAGCGCCGCAAGCTGATCACGGAACGGGAAATCGAGGCGACCATCGCGACGATGGCCCGTATTCCCGCGAAGACGGTGTCCAAGGATGACGAGATGGTTCTCGCCAACCTCGAGAAGGAACTGCGCTCCGTCGTTTATGGGCAGGACATCGCCATCGAGGCGCTTGCCACGGCCATCAAGCTGGCCCGTGCCGGTCTGCGCGAACCGAACAAGCCGATCGGCTCCTATGTCTTCTCCGGCCCGACAGGGGTGGGCAAGACGGAAGTGGCCAAGCAGCTCGCCGCCTCGCTCGGCGTCGAGATGCTGCGCTTCGACATGTCGGAGTACATGGAGCGTCATACCGTGTCGCGCCTGCTTGGTGCGCCTCCCGGCTATGTCGGCTTCGATCAGGGCGGGCTCCTGACCGATGGAGTCGATCAGCATCCGCATTCCGTGGTGCTGCTGGACGAAATCGAAAAGGCGCATCCTGACATCTACAACATCCTGTTGCAGGTGATGGACCACGGCTCGCTGACCGACCATAACGGCAAGAAAATCGACTTCCGCAACGTCATCCTCATCATGACGACGAATGCGGGCGCTTCCGAAATGGCGAAATCCGCCATCGGTTTCGGTTCTTCGCGCCGCACGGGTGAAGATGAAGAGGCGATCAACCGCCTGTTCACGCCGGAGTTCCGCAACCGTCTGGATGCGATCATTCCGTTCTCGCCGCTGCCGACTGCCGTCATCCACAAGGTCGTGCAGAAGTTCGTCATGCAGCTGGAAACCCAGCTCTCCGAGCGCAACGTCACCTTCGATCTGCATGAAGATGCGATCTCCTGGCTGGCGGAGAAGGGTTACGACGAGAAGATGGGCGCCCGTCCTCTGTCTCGTGTGATCCAGGAGAACATCAAGAAGCCGCTCGCCAATGAAATTCTCTTTGGCAAGCTGAAGAAGGGCGGCGTCGTCAGCGTCACCGTCGGCAAGAAGGATGACGGTGCCGATGGCCTCATACTCGAGGTTCTGCCGGAGACCGCACCCGTCAAGCCGCAGCCGGAAGCCGAACTCAAGGCGGCGAAGTCCCCTGGCAAGGCAAAGGCGAAAACATCTTCCAAGGCTGCTAAAGCGAAGGAAGAGGCGGATGTCCTCGTCGCCGAAGCTGACAAGTCCGACGATGCCGAAAAGCCGCGGCGCAAGGCCAACGCCGTACCGAAGGTACCGAAGAAGAAGTGACCGCGGTCTTTGATCGATAAACAGATGCCGGGCGAAAGCCCGGCATTTTTATGCATGAAGCGTGCCGCTCTTTAATGGAATCGGCGGCAAGTCTTCATTTCTCCGTCTGTATGACGTTGCCGCGATGCCACGGCATTTCAGACGACATGCACGAGTGGGTTCGCAATGCAAAATGCCGATAGCGACACCATCCCATTGCGCGGCTGGTTTTTCAGGGGGATGCAGGGCATTTTCTCGTTGCCCTCCCTTATTCTCATGACGTCCTTCGTCGGTTTCAGCGCTTTTGCACTGGAATCGGGCGTAGCCCGCGGCGAAGCCGTGTTCATGACGCTGTTCATCTGGGCGTTGCCCGCCAAGATGATCCTGATCGGCTCCATGGTCGGCGGCGCCAATCTTGCCGCCTGTTTTCTGGCGGTGACATTGTCATCGGTCCGTATGATGCCGATGGTGGCTTCCATTATTCCCGAAATGCGCGGCGCGAAGACGCCGACCTGGATTTTACTGTTCCTTTCGCATTTCGTTGCGATTACGGCGTGGGTCTTTGCAACACAGAACCTTTCAAAGGTGCCGCGGGAGGCCCGCGCCGCCTGGTTTGCCGGGTTTGGCATCACGCTCACCGTCGTCAATGCCATCATCGTTGGCCTGTGTTACGGTGTCGTCGCCGCGTTTCCGCCGCTGGTTGCTGGTGTCCTGTTCTTCCTGACGCCGGTTTATTTCATCGCGTCCATCTGGGCTTCCGCGCGCCACTCCGTCGTCAAGGTCGCCTTTGTCATCGGCGTCATCGCCGGTCCGGCCTTTGCGGTCCTCGCACCCGAATTCGACATCCTTTATGCCGGTATCGGTGGAGGCACGGTGGCTTATGCAATCGATCGCCTCATATTCCGCCGCAGGATGAAACCGGCCTCACCGAAGAGTGAACCATGATGAGCGACCATTGGTGGGCACCCTATCTCTTCATCGCAATCGCAGGCTGGCTGGCGACCGATCTCTGGCGCTGGCTCGGCGTTCTCGCCGGTAACCGGTTGAAAGAGGATTCCGAGGCGCTTTATTGGGTGAGGGCGGTTGCCACGTCACTCGTCATGGCGGTCACCGCGAAGCTGATCGTGTTTCCGACCGGAACGCTTGAGTCCTCGCCGGTGTGGCTGCGTATCGGTGCGGCAGTACTCGGCTTTATTGCCTTTCTGGCCGCCGGCCAACGCGTCATCGTCGGCGTCGCGGTGCCGATCGTGCTCCTGGCAGGCGGACTTTTCGCGCTGGGTTTCTAACCTAGTATTAAAACTCCCTGTTTAGACTGCGCGATCAAAACAGGGATCCAGCGCCATGCGATTATTTGCAGCGGAACGTTTCGTCGTTGGCTTTATCGCTTTATTATTTGTCGTTGATGCAGCCTTGATTGCAGCAAGGGGCATCAGCGTGGATTATGCCGGGTACTTCCTGTGTGTATTCGCGGGTGCCGGCGTCTTTCTTCTTGGTCAATTCTATCGCAGAAGCGGGCGCGATTACCGTATAGCTGCCGCCCTCATGTCGGGAGGGCTTTTTATCCTCTTCACGCTCGCGGCCTCCATCTTCAACTATATGTTCCTGCCAATTGCGTTCCCGACGATCGATAATGCGCTCTTCGCTGTGGACGCGGCATTTGGCTATAGTTGGAAGGACATTGTCATCTGGGCGGCAACGCATCCGTGGATCGGGACAATCCTGTTCTTCGTTTATGCGACATCACTTCCCCAGCTTCTATTGATTGTCCTCACTCTGGGCTTTACGGGCAAGAACCGGGTGCTGCATCATTTCCTCGTCACCGGGGTGCTGGGCGCTTTTGCGAGCATTGTTTTCTGGATATTTTTCCCGACATTCGGACCATCTGCCTATATGGAGCTGCCCCAATGGGTCTCCCAGGCAATTCCTCTGGCGGTGGGCAATGAGTATGGGCAGGAACTGAACCGTCTTGCGACGCAGGGTGTTGACTACCTTTCCCCTAAAAGCGTCCTGGGACTTATCGGTTTTCCGTCGTTCCACATCTTCATGGCGGCAATGTCTGTCTGGTTTGCACCAAGGCACTGGTGGGCGATGCTCGTCATACTGCCGCTTAACATGTTGATGCTCCCGACCGTCCTCGTGCAGGGCGGGCACCACCTCTCGGATGTTTTTGGCGGTCTCGTCGCTTTTGCCATCATCTGCGCTGTCTCGGGCCGGTTGCTCCAATGGTTGTCGGCAAAAGAGCGCATGGAAAGGACGGCCGAGGCGGCCGGGCAGGTCATGGTGGCGGAATAGTCGCCCCGGCTTCGCGTGCTTCTGCCAACAGCCAGTTCGCCAGAAGCCTCGCCGATGTACTCATTTCTTCCGTTTCCACCAGCCAGTAATATTTGTCCTTGTCGGCGGCGCGCTCGAAGAGAACGGTCAGTTCGCCTTTCGCAATCTCGTCGCGCAGAAGTTCTGTCGGACAGAGACCGACGCCCTGGCCGGCCTTCAGCGCTGTTACGAGAAGATTGAAATCCGCGAAGATCGGGCCGGTGCTATGCGGCGGGACCGTGCCGGCGGCGGCAAACCAGGCCCGCCAGGCCATTTCGCTATCGTCATGCAGCAATTCCGCCTGCAACAGGCTGGCAACCGCGCTGAATGGACCGAATTGGGCGGCGTAACCGGGAGCGCAGGTGGGGCGCGTCTCGGCGCTGAAAAGCGCCACGGCATTTGGCCCGGCAGACACGCCATGCTCTATAGTGAGATCGGCCGGCACGGCATGCCTGGCGCCGAGATAGCTGATGGACACTTGAATATCGGGATGCATCGCCCGGAAACGCGGAAGCCGCGGCGTCAGAAAATGCGCGATGACTGAAGGCAGGCTGGCGAGGCGGACCGTGATGCGATCGCGACGGCCGCGTATGCGTTCTACGCCGGAAGCGATCTGCCTGAGGCTTGAGGAAACCGTGCCCCCGAAATCCTTCCCGGCTGGCGTCAGCGTTACGCCCCTGGCATGCCGTTCGAAGAGTACAACACCAAGCCATGCCTCGAGATTGCGTATATGCTGGCTGACGGCGGTCGCCGTCATGCCGAGTTCAACAGCGGCCAGGGCAAAACTGCCTTTCCTGGCGGCGGCTTCGAAGGCGCGGAGAGTGGCGAGCGGAGGCAACATCATGAGAAACAAGGATAAGTAAAACTTGGTCTGAGCACAAGAAGAACCCATCTTGTCAGCCGGGCATTCGTACCGCAATTTCGCCCTTACATTTCATCGCTCAGAGGATTTCATGCCCCGAACGCCTGTTGCCGAACCCGATGACGCCGCCGCGCGTCGCGCCATTTCGCCTGTCGTCGTTTACCCGAACGGCACACTTGAGACTCCCGACCTTGCGCTTTTGGAAAAAGCACGCGGGAGCATGGAAAAGATCGATGAGGTTATCGTGCCGCCGCGTGACGGCCGAACCTTCAATGTTCCGAAGGGCCATTTTTTCCGCATCGTCAGTATCGAAGGCCCGCAGGTGGGGGATTTGAACCTCTGGAATGCGCATGATCTGAATGAACGGTTTTTCAGCGGCAAGACCCGCGCGCTGCATGCCACCCATGTTTCTGTCGGCAACCGGTTGTGGAGCAACCTGCCATCCCTTCGGCCGATGGCGACCATCACCCATGACACGCTGTCATGGTATGGCTGGGACGAGGACGGCGGCGGTGTGCATGACGTGATCGGCACGCGCTGCGATCCCTACACGAACAAGCTGCTCAGCGGCGGCGATTATCATCATTGTTGCCACTCCAACCTCACGAACGCGCTTGCTTCCGCCAAAGGCCTTTCGTTCCGGCAAGCGGAGCCGCATGTTCATGATGTGTTGAACGTCTTCATGTGCACGGGGTTCACCCGCGACACCCACCAGTATTTCATGAAGGCAAGTCCGGTGCGTCCGGGCGATTATCTCGAGTTCTTTGCGGAAATTGATCTCATCGGCGCGCTGTCCGCCTGCCCGGGAGGCGATTGCAGCGCCACGCATTCCAGCGATACGGCGGCCTGTTATCCGCTGCAGGTAGAGATCTACCGGCCGGATCTGACGATGCTTGAAGGCTGGCCATGGCCGGAGAGGAATGCCTATCGCCCTCCGGCGTGACTGCAAACAATATTGCCGCCGTGCGCGTTCCCGAACGGGCCAGAGGATGATGCCGCGTGCAGCCAGGGCGCTTCTGCGCCTTAAAGCTAGCGCGATCGAGAACTTGATCGCGCCAGCCGAGGGATCGCGTCTGTGACAACGGCGTGCGGAGGCCGCGACAAACGCGCAGATGTCTTGGCGCCCGTCACGAGGCGAGCGCCGCCTTTATCTTCTCTGCGTGAGCCTTCAGCACTTCACCATCGGCCATCACGCCCGAGTGCGGCTTCAGCGGCTCGCCTTCCTTGCGTGGAATGACGTGGAAGTGCAGGTGGAAAACGGTCTGGCCAGCGGCCGGTTCGTTGAACTGGGCGATGAAAACGCCGTCCGCATCGAAGGCTTCCTTTGCCGCGACTGCGAGTTTTTGCACCACCGGAATGGTTTTCGCCAGCACTTCGGGATCGGCGTCGAGCAGGTTGCGGGAGCCGGTCTTGGGAACGACGAGCAGATGGCCCGGGGCCTGCGGCATCACATCCATGAAGGCCAGGGTATGCTCGTCCTCGTAAAGCTTATGGCTCGGAATTTCGCCGCGCAGGATTTTTGCGAAGATATTGTTGTCGTCATAGGCGCTGGCCGTCATTCTGCTCTCTCCGTATGTCGGACTATGCGTCCGGTTCCTATCTTTCGCCCTTGCGGAAAGGCGTGTGTTCATCAAGGTAATCGCCGATATGCTCGACCTCTTCGCGCTCCCGCTGAAGATAATCGGCAATGGCGCGGCGCAGGCCCGGGTGGACGATGAAATGCGCCGAATGGGTGGTGACCGGCACGTAGCCGCGCGCCAGCTTGTGTTCGCCCTGCGCACCGGCTTCCACCCGTTTCAAACCCTTGGACAGCGCAAAATCGATCGCCTGATGGTAGCAGACCTCGAAATGCAGAAAAGGATGATCCTCGATGCAGCCCCAGTGCCGGCCGTAAAGCGCGTCCGAGCCGATAAAGTTGATCGCACCGGCAATATAGCGCCCCTCGCGTTTCGCCATGACCAGCAGCACGTCATCGGCCATTCGCTCGCCGATCAGCGAATAAAATTCCCGGGTAAGATAGGGCCGGCCCCATTTACGGCTGCCGGTATCCATGTAGAAGGCGAAAAACTGGTCCCAGATGTCCTCCGTCAGGTCGGAACCCGTCAGCCAGTCGATCTCGATGCCGTGTTCCAGCGCTAATCGGCGTTCCTTCTTGAGCCCCTTGCGCTTGCGTGATGACAGCGCATCGAGGAAATCGTTGTGATCGCGATAACCGTCATTGATGAAATGGAATTGCTGGTCCGTACGATGCAGGAAATCGCCTGGCAGAAGAGCGGATAGGTCATCCTCTTGCAGAAACGTGACGTGAGCCGAGGAAACGCCGATCTTCTCGGTCACTTGTGCGAGACCGGAAGCAAGTAGCGGCTTGAATCGTCCGACATCTTCGCCGTTGGCAACCAGCAGCCGCGGGCCCGTCGCCGGGGTAAAGGGCACCGAGCATTGCAATTTCGGATAATAATGCCCGCCAGCCCGCTCGAAGGCATCTGCCCAGCCGTGATCGAAGACGTATTCGCCCTTGCTGTGGTTTTTCAGGTAGGCAGGAACGGCACCAATGAGGGTGCCTGCAGCGTTTTCCAGCAGCAGGTGGTGCCCCAGCCAGCCAGTCTTGGCGGTCGCCGAGCCAGAGTCTTCCATAGAAGACAGGAATTCATGCGATATGAACGGGTTGTAAGATTTTCCTGATGCATCGCGCGATGTTCCGGAAAGCCGTTTCCAGCTCTCCGGATCGATGTCCGCGAAGGACTGCGCAATGCTGATGGAATAATCTTCTGTCATGCCGTGGTGGACGGGTTCTCTCTCGGGTCGAAACCTTCGAATGTCATCTGGTCCGCATATTTATAGGTCGTCTCGCGCGCATTTTCATCCCTGACCGTCCAAGTAATCACCGGAAGCCCGAGTTTTCTTTGCGCTTCGATGAAGCTGTTGGGCAGGTGACCCCAATGATAGGAGATGAAATCGAGCCCCAACTGCATGGCGTCGTCATGTCTGAAGAAGTCCTCCGGCTTGTCGCCTTCGGCCGTCAGCCCAAGAGGCCAGGGCGAGCCCGCAGCCTTCAGGTCCTTCAGCAGATGGTGGTCGAAGCTCATCAGCGCCACGTGGCCGTTATAGCCCTCGAGGTCTTCCAGCACCGCTTCGGCAAAGCCGTCATCGACGCCTTCGCCCTCGCGGCCCTTCAGCTCAATAACCAGCGGCACCTTGCCGGCCACGAGAGCCAGAAGCTGCTTGAGGCTCGGAACGCGATCCTTGGTTTGGCCGACGGAAAGCATTGCCAGCTCCGCCGAGGTGCGTTCACGCACATCGCCCTTGATGCCGGTCAGCCTTTCCAGATCGTGATCATGGAAAACCACCGGCACACTGTCGGCCGCCAGCTGAACGTCGCATTCGATCGCAAAACCGGCCTCGACGGCGCGGGAAAAGGCGGAGAGCGTGTTTTCCCAGACCGCCTTGTTGAGATCATGATAACCGCGATGGGCGACGGGCTGGGCCGTCAGCCAGGAAAGTTTCAGTGTCATACGTCGATTTCCACGATGGCGTCGATTTCGACCGATGCATTGAAGGGCAGGGCGGCCATGCCGACGGCGGCGCGGGCATGTTTGCCGGCTTCGCCCAGAACATTGGCGATGAGGTTCGATGCACCGTTGATGACAAGATGTTGCTCAACGAACTCGGGAACGGAAGCCACAAAGCCGTTCAGCTTGATGACGCGGCGGACTTTCGACAGATCGCCATTCAAGGCGGCCTTGACCTGTGCGAGGATGTTCACGGCGCAAAGTTCGGCTGCGCGCTGGGCGCCTGCCACGTCGACATCGCGGCCAACGAGGCCCGTCACCGCAATCTTGCCCGATTCCATCGGCAGTTGACCCGATACATAAAGCAGATTGCCGCTGATGGTGAACGGAACGTAGTTTGCGGCTGGTGCTGCCGCAACAGGAAGCGTAAAGCCTAGTTCCTTGAGGCGGCCTTCGATGACGTCCGACATTTTCGTCTCCGGTTTTGTTGTAAATCCTTCAAGAATCCGGCATTCAGAAGATGTTTATCCAAAAGCCGGGCGGTTGCTTGTACAATATGAGCGGCGAGTCCAACAGGAGATATTGCATGTTTGTCAGGACGCTTGGTTTCGTCGCCGCAACAGGGCTTATGACCGGCCTGTCGAACGCCGCCAGCGCCTTGCCCGTCGCGGTTCCCGATCTCATTGCACATCGCGCCGTCTACGACCTCGAACTCAAGGATGCGTCCGATCGCTCCGGCATCGAAGGCATGACTGGTCGCATGGTCTATGAGTTCACCGGCTCCGCCTGCCAGGGTTACAAGACGGATTTCCGTTTCGTAACGCAGATCAACACGGGCGATGCCGTGCGGATGACGGATCAGCAGACGACGACGTTCGAAGACATTGCCGCCAAGAAATTCACCTTCGAGACCAAGTCCTACACCGATGACAAGCTGGACAAGGAAGTGCAGGGGGCGGCAACCGACCGCAGCGATGGCGTGAAGGTCGACCTGACCCGTCCGGATGCCCGCCAGGTCAGTCTGGTCGCAAGCGAATTCCCGACACAACACATGTTTCAGGTCATCGAGCACGCGAAGCAGGGAAAGCGCATTTTCGAATCCCGTATTTTCGATGGGTCGGATGATGGTGATGAAAGCCTGATCACCTCGACGCTGGTCGGCAAGGCGCAGACACCGAAGGACGGGGACGCGGATGCCGGCAAGGCGGGCGATTTCGCCAAGGCCGCCTTCTGGCCGGTGACCATCGCCTATTACAACGACAAGACCGGCACCGACGCTTTGCCGATCTACCGCATGTCGTTCAAGCTTTATGAAAACGGAATCACCCGCGATCTCACCATGGATTACGGTGATTTCGTTCTGACGGGAAAGCTTGCGAAGCTTGATATTCTCAAGCCCGAAACCTGCGAAAACAAGCCCGTGCGCTGAAACGGGGCCATTTGCGCGGTTTTTTCGCATAATCGCTTGCATTTTTAAGCAGGCGACTGTATGCGGCTCACCATTCCACACGCGAAGCTTGGGATGTTCCGGGAGAAATCCGGTCCGTTCCGCCCGGTGGTGTCGATGAAAATCGGCGCTGTTCGCTTCGCGGGGGTTAAACCGGAAAAGGAGTAACAAGGCATGGCATTGCCCGATTTTTCTATGCGCCAGCTTCTGGAAGCTGGTGTTCACTTCGGCCACCAGACGCACCGCTGGAACCCGAAGATGAAGCCGTACATCTTCGGCGACCGTAACAACATCCACATCATCGACCTGGCTCAGACCGTTCCGATGCTGTCGCGCGCCCTTCAGGTCGTGTCCGACACCGTTGCCCGTGGCGGCCGCGTTCTGTTCGTTGGCACCAAGCGCCAGGCGTCCGAAATTATCGCCGACAGCGCAAAGCGTTCGGCCCAGTACTACGTCAACTCCCGCTGGCTCGGCGGCATGATGACCAACTGGAAGACCATCTCGAACTCGATCCAGCGCCTGCGCAAGGTTGACGAGATCCTGAACTCGGAAGGCTCCGGCTACTCCAAGAAGGAACGCCTGAACCTTGAGCGCGAACGCGAAAAGCTTGAAAAGGCTCTCGGCGGTATCCGCGATATGGGCGGCGTTCCGGACCTGATGTTCATCATCGACACCAACAAGGAAAAGATCGCGATCGAAGAAGCCAAGCGTCTTGGCATTCCGGTCGTTGCGATCATCGACAGCAACTGCGATCCGGATCACATCGACTACCCGATCCCGGGTAACGACGATGCTTCGCGCGCCATCTCGCTTTATTGCGACCTGATCGCCCGCGCTGCCATCGACGGTATTGCCCGTCAGCAGGGCGCTTCCGGCCGCGACATCGGCGCTTCTGAAGAAGCTCCGATCGAGCCCGCTCTCGAAGACGAGGCTGGCGCCTGATATAGGCCCTGTCTGGCGGCGATCCCGTATCGCCGTCTCCTCGACCAGGATATGACAAGGCCGTCAAAGACCTTCAATGGGTTGACGGCCTTGTTCGTTTCTAACCGCTCCGCCACGGTTTCTGGAAACCACAGGCGTCCGAGGTGGTTGGAACGGCAGGCAGTCTTCATAACGCTGTCACACTAGAGCGGCACCCATCATTTCGATGTTTGGCGACGCCGCAGCACTTGGGAATGCGCATGCCCCTTGTCGGAACCTCAGGGTTTCAAAGGGTGTGCGGCCGGGTACAGTCATCACCCAGAACTTCGGCACGGCAAATTCCGCCGGCTGACCGATCGAACCGATAAGAGGCACACAATGACCGAAATCACAGCCGCAATGGTGAAGGAACTGCGCGAAAAGTCTGGCGCAGGCATGATGGACTGCAAGAAGGCTCTTGCTGAAACCAATGGCGACATGGAAGCGGCGATCGACTGGCTGCGCGCCAAGGGCATCGCGAAGGCCGACAAGAAGTCCGGCCGCACGGCTGCCGAAGGTCTGGTCGGCGTTGCCACCATGGGTCACAAGGCTGTCGTTGTCGAGCTGAACTCGGAAACCGACTTCGTTGCCCGTAACGACGCTTTCCAGGATCTCATCCGCGGCATCGCCCAGGTTGCTCTCTCCACCGATGGCACCGTTGACGCTGTTTCCGCTGCCACCTATCCGGCAACCGGCAAGTCCGTTTCCGACAGCATCAAGGACGCGATCGCAACGATCGGCGAGAACATGACCCTGCGTCGTTCCGCTGCGCTGGAAGTGCCGCACGGCGTTGTCGCGACCTACATCCACAACGCTGCCGGCGACGGCATCGGCAAGCTCGGCGTTCTCGTTGCGCTGAAGTCGGAAGGCGACAAGGCAGTTCTCAACTCCATCGGCCGCCAGGTTGCCATGCACATCGCCGCAACCAACCCGCTCGCCATCCGTGCTGAAGAAGTCGACGCTGCCGTTGCTGAGCGCGAGCGCAACGTCTTCATCGAACAGGCCCGCGAATCCGGCAAGCCGGAAGCCATCATCGAAAAGATGGTTGATGGCCGCATGCGCAAGTTCTTCGAAGAAGTCGCCCTTCTGTCGCAGGCTTTCGTCATCAACCCCGACCTGACCGTCGGCGCTGCCGTCAAGGAAGCCGAGAAGGAAGCTGGCGCTTCCATCGAAGTTACCGGCATGGTTCGCCTGCTGCTCGGCGAAGGCGTCGAAAAGGAAGAAAGCGATTTCGCAGCTGAAGTCGCAGCCGTCGCCAAGGGCTGATTATATTTACCCAATCTTGGGAAAACGGGAGGGCATCGCGTGACAACGCGGTGCCCTTCGTGTATCCGCGTTTCGGTTACATTTCCGAGGAGTCATGATGTCTTCCAAGCCGATCTACAAACGCGTTCTTCTCAAGGCTTCCGGCGAAGCCCTCATGGGTGATCAGGGTTTCGGTATCGATGTGGCGGTGGCCGACCGCATTGCCTCCGATATCGCCGAGGCAAGGGCGATGGGCGTTGAAGTCGGCGTTGTCGTCGGCGGCGGCAATATCTTTCGCGGCGTGGCCGTGGCATCCAAGGGCGGCGACCGCGTCACCGGCGACCATATGGGCATGCTGGCAACCGTCATCAACGCGCTGGCCCTTGCCACCTCGCTCCGCAAGCTCAGCATCGACACTGTCGTTCTTTCGGCAATCGCCATGCCCGAGATCTGTGAGAGCTTCTCCCAGCGTGCCGCCCTTCATCATCTGGCCCAGGGCCGCGTGGTGATTTTCGCCGGCGGTACGGGCAACCCGTTCTTCACCACCGATTCCGCTGCTGCACTGCGCGCCGCCGAAATGGGCGCAGAGGCGATCTTCAAGGGAACCCAGGTGGACGGCATCTATTCCGCTGACCCAAAGAAGGACCCGACGGCAACCCGCTTTGATGAGCTGACCCATAGCGAAGTGCTCGGCAAGGGGCTCGCGGTCATGGATATCGCCGCTGTCGCCCTTGCCCGCGAAAACCACATCCCGATCATTGTTTTCTCGATCCATGAGAAGGGCGGTTTTGCACAGATATTGACCGGCGGCGGCCGCAAGACCATCGTGCACGACAAATAATCCAAAACGATGCCGCCCCTGGGGCGAATACGGCCGCTGGCCGACAAGATGGAGTATCAAGATGAGTGGTGTTGACCTCAACGATATCAAGCGCCGTATGGATGGCGCCATCAATGCGTTCAAGAGCGATATCGCGTCGCTGCGCACCGGCCGCGCGTCGGCCAACATTCTGGACCCAGTGACCGTCGACGCCTACGGTTCGCGTGTGCCGCTCAACCAGGTGGCCAACATCACCGTTCCCGAGCCGCGCATGCTCGGCGTCAACATCTGGGACAAGTCGATGGTCAACGCTGTCGACCGCGCCATCCGCGAATCCAACCTCGGCCTCAACCCGATCGTTGACGGCCAGAACCTCAGAATTCCGTTGCCTGAACTCAATGAAGAGCGCCGCAAGTCGCTCGTCAAGGTCGCCCATGACTATGCCGAAAAATCCAAGGTGGCGATTCGCCATGTCCGTCGTGATGGCATGGACGGTCTGAAAAAAGCCGAAAAGGATGGCGACATCGGTCAGGACGAAAGCCGTGGCCAGTCGGAAAAGGTGCAGAAAATGACCGACGACACGATTTCGGAAATTGACCGCTTGCTTGCCGAGAAGGAAAAGGAAATCATGCAGGTCTGATATCGCCTGCGATAGACCTGTCTTTTCCGTTTAATTCCGCGCTGCCCTGTTACTGGATCGATATGCCGACGACGACACGTTCCTCCATACCCGAGCACGTCGCCATCATCATGGATGGCAACGGCCGCTGGGCAAAGCAGCGCGGCCTCCCGCGCGTGATGGGGCATCGCCGCGGTGTGGAGGCCGTGCGCGAGACCGTGCGCGCGGCCGGTGACTGCGGCATACGCTATCTCACTCTCTTCGCCTTCTCGTCGGAAAACTGGCGCAGGCCCGAATCCGAGGTAAGCGACCTGATGGGGCTTTTGAAGGCTTTCATCCGCCGCGACCTTGCCGAACTGCACCGCGAGAACGTCCGCGTGCGGATCATCGGTGACCGGCAGGGGCTGAAGAACGATATTCGCTCGCTTCTGGAAGAGGCTGAGCAGATGACGGCCGACAACACCAAGCTGACGCTGGTGATCGCCTTCAACTACGGCAGCCGTGACGAGATCGCTCGCGCGACGGCGTCGATCGCCCTTGATGTTGCCGCAGGCAGGCTAGACGCCGCTTCCATCACCCCCGAGATGATTTCGGCCCGGCTCGACACCTCGGGCATTCCTGATCCTGACCTGATCATCCGCACCAGCGGCGAGGAACGCCTGTCTAACTTCCTGCTCTGGCAGGCGGCCTATTCCGAGTTCCTGTTCATTCCGGAATATTGGCCGGACTTCGACCGGCAGCTCTTCTTCTCCGCAATCGAGCAATATGCAACGCGTGACCGCCGCTTCGGTGCACTCACCGAGCAGGTTGCCGTGGCAGGCGCCTGATGAGCCGAGAACTCAGACTGCGGATTGTTTCCGCGATCGTCATGGCCGCGGTCATTCTGGCCGCAACCTGGTATGGCGGCATTCTGTTCCGCATCGTTGCGGGCCTTCTGGCGATTCTCATCTATTATGAGTGGTCGACGATTACCCGGATGTCGGAGAGCAATCCGACCGGCAACGCCTGGGGCTGGTTTTCCGTCGCCGTCATTGCCGGCAACACGATTTTCGGCGAATCCTCGCTCGACCTGCCGCTTTTGTCAGGCTTCACGCTGACAGCGGCGCTGTTTCCGGTATTGCGCGGCAAAAACTGGTGGCTGGTGGGCGGCATTTTTTATGCGGGTCTCAGCGGTATATCACTGGCGGCCATCCGCGGTGACGAACTGACGGGCTTTGTATCCATCCTTTTCATTTTCGCCGTTGTCTGGTCAACGGATATTCTTGCCTATTTCGTTGGTCGCGCCATCGGCGGGCCGAAGCTGGCGCCTTCTATTTCGCCCGGCAAGACGTGGTCCGGCGCGATTGGCGGGGCGGCGGCGGCCGTGATCGGCGGCGCGGCAGTCTCCATGGCCTATCACGGACGCATCAGCTTTCTGGTGCTGGGGCTTGCGCTCCTTCTTTCCGTGTTCAGCCAGATCGGCGATCTCTTCGAATCCTTCGTGAAACGGCGTTTCCAGGTCAAGGATTCAAGCCATCTCATTCCTGGCCATGGCGGCTTCATGGACCGTGTTGACGGTCTTGTTTTCGCCTGCTTTACGGTATTCCTCATAGCTTTCGTGCACGCGGCGGCAACCGGTGATGTACCCGGGTCGGGCGGCGGTCTGCTGCCGGGTTTCTAAGCGGCACGAAAGGTCACGACATGAAGGGCAGATTGTCATGAACACAGTAATGGCGGCGACCGGCTTTTTGACCGGCTATATCGTGCCCTTCATCCTGGTGCTTTCCCTTCTCGTTTTCGTCCACGAGATGGGGCATTATCTCGTCGGTCGCTGGTGCGGCATCCGTTCCACGGCATTCTCCGTCGGATTCGGCCCCGAGCTGCTCGGTTTCACCGATAAGCGCGGGACGAGATGGAAGATCTCAGCCATACCACTGGGCGGCTACGTGAAATTCTTTGGTGATGAAGACGCAGCGAGCAAGCCAGACAGCTCGGGCCTGTCCCATATGACGCTGGAGGAGAGGGCGCAGACGCTTTCCGGTGCAAAACTGTGGAAAAGGGCGGCGACCGTCGCTGCGGGCCCGATCGCAAACTTCATCCTCGCGATTCTCATCTTCGCAGTACTCTTCGGCATTTACGGCCGGATGATCGCCGATCCCGTTGTTGCAGAGGTGCGTGAAAACAGTGCCGCCGCCGCTGCGGGCGTGCGCCCCGGCGACCGTCTGGTGGCGATTGACGGCGAAAAAGTGGTGACCTTCGAAGATGTCCGCCGTTATGTCGGCATCCGGCCCGGCACGCCTATCACGGTCACCGTCGAGCGGGGAGGCGAGGAGCTCAAACTGCCGATGGTGCCGACCCGTACCGAAACCACCGACCAGTTTGGCAACAAGCTGGAAATGGGTATCATCGGCATTGTCACCGACCAGACCAGCGGTAATTTCCGTCACATCGAATATTCACCGTCGCAGGCGCTTCTGGAAGGTGTGCGCGAGACAGGCCACGTCATCACCGGCACATTCAATTATATCGGCAATCTCGTTACCGGCCGCATGAATGCCGATCAGCTCGGCGGCCCGGTGCGGGTCGCGCAGGCTTCTGGCCAGATGGCGACGCTTGGCATTTCCGCCGTGATTCAACTTGCAGCCGTTTTGTCGGTATCGATCGGGCTCCTCAATCTGATGCCCGTCCCGGTTCTGGACGGCGGACATCTCGTGTTCTACGCCATCGAGGCCATCCGCGGCAGGCCGCTGGGAGCGGGCGCGCAGGAGGTTGCCTTCCGCATCGGCATGGCGATGATTTTGGGTCTTATGGTTTTTGCAACATGGAATGATATCAGCAGCTTGATTGGCTGAGGATTGTGTTTTAACGGTTTTGTTAGTCGGTTGTTTACCTTGTTTTTATGCCAAAGTGGCGAATGAGCCACTCTGGAGCACGAAGTAAACAGAATTTAACGTTCGCGCTTGCTTGTAGGGGAAAAGCAGGTAAAACGACGCACATGGCCGGAGTCGGGTTCCGCCCGCTGAGGGACAACGTAAAAAGGTAAGAATTGAAATGAAGGCTGGTTCAAGATTTTTGAACGCTGTGTCGGCGGTTGCTCTGTCTGCCGGTGTTTCTTCGGTTGCGGGCCTTGGTGTGCTTGCCTCTGCTGGCGTTGCACACGCAGCCGTCATCAGCAGAATCGACGTTCGCGGCGCCGAAAGATCGGGTGCGGATTCGGTTCGTTCCAACATCACCATTGCGCCCGGCAAGAACTTTTCCAATTCGGACATCGATGAATCGGTGAAGCGTCTTTACGCCACCGGTTACTTCTCGAATGTTTCCATGCGCGTTTCGGGTAGCACGCTTGTCGTGACCGTCAACGAGAACCAGCTCGTTAACCAGGTGGTCTTCAACGGCAACCGCAAGATCAAGGACGACAAGCTCGCCGGCATCGTGCAGACGCAGTCGCTCGGCCCGTTCAACCAGGCCATTGTGACAGCGGATATTGCCCGCATCAAGGAAGCCTATGCCGCTATCGGCCGCAGCGATGTCGAAGTCACCACCCAGACGGTTTCCGTCGGTCAGGGTCGCGTGAACATCGCTTTCGTCATCAATGAAGGTGAGCGTACCAAGATCGGCCGCATCGACTTCGTGGGCAACAATGCCTACAGCGATGGTCGTCTGGCTGCTGTCATCAATACCAAGAAGTCCAACATGCTGTCATTCCTGACGCGTAAGGACGTCTACAACGAGGACAAGCTGCGCGCCGATGAAGAGGCGCTGCGCCAGTTCTATTACAACCGCGGTTACGCCGACTTCCGGGTCGTTGGTTCCGAGGCTGTGCTTGATGAGTCCAAAAACGAATACAACATCACCATCACGGTCGATGAAGGTCAGCGTTACAACTTCGGCAACGTCGCGGTCGAATCGACCGTTCCGGGTGTTGAGGGTTCGGAGCTTCAGGGCCTCGTTGAGACCCGCCAGGGCGCAAGCTACAGCGCCAAGGAAGTTCAGCAGAGCATGGAGGCGATTTCCAAGCGCGTCGCCGGTGAAGGTTATCCTTTCGCCCGTGTAACGCCGCGCGGCGACCGCGACATGTCCGGCAACACCATTGGCGTGACGTACATCGTTGATCAGGGCGAGCGCGCTTACGTCGAGCGTATCGAAATCCGTGGCAACACCCGCACGCGTGACTATGTCATTCGTCGCGAATTCGATATTTCCGAAGGCGATGCGTTCAACCAGACGGTTATCACCGCTGCCAAGCGTCGTCTGGAAGCGCTGGGTTACTTCTCGAAGGTCAATATCTCGACCGCCGGCGGCAGCGCGCCTGACCGCGTCGTGATCGTGGTTGACGTTGAAGATCAGTCGACCGGTTCATTCGGTATCGGCGCCGGTTATTCGCAGAACGACGGTGTTCTGCTCGAAGCCTCCATCGAAGAAAAGAACTTCCTCGGCCGCGGTCAGTATATCCGTCTCGCTGCCGGTGCGGGTGAAGACGATGCGCGTAGCTACACGCTCTCCTTTACCGAGCCTTATTTCCTCGGCTACCGCCTTGCTGCAGGTTTCGACCTGTTCAAGAGCCAGAGCCGCAGCGAAGATTATTACGACTACGACGAGCAGGGCTTCTCGCTGCGCGTGACCGCGCCTATCACCGAGGATCTTTCGACGACGTTCAAGTATACCTACAAGCAGCTCAACTATGATGGTGAGGGTGACTGGGAGACCGGTAGCAACCTTGCTGCACCTTATAAGGACCTGATCCGCGGTGGCGATTGGACGCAGTCCATCATCTCCAACACGCTGAACTACAATACGCTTGACGACCGCAACATGCCGCGTGAAGGCTGGCAGGCTGCTTTGACGAACGAATTTGCCGGTCTGGGTGGCGATTCCGAATATTACAAGATCTACGCCAAGGCGCGCTTCTTCTATACCCTGTCGGATGAGTACGACGTCATCGGGTCGCTCACCGGTCAGGCCGGTCACGTGATGCCGACGGGCGACAATCTGCTGGTATTCGATCAGTTCAAGTTCGGCGGACGTCAGGTGCGCGGCTTCAAGAACGATGGTATCGGTCCGCGCATCGGTTCCGACTCCATCGGCGGCACGACCTATTTCGCCGCCTCTGCTGAAGTCACGGCTCCGATGCCTGGCGTTCCCGAGGATTTCGGTCTGCGTCTTGCTGGTTTCGTCGATGCCGGTACGCTTTACGGCAATAAGGTCGCCAACAGCGCCGGTGTAAAGGATGACAATTCCATCCGCGCATCCGCCGGTATTGGCGTGATGTGGGCGTCGCCCTTCGGTCCGATCCGTGTAGACTACGCGGTTCCGATCGCCAAGGAAGACTACGACGAGGAACAGCGTTTCCGGTTTGGCATGTCCAACACTTTCTGATATCGGCAGTCCAGAACTGCAACTTTGAACGTTCTGGAGTTTCCGGCTAATGGAATACAACGCGTTTTTTCCGCCCCACGAGGGACTGCGATTGAAAGACATCGCAGACCGCTTTGGGGCGGAACTGTCTGATGAGGCGGCGGGAGAGCGGATTGTCAGGTCCGTTTCTCCGGTCTATCGGGCAAAACCCGATCAGCTCTGCTATATCCTTTCGCGCAAGAACCGCGATGAGCTGCAGACCTGCGAAGCCGCCGCCGTCATTTGTGACGCTGCCCTTGTGGACATGCTTCCGTCCGACATCCCCGCGCTGATATCGAAAAATCCACACACGCTGTTTGCCCAGGTTGGTGCCTTGCTGCACCCCTCGGCGATGCGTCCCGGTCCGATCGCGCGGATGGAAAGCGAAATTTCTCATGCTGCGCATGTCGATCCTTCCGCGAAGCTGGAATCGGGCGTCATTGTCGAGGCGCTCGCAGTGATCGGCGCCGGCGCCCATATCGGTGCTGGTACGCGGATCGGGCCCGGTGTCATCATCGGGCAGGATGTACAGATCGGACGCGATTGCACCATTGCAGGCGGCGCAAGCGTTCTTGCCGCGCTCATCGGTAATAATGTGATTATCCACAATGGTGCGCGCATCGGGCAAGACGGTTTCGGTTATGCCCCCGGTCCACGCGGCATGCTGAAGATCGTCCAGATTGGCCGTGTCATCATCCAGGACAATGTCGAGATCGGCGCGAACACCACGATCGATCGCGGCACCATGGATGACACGGTGATCGGCGAAGGCACCAAGATCGACAATCAGGTCCAGATTGGCCACAACGTTCGCATCGGCCGCCATTGCGGCATCGTCAGCAAGGTCGGCATTGCGGGCAGCACCCGTATCGGCGACGGTGTGATGATTGGTGGTGCGGCAGGCATCAATGGCCATATCAACATTGGCGACGGCGTGCAGATCGCTGCCATGAGCGGTGTTGTGGCGGACGTGCCGGCAGGCGCCCGTTATGGCGGAACGCCTGCGCGACCGATGAAATATTTCCTGCGCGACATGGCCGAAATTCTGGCACGCGCTGAAGGGCGTGATAAGAAAACAGGAGAGAAAAACAATGACTGAAGAAACGAAGACGACGCTCGGCGCGGCTGACATTCTGGAAGTCATGAAGCTTCTGCCGCATCGTTACCCATTCTTGCTGATCGACAAGATCATCGATATTGACGGTAACAATTCGGCGACCGGCATCAAGAACGTGACGGTCAACGAACCGCATTTCACCGGCCACTTCCCGGACCGGCCGATCATGCCGGGTGTTCTGATCGTCGAAGCCATGGCCCAGACGGCAGGTGCAATATGCGCCCGCAGTCAAGGTGAGGGCGGCCATCTGGTCTACTTCATGACAATCGACAACGCCCGTTTCCGCAAACCCGTGATCCCCGGCGATCGTCTGGAAATCCACGTCGTCAAGCAGCGCCAGCGCGGCAATGTCTTCAAATTCCATTGCGAGGCGAAGGTGGACGGCGCGCTGGTGGCGGAGGCTGATGTCGGCGCCATGATGATCCCCGAGGACCAGCAATGAGCACGATTGCCGCCTCGGCCAGAATTCACCCCACCGCCGTGATCGAAGATGGCGCGGTGATCGGTGAAAACGTCGTCATCGGTGCGCTGAGCTACGTCGGCGCGAAAGTCACGCTGCATGATGATGTCCGGCTGCACAATCATGCCGTTGTATCCGGCCTGACGGTCATCGGCCGTGGATCGGTCGTCCACCCCATGGCGGTCATCGGCGGCACGCCGCAGGCGGTTCGCCACGACGGTTCTGAAACCACGCTCGAAATTGGCGAGCGCTGCATCATGCGCGAAGGCGTCACCATGAACGCCGGCAGCTCTGATGGCAGCGGCAAGACGATCGTCGGTAACGACAATCTGTTCCTTGCCAACTCACATGTGGCGCATGATTGCCGCCTTGGCGACCACATCATCCTGTCCAACAATGTGATGCTGGCCGGCCATGTGACGATCGAGGACCGCGCCATTCTGGGCGGCGGCTGTGCTGTTCACCAGTTCACCCGCATTGGCCGTCAGGCCTTCATCGGCGGACTGTCCGCGGTCAATTACGATGTCATTCCCTATGGCATGCTGAATGGCAATCCCGGCATTCTCGGCGGCCTCAATGTCGTTGGCATGACGCGTGCCGGCATTGAGCGCGCAGATATCCACAAGGTCCGGCGCGTCTTCAAGCAGATATTCGAGGCGGAAGGCACGATCCGCGGCAATGCGGCAGCGATCGACCGCAGCGAATATCTGGATTGCCCGCAGGCGCTAGAAATCATCGATTTCATTGGAGTGGACAGCGACCGCGCGATCTCTTCCCCCAACCGGGGCAAGTGAGCCGTGACAGGCGGCGGGCGTCTCGCCATTGTGGCCGGCAGCGGCCAGTTGCCGCTTTACGTGGCGAACGCAGCCCGTGAGATGGGAGAAGATCCTTTCATCGTGCGGCTGCGCGATGATTCCCGCTTCGACTGGAGCGGTTTCGACAACGCCGTCATCTCCGTCGGAGACGTCGCCGGGCTTGGCAGGCTGCTGCGTGACAATCGGGTGGATCGTGTCGTGCTTTCCGGGGCCGTGGCGCGGCGGCCGGAATGGCGTGAAATCCGCCCCACCGTCGCCATCCTGCTAAAACTGCCATCCATCGTCAAAACGCTGTTGTCGGGCGGCGATGACGCCGTTCTGCAGATGGTCATAAAGATCATCGGCACGCTCGGTGCGAAAGTCATCGGCGCGCATGAGATCGCTCCAGGCCTCTTGGCCACGACTGGCGCTTTCGGCACGCAAAAACCGGCCGAAGATGATTTGAAGGACATACGCAAGGCAGCTGAGGCGGCGCTTGCGCTCGGCAAACTTGATGTCGGGCAGGGTGCGGTCTCCGTCGGCGGCCGCATCGTGGCGCTCGAGGGCGTTGAAGGCACGGACGCAATGTTACTGCGCGTCGCGGCATTGCGCGCGGAGGGACGCATCTCGCCCCGCCGCCGGGGCGTGCTGGTCAAGCTCTGCAAACCGCAGCAGGATATACGCGCCGATCTGCCGACAATCGGGATCGAAACTGTCGAAAATGCCCAAAAGGCCGGGCTTGCGGGCATTGCCGTCGAAGCCGGACGCGCACTGGTGCTCGATCGTGACGCGATGTTGAAAGCTGCCGATCAGGCGGGCATATTCGTCTGTGGCATCGATACGTCACTTCACGGAGACATGATGGAATGACGGAGAGATTGAAGGTGGCGGTCATCGCCGGCGAAGTGTCGGGCGATCTTCTCGGCGCGGATCTGATCCGGGCCCTCAAGGCCCGATATCCCGGTTCGATCGAACTTGTCGGCGTCGGCGGCGAGGCGCTCGAGGGACAGGGGCTCACTTCTCTTTTTGATTATTCCGAACTCTCGATCATGGGGTTCACGCAGGTCCTCAAGAAACTGCCCAAACTGATCGGCCTGATCAACCGGGCGGCTGAGGCGGTGATACGGGAAAAACCGGATGTCCTTTTGATCATCGACAGCCCGGATTTCACCCATCGAGTGGCAAAAAAAGTCCGCAAGGAACTGCCGCATCTGCCGGTCGTCAATTATGTTTGCCCGAGCGTCTGGGCCTGGAAAGAACATCGCGCCACGGCGATGTTATCCTATGTGGACCATGTCCTGGCTCTCCTGCCATTTGAGCCGGAGGCGATGCGCAGTCTCGGAGGCCCGCCGACCACATTCGTCGGCCATCGCCTCAGCGTCGATCCGGACGTCCTCGCGGTGCGTCGGAAGCGGGCAGAACGGCCACTTCCAGCGGAGGGGCGGCCGAAGACGATTCTTCTTCTGCCCGGGTCGCGTTCCACCGAGACCACCAGGCTGATGGAGCCGTTCCAGCACGCGGCGAAGGCTTTTGTGGAACGGAATGGTCCGACGCGGTTTCTGCTGCCCACCGTTCCACGTCAGGAACATCGCATCCGCGAACTGGCGGCGTCTTGGCCGCAGGAAATCAGACCCGAAATCGGCATCGATCCTGCTTTCAAGTGGAACTCCTTTGCGGAAGCCGATGCGGCTATCGCAGCGTCAGGCACGGTCATTCTTGAGTTGGCTCTTGCCGGCGTGCCGACCATATCTGTCTACAAGACCGACTGGATTTTCACCATGCTGAGCAAGCGGGTGAAGACCTGGACGGGTGCGCTACCCAATCTCATTGCCGATTATGCTGTCGTCCCGGAGTATTTCAACGAGGTGGTCAGGGCCGGATCGATGCTGCGTTGGGCGGAACGCCTGTCATCCGATACAATTGAGCGGAAGGCCATGCTTGAAGGTTATGCTCTGGTGCAGCAACGTCTGCGCACGGATGTCCCGCCCGGCGAAACCGGCGCGGCTATTCTCCTTGAGGTCGTGAACGCCCGCAGACAGTGAAGTTGAAGCCCCGGCTGTGTCAGGGTCTGTGTTGCTGCCGGTCCCATCGCGTGTATCCCAATCCACAATGGCAAGCAAAAAGGCCGGCGAGTAAAACCCGCCGGCCTTTGATGTGGTTTGCCGATTAACGCTTGGAAACCGGAACGTAGTCGCGTTTGCCGGCACCCGTGTAAAGCTGGCGCGGACGGCCGATGCGCTGCTGCGGATCTTCGATCATTTCGTTCCACTGTGCGATCCAGCCAACGGTACGGGCGAGAGCGAAGAGAACGGTAAACATGGTCGTGGGGAAGCCGAGTGCCTTCAGCGTGATGCCCGAATAGAAGTCGACATTCGGGTAAAGCTTCTTTTCGACAAAATACGGGTCGGAAAGGGCGATCTTTTCCAGTTCCAGCGCGACCTGCATGATCGGATCGTCGGAATTGCCAGTGGCTTCCAGCACTTCATACATCGTCTTCTGCATGATCTTGGCGCGCGGGTCGTAGTTCTTGTAGACGCGGTGACCAAAGCCCATCAGGCGGAACGGGTCGTTCTTGTCCTTGGCGCGGGCGATGTATTCCGGAATGCGATCAACCGAGCCGATTTCATTGAGCATGTTGAGCGCCGCTTCGTTGGCGCCGCCGTGTGCCGGACCCCAGAGGCAGGCAATGCCGGCCGCAATACAGGCGAACGGGTTGGCGCCCGACGAACCGGCAAGACGCACCGTGGAGGTGGAGGCATTCTGCTCGTGATCGGCATGCAGAATGAAGATGCGGTCCATGGCGCGGGCCAGAACCGGATCGACCTTGTATTCCTCGCACGGCACGGCAAAGCACATGTGCAGGAAGTTGGAGGCGTAATCCAGATCGTTCTTCGGGTAAACGAAGGGCTGGCCGATATGGTACTTGTAGGCCATCGCGGCGATCGTCGGCATCTTGGCGATCATGCGAAGCGATGCGACCATGCGCTGATGCGGATCGGTGATGTCGGTCGAGTCGTGGTAAAAGGCCGAGAGAGCGCCGACCGTGCCGCACATGACGGCCATCGGATGTGCGTCGCGACGGTAGCCGGTAAAGAAGCGGCTCATCTGCTCGTGCACCATGGTGTGGCGCGTGACGCGGGTATCGAAATCTTTCTTCTGTGCCGCCGTCGGCAGTTCGCCGTAAAGCAGCAGATAGCAGGTTTCCAGGAAGTCGCCCTGTTCGGCGAGCTGTTCGATGGGGAAGCCACGGTGCAGGAGAACACCTTCGTCACCGTCGATATAGGTGATCTTGGATTCGCAGGAGGCCGTCGACGTGAAACCCGGGTCGTAAGTGAAGGAGCCCGTGTGTTTGTACAGCGTGCCGATATCGACGACGCTCGGCCCGATCGTGCCTTCCCTGACAGGGAGTTCGACCTGTTTGTCGCCAAGTGTCACTGTAGCGCTTTTTTCCGTCATACTGATCCTCCGAAAACATGCGGGTGGGGGCGTTGAGACACGCCCCGCGGTTAAGCGTCTACCGATTAGCTATATGATCCTGTCGCAGATGCCAAGCTATCCAAAGGTCAAATTGTGCATTGCGGCAAACGCAAATGCGTTGCTTTTGGCCTCGTCGATCGAAGCAATTCAATCTCGGTCAACGCGCGGTTAAAGGAAAGCATTGCAATCTCGGGCGTCCCTCTGCAAACCTGTTTACAGTGCGGCAGGGGCGCGGCGCAGAATGCTTGGTCAAGGCGAAAAACAGCATTTCGGATATGCCGAAACGATGCAGGGAAACGCCCCCGGCACGGTGGATATCCTGTTTCCGCTGCAGCGGACCGTCGCCGTCGCGATCCCTGTTCTGCCGCCTCTGGTCGACAGGCCCGAACCCGGCGTTTCCGTTTCTCGAAAAGTTGCCGTCTGGCTGACGGAAGAACGCGCATTCGGGCACGATTTTCTTTTCGTACCCGTTGTCATCGGTTGCGGAGCGATCCTCTGGTTTTCTCTCGACACCGCGCCTTCCTTGCCCCTTCTGATCGTCGCATTTTTAGTCGCGGCCCCACTGGCGCTTCTCAACCGATACCGCCTTGATACGGTGGGAAGGGCGTGCAGCCTTGTCGCCCTCTTGTTGCTCGGCATGCTTTTTGCGGAACTGGAAACCCGCCGTGCGGCGACCATCCTTCTGGACACGCCGGTCACCACCACGCTCACCGGCAAGGTGGTGCGCCGGGAAGTGGATGCTCGGGGCGACTGGCGGTATCTGGTGCAGCTCCACTCCACTGAAGCGCCGTCACTAACGCGTCTGCCGGGGAGGGTGTCGCTCCTTGCGCGCGGTGGCGGCGACGCCCTGCCCATCGGCGCGACCATACGCGGCAAGGCACGGCTCTCTCCACCGTCCGGACCGGCTTTGCCGGGATTGAACGACTTTGCCTTTTCATCCTATTTCCGGGGCATCGGCGCGACAGGCTTTTTTTACCAGCCGCCCCAGGCGGTGGCGACGGCGGACCTTGGGGCCGAGGGTTGGCTGGAGATGGCCGACATGTGGCTTTATCGCCTGCGTGCCGCCATCGCCGAGCGCATTCGCACGACGATCGGCGGCGACGCGGGTGCCTTTGCTGCATCCATCGTCACCGATGAGAGACAAGCCATATCGCCGAAAACCATGGAGGCGCTGCGGGTCTCGGGGCTGGCTCATATCGTTGCCATATCCGGGCTCAATATGGCTTTGGCATCAGGCATCTTCTTTGTCGGCATGAGGCTCGCATTCAGCCTGTTCCCAGCCTTTGCCCAGCGATGGCCGGTCAAGAAGATATCCGCCTTCGCAGCGCTCCTGATGACACTTTGCTACTATCTGATTTCCGGTTTCGCAGTTTCCGCAGAGCGGGCCTGGCTGATGATGTCGGTGATGCTGATTGCGGTGCTCTTCGATCAGCCCTCGCTCAGCCTGAGAAATGTTGCGCTCTCCGCCCTCGTGATACTGGCGCTGTCCCCGTCCGAAGTGATGGGTCCAAGCTTTCAGATGTCTTTTGCCGCAACGATCGCGCTTGTTTCTGCCTATGCGGCCTGGAGCCGATGGCGCATTGACCGCGAGCGTCTTTTTAGGGGGCGAAAACCGGCTTGGGTGACGGTGGCGCAAACGGCAGGTGCGGTGATCGGCGGCGTTATCACAACGTCGCTGATCGGTGGGCTTTCGACAGCAATCTATTCTGCCGAACATTTCCAGCGTGTCACCACCTATGGACTTTTTGCCAATCTCGCCGCCACCCCGCTCATGTCGCTGATCGTCATGCCCTTCGGTTTGATTGCCATGCTGCTCATGCCGTTCGGGCTCGACGCGCCATTCCTGAAGGTCATGGGCCATGGCATGGCGCTGGTCATAGAGGTCGCGGACGAAGTCGCCTCCTGGGGTGGCAGCGCCGCGACCGGACGTCCGCATGGCTGGTTCATCGGCATCGCCTCGGCTGGCTTCCTGCTGCTGACCCTGCTGCGCAGCCGCCTTGCGCTTTTGGGCATTCCGCCTTTGCTGCTTGCCTTCGGCCTCTCGGCAGCGACATCTCAGCGCGATCTGCCCGATCTCCTCGTTCATGAAGACGGTTCTCTGGTCACGCTTCTGGACGGGAACAAGGTTTACGCCACAAAAACCCGGCCGCATGGCTTCATCTATGACCAGTGGCAAAGGGCGCTGCTGCTTCCGGAGAAACCGCTCGCGCCCGTTATCCTCAGACAAGACGTTCCAACCGCGTCCGGCATCGCACTCACCAGGAAATCAAAGCTCACGCGGGACGAAATAAAGGCTGTGGGACGAGACATGGCGGCTGCGTTGAAGGATGCAGCGCCTGGAATTTTTACATGCAAGTCAGGTCGCTGGTGCGTGGCGCGTGCGGAAAGCGGCGAATGGATCATCGTACTGGAAGACGGCCGCCTCGCCGGAAAAGCATGTGACATTGCCGACATCGTCATTGTTTCCCGCAGAACGTCGTTTGCACAGTGTCGCTCGGGCGCGTTACTCCTCAACCGCGACATATTGCGGCGCATCGGTTCCGTGGAGATAGACTTCGCGAGGAGCGATCAGCCCGGCGTTGTCGGTCGGCTACGGGCGTCGACCGCGGGCGCAAACCGCCCGTGGAGTGAACATCGATATTATGACTGGAAAACCGGACGTTTCGACCGGGAATTGCCTGAAACGATCACCCGTCTGCTGGCGGCGTCGCAATGATCGCCACCAGCGAGGATCGTCAGGCCTTTGCGCGTAGATCCGTCGTCAATTCGCCAATTCCGGCGATCTCCTCTTCATGTGCCGCGTCACGCCAGGTCTCCTTCAGTCCCGCCTCATACCATTCGCGCATGGAAGGCAGAGCGAGCAGTCGCTCACAATAGGCTTTTGCCGCAGGAGAAAGGTCTGCGCCATACGTCTGGAAACGGAATGCCACAGGGCAGTAGAAGGCATCCACCGCCGTGAACTTCTGACCGGCGAGATAGGGACCACCGAAATTCGACAGGCCCTCGCTCCACAACGCATCGACACGCTTTATATCCGCCGCAAGCCCGGCATCGCTGAGGTTCGGTCTGACACGAACGCCAACGGACATGGGGTAGAGATTGCGAAGGGACGAAAATCCCGCATGCATTTCGCTTGCTGCCGACCGCGACCAGGCTCTCGCATGCTTGTCGCTTGCCCATACCCCTTGATGACGTTCGGCAAGATATTCGGCAATCGAGAGTGACTCCCAAATCGTCACGCCATCATCGACAAGGCAAGGCACCTTGCCAGTTGGGGAAAAGGTGGAGAATGACACGCCTTCACCAAACGGGACGAGTTTCTCCTCGAAGGCGATACCGAGCGTACGCATCAGGACCCATGGCCTCAGCGACCAGGAGGAGTAATTCTTGTTGGCGATATAAAGATCGTACATTGCGGGTCTCCTGACTGTGAAGCGGGTTTTTATACCAGCGGCCCGGCCCGGAATATCGCAAAGAATCCATCGCTCCCATAACGCCAATTGATGGGTGGGGCGCCATCCCTGCCGACGTCCTCTGGCAAAGCCGCCTTCGCCGCCATTAAAAAGAAAAGGCGCATCACTCGAGTGGAATGACGCGCCGTTCATCTTGAAGGCCTGGTTTATCGCTCATCGACCGCTCCGGCCTTATCCGGACCGGCAGCAGCATCAATGATACCGGCGGATCAGCCCTACCAGCTTGCCCTGGATTTTAACCCGATCAGGTCCGAAAATGCGGGTCTCATAGGCAGGGTTTGCGGCTTCAAGTGCGATCGAGGCGCCTTTGCGACGGAAGCGCTTCAGCGTCGCTTCCTCGTCATCCACCAGCGCCACGATGATATCGCCGGGATTGGCGGTGTTACCGTTGCGAATGATGACGGTATCGCCATCGAAGATGCCGGCCTCAATCATCGAATCGCCCTTGACCTCGAGCGCGTAATGTTCGCCCGAGCCGAGCATGTCCACCGGAACCGCCACGTCATGCGTATTGTTCTGAATGGCTGAGATCGGCACACCGGCAGCGATCCGGCCCATGACGGGCACGGTTGCCGCGCCTGCTATGTCGTTCGCAGGCGCCTTGGGAGCAGGGGCGGGCTCGGGCATCTTGGGCTTGCCGAGACTGCCTTCAATAACGCTCGGCGAGAAGCCCCGTTGCGGCCTCGAGCCGGGCACATAGGCCTCCGGCAGCTTGATCACTTCAAGCGCTCGCGCCCTGTTAGGTAGCCGGCGAATGAACCCGCGCTCTTCCAGGGCAGTGATCAGCCGGTGGATGCCGGATTTGGAGGCAAGATCGAGTGCGTCCTTCATTTCATCGAAGGAGGGCGGCACGCCGGACTCTTTCATTCTTTCATGAATGAAGAGAAGCAATTCCTGCTGTTTGCGCGTGAGCATGAGGAAAACACCCTTGAGAATCGTCGTTGAAGTCGCGAAACAAATACAGAACGAACACTATATGTTCCATATGTGTTCCGCAATCCCCTAAAATTTCGTGAAGGATGCGCCTCCGATCGTGATTTGATCTTAGGGACAACGCCGAAGCGGAAACGATGACTGACGGGCGGGATGCCGTCGCTTTCTTGAACTCCAGCCTTTGCCGATACAGGCATCGACGCGCAGGCCCGTCATTTGCATTCCCGGCGCCCTTCGTGCTTTTGTCAGCTTCAATACCCGGCATCTGCGCCGGGCGCGTCAAAAAGGCAAGATTTATGGCTGACAGGCATCGCGTCGATCATCTCGTTCTGCCCGTTCGGGACCTTGCGGTAGCGGCCGCGCGGCTCAAGGTCCTTGGCTTTACGGTCGCGCCACAGGCTCTCCATCCTTTCGGCACGGAGAATGCCTGCGTCTTCTTCAGGGATGGCACCTATCTGGAGCCTCTGACAGTTACTGACCGGGTTAGCTATATCGCGTCGGTCGAGAGAGGTGATGTTTTCACCGGCAGGGATCAGGCATTCCGGCGATCGTACGGACAGGAAGGTTTTTCTGCCCTTACGGCCTCCACCGCTGACGCTCGTGCCGATCACCGGAGATTCGTGGCGTCCGGCGTATCGGCCGGCGAGGTCTTCGAATTTTCGCGGCCTATGCAAATGCCGGACGGATCGTCAGGCGAGGCGGCGTTCCGGCTTGCCTTCGCGGCAAGCGGATCGGCTGCGGATTTCTTCCTCTTCAGTTGTCAACGCCTGCAGGCACTGCCGGGGGACCGCGCTGCACTGGAACGTCACCAGAACGGAGTTCTGGGCCTTTGCGAGATCGTGCTGTGTTCCGGTAAGCGGAGTGACACTCACTTGATCGAAACGGTTTTCGGCTGCAACGGCGTTGTGTCTCCGGATGGTGATGTCGTTTTCGAAACCGGCAATGCAAGGGTGAGGCTGAGCGGAAGACCCGCCCTTTCTGGCGTTGACCCGAAGGCTACGGGAAAAAGCGGTGAGGGCCTGCGCGGCATGGGCGTTGTCTTTTCCGTTGACGATCTTGCCGTGACAGCGACGGTACTTGCTGCTAATGGCGTGTCCAGCGCAGAAGCGGGCGGCCGTCTGGTGGTGCCCGCAGCACCCGGACAGGGCGTCGATTTCGCCTTCGAGGAAAAAAGATGAGCGTCACGAACAATCTCAAAGTCACCGCCGGCCAGGGCGCCAGCAAGGTTTCCTTTTGCAATAGCGAGCGTTTTTCACTGATCGCCGGCCCCTGCCAGATGGAAAGCCGGGAGCACGCCTTCATGATTGCGGGCGTCTTGAAGGAGCTTTGTGACGGGCTCGGAATCGGCCTCGTTTACAAGTCATCCTTCGACAAGGCGAACCGCACCTCGCTTTCCGGCAAGCGTGGCATCGGTCTGGACAGTGCCATGCAGATATTTGCCGATCTCAAGAAGGAATTCGGCTTTCCCGTCCTGACAGACATTCACACCGAAGAACAGTGCGCCATCGTTTCCGAAGTGGTGGATGTGCTGCAGATCCCGGCCTTCCTCAGCCGTCAGACCGACCTTCTCGTTGCCGCCGCAAAAACCGGCCGTGTCATCAATGTCAAGAAAGGCCAGTTCCTGGCGCCATGGGACATGAAGAACGTGCTCGCCAAACTGAATGAAAGCGGCAACCCCAATGTGTTGCTGTGCGAACGCGGCGCGTCCTTCGGCTACAATACGCTGATCTCCGACATGCGTTCTCTACCGATCATGGCATCCCTCGGCGCACCTGTTGTCTTCGACGCCACCCACTCGGTGCAGCAGCCGGGCGGGCAGGGCGGTTCCACCGGCGGTCAGCGGGAATTTGTCGAGACGCTGTCTCGCGCAGCTGTCGCCGTTGGTGTCGCAGGCCTCTTCATCGAGACCCATGAGGACCCGGACAATGCGCCTTCTGACGGCCCGAACATGGTTCACCTGAAGGATATGCCGAAACTGCTCGAAAAGCTGCTGGCCTTCGACGCCATCGCGAAAGCCTGAGCGGCGGGCGCGGTGCCGTGCCAATCGATTTTAAATGGCGGTGGTTCCCTTTCTACGGCCTGCCGTCATTGTAATTTCTTCGCCATCGTCTAAGACAGGCGACGGAAAATATCTGTTCCATTCCCAAGGGAGAGACCATGACTGCCATTACCGATATCATCGCGCGCGAAATCCTCGACAGCCGCGGCAACCCGACCGTTGAAGTCGATGTGTACCTCGAAGACGGCTCCATGGGCCGTGCAGCCGTTCCGTCGGGCGCCTCCACCGGCGCGCATGAAGCGGTTGAGCTGCGCGACGGCGGCAAGCGTTATCTCGGCAAGGGCGTGGAAAAGGCTGTTGAAGCCGTCAACACGGAAATCTTCGACGCCATCGGCGGCTTCGATGCTGAAAACCAGATTCAGATCGACCAGATGATGATCGCGCTGGACGGTACCCCGAACAAGTCGCGCATCGGCGCCAACGCCATTCTCGGCGTTTCGCTCGCCATCGCCAAGGCTGCTGCCGAAGCCTCCGGCCTGCCGCTCTACCGCTATGTGGGCGGCCCGAACGCGCATCTGCTGCCGGTTCCGATGATGAACATCATCAACGGCGGCGCCCACGCCGACAACCCGATCGACTTCCAGGAATTCATGATCCTGCCGGTTGGCGCAGAAAACATCCGCGAAGCCGTGCGCATGGGTTCGGAAGTGTTCCACACGCTGAAGAAAGAGCTCTCCGCGCAGGGCCACAACACCAATGTCGGCGATGAAGGCGGTTTCGCCCCCGGCCTCGAAAGCGCGCCTGCCGCGCTCGATTTCATCATGAAGTCGATCGAAAAGGCCGGTTACCGTCCGGGCGAAGACATGTATGTCGGCCTCGACTGTGCATCGACGGAATTCTTCAAGAACGGCAAATACGTTCTCGAGGGCGAAGGCCGCACGCTGGAATCGGGCGCCATGGCTGAATACCTTGCTGACCTCGTTGCCAAGTACCCGATCATTTCCATCGAAGACGGGATGGCTGAAGACGACTGGGACGGCTGGAAGACATTGACCGATCTCATCGGCAATAAGTGCCAGCTGGTCGGCGACGATCTCTTCGTCACCAACTCCGCGCGTCTTCGTGACGGCATCAAGATGGGCGTCGCCAACTCCATCCTCGTCAAGGTCAACCAGATCGGTTCGCTTTCCGAGACGCTGGACGCGGTCGAAACCGCCCACAAGGCCGGCTACACCGCCGTCATGTCGCACCGTTCGGGCGAGACCGAAGATTCGACCATCGCCGATCTCGCAGTTGCCACGAACTGCGGTCAGATCAAGACCGGCTCGCTTGCCCGTTCCGACCGGCTCGCAAAGTACAACCAGCTGATCCGTATCGAGGAAATGCTCGGCCCTCAGGCTGCTTACGCCGGCCGTTCAATCCTGCGCGGTTAATTTGCGTTCGGGTTTCTGGGCCCGCTGTCTTGCGGGCAGAGGTGGTGAAAAACGCATCTACATATGAGATGTCATCCTCGGGCTTGACCCGAGGATCCACCACGGTACGTTTTTGGATCCTCGCCTCAAGGGCGAGGATGACGGTGGGGAGGGCAGGTCCCCCACCAATCCAGCCCGCCCTCCGGCGGGCTTTTTCATGCCCAATTGCCGATTGGAATTTAAGGTCAACGGATAGTTAAACAATCCGCTCTAGTCTCAGACTCACGTTACGCGTTTTGAGGCATCTCTCCGGCATGTGGACCAGGCATCATAAAAAGAGACGATTCGGTCGGCTGATCGTTCCAGCCATTACCATCGCTTTTCTTTCCTACTTCGGTTATCATTCGATCCATGGTGATTTCGGCCTTCAGGCAACGGAGCGGCTGGAACGGCAGCGTATTACCCGGACGGCGGAGCTTGCAAAGCTGACACAGGCGCGCGTGGCGCTGGAGCGTCAGGTGGAACTGTTGAGTGACGGTTCGCTTGAGCGGGACATGATCGACGAGATTTCCCGGTACCAGCTGAACATGTCCCGAACGGACGAAATCGTCATCATGAACACATATTTCTGATTAACCGAGATTAGGTTAATTCAACATTTTTGATTTATTCACAGCATCTTAGCGTGAATATGTGCCATGCGTTTAAAGCATTGCTGCATGGCGCTTTCTTGCATATGGTACGCGCCACTCTATCCATTCAAACGGCAACTCAGGGAGGGATGAATGGCGCCGCGAAAATCAGCGACCGTATCCGGCCGCAAGACAACGGCAAAGTCCGCAACCGAATTCACCGGCAAGAACAGCCCCGACTTCTCGAAGGAAGAAGAGCTTCACGCCTATCGCGAGATGCTTCTGATACGCCGTTTTGAAGAAAAGGCCGGCCAGCTCTATGGCATGGGCTTCATCGGTGGTTTCTGTCACCTCTATATCGGCCAGGAAGCTGTCGTCGTTGGCATGCAGATGGCTCAGAAAGAGGGCGACCAGGTCATCACCGCCTATCGCGACCATGGTCACATGCTCGCCTGCGGCATGAGCGCCCGTGGCGTCATGGCCGAACTGACCGGCCGCAAGGGCGGTCTGTCTAAGGGCAAGGGCGGCTCCATGCACATGTTCTCGAAAGAGAAGCATTTTTATGGTGGTCACGGCATCGTCGGTGCCCAGGTGTCGCTCGGCACCGGCCTCGCATTCGCCAACCGCTATCGCGGTAACGACAACGTCTCCGTGACCTACTTCGGTGACGGCGCGGCGAACCAGG
Organism: Agrobacterium sp. InxBP2; assembly: GCF_026191755.1. Classification (NCBI taxonomy): domain Bacteria; kingdom Pseudomonadati; phylum Pseudomonadota; class Alphaproteobacteria; order Hyphomicrobiales; family Rhizobiaceae; genus Agrobacterium; species Agrobacterium sp. InxBP2. The sequence continues at coordinate 460,684 of NZ_JAINDY010000033.1, forward strand.
GCCAGGTCTATGAGAGCTTCAACATGGCCGCTCTCTGGAAGTTGCCGATCATCTATATCGTCGAAAACAACCGTTATGCCATGGGCACCTCGACCGCCCGCGCCACCGCCCAGTCGAACTATTCGCTGCGTGGCCAGTCCTTCGGCATTCCAGGCATTCAGGTGGATGGCATGGATGTGCGCGCCGTCAAGGCAGCAGCCGATCAGGCGCTGGAACATTGCCGTTCCGGCAAGGGTCCGATCATTCTGGAAATGCTGACCTACCGTTACCGCGGTCACTCCATGTCCGACCCGGCGAAATACCGTTCCAAGGACGAAGTGCAGAAGATGCGTTCGGAACACGATCCGATCGAGCAGGTGAAAGCACGCCTTCTGGAGCAGGGCTGGGCCAGCGAAGACGAACTCAAGGCCATCGACAAGGATGTCCGTGATATCGTTGCCGACAGCGCCGACTTCGCCCAGAACGACCCCGAGCCGGATGCGTCCGAGCTCTACACCGACATTCTGCTCTGATCGGGAAAGGGAAACCCATGCCTGTAGAAATTCTTATGCCCGCCCTTTCCCCGACCATGGAGGAAGGCACGCTTTCCAAATGGCTTAAAAAGGAAGGCGACAAGGTCACCTCCGGCGACGTGATCGCGGAAATCGAAACCGACAAGGCGACCATGGAAGTGGAAGCCGTGGATGAAGGCGTCATCGGCAAGCTGCTGATCGATGCAGGCACCGAAGGCGTCAAGGTCAACACCCCGATCGCCGTGCTCATCCAGGAAGGCGAAAGCGCCGACGACATCTCTTCCTCTGCCAAGAAGGAAGAGCCGAAGGCCGAAGCTGCCAATTCCGGTTCTGATGCCGCTGGCGGCAAAACCCGCGAAGCGACCGAAGAGCCGAGCGCTTCCAAGGAAGCCGCGAAGGTTCCGGCAGCGCCCAAGATCGACGTTGCCGCTGACCCGGACATTCCGGAAGGCACCGAAATGGTGATGACGACGGTGCGTGAAGCGCTGCGTGACGCCATGGCCGAAGAAATGCGCGCAGATGAAAAAGTCTTCATCATGGGTGAAGAAGTCGCCGAATATCAGGGCGCCTACAAGATTACCCAGGGCCTGCTGCAGGAATTCGGCGAGCGCCGCGTCATCGACACCCCGATCACCGAACACGGCTTTGCCGGCATCGGCGTCGGCGCAGCCATGACCGGCCTGAAGCCGATCGTCGAATTTATGACCTTCAACTTCGCCATGCAGGCGATCGACCAGATCGTCAACTCGGCAGCGAAGACCCTGTACATGTCGGGCGGCCAGATGGGCGCGCCGATGGTGTTCCGTGGTCCTTCGGGTGCTGCTGCCCGCGTTGCGGCCCAGCATTCGCAATGTTACGCCGCATGGTACAGCCATATTCCGGGCCTCAAGGTCGTCATGCCCTATACGGCTGCCGATGCGAAGGGTCTTTTGAAGGCCGCCATCCGCGATCCGAACCCGGTCATCTTCCTCGAGAACGAAATTCTCTACGGCCAGAGCTTCGAAGTGCCGAAGCTCGATGATTTCGTGCTGCCGATCGGCAAGGCGCGCATTCATCGCAAGGGCAAGGACGCAACCATCGTTTCCTTCGGCATCGGCATGACCTATGCGGTGAAGGCTGTTGCGGAACTCGAAAAGCTCGGCATCGACGTCGAACTGATCGACCTGCGCACCATCCGCCCGATGGACCTGCCGACCGTTATCGAATCGGTGAAAAAGACAGGTCGTCTCGTCACTGTCGAAGAAGGCTTCCCGCAGTCATCGGTCGGTGACTTCATCTCCAACCAGGTCCAGCGCGCTGCTTTCGATTATCTCGACGCGCCGATCCTGACGATTGCCGGCAAGGACGTTCCGATGCCCTACGCGGCGAACCTCGAAAAGCTGGCTCTGCCCAACGTCGATGAAGTCGTTCAGGCCGTCAAAACCGTCTGCTACAAGTAAGGGGAGGCGTTTCGATGCCGATAAACATCACCATGCCTGCCCTTTCCCCCACGATGGAAGAGGGCAATCTGGCCAAGTGGCTGGTCAAGGAAGGCGACAAGGTCGCACCCGGTGACGTGATCGCCGAGATCGAGACCGATAAGGCGACCATGGAAGTGGAAGCCGTCGACGAAGGCACCGTTGCCAAGCTGGTCGTTCCGGCCGGCACGGAAGCCGTCAAGGTCAATGCCCTCATCGCAATCCTCGCCGCCGATGGCGAAGATGTGGCCGAGGCGGCAAAGGGCGGCGATGCCGCTCCCGCCAAGGCTGAGGCAAAGACGGAGGCCCCCAAGCAGGACGCCGTCAAGGCGGAAGCGCCGAAGGAAGAGGCTGCCCCGGCGAAGGCTGAAAAGCCGGTTGCCGACCAGACCGCTGCCTCGTCCACGCCAGCGCCGGTTTCCAAGTCCGGCGAGCGCATCTTCGCTTCGCCGTTGGCACGTCGTCTCGCCAAGGAAGCCGGTCTCGACCTTTCGGCCGTTTCCGGTTCCGGCCCGCATGGCCGTATCGTCAAGACCGACGTCGAAAAAGCTGCTGCTTCCGGCGGTGCAAAGGCTGCTCCCGCCGCTGCTGCATCCGCAGGCACACCGGCTCCGGCGCTTGCCAAGGGCCAGTCGGACGAAGCCATTCTCAAGCTGTTCGAAGAAGGCTCCTATGAGCTCGTGCCGCATGACGGCATGCGCAAGGTCATTGCCAAGCGTCTGGTCGAATCCAAGCAGACCGTTCCGCATTTCTACGTTTCGGTCGATTGCGAACTGGATACGCTTCTGGCGCTGCGCGCCCAGCTCAACGCCGCTGCCCCTGAAAAGGACGGCAAGCCGGCCTACAAGCTGTCGGTCAACGACATGGTCATCAAGGCGCTGGCGCTGGCCCTTCGTGACGTGCCCGACGCCAACGTCTCCTGGACGGAGAGCGCCATGGTCAAGCACAAGCATTCGGATGTCGGCGTCGCCGTTTCCATTCCGGGTGGCCTGATCACGCCGATCATCCGCAAGGCCGAACAGAAGTCGCTCTCCACCATCTCCAACGAGATGAAGGACTACGGCAAGCGCGCGAAAGAGCGCAAGCTGAAGCCCGAGGAATATCAGGGTGGCACGACCGCCGTGTCCAACATGGGCATGATGGGCGTGAAAAGCTTCTCCGCCGTCATCAACCCGCCGCATGCCACCATCCTGGCGGTCGGCGCGGGTGAAGAACGCGCTGTCGTCAAGAATGGCGAGATCAAGATCGCCAACGTCATGACGGTCACGCTCTCCACCGACCACCGTTGCGTCGATGGCGCGCTCGGAGCCGAACTGATCGGCGCCTTCAAGCGCTACATCGAAAACCCGATGGGCATGCTGGTTTGATCGGAGAGTGAGATGGTGAAGTCGGTCCTCTGCTTTGGCGATTCCCTAACCTGGGGATCAAATGCGGAAACGGGTGGCCGGCACAGCCATGACGATCTTTGGCCGAGCGTCTTGCAGAAGGCGCTCGGTCCTGACGTGCATGTGATTCACGAAGGTCTGGGTGGTCGCACCACCGCCTATGACGACAACACCGCCGATTGCGATCGCAACGGCGCGCGGGTTCTTCCGACGTTGTTGCACAGCCATGCGCCGCTGGATCTGGTGATTATAATGCTCGGCACCAACGACCTGAAACCGTCAATCCATGGATCGGCGATCGTTGCCATGAAGGGTGTCGAACGGCTGGTGAAGCTCACGCGCAACCACATCTGGCAGGTGCCGGACTGGGAGGCGCCTGACGTGCTGATCGTCGCACCGCCGCAGCTGTGTGAGACGGCCAATCCGTTCATGGGCGCGATCTTTCGCGATGCGATCGATGAATCGGCGATGCTGGCGTCCGTTTATCGGGATCTGGCCGACGAGCTTGATTGCGGCTTTTTCGATGCGGGTTCCGTCGCCCGAACGACGCCGGTGGATGGCGTTCATCTCGATGCTGAAAATACGCGGGCCATCGGGCGGGGGCTGGAGCCCGTCGTCCGCATGATGCTCGGACTTTAAGAACAATTCCCGGTCGTGGCGCTGCTCGCGACCCGATAGGACAAGGCAGGATTTCCAATGGCTCAATCATATGACGTCATCATCATCGGTTCGGGACCGGGCGGTTACATTGCCGCGATCCGCGCAGCCCAGCTCGGCATGAAGGTTGCCGTCGTGGAGCGTGAGCATCTGGCCGGCATCTGCTCCAACTGGGGCTGCATTCCCACCAAGGCGCTGCTGCGCACAGCCGATGTCATGCACACCGCCACCCACGCCAAGGAGTACGGCCTGACGCTGGAAGGCTCGATCAAGCCTGACGTCAAGGCAATCGTGGCGCGCTCGCGCGGCATTGCAGCCCGCATGAACAATGGCGTCGGTTTCCTGTTCAAGAAGAACAAGGTCGATATCATCTGGGGTGAAGCCAAGATCACCAGGCCGGGCGAAATCGTGGTCGGCAAGTCCACCAAGCCGGTGGTGCAGCCGCAGGGTCCGGTTCCGAAGAACACGCTGGGTGAGGGCACGTACACCGCCAAGCACATCATCGTCGCCACGGGCGCCCGCCCGCGCGCGCTGCCCGGCATTGAGCCCGATGGCAAGCTGATCTGGACCTATTTCGAGGCAATGAAGCCGGAAGAAATGCCGAAGTCGCTGCTCGTCATGGGCTCCGGCGCGATTGGCATCGAATTCGCCAGCTTCTACCGCACCATGGGCGTGGACGTGACCGTTGTCGAAATCATGAGCCAGGTCATGCCTGTCGAAGATGCGGAAATATCCACCTTCGCCAAGAAGCAACTCGAAAAGCAGGGCATGAAGATCCATCTGGAAACCAAGGTTTCGAAGGTGGAGAAGGGCGCAAACTCCATCACCGCGACGCTGGAGAAGAAGGACGGTTCTTCCGAAAAGATCACGGCTGATCGCATGATCTCCGCCGTCGGAGTCGTTGCCAATATCGAAGGCATCGGCCTCGAAGCTGCCGGTGTGAAGACCGATCGCGGCTTCATCGTCATCGACGGTTACGGCAAGACCAACGTTCCCGGCATCTACGCCATCGGCGATGTCGCGGGTCCGCCGCTGCTTGCCCACAAGGCTGAGCACGAGGCTGTCATCTGCGTCGAAAAGATCGCCGGTCTGCCGAATGTCCACCCGATGGACAAGCTGAAGATTCCCGGCTGCACCTATTGCAACCCGCAGGTCGCTTCTGTCGGTCTCACCGAAGCCAAGGCCAAGGAACAGGGCCGCGATATCCGCGTCGGTCGCTTCTCCTTTGCGGCGAACGGGAAGGCGGTCGCGCTGGGTGAAGATCAGGGCATGGTCAAGACCATCTTCGACAAGAAGACCGGCGAGCTGCTTGGCGCGCATATGGTCGGGGCGGAAGTGACCGAACTCATCCAGGGCTTTGTCGTCGCCATGAATCTGGAGACGACAGAAGAAGATTTGATGCACACGATCTTCCCGCATCCGACCATTTCGGAATCGATGAAGGAAAGCGTACTCGATGCCTATGGACGTGTGCTGAACGCATAAGTGCCGCGTGATGCCCGGCATTGTCTAACCATGCCGGGTGTCCCATATGTCTCGATACAGCCTTAAGGCGGGCTGTTATTTCAGGGAGCGTGGGAATGGAAAGTGTAGGCTGGATTGCAGCAATCATCATCGGCGGTCTCGCCGGCTGGCTTGCGGGCAAGCTCATGGACATGCGTTTCGGCATTTTCATGAACATTGTCCTTGGCATTGTCGGGTCGGTGGTTGCTGTTGCGGTGCTGCGAACCTTCGATGTTTTCGTGCAGGATAGCAGGCTCGGTTATTTCGTTACCGCCTTCATCGGCGCAAGCCTGTTGCTGTTCGTGGCTAAGCTCGTGCGGCGCTGACAGGGCGTCGTGACCGGAAGGGGCTTACGCTTTTTCTGGAATTGTTCTAAAGCATCGCACCAAAGATGTCTGGATCGCCAAGGGCGATGGAAGCAGGTTTTTATGGTCACTATTCTCGACAGGACGTCGTCTGACGAAAAGCGTATCCGCCACCCGGAAAAGGCGCACAAGCCTGATACCGAGGTGATGCGCAAGCCCGAATGGATCCGCGTCAAGGCGCCGACCTCCAAGGGTTACCACGAGACGCGCGAACTGGTGCGCAGCCACAAGCTGGTGACCGTGTGCGAGGAAGCCGGCTGTCCAAATATCGGCGAGTGCTGGGACAAGAAGCACGCGACCTTCATGATCATGGGTGAAATATGCACCCGTGCCTGCGCCTTCTGCAACGTCGCGACCGGCAAGCCCAATCCGCTCGACATGAATGAGCCGGAAAATGTCGCCAAGGCCGTCAAGCAGATGGGACTTTCCCACGTCGTCATCACCTCCGTCGACCGTGACGATCTCGCCGATGGCGGTGCTGAACATTTCGAAAAGGTGATCTGGGCGATCCGCGCAGCCTCTCCGACGACCACAATCGAAATCCTCACGCCCGACTTCCTGAAGAAGCCCGGCGCGCTGGAACGTGTCGTTGCCGCAAAGCCCGACGTCTTCAACCATAATCTGGAAACGGTTCCGGGCAACTACCTCACGGTCCGCCCGGGTGCGCGCTATTTCCACTCGGTGCGCCTTCTGCAACGGGTGAAGGAACTCGATCCGACCATGTTCACCAAGTCGGGCATCATGGTTGGCCTCGGTGAAGAGCGCAATGAAGTGCTGCAGCTGATGGACGATCTGCGCAGCGCTGACGTCGACTTCCTGACCATCGGCCAGTACCTGCAGCCCACCCGCAAGCACCACAAGGTCGAGGCTTTCGTGACGCCGGAGGAATTCAAGTCCTACGAGACGGTGGCTTACACCAAGGGCTTCCTGATGGTTTCGTCGAGCCCGCTGACCCGTTCTTCCCACCATGCCGGTGACGATTTCGAACGCCTGCGTGCGGCACGCGAAAAGAAGCTGCTGGCGGCTGCGGAGTAAGCGACGCAAAGGTTCGCCAATACGGCATTGAGATTTGAAGTCTTCATGTTCTCACCATCGTCATGCTCGGGCCTGCCCCGAGCATCTGCAACCTATGGAAATGACAATGGGTGATTAGATCCTTGGGATATTCCCGAGGATGACGGTGCGTGAGACGCGGCGCCTGTGGATCAATACAATAGTCTTGACCCTCAGGCCGATCACGCCGCAACCTTTTCAGGCCTGTGCGCCCGCATGCAGAGCACGACGCTCAGCACGACCGAGCAGATCGCCAGGACCTCGACCAGCGTCGGGCCACGCCCTTCCCAGAGAAAACCGTAAAGCAGCGCAAACAGCGTTTCAAACAGGATCATCTGCCCAACCATGGTAAGCGGCAGCATGCGGCTCATACGGTTCCAGAAGGCATTGCCGAGGATGGACGCGGTGAAGCCGAGCCCGGCGGCGATGGCGGCGAAATACAGCCAGTCGCCCGTGCTGTGGCTTTCTCCACCCAGTGCGAAGGCGGGGATGGCGAGCGCCAGCGCAAGCCCGCCGGTCACTACACCCGTCATCATGTTCCAGTCATCGGCGCTCACATCGTGAAGGCGCGAAAGCCAGCGGGCATTGCCTACGGCAAAAGCCGTCCATGAAGTCAACGCCCCGAGCGCGCAGGCAAGGCCGATGACACGAGAAATATCCATACCCGCATCGTTTTCCGTCAGCGACTGCCATGAGATGCCGAGAATGCCTATCGCGCCGAAGGCAAGCGACGGCCACAGCCGCTTCAGCGATACGGCGCCGTGGTCGCGACTGCCGATGATGGTAACGGCAACAGGCAGGAAGCCGATGATGATTGAGGTGAAGGCGACGCCGCTCAATTTCACCGCGGTCGAGATGAAAACATAGTAGGCGATGTTGCCGATCATGCTCAGCCAGCCAAGCGCCAACCATTCGCGCGCGCCAAACCGCGCCGACACTTGTTTGAGGCGTGGCCCGATGATGGCCAGCGAAATCAGCCCATAGGTCAGGTAGCGCGCCGTGGAAAGCTGCAGGGCGGAAAAATCCGGCACGAGTTTCGGAGCGAGAAATATCCCGCCCCAGAGCGCACCCGCCATTATGCCGTAAAAAACACCGAGACCAGTCCTGTTCATGTCCATCACATCCGCATTCACATTTGTCAGCGATGTGCCACAGGCGGTTGCGGCTGTCTTGACAAAAACTCCTGACGAATGTGAACGGTTCTAATGAATGCCGTGGCGGCGGCGATACGCGGCGGGGGTCTCTCCCACCGCGAGGCGCATGGCCCGTGTCAGCGCCGTCTGGTCGGAAAAACCGGCCCTAAGCGCGATTTCGGAAATCGGCATGACGGAGTTGCTGAGCAGGGCGCACACCTTCTCCATGCGCAACCCGGACAGCCACCGATGCGGGGGAAGACCGAATTCTTCAAGAAACAGCGCATGCAGGCGGCTGTCGCTGAGCGTCATGCAAGAGGCCAGCATCTCGATCGTCCACGGAAAGAAGGGCTCGGCCCTCACGACCCCGCTCAGCTTTTGCAGGCGCTGGCGCATATCGCGCTTGTTGTTGACAAGGCTGTCAACCAGCAGCGGCGCCCAAATGGCTGCAATATCGTCACGGCGTCCATCCGTTGCAACCAGGCTGCGCATATAGGCGATTAATTGACGTGTCTCAGGCGCAATATCGAGAAAAGGCGCGTGAGCGAATTTTTCAAGCGTCTGTTCGGGAATAACGCATTCATCGATATCCACCACCAGCGAATGATTGATGGCCGTGGCTTCCTGGGTATGCGGAAGATCGCGGTGGATAAAGACGCCGCGCCCGATGGACAACTCATCTTGCCGTCCTGCCACATCGATACGCAGGCAACCCGAGAACGGCAGAACGATTTGAACGAATGCGTGTCGCTCCTTCGGTCTTTCCTGTCTGTAGGTTCTGATGTCGGCTGATGCGGCTGTCATGACGCTGTCGTTTCCATTGGGCAAAGAAACGGCCGCCTGGAAAAGCGGCCGGTTTCATTGGGTGATTATGACATTGTCTTGAAGATTGGGCCAGCCGGCTTTATCGGTCGGCCAGGCGCCGGCAATTAACAGTCTTCCTTGGCGGTCGATTCGCCGCGCTTGCGCTTGCGCAGAACCGGCTTGTTTTCTCTCGCCTCGCATTTGGCGACGTCGATCAGATAGGCGAGCACAGGCATGCCGTTCATCGATGCAAGCTGTTTGGCGGATTCGAGAAGGTTGATGATGTTGGAAAAATCGTCCATCGGCTCACTCAGTGGCTCAAAGCGGTTATGTATCGGGTCTGAACCCAAGGATGAATAGGCTGGGCGAAATAGGGAGCTTCCAGCGCCGTTGCATCCAATGGGTGTAATATTAGTCGCAAATAAATAGCAATCCCCCGTAAGGGGTTGCAATAGTCAATTTTCCGTAACTGCCATGCGCCACCCGGATATCGATTGAAAGCGATCGCCAGACGGCAGAGGGACGCGCAGCGCTCGAATGGGGCTCAGAATATGCCGAACTACCTCGAAAAGGCGGATGATGCGGCCGCCATCATCGCTGGCGCGCAACGCATCATGATCGTCGGCTGTTCCGGCGGTGGCAAGTCCACGCTCTCGCGCAAGCTCGTGCGGCGCTTTGGACTGGAATATATCTCGATGGACCGGGAAATTTTCTGGCTGCCGGGCTGGCAACTGCGCCCGCGTGCGGAACAGCGTGAAAGGATCGCGGACTTCGTTGCGGGCGAGCGGTGGTTGATGGATGGCAGCAATCCCTCGTCGTTTGATCTGCGTCTGCCGAGAACCGATATCGTGATCTGGGTTCGCATGCCGCGCTGGCTCTGTCTCTGGGGTGCCACCAGCCGAATCGTGAAAGGCTACGGCAAGGCGCGACCGGAAATGGCGCAGGGCTGCCCTGAGCGACTGGACCGCGAATTCCTGCGCTATATCTGGAATTTCGAGCGGCGACACGGACCACTTTTCGAGCAGAATTTCGACCTCTATGGGCCGGATGTGCCGGTATGGCAGCTGAAAAGCCGAAAACAACTCCGCCGCCTTCTTGATCTTCTGCACATCGAGGATTAACTGCCGCTCATGCCCAAGTTCGAAACGCATCGTTTTGTAAAACACTCGCCGGACCGCATGTACGACCTCGTCGCCGATGTGGAGAAGTATCCGCAGTTCCTGCCCTTATGCGAAGCACTTACCGTGCGCTCCCGCAAGGAGCGCGATGGCAAGACGCTGCTGGTGGCGGATATGACCGTGGGTTACAAGGCCATTCGCGAGACCTTCACCACGCAGGTTCTGCTCAATCCCGCGGAACGGGCCATCGACGTCAAATATATCGACGGGCCGTTCAAATATCTCGACAATCGCTGGCGTTTCGATGCTGCCGAGGGCGGCTCCAACGTGCATTTTTTCATCGAATACGAGTTCAAGAACCGCCTCTTGGGCGCAGTCATGGGGTCCATGTTCGACCGTGCCTTCCGCATGTTCGCAGAAGCTTTCGAGACCCGCGCCGACAAGATCTACACCAATCCCGCCTGACGGAGGGCGATCAGCATCTCGAGCGCCGTCCTGACCGTTGCAAGACGGATGTCCGTGCGGCCGATCTCGCCATAATGCATTTCCTGATGCAGGCTCCGGCCGTGACGGGCCTTGGCGGCCAGATGAACGAGACCCACCGGCTTTTCGGCGGATCCACCCCCCGGACCGGCAATGCCGGTAACGGCAACCGCGAAATCGGCGCGTGACCGGAACAGGGCGCCGTGCGCCATCTGCAGTGCGGTTTGCCGCGAGACCGCGCCAAAGCCCGTCAGCGTTTCAGCGCCAACGCCGAGCATGTCCATCTTGGCCTCGTTCGTATAGGTGACAAAACCGCGGTCGACCACCGCCGAGGAGCCCGAAATCTCCGTCAACGCACCCGCGATCAGGCCGCCCGTGCAGCTTTCCGCGGTCGAGACCATGAGACCGTCTGCTGCAAAATCAGCAATGATCTGCCGTGCGAGCCCTTCAATATCCGCTGGAAACAAGCTCATAGCGGTCTGCCCCTGTAAACGACCGTGGCGGTGGCGATTGCTGCAATCCCCTCCCTGCGACCAACGAAGCCGATGGTTTCATTGGTCGTCGCCTTCACCGAGCAACGCTCCAGCGAGATGCCGAGCATGTCGGAGAGCGCTTCCCGCATGGCCTGCCGATGCGGCCCGATGCGCGGCGCTTCGGCGATCAGCGAGACATCGGCATTCATGATCGTGCCGCCATTGTCGCGCACCACTTTCGCCGCGTGCTCCAGAAATATGCGGGAAGGAGCTCCTTTCCATTGCGGATCGGAAGGAGGGAAATGGTCACCGATGTCGCCAGCGCCGCAGGTCGCAAGCAAGGCATCCGTCAGCGCATGCAGCGCAACGTCCGCATCCGAATGACCTTTGAGCTTCTGATCATGCTCGATGAATATGCCGCACAGCGTCACGCCTTCGCCGGCCTCCAGCTGGTGTACGTCGTAGCCGTTCCCGGTGCGCACGTCCGGCATTGCATGAGAGAGCTTTTCATCGGCCATGGCGATATCCCGCTTGAGAGTGAGTTTCACATTATCGACCGAACCTTCGGTCAATGTTACTGCCAGCCCCGCCCATTCGGCAATTGACGCGTCATCGGTAAAATCCGATTTTCCCGAGGCGGCAGCAGCGCGATGCGCGGCGAGGATGTCGGCATAGTCGAAACTCTGTGGGGTCTGTGCGGCATAAAGGCCCTGTCTCGAAACCGTGTCGGTGACACGATTGCCCGCGCCGCGTTTCAGCGTGTCAGTGACGGGCAGGGCGGGTAGAACACCGCCCGCACCCTCCCGGTGCAGGGTGACAATACGTTCAAGCATATCGACGGAAACGAAAGGCCGCACCGCGTCGTGGATCATTACGTGGCTCAGGCCATGGCGGGAAAGCGCCTCCAGCCCTGCCAGAACAGACTGCTGCCGTGTCACGCCGCCAATAACCGTGGTGACGCGCTCCCCGGCATCAAGTCGCTGGAGAACCGGAGTGAGCAGCGCCGTATCGTCCGCATGGTGCACGACGACGATATGGGAAGCGTTCTTCCACTGGAGGAACGTCGACAAAGTGTGCTCGATCACAGCCTTGCCGCCGATCGGACGATATTGTTTCGGACCCTCCTCGGGAGAGCCGGCTCTTTCCCCGCGTCCCGCGGCCACGATGACGATGCCGAGTTTCATAGTACGTTCCTGCATTGGTCGTATGCTTTGCGTGCAACCCTTCGTGGTTGACAGTCATGCTCTAGCGTTTCAAAACCCGGATGGCCAGCCCGATAAGGCGGGCATCAGCCCCGCAAAGCGCAGGAGATGACGTTGCTGCGCTTTCGAAGCTGCACAATTTGCCGCCGACAGCAAAACAGGCAGGCAGCTGCTCAGCAAATAAAAGGTGCAACGTTCTAAAAGTGCTTGGCAACTGCGCAAACACTGTCTAAAAATAATGCAAATAACCCTTCTGCATGAAAGATCATCATTTGGCCCTTCCGGAGTTGTCAGAACCGTTCAGCATCGGCTCAGTCACGATCCGTAATCGGGCTGTGCTGGCGCCCATGTCGGGCGTGACGGATCTGCCGTTCCGACAGCTCGCCTGGCGTTATGGAGCGGGCCTCGTGGTGACGGAAATGGTGGCAAGCCGGGAGCTTGTTGCCAATCGCGGGGAATCCTGGGCGCGGCTGAAAAATGCAGGCATGGTTCCGCACATGGTGCAGCTTGCGGGGCGCGAGGCGCATTTCATGGCCGAAGCGGCGAAGATCGCTGCTGACAATGGCGCCGGTATCATCGATATCAATATGGGCTGTCCTGCCAAGAAGGTGACGGGCGGTTATTCAGGCTCGGCGCTGATGCGGGATCCCGATCACGCGCTTTCGCTGATCGAGGCGACTGTCAATGCGGTCGATGTGCCGGTGACCTTGAAGATGCGGCTCGGCTGGGATGAAAACAGCATTAACGCACCTGATATAGCTCGGCGCGCCGAAGCAGCAGGCGTTCGCCTTATTACCATTCACGGTCGTACCCGCATGCAGTTTTACGAGGGTCGGGCGGATTGGGATGCCATCCGCGCCGTGCGTGAGGTGATCTCCGTGCCGCTGATCGCCAATGGTGACGTCGAGACGGCGGAAGATGCACGCGAAATTCTGCGGCGGTCGGGTGCGGACGCCGTCATGGTCGGTCGCGGCGCGCAGGGGCAGCCGTGGTTGCCGGCGGTGCTCGCGGGGCATGCAGCGCCGCATCGAGAGGATATCCCCGCCATCGCCGTCGAACATTATGAGATGATGCTGGAATTTTACGGAAGGGAAGCCGGCCTCCGGCATGCCCGCAAACATCTCGGCTGGTATCTCGACCGTTTCGCGCCAGGTATCGCCACGACCGACAAGGCAAAAATCATGACATCGCGCGAGACGGGGGAGGTGGCAGACCTGCTGCGTTCCGCCCTTTGCGAAAATGCGGGCGAAGATGCCGCAAGGAAGGCCGCATGAGCGCTGATAAACACAGCCCTGCAGATGCGAACCCGCTCGCCATGGCGGTTCTGAACGCGGTGCAGAATCCCGTAATTCTGGTGGATGCCGAAGGTTTTATCGCCTTCGCCAACTGGGAAGCCGAAGCCTTTTTCGGCGCCAGCGCCTCCCACCTCGCGCGCTATAGGGTTTCCACTTTCATCCCCTTCGGCAGCCCGCTGCTTGCCCTGATCGATCAGGTGCGGGAGCGCCGCGCGCCGGTCAATGAATATCGCGTTGATCTGAGCTCGCCGCGTCTCGGCCAGGACAAGCTGGTCGATCTTTATGTCGCGCCCGTCGTCAGCGAGCCTGGATCGGTCGTCGTCGTCTTTCAGGAACGGTCTATGGCCGACAAGATCGACCGGCAGCTGACCCATCGCGCTGCTGCCCGCTCCGTCACCGGCCTTGCCTCGATGCTCGCGCATGAGATCAAGAACCCTCTCTCGGGCATTCGCGGCGCGGCCCAGCTTCTGGAGACCTCGGTTGCGGATGAGGACCGGGCGCTGACCCGGCTGATCTGTGACGAGACGGATCGCATCGTTTCGCTGGTCGACCGCATGGAGGTGTTTTCCGACGAGCGACCGGTGGATCGCGTGCCGGTCAACATCCATTCGGTTCTCGATCATGTAAAGGCGATCGCCAAGGCCGGTTTCGCCCGTAACATCAAGATATCGGAAAATTACGACCCGTCGCTGCCGCCGGTCTACGCCAACCGCGACCAGCTGGTGCAGGTCTTCCTCAACCTGGTCAAGAATGCGGCCGAAGCTGTGGCCAATCAGTCGGATGGCGAGATCGTGCTGACGACCGCCTATCGTCCCGGGATCCGACTATCGGTTGCCGGCAGCCGGGAGCGCATCTCGCTTCCGCTGGAATTCTGCGTGCATGACAATGGCCCGGGCGTACCCGCCGATCTCTTGCCGCATCTTTTCGATCCGTTCATCACCACCAAGACGAATGGTTCGGGCCTCGGTCTGGCGCTTGTCGCCAAGCTGATCGGCGCCCATGGCGGCATTGTCGAATGCGACAGCCAGAACCACCGCACGACTTTCCGCGTATTGATGCCCGTCTCGCCGGAAGTGGCGCTCGACGACAGCACTTTGCCGAACACGACAGGGAATGACCAATGACAGCTACGATCCTCGTCGCCGATGATGATGCCGCAATCCGCACGGTGCTCAACCAGGCGCTGAGCCGCGCCGGTTATGACGTGCGCATCACCTCCAATGCTGCAACGCTCTGGCGCTGGGTTTCGGCAGGTGAGGGCGATCTTGTCGTCACCGATGTCGTCATGCCCGATGAGAACGCCTTCGACCTTCTGCCGCGCATCAAGAAAGCCCGTCCGGACCTTCCCGTTCTCGTCATGAGCGCTCAGAACACCTTCATGACCGCCATCAAGGCCTCGGAAAAGGGTGCCTACGATTACCTGCCCAAGCCCTTCGACCTGACAGAACTGATCGCCATCATCGGCCGCGCACTCTCCGAGCCGAAGCGCAAGCCGGCCAAGCTCGATGACGACATGCAGGACGGTATGCCGCTTGTGGGTCGTTCGGCGGCGATGCAGGAAATCTACCGTGTTCTTGCCCGCCTCATGCAGACCGACCTGACGCTGATGATCACGGGTGAATCCGGTACGGGTAAGGAACTGGTGGCGCGCGCGCTGCATGATTATGGCAAGCGCCGCAACGGTCCGTTCGTCGCCATCAACATGGCGGCAATCCCGCGTGACCTGATTGAATCCGAACTCTTCGGCCATGAGAAAGGCGCCTTCACGGGTGCCCAGAACCGCTCCACCGGGCGTTTCGAACAGGCCGAGGGCGGCACGCTCTTCCTCGATGAAATCGGCGACATGCCGATGGACGCCCAGACGCGCCTGCTGCGCGTATTGCAGCAGGGTGAATATACGACGGTCGGCGGACGCACGCCGATCCGCACTGATGTCCGTATCGTCGCGGCAACCAACAAGGACCTGAAACAGTCGATCAATCAGGGCCTGTTCCGCGAGGACCTCTATTATCGCCTGAACGTGGTGCCGTTGCGCCTGCCACCTCTGCGGGACCGCGCCGAAGATATTCCCGATCTGGTTCGCCATTTCATCCAGACGGGCGAGAAGGAAGGCCTGGAAGGGAAGCGTTTCGAGACCGAAGCTCTTGAAGTCATGAAGGCCTATGCCTGGCCGGGCAACGTGCGCGAGCTGGAAAACCTGATCCGCCGCCTGATGGCGCTTTATCCGCAGGAAGTCATCACCCGCGAGATCATCGAGCAGGAATTGCAGTCGGATGTCCCCGACAGCCCGCTCGACAAGATGGCGGTCCGCACCGGTTCACTCACCATCTCGCAGGCGGTCGAGGAGAACATGCGGGACTATTTCGCCAGCTTCGGCGATGGCCTTCCGCCGCCCGGCCTTTATGACCGCGTGCTGCGCGAACTGGAGTATCCGCTGATTCTAGCTGCGTTGACTGCCACGCGCGGCAACCAGATCAAGGCTGCCGATCTTCTCGGCCTGAACCGAAATACCCTGCGCAAGAAAATCCGCGAGCTGGGTGTTTCCGTTTATCGCAGCTCCCGCCCCAGCTGAGAATGTTGACAAGGCCGCATTTGTCGTTGCATTTTCGCCACATTGTGTTGCTTGGAAAACACTAGGAAGGACAGAGATTCGCCCCACATGTGCGAACCTCGCCTGACTTCATGACTGTGGCGCTGGCTGGCCAGCGATTGGGAGTAGTGCATGCGGAAACCCGCCGCCGAAAACGCCGTTGCCGACGAAGCAGCGGGCATGGTGGTCGCCGATCGCAGGATGTCTTTCGCTCTGCCGGGGCTGGTGCTCGCCGGCGTGGCCCTCGTGTGCGCCATCATCACGCTTTTCGTTCTGCTGGGCGTTACGCCAATCGCGCCGACATCGAATGTGGTCATCGCTTCCGTCGTCATCAACTCGATCTTCGTGATCGGCCTGATCTTCCTGATCGGTCGCGAAATCAACCGGCTGCTGAAAGCGCGCAAAAAGGGCAGGGCGGCGGCGCGTCTGCACGTGCGCATTGTCGTCCTTTTCTCCATCGTGGCGATCACGCCCGCAGTGCTTGTCGCCATCTTCGCCAGCCTGACGCTGAATGTCGGTCTCGATCGCTGGTTTTCGCTGCGCACCCAGTCGATCGTCGATTCATCAAGTAATATCGCCCAGGCATACATGATGGAGAATGCCGGTTACCTCCAGGGGCAGACCCTGTCGATGGCGACCGACCTCGACCGCAACCGCGCTCTCTTTTATCTCGACCGCACCGGCTTCGTTGATCTTATGACCCGCCAGGCGAAAGGGCGCGGCCTTCTTGGTGCGTTTCTCGTGCAGGAGGATGGCGACGCCGTCGCCCAGGCCGACATCAAGACGGAAAAGCCGCTTCCCGCGATACCGCATGACGCGCTCGAAAAGGCGGCCGCCGGCCAGCCGACGCTGATCCCGCCCGGTATTACCAACCTCGTAGGCGCCATCATCAAGCTCGAAGGCATCAGCGGCACATTCCTTTATACGGTGCGTGCGGTCGATCCCAAGGTGATGGGCGCGATGCGGCTGATGGAAGAGAACCGCGCCGAATACAAGGCCATGGAGGCAGGCCGCGCCCCGCTGCAGATCGCCTTCGCAATTCTCTATCTCGGTTTTGCGTTGATCGTGCTGCTCGCGGCAATCTGGACGGCCATTGCGGTGGCCGACCGTATCGTGCGGCCGATCCGCCTTCTCATCAGCGCCGCAGACAGTGTCGCCACCGGCAACATGCATGTTCTCGTTCCCGTTCGCGCCGTCGATGGCGACGTCGGGCGCCTGTCCCGCACCTTCAACAAGATGGTGTCGGAACTGCGCAGCCAGCAGGAGCAGATCATCGAGGCCAAGGACGACATCGATGATCGCCGCCGTTTCATCGAGGCCGTGCTGTCAGGCGTGACCGCCGCGGTTATCGGCGTTGACGAAAACCGCAGGATCACCATCGTCAATCCGTCGGGCGAAGAGTTCCTCGCACAAACGTCGGAACAGCTCATTGGCGCACAACTCTCCGACATTGCGCCTGAGATCGAACAGGTCGTCAACGAGGCCAACAGCTGGTCGCGCGGCAACTTCCGCAAGCAGATCAACATTATGCGGCGTGGCAAGGAACGAACGCTGAATGTGCAGGTGACGCGCGAAGACGCCCGCGACAGCCGTGACAGCTACGTCATCACGCTCGACGACATCACCGATCTCGTCATCGCGCAACGCTCGACGGCGTGGTCGGATGTCGCGCGGCGTATCGCACACGAAATCAAGAACCCGCTGACGCCGATCCAGCTTTCCGCCGAGCGCATTAAGCGCCGTTTCGGCAAGCAGATCGACGAAAGCGACCGCGCCGTCTTCGACCAGTGTACGGACACCATCGTCCGGCAGGTCGGCGATATCGGCCGCATGGTGGATGAATTCTCCGCTTTTGCGCGTATGCCGAAGCCAACGAAGGAAAAGTCGGACCTGCGGGCGATCCTGAAGGACGCGGCGTTTCTCCGGGAAATCAGCGCCGCGGACACCAAGTTCACGACGGAGCTGGGTGACACCCCGCTGGACGGCATGTTCGATGCCCGCATGCTGGGGCAGGCCTTTGGCAACCTCATCAAGAATGCGACGGAAGCCATCGAAGCGGTGGAAGGCGAAAAGCGGCCAGGCAAGATCCTCGTTCGCGCGTCCTTCGACGAGGCCAACTCACGTTTTGTGGCCGACATCATCGACAATGGCCGCGGTCTGCCGGTGGAAAATCGCCACCGCATTCTCGAACCCTATATGACGATGCGGGATAAGGGCACAGGCCTTGGCCTCGCCATCGTCAAGAAGATCATCGAAGAGCATGGCGGGTATCTGGAACTCCATGATGCCCCGCCGGAGTTCGATCATGGCCACGGCGCCATGATCAGAGTGCTGCTGCCCTATATCGAGGCGGTCGGCGGCGAAAATAACAAGGAAGCAGCATATGGCGTCTGATATTCTGGTCGTGGATGACGAGGCGGACATTCGCGAAATCGTGGCGGGCATTCTCTCCGATGAGGGGCACGAAACGCGTATGGCGTTCGACAGCGACAGCGCGCTGGCCGCCATTTCGGAGCGTGTGCCGCGCCTGATCTTCCTCGACATCTGGATGCAGGGTTCGAAGCTCGACGGTCTGGCGCTGCTTGATGAGATCAAGAGCCGCCATCCCGAAATTCCGGTCGTGATGATCTCGGGTCACGGCAATATCGAAACCGCCGTCAACGCCATCAAGCGTGGCGCCTTCGACTTCATCGAAAAGCCGTTCAAGGCTGACCGCCTTATTCTCATTGCCGAACGCGCGCTGGAAAACTCCAAGCTGAAGCGCGAGGTTCAGGAGCTCAAGAAGCGCACGGGGGATGCGGTTGAACTTGTCGGTGCGTCACTTGCGGTATCGCAGCTGCGCCAGACTATCGACCGGGTCGCGCCCACCAACAGCCGAATCATGATTCTCGGCCCGTCAGGTTCCGGCAAGGAACTGGTGGCGCGGATGATCCACAAAAAGTCGTCTCGGGCGACAGGTCCCTTTGTTGCCCTTAACGCCGCGACGATCACGCCGGATCGCATGGAGATTGCACTCTTCGGCACCGAAGGCCTGCCTGGACAGCCCCGGAAGGTGGGCGCACTGGAAGAAGCCCATCGTGGCGTTCTTTATCTCGACGAAGTGGGCGAGATGCCCCGCGAGACCCAGAACAAGATCCTCCGCGTGCTTGTCGACCAGCAATTCGAGCGTGTGGGCGGCGGCAAGCGCGTGAAGGTGGATGTGCGCATCATTTCGTCGACGGCCCATCACCTCGAAAGCCTGATCGCCGAGGGCCAGTTCCGTGAGGACCTCTACCACCGGCTCGCCGTCGTGCCGGTGAAGGTACCGGCGCTGTCCGAGCGACGCGAGGATATTCCCTTCCTCGTCGACATGTTCATGCGGCAGATTTCCGAACAGGCTGGCATCCGCCCGCGCAAGATCGGCGACGACGCAATGGCCGTTCTTCAGACCCATGACTGGCCGGGCAACATCCGACAGCTTCGCAACAATATCGAGCGGTTGATGATACTGGCGCGTCCCGAAGGCGGTGAAGCCCCGATCTCTGCCGACATGCTGCCGTCCGATATCGGCGACATGCTGCCGAAGATATCGGCTCAGGGCGATCAGCACATCATGACGCTGCCGTTGCGCGAAGCTCGCGAAATGTTCGAGCGAGACTATCTGGTGGCGCAGATCAACCGATTCGGGGGCAATATTTCGCGAACGGCGGAATTTGTCGGCATGGAACGCTCTGCACTGCATCGCAAACTGAAATCTCTCGGCGTATAAGGGGGCCAGGGCCAGGTCGCCGTAACCGATTATCCGTCAGAGAGACAGCATGAGAGTGATCATTTGCGGCGCAGGGCAGGTGGGTTACGGCATCGCCGAACAATTGTCGCGCGAGGACAACGAAGTATCCGTCATCGATACCGCCGCGTCTTTGATAACCGCCATCACAGAGACGCTTGATGTCCGCGGTTACGTCGGCCACGGCGCGCATCCGGACATGCTGGCCAAGGCCGGAGCGGACCAGGCGGACATGATCATCGCCGTGACGCTGCATGACGAAATCAACATCGTCGCCTGCGAGGTTGCGCATGCCTTGTTCAGCGTGCCGACCAAGATCGCCCGCATCCGCGACCAGAGCTATCTTAAGCCTGAATATGCCGATCTCTTCAGCCGCGAAAACATGTCCATCGACGTGACGATCTCGCCGGAAGTTGAAGTCGGCAAGATGGTGCTGCGGCGTATCGCCTTTCCGGGCGCGACCGACGTGGTGCGTTTCGCGGACGACACGGTCTACATGCTGGCCATCGAATGTATGGAGGATTGCCCGGTCATCAATACGCCGTTGCAGCAACTCTCCAGCCTCTTTCCAGACCTCATCGCGACGGTTGTGGGTGTCTACCGGGATGGTTTCCTCAAGGTGGCGCATTCTTCCGAACAATTGCGGGTCGGCGACCTTGCCTACGTCATCTGCCAGCGGCAACACGCCCGCCGCACGCTCAGCCTGTTCGGTCACGAAGAGCAGGAGGCGCAGCGCATCGTTATTGCGGGCGCGGGCAATATCGGCCACTTCGTTGCCAGCAAGATCGAGGAGTTGCAGCCAAAGACGCGGGTGAAAATTATCGAAGCGGATCGCGACAGGGCGGTTGCCGCATCGGAACAGCTCAGCCACACCATCGTCATGCATGGTTCAGCGCTGGACCAGAAAATTCTCATGCAGGCCGACATTCAGGACGCGGACCTGATCGTCACCCTGACCAATAACGACCAGACCAATATCCTGGCTGCGGTCATGGCCAAGCAACTCGGCTGCAAGTCGAACCTCGCGCTTTTGAACAGTTCCTCCTTTCACGAGGTTGCCGACTCGCTCGGACTTGACGCCTATATCAATCCGAGGGCGGTCACCATTTCCCGCGTTCTCCAGCATGTGCGCAAGGGTCGTATTCGTTCCGTCTATGCCGTGCAGCGCGGTTCGGCAGAGGTGATCGAGGCGGAGGCGCTGGAAACGTCACCGCTCGTCGGTCAGTCCTTTCGTGACGTTGAAATGCCCGAAGGCGTCCGTATCGGCGCGATATATCGCGATGGCGTGGTCATCCGGCCGGACGGGAGCACCAAGATCAAGGCGAAAGACCGTGTCGTACTGTTCGCCTCCGCCGACGCGGTGCGGGACGTGGAACAGCTTTTCCGCGTTTCGATACAATATTTCTGACTGTTTCGACGGCAGAAAACGGGTCAATACTCGTACCCATTCGACTGTTTTCGCCGTTGCCGAACAAGACACGATTTGATACCAGAGTTTGAGGTCGGCCAAACGGGGGACGAGATTTGGCCGGCTTATTATTGATTGATTATTTTCCGGTATCCCTGCCGGCAAAAAAGAAAGAAGCGGCGCCATGGCGGAACGTTCTCAAAACCTTCAAGATCTTTTCCTCAACACCGTACGCAAGAAAAAGATTTCACTGACGATCTTCCTGATCAACGGTGTGAAGCTCACGGGCGTGATAACGTCCTTCGATAATTTCTGCGTTCTGCTGCGCCGGGACGGTCATTCGCAGCTGGTTTACAAGCATGCGATCTCGACCATCATGCCCGGACAGCCGCTGGAACTCGAAATCGAAGAAGGTCCGGACCGCTCGCAGAACCTTCAGGATCTGTTCCTCAGCACGGTTCGCAAGAAGAACATTGCGCTGACGATCTTCCTGATCAACGGTGTCAAGCTCACGGGCGTGGTCACGGCTTTCGACAATTTCTGCGAGCTTCTGCGTCGCGACGATCACGCACAGCTTGTCTACAAGCACGCTATTTCGACCATCATGCCGGGTCAGCCGATGCAGATGTTCGAAAACGAAGAAGGCGCTGCACGCGAGGCGTCCTGACCTTCTCGTCTTAATGGAACCAACCGCACCGGGAACTTATTTGCCGCTGGGCGGTTGCTTCCTATTGACGTCCGCGCCGGCGCGGACGAATTCCAACCGTCTTTCCCGATGAGGACTGCCATTTCGACCCGCGACACCTCGAACGAATCGATCATTCCCGAGCAGGAAAAACACCGCGACGACATGCGCGCCGTGGTTCTTGTGCCGGTCCTGAAGCAGCGCGACACCCGCGACGCGGCTGCATCACCTGCCGCTGCTGGCCGCTCGGTCGAGGCGAAGCTTGAGGAAGCGAAGGGGCTGGCGCTCGCTATCGATCTCGAGGTGACCCAGGGGCTCATCGTCGCGGTCAACCAGCCACGCCCGGCGACATTGTTCGGCACCGGCAAGATCGAGGAAATCGGTCATCTTCTGGATGAAACCAATTCCGGCCTGGTCATTGTCGACCATCCGCTGACGCCGGTACAGCAGCGCAATCTCGAAAAGCATTGGAATGCCAAGGTCATCGACCGAACGGGCCTGATCCTGGAAATCTTCGGGCGCCGAGCCTCCACCAAGGAGGGTACGCTGCAGGTCGATCTTGCGCATCTGAACTATCAGAAGGGTCGCCTCGTTCGAAGCTGGACCCACCTTGAACGCCAGCGCGGTGGCGCGGGCTTCATGGGCGGCCCCGGTGAAACGCAGATCGAGGCTGACCGGCGCCTGCTTCAGGAACGCATCGTCAAGCTCGAGCGGGAACTGGAGCATGTGGTGCGAACCCGCCAGCTTCATCGCGCCAAGCGCCGCAAGGTGCCGCATCCGATCGTGGCGCTGGTCGGGTATACCAATGCCGGCAAGTCGACGCTGTTCAACCGCATTACCGGTGCGGGCGTTCTGGCCGAGGACATGCTGTTCGCCACACTCGATCCGACATTGCGGCGCATGAAACTGCCGCACGGCCGCACGGTGATCCTGTCCGATACGGTCGGCTTCATTTCGGATCTGCCGACACATCTGGTCGCGGCTTTCCGTGCGACGCTGGAAGAAGTGCTGGAAGCCGATCTCATCCTGCATGTCCGCGATATGTCCGATCCGGACAATGCCGCGCAGTCGGCGGATGTGCTGCGTATTCTCGGCGATCTCGGC
This sequence comes from Agrobacterium sp. InxBP2, assembly GCF_026191755.1. Taxonomy (NCBI): domain Bacteria; kingdom Pseudomonadati; phylum Pseudomonadota; class Alphaproteobacteria; order Hyphomicrobiales; family Rhizobiaceae; genus Agrobacterium; species Agrobacterium sp. InxBP2. Next base: position 483,677 of record NZ_JAINDY010000033.1, read on the forward strand.
ATTGACGAAAAGGAAGCCGAGCACCGTATCATCGAGGTCTGGAACAAGGTTGACCGCCTCGATCCGGAAGCCCACGACGCCATCATGCAAAGAGCCGAAGGCAGCGCCAATATTCGTGCTGTCTCTGCGATCACGGGCGAGGGCGTCGATGCCCTGATGGACGAGATTTCGAAACGCCTCTCCGGTGTCCTGACGGAGACGACCGTGGTCCTGTCCGTTGAACAATTGCCGCTGATTTCCTGGGTCTACAGCAATTCCATCGTCGACGGGCGGGAAGATCACGAGGATGGTTCGGTTGCCCTCGATGTTCGCCTTTCCGAAGCGCAGGCCGCAGAGCTGGAACGCAAGCTCGGGAAGACGACTACACGCGAGCGGGAGGACTGGGAACGCTGAGCGCTCCCGGCCGCCCCTTATTCCAAGTCATTCTTCCGCGCAAAGCCGAGAATTGACGTTTGCCGAAACGTCTTACGCCGCAGACCAGACCGCCAGTTCATATCCATCGGGATCGGTAAAATGGAACCGGCGTCCGCCGGGAAAGGCGAAGATTGCGACGGTTATCTCGCCCCCCGCCGCCACGACCTGCCGCTGGGCATCCTCGATATCAGCCGCATAGAGAATAACCAGCGGTCCACCCTTCGCGGAAACCGGCGCCGTGGTGGTAAAACCGCCGGTCAGACGGCCGTCGGAAAATTCGCAATATTGCGGACCGTAATCCTTGAAAGACCAGCCGAAAGCGCCGCCGTAAAAGGCTTTGCTGCGCTCAATATCGCTCACGTTGAATTCGACATAGTCGATTCGCCGGTCGTTGCCATTTTCCGTCATCATTTACTCCATCACGTCTCTTCGAGCAGCGCCTTCAAGGCTTCGAGATCGGCTGTGACAGCCCTCGCATCCCCGTTGAAATCCTCGTCCGTCATCCCCTCAAGACGAAGCAGCGTGAAACTGACCTCGGCGCCACTGCCGTTCGGGGTCACCCTGAGCGCGTTATAGACCTTCAGGCCATCGGGCAAGGTGACGACGTGATCCACGACCCCGAATTCGTTTGCTGGCGCAAAATTCACCCTGACCTCGCCGAGTGGTCCGCCTTCGGCGATCCAGTCTTCGCCATCCGGCCTGAGGCCACCTGCCAGTCCGGCAGCCCAGCGAGCCATGTTGTTCGGATCGGAAACGAAGTCATAGACGTGACTCCACGGCTTCTCGATAGACAGATGAATGATTCTCGACTGCATGACAGACATTTCATCCTCCTCTTGCGGCACGCTCCTCTTGCTGCGCCACTTTGTCGTCACTTGATGCAAGTCAAGGATGTTTCACCGCAGAGATGGGAGAAAGCAAGGAGATAAAAACCGGACTCCTATCATGAACATCTATCGCGCCGGACAGGAACGCCCGCAGCAGCCCGTTGAAAGGCTGGACGCGGAGGCCGTCAATTCCGCAAAAACGCGCAAACCGCTTTACGAAGCACGCAGGAAAATTTTTCCCAAGCGCGCGGAAGGTCGGTTCCGGCGGTTCAAATGGCTTGTCATGCTCGTCACGCTCGGCATTTATTATCTCACGCCGTTCCTGCGTTGGGACCGTGGCCCCTATGCGCCCGATCAGGCGGTATTGATCGATATCGCCAATCGACGCTTTTATTTCTTTTTCATCGAAATCTGGCCGCAGGAATTTTTCTTCGTCGCGGGATTGCTGGTCATGGCGGGGTTGGGGCTGTTTCTCGTCACCTCCGCCGTGGGACGTGCATGGTGCGGTTATACCTGTCCCCAGACAGTGTGGGTGGACCTGTTTCTCGTCGTCGAACGGGCGATCGAGGGTGACCGAAATGCACGCATGAAGCTGGACGCCGCGCCCCCTACAGTCGGCAAATTCCGCAAGCGTGTGTTGAAGCACGCGATCTGGCTGGTGATTGGCGCCCTGACCGGCGGCGCCTGGATTTTCTACTTCGCCGATGCGCCGACGCTGGCGCGGGAATTCGTCACCGGCCAGGCGCCCATGATTGCCTATTCGACCGTCGCCATCCTCACCGCCACGACCTATGTCTTTGGCGGGTTGATGCGGGAACAGGTCTGCACCTACATGTGCCCTTGGCCACGCATTCAGGCGGCGATGCTGGATGAGAATTCGCTTGTCGTCACCTATAACGACTGGCGCGGCGAGCCACGCTCACGGCACGCCAAAAAGGCCGCCGCAGCGGGGGAGAGCGTCGGCGATTGCGTCGATTGCAACGCTTGCGTGGCGGTCTGTCCCATGGGCATCGACATCAGGGACGGGCAGCAGCTGGAATGCATCACCTGCGCGCTCTGCATCGATGCCTGCGACGGGGTGATGGACAAGATCGGCAAGCCGCGTGGCCTGATCGCCTATGCCACGCTTGCCGAGTATCAATCCAACATGGCGCTCGCGACCGGCAACGGTCAGCACGCAATCCGCCCAGCCAACGTGCGTGAGGAAGACGGCAAGTTCAGCAAGCGCGTGCGCCACTTCAACTGGCGCATCATCTTCCGTCCGCGCACGCTGCTTTATACTGCCATCTGGGCGGCTGTCGGCATCGGCATGCTGTTTGCGCTGGTGACGCGCGAGCGGCTGGCGCTCAATGTTCTGCACGACCGCAATCCGCAATACGTGCTGGAATCGAACGGATCCATCCGCAACGGCTACACCGTGCGCATCCTCAACATGGTGCCGCAGCCGCGCACGATGAGCCTGACCATCAATGGCCTTCCTGATGCCGTGATGAAGATAAACGGTATGCCCGATGCGGCCGCGCGTGCCTTTGAGGTGACGGTGGAGCCGGATGAAGCGACGACGCTGAAGGTCTTCGTCACCCGGCCGGGCGGGCGCGTCGCTCGGGCCGCGGAAAATTTCGAGTTTATCGTCAGCGATACGGGCGGCCATGAGACGGCCCGCTATGACGCTGTTTTCAACGCTCCGGGAGCGACAAAATGACCGTGAACAATCGTCACACGTCCGGTTTCACTTTCACCGGCTGGCATATGCTGGGCGTCATGCTGCTGTTTTTCGGCACCGTCATCACCGTCAACATGGTGATGGCCTGGAACGCGGTCAACAGCTGGAGCGGGCTTGTCGTGCCGAATACCTATGTGGCCAGCCAGCAGTTCAACGCGAAGGCGGAAGCAGCCAAGGCGAGAGCGGCGACCGGCATAAAGGGTAAACTTGCGGTGGACGAAAGGACGGTCCGCTACGAGGTCTTTCATCCCGATACCGGCCCGGTCGATACCGATCAGGTGATCGCGCATTTTCGCCGGCCCGTTGGGGAACGCCAGAATTTCGACATGGAGCTGACCCCGGTTGCCAAAGGGGTCTTTACCGGCCCGCATGACATGCTGCCGGGTCAGTGGATCGTAGAAATTACAGCCGTCAAGAACGGCCGGATCATCGTGCACGAGGGCACGCGGATCGCCGTTGTCAGGGGGCGCCAATGAGCTGTTGTGCACCGGGGACAGAAGGATCGCTGCAGCTTGCCGATCCGGTCAATCCACCGTCGTCAGAGGAGCTGATGCTGGCAAGCCGTGATCTGGGGCAGGGTCTCCGCCAGACCGATCTCAGCGTGCCGGATGTTTATTGCGGCGCCTGCATTACCACCGTGGAGCGCGCGCTCGGCCGCTTGCCGCAGGTGGAGCGGGCGCGGTTGAACCTTTCGTCCAAGCGTGTTGCGATTGTCTGGAGAGAAGAGGTCGAGGGTGTCAGGACCGATCCCGCCGACCTTGCCCGCGCCATTCTGGCGACGGGATACCGCACGCATCTTTTCGCCAGTGGTCAGGACGCTTCCGACGCGTTGCGTTCGCAGCTGATCAGGGCGGTTGCGCTATGCGGCTTTGCCTCGGCCAATATCATGCTTTTGTCCGTTTCCGTCTGGTCAGGCGCGGATGCGGCGACGCGCGACATGTTTCACTGGATTTCGGCGATGATCGCCGCCCCGGCGCTGATCTACGGTGGGCGTTTCTTTTATCAGTCGGCCTGGACAGCGCTGAAACACGGCCGCACAAACATGGACGTGCCGATCGCACTGGCCATCACGCTGTCCTATGCCGTTTCGCTGTGGGAGACGATCCACCACGGTGAACATGCCTGGTTCGATGCGACGGTGTCGCTGCTGTTCTTCCTGCTGATCGGCCGCACGCTCGATCACATCATGCGCGACAAGGCTCGTTCGGCGATTGCCGGGCTCGCCCGGCTCTCGCCACGGGGCGCGACCGTCCTCGGTGAGAACGGAACACGCGAATACCGCCCGCTTGCCGATATCGAGCCGGGAATGTCGATTGCGATAGCGGCAGGAGACCGTGTGGCGGTCGACGCGGTGGTCGAGAGTGGCAGCAGCGATCTCGACATGTCGATCGTCAATGGTGAAAGCGCGCCAAGGCGTGTTGCGGTGGGTGACAGCCTGCAGGCGGGTACGCTGAACCTTACCGGTTCGCTGGTGGCCCGGGTGACCGCCTCGGCCAGGGATTCATTCCTGTCGGAGGTCATCGGTCTGATGGAGGCGGCCGAAGGTGGGCGAGCGCGTTACCGCCGTATTGCCGACCGGGCCGCAAGCTATTATTCGCCCGTCGTCCATCTTCTGGCGCTGGTGTCGTTTCTCGGATGGGGTTTCTTCGGTGGCGACTGGAAGCAGGCGATGCTGATCGCCATCGCGGTTCTCATCATCACCTGCCCCTGCGCGCTTGGCCTTGCCGTTCCCGTCGTGCAGGTGGTGGCCGCGGGAAGGCTTTTCCGGCATGGGATCATGGTCAAGGAAGGGTCGGCCATGGAGCGACTGGCGGAGATCGATACCGTACTGTTCGACAAGACCGGCACATTGACCATCGGCAGGCCGCGACTGGTCGAGACGGGCGAGGTGAAGCCCGCCACCATGGCAATTGCGGCAGGACTTGCTGCCCATTCCCGCCACCCCCTCTCAAAAGCTCTGCATGCCGCCTACAGCGGCCCTTTGCCGGCGTATGAGACGGTGCATGAAATCCCGGGTTCGGGCGTCGAGGCGAAGACTGATGTGGGAACCTATCGGCTCGGTAACCGCCGTTTCGCGTGCCCGGATGATGAGGGTGCCGACAACGGCAATGCGCGGTCGGAGGTGGTGTTGTCACTCGATGGCCGCCTTCTGGCGAGCTTCGGTTTCGATGACAATCCGCGCGCAGGTGCGGCTGCGGCATTGCGCAGCCTGTCGGTGCGGGGTTTGGCTCAGGAAATCGTTTCGGGTGACCGGGCAGCAGCTGTCAGCGCCATGGCCGACCGGCTGGGGATCGCCAACTGGAGCGCGGACCTGTCGCCGAAGGACAAGGCGGCGCGTTGCGCCTCGCTTGCCGGGGTAGGGCACAAAGTCCTGATGGTGGGAGACGGTATCAACGATGCGCCGGCGCTCGCCGCCGCACATGTTTCGATGGCGCCCGCCACCGCCGCCGATATCGGCCGGCAGGCCGCCGATTTTGTTTTTATGCAGGAGGACCTCGATGCCGTGCCTTTCGCGATCGAGACATCGCAGCAGGCCGGAAAGCTCATCCGGCAGAACTTCGCGCTTGCCATCGGCTATAATATCATTGCCGTGCCGATCGCGATTGCTGGTTATGCGACGCCGATGATCGCGGCCATCGCCATGTCGACATCGTCGCTGATCGTCGTCGCCAACGCATTGCGCCTCGCCGGATCGGTTGAATCCGCCGGTCGTCGGAATGAACCAGAGACCGGGTTTGCGGGCGAGGGGGCGCAACTGGCATGAATATGCTGATCTATCTCATTCCCGTTGCGCTGCTATTAGGCGCACTCGGACTTTTTGCCTTCCTCTGGTCGGTGCGTTCGGGCCAGTATGAGGACATGGAAGGGGCCGCCTGGCGGGCGCTGGACGATGGTGATAACCGGCCGCGAACCTCGATTTCGAATAGGCCGTGACCTGCCGCAAATATGCAAAGCTGATTTGCGTCATCAAAATTTAATCGTTTCAGTCACGCCCAGCCTTGCCGTTTGGTGATTACAGTGCCACAACACGACCACCAAAAAGCAAGATGGAGGCACATCCGTGGAACAGGCAGAAATCGGTTTGATCGGTCTCGGCGTCATGGGCTCTAACCTGGCGCTCAACATCGCCGAAAAGGGCAACAAGATCGCCGTATTCAACCGAACCCCTGAAGCGACGAGAAAATTCTACGCTGAAGCCGGCGAGTTGCAGGGACAATTGATCCCTTGCGAAACCATCGAGGAATTCGTTGCCGCCATTCGTCCTCCGCGCCCGATCATCATCATGATCAAGGCTGGCGATCCGGTCGACCAGCAGATGGAAATCCTGAAGCCGCATCTTTCGAACGGCGACATCATGATCGATGCGGGCAATGCGAATTTCCGCGACACGATCCGCCGTTTCGACAATCTGAAGGACAGCGGCCTCACCTTTATCGGCATGGGCGTTTCGGGTGGCGAAGAGGGCGCGCGTCATGGACCGTCCATCATGGTTGGCGGCACCGAGGACAGCTGGAAGCGCGTCGAGAAAGTGCTCACCTCCATCTCCGCCAAATATAATGACGATCCGTGCGTGGCATGGCTCGGAAATGATGGTGCTGGCCACTTCGTCAAGACCATCCATAATGGTATCGAATATGCCGACATGCAGATGATCGCGGAAATCTACGGCATCCTGCGTGACGGTCTGAAGATGAGCGCTGCCGAAATCGCCGATGTGTTCGGTGAATGGAACAAGGGCCGTCTTAATTCCTACCTGATCGAAATCACCGAAAAGGTTCTGCGTGCCGCCGATCCGATCACCGGCAAACCGATGGTCGATCTGATCCTCGACAAGGCCGGCCAGAAGGGCACGGGCAAGTGGTCCGTCATCGAGGCGCAGAACATGGGCGTCGCCGCAACCGCCATCGAAGCGGCCGTGGCTGCCCGTATTCTCTCCTCGCAGAAGGATGAGCGCGAAGCTGCCGAGAAAATCTTTGGCCTTCCGGCCCTTGCAACTGCACCGGCCGACAGGAAGGCCTTCATCGCCGATCTGGAAAGCGCGCTTCTGGCCGCCAAGGTCGGTGCCTATGCGCAGGGCTTCGCCATCATGTCGGCCGCTTCGAAGGAGTTCAACTGGAACCTGCCGATGCCGACGATTGCCCGCATCTGGCGCGCCGGCTGCATCATCCGCTCGGAGTTCCTCGATGAAATCACCTCGGCCTTTACCAAGGATCCGCATGTGGCCAACCTCATCGTGACGCCGGCTTTCTCCGCTATCGTCAAGGAAACCGATGCGCCGCTACGCCGCGTCGTTTCTTACGCTGCCCTGTCGGGCCTGCCGGTTTCGGCGCTGGCCTCTGCACTCGGCTATTTCGATGCCTATCGTCGCGGCCGCGGCAGCGCCAACCTTATCCAGGCGCAGCGCGACTTCTTCGGCGCCCATGGCTTCGAACGCACCGACGGCGTGGACAAGCCGCATGGCCCGTGGGGCAGCGGCGCCGATATTTTCTGATCGGCCATTGGATAAAGATAAAGGCCCGCGCAAGCGGGCCTTTTTCATTTCACCGGTGCTTGGAATTAGCGAGCGGCGGCAAGGCCGACGATCAGGCCGCTGACGGCATTGATGAGCAGGAACTGGTTGTCAACGCGCACCCAGCGCTGGTCGCGGCGCGGTTCGGCCAGGCGGTAACGGCGATAATCGCGACGATCGACGAAATGACGACGCTCTGCTGGCGAGAGGCGCTGACCACGATCCCAGCGGTGCTTCTTGACGATGACCTTTTTCGTGACATGACGCTCGACGGTGACGCCGCGGTGGCGATCATCGTGACGGCCCTGCGCCTGAGCCATCGGGGCCGCGAGAACGGTTGCAGCCAGAAGAATGGTGACGAACTTTTTCATGGAAGTTTCCTCTCGTGTTTCAATGAGAAGAACTTACGAATAAACGAATGAACGGAAACTGAATTTAAAATTACAATTATGTAATGGTTGTTAAGGCTTAGAGGCGGAAGTTAATCTTTTGTTTTGAAGTTTCTTGACGCGGTCGGACCGCCCGGAATAACCGGGCGGTCTCTCCTCGGTCAGACGCGTTCGGCAGATTTTGCCCAGAGGTTGATATCCGCGTCCTTGGCATAGCGGTCGATTTCAGCGAGTTCTTCGGTCGTGAAATCCGGTTTGTCCAGCGCTTTCACACAGTCTTCAACCTGCTCGACGCGGCTGGCGCCGATCAGCGCCGAGGTGATGCGACCGCCGCGCAGCACCCAGGCGATGGCCATCTGCGCCAGTGTCTGACCACGGCGTTCGGCGATGCCGTTGAGCGCGCGAATGTTTTCAACATTGCGCTCGTTGAGGAAGGCCGGGTTCAGCGACTTGCTCTGCGATGCGCGGCTGCCATCCGGCACGCCGCCGAGATATTTCGTCGTCAGCATGCCCTGCGCCAGCGGCGAGAAGACGATGGAGCCGATGCCTAGTTCCTCCAGCGTATCAACGAGACCATCTTCTTCAATCCAGCGATTGATCATCGAATAGCTCGGCTGGTGGATGATGCAGGGCGTGCCGAGGTCCTTCAGGATCGCGGCGGCCTCACGGGTGCGCTTAGAGTTATAGGAGGAAATGCCGACATAAAGCGCCTTGCCCGAGCGGACGATCTGGTCAAGCGCACCACAGGTTTCCTCAAGCGGCGTGTTGGGATCGAAACGGTGAGAATAGAAGATATCGACGTAATCCAGCCCCATGCGTTTCAGGCTCTGGTCGCAGGAGGCGATAAGATATTTGCGGCTGCCCCATTCGCCGTAAGGACCAGGCCACATGTTGTAACCTGCCTTGGAGGAGATGATCATCTCGTCACGATAACCCCGGAAATCCGTCCTCAGGATTTCGCCGAAGGCGGTCTCGGCGCTGCCGGGCGGCGGGCCATAATTGTTGGCGAGGTCGAAATGGGTAATGCCGAGATCAAATGCACGGCGGCAGATGGCCTGTTTCGTCTGATGCGGCGTATCGTTGCCGAAATTATGCCAGAGTCCCAGCGAGATCGCCGGTAGTTTCAGTCCGGTTTTGCCGCAATGATTGTATTTCATGGACGTGTAACGGTTTTCGGCCGGTTGCCAAACCATGGGTCTTCCTCCACTTGCTGATGATCGGCTGCCGAAGAACCCGGCAACCATTTGAACTGATGAGGGCAGGCCGCGAAGCCTGTCTTCCCGAACAGGATGGTTATGCCTTTCTCCGCATCGTTTCAATGCGGGGACTGGCAGCCATGAAGATCGAAGACACGGAAGTGCGGCTGTCCGCCGCCCGCTTTCGGGGTGAAGATGATACGCCGCGTTTCGCCGGCAGCGAGATCGAAATGGTTGTCGGAATAACGCCCGGGCTGATCTGCCTCCAGCATGACGAAGAGCGCAAGCCCGCTTGCGGTGACATCTATTTCGAACTGCCCGTTTTTCAGTGAGCTGGTGGTGAGTGTCAGACCGGCGGGCAGAAGTTCCAGCGCTTTATAGGTGTCGCGCACATGGTGGCCTTCGCCGGTCATGCCGTTGGAGGCGATGAAGCTCCAGGCAAGGATGGTGCCGTCAGGCAGGCTGCTCATGTCGATGTCGGTCAGCGTAGCGGCCTTGTCAGTCGTGCAGGTGCCGTTGGCGGATTTCAACGGCACTCGGTTGCCGTCCATGGTCAGGGCAACGATATTCATGTCGATCTCGACGTCTTCCGCCGTGTCGTTCACCATGGAGAAGTTTATTCGGCGTCCATCTTCCGCGGGAATAGCCGAAACCGTGACAGGCTGGAAGAAGCGGCGGGCGGCATAATGCAGCGCCTTCCAGCCGCCGCCATAATCGAGGCTTGACCACGAGGCGACCGGCCAGGTGTCGTTCAGCTGCCAGTATAGCGTTCCCATGCAATGCGGCTTCAGCGAGCGCCAGTAATCGACGGCCGTGCGGATAGCCAATGCCTGCTGGACCTGGCTCAGATAAACGAAATTCTCGAAGTCCTTTGGGAAGCGGAAGTAGCGGAACATCGTACCGGCGATCCGCTCGTTGCCGCCGGCATTTTTCTGGTGCAGTTCGATGACGGGGGAGGCGATGTTCATGTCCCTGTCTTCCGCATAGGTGCGGATGACCGGCATGGAGGTGTAGGACTGGAAACCGAATTCCGAGCAGAAACGCGGCTTCACCGAACGGTAATTGTCGAATGATTTGTTCTCGTGCCACACGGACCAGTAATGCATGTCGCCGGAACCATCCGCGTGCCAGGCATCGCCATAATCGAGATAACCGGAGGCGGGGCTTGATGGCCACCACAGTGCTTCGGGAGCGGCCTTTTTCAGGGCCTTTTCAATGGTGCGGTTCAGTCGGTCATAAGCCACAAGGTATCGGTCGCGATTGTTGCGGGACTCATCGAACCAGGTCAGTGCACCCACCAGCTCGTTATCGCCGCACCAGAGCGCGATGGAAGGATGCGAGGAGAGGCGTTTCACCTGATAATCAACCTCATGTTCGACATTATCGAGAAAATCCTCGCTGCAGGGATAAAGATTGCAGGCGAACATGAAGTCCTGCCACACCAGCAGGCCAAGACGGTCGCAGAGATCGTAGAACCAGTCTTCCTCATAAAATCCGCCGCCCCAGACCCGGATCATGTTCATGTTAGCCTCGACCGCGGAGCAGAGGAGGTCTTCGGTCTTTTCCCGGCTGGTGAGCGAATAGAGCGCATCTGCGGGAATCCAGTTGGCACCGCGACAGAAGATTTCCCGGCCATTGATGCGGAACGCGAAGCGGCTGCCGGCATCATCCTTATCGGTCAGAAGCTCGATGGTCCTGAAGCCGATCTGCCGGGTCACAGTCTCATCGGGCAGCTCCACCATCAGCGTGTAGAGCGTCTGCCCGCCACTGCCGGCCGGCCACCAGAGCTCCGGATTTTCCACGAAGAAGACGTGACGCACCACGGTTTCGCCTGCGCCGACGCCGCAATCGAGCCTCAGCCTTTCATCGTTGAGAGACAGATAAACCGGGAGGCTTGCCGGTCCCTCGGCAAAGAGGGTGACGGCCACATGCAGCTCGACGCCGCCGTCGATATGGCGCTGTGAGGTAACGACATGCTCGATCCGGGCCGTATCGAGCCGTTTCAGCAGGATTTTGCCGTAAAGCCCGAGTGGCGCGATCGCGATGTTCCAGTCCCAGCCGAAATGGCATTGCGGCTTGCGCAGCATATTGCCATTGGCGATAGGCGAATTCCCCGGGTGATAGGGTATATAAAACGGCTGGCGCGCCTGCCGCTCCGCCCCGGCGGTTATATTGGAGTGAAAATGGATGCGAATGGTGTTTTCACCGGGGCGCACTGCACGGGAAATGTCAGGGCGGTAGCGACGGAAGCAATTGTCCGCGCTGAGCACCGGAACGTCGTTCACGAAGACAATCGCGACGGTGTCGAGATAGTCGATGTCGAGATACCAGCTTGCGTCCGCCTCATCGAGGATGAACGTTCGCTCAAGAACCCAGTCCTGTTGGGCCACCCATTGCACGGCCTTTTCATTGGCTCCGTGGTAGGGATCTGGAATGATGCCCGCATCTTTGAGTGCCGTATGGATATCCCCAGGGACGGTAAGCTCGGTCGTATGATCTCTGTCCACTGATGTCAGGCGCCAGAGCCCTGCCAGATCGATGACGGTTTCGGGCGTGGAGGAAGAAATCATGACGGGACCCTGCATTTATGAATTCAAATAAGGAAGCCGGCATTGTGATGCAGGCTTGTGTCAGAATCTGGGGAGGATGGACGCCGCAAGTGGCTAAACGCCCGCTTGCTCGGTCTCATGATACCCTCCCTTCGGCAACGTTACCGTAAAACCTCCATTCCGTCATGTCTTTCAGGTACAACATATGTCAGGAAAAATTTCTGGAACGGCGCATCAATTGCGGCCGGATGGATCGTTCTAAATGTTATTTTATTTTTATATTTTATATCAATAAGTTATTATTATTTTTCAATGTTTATAATTAAATCATATATTGGCTACGCAGCCATCACGGGCGGGCGAGAGAAAAGCGCAGTAAGAACCGGACATTTTTTCGAGCTACATCGTTATAGCCCAAACAGGGGCTCCCGCGCGGAAAGCGGATCCCGGTTGAGGACCTTTGCCTTTGCAACGACGTAAAAGCTATCTATGATCACCGTTCGGTCAAGCATGGCGAAATGACATGAACGATACTGGTAAATCCGGCGGGAGCGAAGCGCCCGTGACGACGGGCGAGCGCCCGACCCTGAAGACCATCGCTTACATGACGGGCCTCGGCATCACCACCGTTTCGCGCGCTCTCAAGGATGCGCCTGATATCGGCGCGGAGACCAAGGAGCGCGTGCGGCTGATTGCCCGCCAGATCGGCTATCAGCCAAACCGCGCCGGCGTGCGCCTTCGCACCGGCAAGACCAATGTGATTGCCCTCGTTCTCAGCGTCGATGAAGAGCTTATGGGTTTTACCAGCCAGATGGTGTTCGGTATCACCGAGGTTCTGTCCTCGACCCAATATCATCTGGTCGTAACGCCCCATATCCACGCCAAGGATTCCATGGTGCCGATCCGCTACATTCTCGAAACGGGATCGGCGGATGGCGTCATCATTTCTAAGATCGAACCCAACGACCCGCGAGTCCGTTTCATGACGGAGCGCAAGATGCCCTTCGTCACCCATGGACGTTCGGACATGGGCATCGACCATGCCTTTCATGATTTTGACAATGAGGCCTATGCCTACGAAGCGGTTGAACGATTGGCTCAATGCGGACGCAGGAAGATCGCCGTCATCGTGCCGCCGTCACGTTTTTCGTTTCACGACCACGCTCGCAAGGGGTTTAATCGGGCAATCAGGGATTTCGGCCTTACCGAATTTCCGTTGGACACCGTTACAATCGAAACGCCGCTGGAAAAAATCCGCGATTTCGGTCAGAGGCTCATGCAGTCCGATGATCGTCCCGATGGCATCGTTTCGATCAGTGGCAGCAGCACCATCGCGCTGGTGGCCGGGTTCGAGGCCGCGGGCGTGATAATCGGAAAGGACATCGACATCGTCTCGAAACAGTCCGCCGAATTCCTGAACTGGATCAAGCCGCAGATCCATACCGTCAATGAAGATATCAAACTGGCGGGCAGGGAGCTTGCGAAAGCCCTTTTGGCCCGCATCAACGGCGCCCCCGCTGATACTCTGCAGAGTATCAGCCGCCCGGTCTGGTCCTCCATGGCGCCGAAGCCTTAAGGCACACGCAAGACCGAGCCGGCATGGCGCATTGGCCATGCCGGGCTTGATGAGGTGCCCATCAGGACAAACAGTTCTTCAGCGACCCGGCGATACCGCGCATCAGCTTGAAGTAAAGCTCCGGGCCCGGCTCCAGCGTTGCCGCTTCCGGATCAAGCGTAGCCGATTTCGCTGCCGTGCCTTCGGTGATGACCGAGACCAGCTTAGGCTCGAATTGCGGTTCGGCAAAAACGCAGGTCGCGCCGAGCTGGCGAACCTTTTCTTGCATCTGTTTGACGCGATCCGCGCCCGGTAGGGTTTCGGGGCTGACGGTGATCGATCCCGCCGTCTTCACGCCATAGCGATGTTCGAAATATTGGTAGGCGTCGTGGAAGACAATGAACGGCTTGTCCTTCACCGGCTGAACCGTTTTGGCCAGTTCGGCGTCAAGTGTATCGAGATCATCGATCAGTTTCTTTGTGTTGGACTGATAGATCGCGGCATTGGCGGGATCGGCCGCGATCAGCGCGGTTTCGATTGCCTGGGCCATGGCCTTGGCATTGGCGGGGTCAAGCCAGAGATGTGTGTCATAGGTGCCATGCTCATGGGCATCGTGGCTCTCACCGTCGTGACCGGCGTGACCGCCTCCGTCATGCTCGTGACCATGCTCGTGCGCGTCCGGCTTTTCGGCATGACCGTCATTCGCCTCATGGCCTTCTTCGCCATGATCATGCGCTTCAAAGGGCCCCCCTTCACGGAAGGCCAGCTTTTCCAGCCCCTTGGCATCTTCCAGTTCCACAACAGTCGCCTTGGCGGCCAGCGCTTCCAGCGGCTTCTCCAGAAATGCTTCCAGTCCGGGACCCACCCAGAAAACCACATCCGCCGTTTCGAGCTTGCGTGCATTCGACGGACGGAGATTATAGGTATGCGGCGAGGCCGCGCCGTCTACGATGAGCTGTGGTTCCCCGACACCTTGCATGATGGCCGCAACGAGGGAGTGGACGGGCTTGATCGACACCACGACCTCGGGTGCAGCGGTGGCGCCCGAAGCGGCGACCGCGATTGCCATGGACGCCGCGAGCGGGATCAGGATCGATTTCATGAAATGCACTCCACTTGAAGAACGTTAGTTATGTTATTACATTTATTGCGTAACTCTATAACGTATGCGATAGCGGTAAGCAACATCGCCAAACGGACAATCCCATGCTTCATTCCGCCCATTCGGGTAACGAGATACTGGTCTCCCTTGCCAATGCCGGCGTCCAGCGCAACGGCCGCTGGCTGGTGCGCGGCGTGGAGTTTTCCGTCAGCAAGGGCGAGATCGTCACACTGATCGGGCCGAACGGATCAGGCAAGTCCACGAGCGCGAAAATGGCGATTGGTGTCGTCAAACCAACCGAGGGGGTGGTTACCCGCAAGGCTGGTCTGAAAGTGGGCTATGTGCCGCAGAAGCTTTCGGTCGACTGGACAATGCCGCTTTCGGTGCGCCGACTGATGACACTGACAGGACCGCTCGCTGCCCGCGAAATAGACGCCGCTCTGAATGCGACCGGTATCGCGCATCTTGCCAATGCCGAGGTGCAGCATCTGTCCGGTGGCGAGTTCCAACGCGCGCTTCTTGCCCGCGCCATTGCCCGCAAGCCCGACCTTCTGGTTCTTGACGAACCCGTGCAGGGGGTGGACTTCTCCGGCGAGATCGCGCTTTATGATCTGATAAAAAATATCAGGAATTCAAATAATTGCGGAATTCTGTTAATCTCGCATGATCTGCATGTAGTGATGGCGGAAACCGATACGGTGATATGCCTCAACGGCCATGTCTGCTGCCGCGGCACACCGCAGGCGGTGAGCCAGAGTCCGGAATATATGCGCCTGTTCGGCGGCGCGGCGGCGAAGGGGCTGGCCGTCTACAGTCACCATCATGATCACACCCATTTGCCGGACGGCCGGGTGCAACATGCGGATGGCACGGTGACGGACCATTGCCACCCCGAGGATGGTCACCATCACGGGCATGATCTTCATCATGACCACGGGCATGACCATCATGACCACGGCCACCGCCACGATGATCATGGAGAATGCGGCTGCGGCCATGAACGTGACGACGACGCCCACCTTAACCAGCGGCAGGGAGAACGCCATGTTTGACGATTTCTTCGTCCGCGCCATGGTCGCCGGCATTGGGGTTGCATTGACAGCCGGTCCGCTTGGCTGCTTTGTCGTCTGGCGGCGCATGGCCTATTTTGGCGATACCATGGCCCATTCGGCGCTTCTGGGTGTTGCCCTGTCTCTGCTGCTGCAGCTGAACCTCATTGTCAGCGTGTTTCTGGTCGCGTCGGCCGTGTCGCTCCTTTTGATTTTCCTGCAACGGCGGCAGGCGCTTTCCGCCGATGCGCTGCTGGGCATCCTATCCCACTCCGCATTGGCGATCGGCCTTGTCATCGTTGCCTTCATGAGCTGGGTCCGCATCGATCTCGTCTCGTTCCTGTTCGGCGACATTCTCGCCGTCACCCGCAGCGATATTGCACTGATCTGGGGCGGCGGACTGGTTGTCATCGTCTCCATGGTGTTCCTGTGGCGATCGCTGCTTGCCTCCACCGTCAATACGGAGCTGGCGGAAGCCGAGGGGCTGAAACCGGAACGGGCGAAATTGATCTTCACGTTGCTGATGGCGCTGGTGATCGCCATCGCGATGAAGGTGGTCGGTATCATGCTCATCACATCGCTGCTCATCATACCGGCTGCGACCGCCAGACGTTTCTCCGCTACACCGGAGGTAATGGCGGTGGTGGCCTCGCTGATCGGTGCGGTTGCCGTTGTTGGCGGCCTCTTCGGATCGCTCACCTATGATACACCGTCCGGTCCATCCATCGTGGTTGCCGCGGTGATCCTCTTCGTTATAAGCCTGTTGCCGGCGCCGGGTTTGTCCCGCTCCGCGGATGAAGGAGGCAAGTCATGAATGCGCAGACCCAGCAGAACCTCACCAAGAACCAGTCGCTGGTCATGAACGCCCTTTCAAACGCGCATCAGCCGCTCAGCGCCTATATGATCCTCGACAAGTTGCGCGATGATGGTTTCCGCGCGCCGCTGCAGGTCTATCGGGCGCTGGAAAAACTGGTGGAATATGGCCTTGTGCACCGGCTGGAGAGCCTTAACGCCTTCGTCGCCTGCACCCATACCCAGGCGGAGTGCTGCTCCAGTCACCATGGCACCGTCGCCTTTGCCATCTGCGAGTCCTGCGGGCAGGTGACGGAATTCCACGATCACGAGATCGATCACCGGCTGGAGCGCTGGGTGAAGGACAGCAAGTTCAAAGCGGAAAAGACCACCATCGAAATCCGCGGTCTTTGCGCCGCCTGCTCGGCCTGACGGACGATGGATGGAATGGGTATTGTTGCCCGCTCCCGATCACCTTTCGATGATCGCCAGATCCTGCGAGAAACGCTTCCAGTTTTCGACGTATTTTTCCGCTGAGCGACGAATCCCCGCCACGGCGTCGTCATCAAGCGTGCGGATAGCGCGCGCGGGCGAGCCGACGATCAGGGAATTATCCGGAAATTCCTTCCCCTCCGTCACTAGAGCATTGGCGCCGACGAGGCAGTTTCGGCCGATCTTTGCGCCGTTCAGGATCGTCGCGCCCATGCCGATCAACGAATTATCGCCGATGGTACAGCCATGCACGATAGCGTGGTGGCCAATGGTGCACATTTCGCCGATCGTTGCGGCAAAGCCGGGATCGCTGTGAACCATCACGCCTTCCTGAATATTGGTGCCGCGCCCGACGATGATCGGCTCATTGTCTCCACGCAGCGTTGCACCGAACCAAATGCCGACGTCTTCGCCGAGCGTGACTGAGCCAATGACATTGGCGTCGGGAGCGATCCAGTAGCGATCCGCTGCAGGCGTTTGCGGCACACGGTCGGCAAGGCGGTAAAGCGGCATGTCGATGTCCTCCCTTATGTTCGTGCGTCAGACGACCGTCACCGACAGTGTGCCGACACCCTCGACGCCGCATTCTATGCGGTCACCGCGAACGATTGGACCAACGCCAGCCGGCGTGCCGGTCATGATGACGTCGCCAGCGGCAAGGGTGAACAGCTTGGAAAGCTCGGCAATCACTTCCGGCACCTTCCAGATCATCTGGGCGAGATCGCCCGTCTGCTTGCGTTCGCCATTGACGTCGAGCCAGATCGCGCCGGTTGCGGGATGCCCGATCCTGTCCGCTGGGACGATGGGGGACACCGGCGCGGAATATTCGAAGGCCTTCGCGCCCTCCCAGGAACGTCCCATCTTCTTCAGCCCGTCCTGCAGGTCGCGGCGTGTCATGTCGATACCGACGGCGTAACCCCAGACATGGTTCAGCGCTTCCGACGCCGGAATATCCGCTCCGCCGCTTTTCAGCACCACGACGCACTCAACTTCGTAATGCACATTCGATGAGAGCGACGGATAGGGAAAATCCTGTCCTGCGGGCAGCAGGTTGTCCGGGTTCTTCTGAAAATAGAAGGGCGGCTCGCGCGAGGGGTCGTGGCCCATCTCAATGGCGTGATCGGCATAATTGCGGCCGACACAATAGACCCGCCGTACAGGGAACAGATCGCTCGTGCCTTCGACGGGCAGGAGAACGGGCTTCGGGGCGGGGATGACGGTAGCGGCCATGTGGATTTCCTGTCGTCTTTTAGGGTGCAATTCTTGTCCCGCGATTCCGGCGCGATTTCCAGTTCAAAATTGCCTCGCCTGCAAAACTGGCTTTTTACGGTCCTTTGCTGTAGAAGCCGGCGCAAAGAGGTTAATCCATGTACAGACAAGCGCTTGCAAGCGGCGAAAAAATCTTCGCCGTGGCCCCCATGATCGACTGGACCGATACGAGGTGCAGGTTTCTGCACCGGCAATTGTCGAAGCGTGCGCTGCTTTACACCGAAATGATCGTTGCCGACGCCATCATCCACGGCCAGCGTGACAGGCTGCTCGGTTATCACCCTCAGGAACATCCCGTCGCGTTGCAGCTCGGCGGGTCTGATCCGGCCAAGCTTGCCGAAGCGGTGCGGATCGCCGGGGACTACGGTTATGATGAAATCAATCTGAATGTTGGCTGTCCCTCGGATCGGGTGCAATCCGGCACCTTCGGCGCTTGCCTGATGCGCGAGCCTGACGTGGTGGCGCAATGTGTGGCCGCAATGAAGGCCGCCGCCAGTGGGCCGGTTACCGTGAAATGCCGGATCGGGGTGGATGAGCAGGAGCCGGAAGCGGTTCTTCCTGATTTTCTGAAGAGGGTTGTTGCGGCGGGTGCGGACGCGGTCTGGGTTCACGCGCGCAAAGCCTGGCTGCAGGGGCTTTCGCCAAAGGAAAACCGCGAAGTGCCGCCGCTCGATTATGACCTCGTCTATCGCATGAAGCGGGAAAATCCTGACGTCTTTATCGGCATCAACGGCGGCATCGCCGATCTCGATCAGGCGAGCGGACATCTCCAGCATATGGATGGCGTGATGCTCGGCCGGGCCGCCTATCACAACACCTCCATCCTTGCTGACGTCGACCATCGCATCTATGGCGAGGAGGCTCGCCACCCGGACTGGATGGCGCTGCGTGACGCGATGATGGCCTATGCTGCCGATTACATCGCCGCGGGCGGACGTCTCAATCACGTCACCCGCCATATGGTCGGACTGTTTCAGGGCATGCCCGGCGCGCGCCGTTTCCGGCAAATCCTCTCCAGCGATGCCACGAGGCCCGGGGCAGGGCCGGAGGTCATCGAGGCCGCTTTCGCCAGCATTGATTTTAGCACCACGAAAGACATGGCGGGCTGACAGCGCTCAGACCGCCTTTTGCAGTTCCTGCGCACCATTAGGCGCATTGACCTTGCCGCCGGTAATGAAGAAAGCGAAAACATCGCGCGGGGTCTTCTCAACCTTCCGATCCGGCGCGATCAGCGGCAGATCGTCCGGCACACCGCCACTGGCATAGGTCTTTACCCGCTCAGCCCAGTGCGCGATCTCTTTTTTCGGATAACAGGTCTCGATGTCGTCCTCGCCCTTCTGCAGGCGGCAATAAACGAAATCGGCCGTTACGTCAGGCAGCATCGGATAATCGTGATGGTCAGCGCAGACGACGGCGACCTTGTGCCTGGCAAGAAGTTCGATGAATTCCGGAACCTGAAATGTCGGGTTGCGCACCTCCACGACATGGCGAAGAGTGAGCCCGTCCTGCTTTTCGGGCAGCAGCGCCAGAAATGCACCGAAATCCTCCGCGTCGAATTTTTTCGTGGGCGCAAACTGCCAGAGGATGGGACCGAGATGGGACCCGAGTTCCGTCAACCCCTGCGTCAGGAACTTCGTCATCGACTCACCTGCCTCGGCCAGAACCCTGCGGTTGGTGACAAAGCGGCTTGCCTTTAGCGAAAAGACGAAATCCTCGGGCACTTCGGATGCCCATTTCGCAAAGGTCTCCGGTTTCTGGCTGCTGTAATAGGTGCCGTTCACCTCGATTGCCGTGAGCTGCCGGCTGGCGTGTTCCAGCTGGCGTTTTTTCGGCAGTTTTTCGGGATAAAAAGTGCCTTCCCAAGGCTCGAAGGTCCAGCCGCCGATACCGGTGCGGATCGTGCCTGATGTCGACATATCTAGTTCCTCCTCCGGCCTTCGGCCTTTCGAACCTTTGCGACGAAAGCTGCGGCTTACTCCGCAGCCTCCCGTTTTCCGGCCGGCCGGCGCTCCAGAAGCTCCTTCAGGAAGTGGCCGGTATAGGAACGCTCCACCTTGACGATGTCCTCCGGCGTGCCCGTGGCCACCACTTCGCCGCCGCCCGTGCCGCCTTCAGGCCCGATATCGATGATCCAGTCCGCCGTCTTGATGACTTCGAGATTATGCTCGATCACCACCACGGAATTGCCCTGTTCCACCAGCGCATGCAGCATTTCGAGCAGCTTGTTGACGTCGTGGAAATGCAGGCCCGTCGTCGGCTCGTCGAGAATATAGAGCGTGCGGCCCGTCGAGCGCTTCGACAGTTCCTTGGCGAGCTTGACGCGCTGCGCCTCGCCGCCTGAAAGCGTATTGGCCTGCTGTCCGACCTTGATGTAACCGAGGCCGACATCGAAGAGCGATTGCAGCTTGTCGCGCACGGCGGGAACGGCGGCGAAAAATTCGACGCCTTCCTCAACCGTCATATCCAGCACGTCGGCGATGGATTTGCCCTTAAAGGTGACGTCCAGCGTCTCGCGGTTATAACGCTTGCCGTGGCAGACGTCGCAGGTGACGTAGACGTCAGGCAGGAAGTGCATCTCGATCTTGATCACCCCGTCGCCCTGGCAGGCCTCGCAGCGGCCACCCTTGACGTTGAAGGAGAAGCGGCCGGGCGCGTAACCACGAGCCTTGGCTTCCGGCAGGCCGGCGAACCAGTCACGGATCGGCGTAAAGGCGCCGGTATAGGTGGCCGGGTTGGAACGCGGCGTGCGTCCGATCGGCGACTGGTCGATATCGATCACCTTGTCGATGAATTCGAAACCATCGATGCGGTCGTGTTCGGCCGGGATTTCACGCGCGCCCATGACCCGGCGCGCCGCCGACTTATAGAGCGTCTCGATCAGGAAGGTGGATTTGCCGCCACCCGAAACCCCGGTTACGGCCGTGAAAACACCGAGCGGCACAGCGGCCGTGACATTCTTCAGGTTGTTGCCGCGTGCGCCAAAAACCTTGATCTCGCGGCCCTTCTTCGGTTTGCGGCGCTCAGCCGGCACGGCAACGCCGAGTTCACCGGAGAGATATTTGCCGGTCAGCGATTTCGGATTGGCCATCACTTCCTGCGGGGATCCTTCGGCAATCACCTGGCCGCCGTGAATACCGGCCGCCGGGCCGATATCGACAACATAATCCGCCGTCAGAATGGCGTCCTCATCATGTTCGACCACGATGACGGTGTTGCCGATATCGCGCAGATGTTTGAGCGTATCTAGCAGGCGCGCATTGTCGCGCTGGTGCAGGCCGATCGAGGGCTCATCGAGAACGTAGAGAACGCCGGTGAGGCCAGAGCCGATCTGCGAGGCCAGACGGATACGCTGGCTCTCCCCGCCCGACAGCGTGCCCGAATTGCGCGACAGGCTGAGATAATCCAGCCCTACATCGTTGAGGAATCGCAGGCGTTCGCGGATTTCCTTGAGAATACGGACGGCAATTTCATTCTGCTTCGCGTTCAGGCTTTCCGGCAGCACCTCGAACCAGTCGCGCGCCGTGCGGATCGACATTTCGGTGACTTCACCGATATGCAGCTTGTTGATCTTGACCGCCAGCGCCTCCGGCTTCAGGCGGTAACCGGCGCAGGCCGGGCAGGGGGCTGCCGACATGTAGCGCTCGATTTCCTCGCGCGCCCAGGCGCTGTCTGTCTCTTTCCAGCGCCGCTCCAGATTGGGCACGATGCCTTCGAAGTTCTTGACTGTCTTGTAGGAGCGGGCGCCGTCCTGATAGTTGAACTCGATCTTGTCGTCAGTGCCCTGAAGAATGGCGTGCTGCGCCTCCTTCGAAAGATCGGACCACTTGCTCGAGAGCTTGAATCCGAAGGCCTTGCCCAGTGCCTCAAGCGTCTGGTTGTAATAGGGCGACGATGATTTTGCCCAGGGAGCAATGGCCCCATCACGCAGGGTGCGGGCTGGCTCCGGTACGATCAGGTTCTCATCCACCTTCTGCTGCGAGCCAAGGCCATCGCAGCTGGGGCAGGCGCCGAAGGGGTTGTTGAAGGAGAAGAGACGCGGTTCGATTTCCGGAATGGTGAAACCGGAAACGGGGCAGGCGAATTTTTCCGAAAACAGCACGCGCTCGTGGGTCTCATTGAGAGACTTGTTGGCGGAGCCACCGGCCGCGGTTTCTTCTGCGGGCAGCGGTTTGTCGGCGAATTCCGCGATCGCCAGGCCGTCCGCGAGCTTGAGGCAGGTCTCAAGGCTGTCGGCAAGACGCGCGGCCATATCCGGGCGCACGACGGCGCGGTCAACCACCACGTCGATATCGTGTTTGTACTTCTTGTCGAGAGCAGGAACGTCGGCGATCTCGTAGAACTGGCCGTCCACCTTGACGCGCTGGAAGCCTTTCTTCATCAGCTCGGCAAGTTCTTTCTTGTACTCGCCTTTGCGGCCGCGCACGATCGGCGCGAGGATGTAAAGACGCGTGCCCTCCTCGAAAGCGAGGATGCGGTCGACCATCTGGCTGACCGTCTGGCTTTCAATCGGCAGGCCCGTGGCCGGCGAATAGGGGACACCGACACGCGCGAAGAGAAGGCGCATATAGTCGTAGATCTCGGTGACCGTGCCGACCGTGGAGCGCGGGTTGCGCGAGGTGGTCTTCTGTTCGATGGAGATTGCCGGCGACAGGCCCTCGATCTGGTCGACATCCGGCTTCTGCATCATTTCGAGGAACTGGCGCGCATAGGCCGAGAGGCTTTCGACATAACGGCGCTGGCCTTCGGCGTAGATCGTATCGAAGGCGAGCGACGACTTGCCTGAGCCGGAAAGCCCGGTCATGACGATCAGCTTGTTGCGTGGCAGATCGAGATCGATACCCTTGAGATTGTGTTCACGGGCACCACGGATGGAAATCGTCTTCAGTTCACTCATGACAAGGCTCGGACAAAAATAACAGGCTGGATGGCGGCGCGTCCTTATGTAGTGACGCAGCCGGACGTGTCGAGGTCTATTCCCTATCGGTCGCAGCTTTTCACGATGCTTGACTCGAAATCTGCAATTTAATAGAACAAAAAAGGAACGAATTGCAAGCGCGAATGTCTGCCCCCCACAGCTTAAGATTATTCTTTGTGGATAGTTCCATGCTTGCGGTGCCCTTTGCGGGCGGCGGCAGCTATTGTGTGCCGAATTTTTTGAAATGCAATTGCCGGTCATGATGGCCGGCGGACAGGATGACGAGATGGCTGGTAGCGTAAACAAGGTAATTCTGATCGGAAACGTGGGCGCTGATCCCGAAATCCGCCGGACGCAGGATGGCCGACCCATCGCCAACCTGCGCATCGCCACCTCGGAGACCTGGCGGGACCGCAACAGCGGCGAGCGCAAGGAGAAGACCGAGTGGCACACGGTCGTCGTCTTTAACGAAGGCCTGTGCAAGGTCGTCGAGCAATATGTGAAGAAGGGCGCCAAGCTCTATATCGAAGGCCAGTTGCAGACCCGCAAATGGCAGGACCAGACCGGTAACGACCGTTACTCCACCGAAATCGTGCTGCAGGGCTTCAACTCCACGCTGACCATGCTCGATGGTCGCGGTGAGGGCGGCGGCCGTAGCGGCGGCGGCGACTTCGGCGGCGGTAATGATTATGGCAGCGGCGGCTCCAGCTATGGCGGCGGTTACGACCAGCAGTCCTCCTCGCGCGGCGGTTCTTCCCGTGGCGGCAACCAGCCTTCGGGCGGATTCTCCAACGACATGGATGACGATATCCCGTTCTGATCGGACCGGGGACGAAGAAACGTGTGACAGGAGGTGAGCTTGACTGACGAAACCCTGCAGCCAAAACAGCCCGCCACCTGGCGCATCATCCTCGCTTTTTTTCTCGACTTCTGGACGGCGTTTTTCGCCGCCGGATTTCTGGTCGCGACGGTAGCGGGAGGGCGAACGCCCGAAGGTTTTGCCCTCAACGGTGCGCCCGCCTTTATCGCCTTTGCGCTGATCATTGCCTATTTTGTCGTGCTCGGGCGGTTCTTCGGTGGCACACTGTGGCAGCGCCTTTTGAAGGCGAGACGCTGACATCGGGCTTTGCCGTTTTTTTTAAGAGAAGAACACTTCGACGCCCGGGGCAGTCTATGCCGCGACCTTGTCGGCCAGCATCGCCACCATGACATCGGATTGCGACACGATGCCGACCATCTTACCCCTTGCGTCGATGACAGGCAGATAATGCAATCCTTCCTCCGCAAAGCGGATGATTGCTTCCTCGATCGGTGTTTCCGGCCGCACGGTTTTAACGGGCGATGTCATGATGTCCTTGACCGTATCGTTGGGGGCACTTGCGCCTGACAGGATGAGGCGAAGCCGCTGCAGGAAACCGATCGAGGGACGACCGTTTCTCCAGCTCGCCTTTTCCAGAAAGTCTGTCTGGGTGACGATGCCGACGATTTCGGCGCTATCATTGGTGACGGGCAACGCCTTGAAATGATGGCTTTGCATCAGGGCATGCGCGTGGCGCAGGCTGTCATCAGGGGCGACGCCGACCACATCCCGGGACATGACACTTTCGCAATCGAGATGCAGCGCGCGACGCCGGTAGGAGCGCAACTCTGTCTTCCGCAGGATGGTTTCCAGCGCGTCGCGGTCGATATCGATGAACTCGTCATATTCCTTCAGCACGTCGTCGAGATCGGTGGAGGAAAAGCCGATTTTCTGGATGGGTGTCGGGTCGGCTGTCCCGTGCGCGGCCTTGCCAAGCTTCAGACCGTGTGGATAGGCGCGGCCAGTGGCATTGTTGTAAGCGACGGCCAGGGCAAGAAGGATCAGCGAATTTCCGGCGACCGGCCACAGCAGGAAACTATAGCCGAGGCCATGTACGGCGGGGCCGCCCAGAACGGCAGTCAGCGCCACCGCACCGCTCGGCGGGTGCAGGCAGCGCAGCGCCATCATGGCGGCGATGGCCAGGCTGATGGCGAGCGCGCTTGCGAGGAACGGATCCGGAACCAGCAGCGCCACCGTCACCCCGACAAAAGCCGAGACGAAATTCCCGCACAGGATCGACCAGGGCTGCGCCAGCGGGCTGGAGGGTACGGCGAACAACAGCACGGCCGAAGCCCCCATCGGCGCGATCATGGCGGGCAGCGTGGGATCGAAACGAAGAGCGAAACTGGCGAGAATGCCAGTCAGCAGTATGCCTACGAAGGCGCCTGTGGCGGAGCGGAGCCTTTCCCTGTTGCTGACGGGTGCGGCATCGGGAATGATGCGGCGCAGCGTGGAACGCATGGAGATAACTTTCGAATCCGAAATGACACGCGTCTTTTAGCCGAAGCGCCAGCTGAATTTAAGGGAGGATTTTCCGGCATTTCAGCGGTGGGCAGGAATTTATTGCGTTGGTGTCGCGCAGGGACGGCTCAGAACGCGAAGGCCGATTTTATGCCGTCGACAACGAACTGCACGGAAAGCGCGGCCAGCAGCACGCCGAGAAGCCGGGTAAGGATGGCGCGACCGGTATTGCCGAGAAAGCGGTCCATCCGTTCCGAGACGATCAAGGCCGCGTAAACGAGAGCCATCGCGAAAGCGAGGATAAGGATGAGCACCACCATCTCGACCGTGGTCTTCATTGAGCCGGCAAGCAGAACGGTGGCGGAAATAGCACCCGGCCCGGCAATCAACGGCAGGGCCAGCGGGAAGACCGCGAGATTGTGGAGATGGTCCTTGGTAATGGCGATTTCCGAGGTCTTTTCCTTGCGCTCCTGGCGCTTTTCGAAAATCATTTCAAAGGCGATCCAGAACAGCAGAAGGCCGCCGGCGATGCGGAAGGCGCCCAGCGAAATACCGAGCAGATTGAGGATTGCGAGGCCGAAGAGGGCAAAGACGGCAAGGATACCGAAAGCGATGATGGAGCCGCGCAACGCCACCTGGCTGCGCTGGTCACGGGTCATTCCGGCAGTCAGCGCCAGAAAGACGGGCGCAAGCCCAGGCGGATCGAGTGTGACCAGAAGTGTGGTAAGCGCATTGATGAGCGTTTCGCTGCTGGCCATTCTTTCCCCGTTGGTTTTGTTTTTAGGCCGGAGCCTACGCAAGTCGCGGGCACTTTGAAAGAGAGCGCCACGCATTTGGGCGGCTAAATCGTGAAAAGCGGCGTTCGTCTTGCAAATGACGCAAAAGCCTGTTCAAAACTCGCCGGGAAATTGGCTTAACGTGGCTGTTTCCGCTATAAAAATCCATCCGATTCTTAACAGAGAATGTGATCCGTTTTGACTGACCAGAGCCCCCCCGGCGGCGGAAAGCTTCCGCCAGGCATTGAACCGATTTCCATCATGGAGGAAATGCAGCGGTCGTATCTCGATTACGCCATGAGCGTTATCGTGTCCCGCGCGCTTCCCGATGTGCGAGACGGCCTGAAGCCGGTTCATCGCCGTATTCTCTACGGCATGTCCGAACTCGGCATCGACTGGAACAAGAAATACGTCAAATGCGCCCGCGTAACCGGGGACGTGATGGGTAAATTCCATCCGCACGGCAACTCGGCAATCTATGACGCGCTGGCGCGTATGGCGCAGGACTGGTCGCTCCGCCTGCCGCTGATCGACGGCCAGGGCAACTTCGGCTCCATCGACGGTGATCCGCCGGCCGCTGAACGTTATACCGAATGCCGTCTGGATAAGGCCGCGCACTCGCTGCTTGATGATCTCGACAAGGAAACGGTCGACTTCCGCGACAACTATGACGGCACCTTGCAGGAGCCGGTCGTCATTCCGGCCAAGTTCCCGAACCTGCTGGTCAACGGGGCAGGCGGAATCGCGGTCGGCATGGCCACGAACATCCCGCCGCATAACCTGTCAGAGGTTATCGATGGCTGTATCGCCCTGATCGACAATCCGGCGATCGAGCTGCCGGAACTGATGCAGATCATTCCGGGCCCTGATTTCCCGACCGGTGCGCTGATCATGGGCCGTTCCGGCATCCGCTCGGCTTACGAAACGGGCCGCGGATCGGTCATCATGCGTGGCCGCGCGACGATCGAGCCGATGCGTGGAGACCGCGAGCAGATCATCATCACCGAAGTTCCCTACCAGGTGAACAAGGCGTCGATGATCGAAAAAATGGCTGAGCTGGTCAAGGAAAAGCGCATCGAGGGCATTTCCGACCTGCGCGACGAATCCGACCGCCAGGGTTATCGCGTCGTCATCGAATTGAAGCGCGACGCCAATGCAGACGTCATCCTGAACCAGCTTTACCGCTACACACCGCTGCAGACCTCGTTTGGCTGCAACATGGTGGCGCTGAACGGCGGCAAGCCCGAGCAGATGACGCTGCTCGACATGTTGCGTGCTTTCGTTTCCTTCCGCGAAGATGTCGTCAGCCGTCGCACGAAATACCTGCTGCGCAAGGCGCGCGAGCGGGCGCATGTGTTGGTCGGTCTGGCGATTTCCGTCGCCAATATCGATGAGGTCATCCGCGTCATCCGGCATGCTCCCGATCCGGCTTCGGCCCGAGAAGAACTGATGACGCGTCGCTGGCCTGCACAGGATGTGGAAAGCCTGATCCGCCTCATCGATGATCCGCGCCACCGCATCAACGAAGACGGGACTTACAACCTTTCCGAGGAACAGGCGCGCGCCATTCTCGAATTGCGCCTCGCACGTCTTACAGCGCTCGGCCGCGATGAAATTGGCGACGAGCTGAACAAGATCGGCGCTGAGATCAGCGAGTATCTGGAAATCCTATCATCGCGCCTGCGCATCATGCAGATCGTCAAGGACGAGCTTTCCGCCGTCCGCGACGAATTCGGCACGCCGCGTCGCTCCGAGATCGTCGAGGGCGGTCCCGATATGGACGATGAAGACCTCATCGCCCGCGAAGACATGGTCGTGACCGTTTCGCATCTCGGTTACATCAAGCGCGTGCCGCTGACGACGTATCGTGCACAGCGTCGCGGCGGCAAGGGTCGCTCCGGCATGGCAACGCGCGATGAGGATTTCGTCAACCGTCTGTTCGTCGCCAACACCCACACGCCGGTCCTGTTCTTCTCCTCGCGTGGCATCGTCTACAAGGAAAAGGTCTGGCGTCTGCCGATCGGCACGCCGCAGTCCAAGGGCAAGGCCCTTATCAACATGTTGCCGCTGGAACCCGGCGAGCGCATCACCACCATCATGCCGTTGCCCGAGGACGAAACGACCTGGGAAACGCTTGACGTGATGTTCTCGACGACGCGCGGCACGGTTCGCCGCAACAAGCTCGGCGATTTCGTACAGGTCAACCGCAACGGCAAGATCGCCATGAAGCTGGACGAGGAGGGCGATGAAATCCTCTCCGTCGAAACCTGTACGGACCGCGACGATGTGCTGCTGACGACCGCGCTCGGCCAGTGCATCCGCTTCCCCGTGGACGATGTACGCGTCTTTGCCGGCCGCAATTCCGTCGGCGTGCGCGGCATCAACCTGGCCGAAGGCGACCGCATCATCTCCATGACCATTGTGGGCCATGTGGAAGCGGAGCCGTGGGAGCGTGCGGCTTACCTCAAGCGCTCGGCTGCCGAACGGCGTGCCGCAGGCGTGGATGAGGACGATATCGCGCTCGTCGGTGAGGAAGTAACGGAAGAGGGCGAACTCAGTGAGGAGCGCTACCAGGAACTGAAGGCGCGCGAAGAATTCGTGCTGACGGTTTCCGTGAAGGGCTTCGGCAAGCGTTCATCGTCTTACGATTTCCGCACTTCAGGCCGCGGCGGCAAGGGCATCCGCGCCACCGATACCGCGAAGACGTCGGAGATCGGTGAACTTGTTGCGGCCTTCCCGGTGGAAGAAGGCGACCAGATCATGCTGGTTTCCGATGGCGGACAGCTCATCCGTGTGCCTGTGAACGGCATCCGCATCGCCAGCCGCGCGACCAAGGGTGTGACAATCTTCTCGACCGCGAAGGATGAGAAGGTGGTTTCCGTGGAGCGCATCAACGAGCCTGAAGGCGACGACGAGGCTGAAAATGGCAATGGCGAGGAGGCGGATGACAATCTGCCAACCACGCCGGAGGCACCGGAAAGCGAGGCGTAAGCCGCCTCGTTTTTCACATCAGGATCAACAAAAACCCCGCGGTGCCTGTGCGCCGCGGGGTTTTTCTTTGGGTTTCCGTCTGGTGCGGTCTGTCAGCGAATACGTATATGAACCGGTGAGCGCCCCGACCGACGGGCGACGTGCAGGTGAATGCTGGCTTCCGGCTGGTTGGCGCGCCAGGCACGGGCGCCATGCGAGAGCAGCAACGCCACGAGATCACGCGTTTTTGCCTTGGAACGGTTGAGACCGAGATCGGCGATACGCATCGCCGCCTCATGAATGGGATGCAGAACCGACAGGCTGCCATGCCCGTTGCCAGACGCAATGTCCGAATAATTCTCGTTGACTGCCATCTTGGAAAGCCTCGCTACTCATTACACAATTCGAGGAGACAGGCGATGTTCGAAACAGAGAGCACCGCCTGCGGGAACGTCTTCACTGAAGGGATGCCCAGCAGCTGACGCCTTTCTTTTTCAATGCATTGCATGCATTCACCGCGGCGTTCTGGCCATCGAAGCCGCCGAAACGGGCGCGGTATATCTGGGAGCCATCCTTGCTGTAGGCCACTGTGAAGGGCTTGGCTGAACGCAGCGCTGCACCACCTTTTTCCTGGGCGCTCTGCAGCAGGCCGCGCGCGGAATTTTCGTCCGGCGATGCGCCAATCTGGATGACCCAGCCGCCCTGCGGCGCGTCAGACCTTGCCGCAACGGAAGGTGCGGAGGCTGCGGAAGCCGAGGTGGAAGCCGAGGTGGAAGCCGTGACGATATTATCGACCTTGGTGGAATTGGTTATCAGCTTGCGATCGGGCGCGGAGGGCGCCTGACGGATGGGATCTTTACCCTTCTGCCATGTAGCCGCCTCCATCGCCTTGACGGCTGCATTGGAAGAGGAGCCAGCAAAGGCGGTAACCGGCGCTTCCTCGTAACGCGTCTGCGGAACGGGTCCGGCATTGGGCAGGCCGGCATCCGTCGCGGCGACGGCGACAGAGGGAACGGCGGCGGCCACAGCGACCGGCTCTTCGACCGGGGCGGAACGCGTCTGCGCAATCAGGTTGCTGTTGCCGCCACGCGACGCCTGCGGCAGATAGGTTGCAACCAGTTTGCGCATGGTGGCGTCACGGGCAGCGCTGGAGCGACCGCCGAGAACGACGGCGACAATGGAGCGCCCGTCGAGCTGCGCGGAGGTGGCAAGATTGCTGCCGGCTGCACGCGTGTAACCGGTCTTGATACCGTCAACGCCCTTCACGGTCCCGACGAGACGATTGTGATTGCCGATCACCTGCTTGCCGAAATTAAAGGTGCGGGTGGAGAAGTAACCGTAATATTGCGGAAAATGCTGGCGAAGCGCGATGCCGAGGCGGGCTTGGTCGCGCGCCGTGGTCATCTGGGCTGTATTGGGCAACCCGTTGGCATTGCGGTAGGTCGTGCGCGTCATGCCCAGGGCACGGGCCTTTGCGGTCATCATTCTGGCGAAACGGTCTTCTGAGCCGCCGAGATATTCACCGAGCGCCGTCGCCATATCGTTGGCCGACCGGGTAACGAGAGCAAGGATCGCCTGCTCGACCGTAATGCTGCCGCCAGCGCGCACACCGAGTTTGGACGGCGGCTCCTTGGCTGCATTCGCCGAAACCGGCACCTTGGAATCAAGAGAGATACGTCCGGCACTGAGGGCTTCGAACGTCAGATAAAGCGTCATCATCTTTGTGAGCGAAGCCGGGTAACGCAGCCCGTCGGGATCCTCGCCGTAAAGCACCTTGCCGGTCTTCGCATCGATGACGATGCCCGCATATTTCGGATCGGCCTTTGCGGTCTGGACGGATGTTGCGGTTATGAACGCCGCCGCAAGTGTCAACGCCACAAACCTTACAAAAGACCCTGTACCCGCTTTGCGCGAATGTGCCCAAGATAGACTTTTCAACACTGCTGAACTCTTCAATCGCATATTTATGTTCCGCTCGGACACGCCCCGCCCGAATGCTCCGGGTAGGAACTTTATCGGGATGGCGTTACCAAGTGGTTTATGAAAGGTATCCGCCTTCCATAAAATGCGACTTTTGACACGCGATCTGTCTCGTGCCGTGTCACGGGTTTTCGTCTTTTACGAGGCGTTTCTCGACATAGCGTGTCACGGCCGCGTCTAGCGCCTGCCATTGCGGCAGCAGGTTGGCCGAGAATCGGTAGAACAGGCTCAGGTCCTGCCCGACGTGGATATCTCTCTGACAATCGCTACCCGTTGTTTCCTGAGGCGTCTGCGGCAGCAGGCAGCGCACCACATAGACGCTTTCGCCGTCGCGTCGGCCGGTCAATATGACTTCCTTGCCATAACCGGAATCAGCGCGCAGCCGATGGAGCAGCAGACCGTGCTTCAGGGGCGTCGGCTCACCTTCTATAAGTCTGGTATAAATCGGCTCGAAACGTCCTGACATGTCCTGCGACATGGTGCTTTGCGACAGCTGAACGAAAATCAGCCCGACTGCATTTTTCGGATCGTCGAAAAGGGCACGATTCGAATCTCGATACCCCGCAAGGTCGGGCCAGGTGAGGTAGAGGTCGGCGCGCTCGTGTGCACCACTGTCACGATCAGACGGATTCCGAAGGGTGTTTTTTGCCAGTTTCAGCCGGTCGTTGCCGATCGTGATCTCCACTTCGTCGGTCGACGTGGTGTGTCCCGCCTGAATAATTCTGTCGCCATACCATTTCATGCCGAAATTGAGCGCAGTGAGAAGGGCGGCAAGGGCTCCGCATATGACGATGACGCGTCTTATGAGAGAAGAGGAAAGGAAGCCTGTGTCGCTATGCATGAGCTTTCAAACTCGTTCTGTCCGCCGGGTTTTCGGCGCGGAAATAACAGGCAAAGCTTTAACCCGCGGCGATCGCCATTGAAATGATGTTTTGCCGCTGCTACCTGATAAGCGCAAGCAAAGGACGGCATATGGCAGCGCGTGACAGATATTCCCGGAAACTCGAATGTTCCAAATGTGGCCATCAGGGTTTTGCCGAGGCGTCCGAGTCGGATGACAAAACCCGCCGGGACGTTGATTTCCGCATTGACGAAATGCCCCGGGGATTTCGCGCAGAACGCCCTTCGGGCGACCCAACCGACTTCATGATCCGCTGCGCCCAATGCGGCAACATATTCCGCTTCCTGCAGAAAACCGCCTATGCGCCGGGAGGCGAGCCGCGCGTCAAGGCCTGAACGGAAGGTGCCGGCATGACTTTACCGCAACAGCCCAACGGAGCGCCGCAAAGGCGCAAACCAATCTGGCCTTGGATCGTTCTGCTGGTGCTCACGCTCTGCGCGATCTACTCCTATAACCGCGCCAACGAAATCATCGCCGAGTTATCCGATACCTTGCCGCCGGCGCTGCTGAACCTCTTCGAGGACCTTCTCCAGGGGGAAGGCCGGCACGGCCATGGCGCGCCCAGCATCGGCGTTTGAGTGAGGCGCCCGCCGTAAAGGGTCGCCCATCCTCCGGCCGCACATCATGTCATGACCATAAAAGAAAAAAGCCCCGCAAAGAGGCGGGGCAGGTTGATCGCTCGGGGAAAGTTGGGCAATGCCCGGGAGCGATGAGTGGGATATAAGAGACAATGGTGCGGACGCGATAGGCCACTTCCGTCCCAAACAGTACGCCAATGCACAAATTTCACTTAATCCGCAGATTTTTGAACGATGAATTTGACGGATCTGTAAGACAACTTGACAGGCTTTCGCTTTATTCTTTGCTTGCCTCGAATTGCACATATTCTCCTTTAACGTAACGTGACATGAGCAGACGCATGGATAAATCCGGAATCCTCTTTGTGGCGCTTTTGTTGGTGCTTGTTGCAATCGTTTTGAGCCTTACGCTGTTCGATACAGCGCAGCAGGTCCCTTCGATACCTTCAGGTGACGGCTCCCTGCTGCCGCCCGCAGCGACCCCGGGGCAATGATCCGCCAACTGTGAGAGAAGGACGACGATGCTCGTCGGAGCGGGATTGACGCCCTTTTTCAAACCGCTATAAAGCCTCACCACCATGGATGGGTGTCCGAGTGGTTTAAGGAACCGGTCTTGAAAACCGGCGTGCGTGAGAGCGTACCGTGGGTTCGAATCCCACCCCATCTGCCATCAAGCGCAACATCATTTCTAATAATGTCGCGACGAGGCATGTTCCCGCAGCGTTTGGGCGTCAATTCCGTACGAATAAGAAACCCGCCTTTCGGCGGGTTCCAGGCGGCGGTCGTGGATCAGATTTCCGGACAGCCTCGTTCATTTGCGAAGGTGATCCGGTCCGGTCCCCGGCGCGTGAAGCCTTCGACAACAACGCGGCCCGGCGTGACGCGCACGACTTCGGGATCACGAAGGCCTGCTTCACGGGCCGCGGCGCGGGCTTCGCGTTCGCTGCAGCCACGCATGCGTGGAGGACCCCGGCGGTCCATGTCCCGATCACGGTCGCGGATGACGGGACGGACGCCATCCGGGCCGATTCTGAGCTCCATATCCTGGGCACCGGCAGGCATAGGTGCGGCGAAGGATACCAGGGCGATGCCAATCGCCAGACCTGTGGTTTTCATAAAATTTATCATGTTTCCTCCCTCAGCCGAAACCGGCGGAAGCTCGTTTGTTTGAGCGGAGAAAACGCGGTTACCGCTGCTTTGTTCCTTGCGAGGCTGCGAGGGGAGGACTTGCGGCGGGCGGATTCCGCCGTGGAGGGGCATGCCGAAAAGATAGAAATCATTAACCACGTTCGTTACAATTTTATCGAATTTGCAAAAGTCGTTCGCATTTTCGCCACGTTATGCACAAGGTTAAGCGACTGTTAGGTGCTTCGATGGCAGGGGCAATATCGAGGCAAGTGAGGGTGCGGTTCTCCGAGCCAATAGCAGCGTGGGGCAGACGATTTGAATTCTACGGTCAAGAAAACAGGCATCAGCGCCAGGTCGGGCGTGAAGTGGCTTGCAATTTCCGTGCTTTGCGCTGCAACGGCGTCGTGTTCCACCACCTCCGAGACAAAGCCTAAGCCCAAGCGCAGCAAGGAATATTTCTCCGAATCCGAATATGGCGTGAAGGCCAGCCCGCGCGTTGCCGATGGAAAGAACATCCCGAAGGGTGGCGGACGCGAGCTGCTGGGTAACGCCTACACCGTCAAGGGCCGCCGTTACTTCCCGAAAGAAGAGCCGGGCTACAACAAGGTTGGCCTTGCTTCCTGGTATGGCTCTGCCTTCCATGGACGCCTCACGGCCAATGGCGAGGTTTACGACAAGGAACATCTTTCTGCCGCACATCCGACATTTCCGCTGCCGAGCTACGCGCGCATCACCAATATGGATAATGGCGCGTCGGTGCTCGTCCGTGTCAACGACCGCGGTCCGTTCCACGAGGGCCGTCTGATCGACGTTTCCAGCAAGACGGCAGATCTTCTGGACATGAAGGCGACGGGGACGGCAAATGTACGGGTTCAATATGCGGGCCGTGCGCCGCTCGACGGCCATGACATGCCTTACCTGATGGCTTCCTATATTCCGAAGGGTTCGCGTTCGCCGGGCGTCGCGCCTGAAGGGCAGATCGCGACCGGCGTGATGGTTGCTTCGGCCTCGCCGAATTTCGTGCCGGCGCCGACATCGAACCCGAATTATGCCGGCTCGGCTCAGACCGCGCTCGTTGGTTCCAAGAAGAATGCGGCGCTTCAGGCCATGCCACTCGTCAACGGTGTACAGCCCGCATTCGAACAATTCGCGATCCTGCCGGAAATCGGCCCGATCCTGGCGGAGCGCCCCGAAGGTAACTTCCTGCGGGAACCAGCAGCTCCAGGCGGCAATTATCTGCGTGTGCCCACGCCGTCTTCCAAATATGCAGCGGCCTATTCCGAAGAATCCGCCGCCGTATCCAAAACCGCAAAGGTGTTCGACACCGTGCTCGTCAATCGTGACGGCTTGAGCGAAGAGTCGATCCTCGCCCATGTGAAGCGTCAGCAGGCGAAGTCACGCTGACGGATTAAGGACACCGGCACACCGTTCTCATGGCGGGCGGCCGGTTGTGGCAGACAGCACTGGGCGGTTTCATGCGCAAGACCTTTCATCGCTCCTATCTGTCGGCCGTCGCGGCGGCCGCTTTTGCATTTTTGAGCGCCGGCGCGGCGCAATCGCAGACAGCGCCCTTCATCGCCAAGGCCGAGCAGGCCTATATGATCGATGCCGAAACCGGTACGGTGCTTCTTGCCCAAAATGAGGATCAGTCCTTTCCGCCCGCATCGCTTGCCAAGCTGATGACGGTGGAGGTGGTGCTGGATGCGCTGTCGAAAGGACAGCTGGCGTCGGAAACGGCCTATCCCGTTTCGGAATATGCCTGGCGCACGGGCGGAGCCCCATCGCGAACGTCAACCATGTTCGCCGCCCTGAAATCCTCCGTTGGCATCAATGACCTTTTGACCGGAATCATCGTGCAGAACGCCAATGACGGCTGCATCATCATCGCCGAAGGCATGGCGGGATCGGACGCTGCCTTTGCCAAGCGCATGACGGCACGGGCCGGCGAACTTGGCATGAACCGCAGCACGTTTGCCAATTCCACCGGACTTCCCGATTCCGGAAACCAGACGACTGCCAGGGACATGGTGCGCCTTGCCCAGCATCTGCATGACACCTATCCAGACCGCTACTCGTTGTTTACGAAGCCGGACTTCGAATGGAACCGGATTTTCCAGCGCAACAAGAACACGTTGCTGATGCCGGGAAGCGGTATAGACGGTCTTGGCCTCGGTTTTGCAGAAGGCAGCGGTTTTGCCGCCGTGGTTTCGGCGGAGCGGGAAGGGCGCCGCATCTATCTGGCGCTTGCCGGCATCGCAGACGACAAGACGCGGCAGGAGGAAGCGCGCAGAGTGGTGGACTGGGGCCTGACCGCCTTCGAAAAACGCCGCCTGTTCAGCAAGGATGAAGTGGTTGGCTCCGTCAGCGTGTATGGCGGCGATGCCTCCTATGTCGACCTTTCTCCGAAGGACGATGTCAGCGTCCTGGTGCCCGTCAACAATCCGGAACGCCTCTCCGGACGTATCGTCTATCGCTGGCCGCTGAACGCGCCGCTCGATGTCGGGGCGAATGCCGGAACGCTGAAGATATTCTCGGGCGAGCGTCTATTGCGCGAAGTGCCGCTCTATACGAAGAGCCGGGTGAACAAGGGTTCGCTCACCCAGAATGCCGCAGGAGCATTGAAAGAACTTCTGCTGTTCTGGCTGTGAAGTGCGGTTCAGCACGCGCCATTTCTCCTATGCTTTTGTTCAGGCACCGGTTTTTCTGAAAAGCGCTTCACACATTTCGGTCCGATGCTGTAAACAGGCATTTCAACATTGACGTGAATTCCTTGCAGGACGTGACATTGGCCGAAAAGACCGGATTGTTCATCAGCTTCGAAGGCGGCGAAGGCGCCGGCAAATCGACGCAGATTCGCACGCTTGCCGAAGCGCTTCGCGATCGTGGCTTCAAGGTGGTCGTAACGCGTGAGCCCGGCGGTTCGCCGGGTGCGGAGGCCGTAAGACATGTTCTCCTTTCCGGTGCGGCGGAGCCGTTTGGCGTCCGGATGGAAGCCATCCTGTTCGCCGCCGCGCGCAACGATCACGTCGAAGAGGTCATTCGCCCTGCGCTGGAGCGCGGCGAGATCGTGCTCTGCGACCGGTTTCTCGATTCATCCCGCGTCTATCAGGGCACGACCGGCAATCTGGAGCCGGATTTCATCGAGACGCTGCAGCGCATCGCGATTGATGGCGTCGTTCCGGAGCTGACACTGATTTTCGATATCGCTGCCGAAAAAGGCCTTGCCCGCGCCAGAAAGCGTGCGGATGAAGGCGCGAAGCCCGATCGCTTCGAGAAAGAGGAAATCGAAACCCACGAGAAGCGGCGGGAAGCCTATCTCGATATCGCGCTTGCCGAGCCGCGTCGCTGCCGCATCGTCAATGCCGATCAGCCGGAAGAAAAAGTTGCTGAGGATGTCATGTCCTTCGTCGAGCCCTTGCTCGAACAGCTGGGGACCGAGGCGGGCAGGGCCCATGATTGAGGTCCAGGGCATTCTCGACGGTGCAATCGCGCCGCAGCAGAACACGAGGCTTTTTGGCCATGAGGAGGCGGAGGCGTTTCTCGCGCAGTCCTATCGCTCTGGCAAAGGCCATCATGCCATTCTCATCGAAGGGCCGGAGGGCATCGGCAAGGCGACGCTCGCTTTCCGTTTCGCCAATCATGTGCTGAACCATCCCGATCCTTTGTCGGCGCCGGAGTTTCTGCCGGACCCCGATCCGCAGTCGCTGGTCAGCCGGCAGATCACCGCCGGCGCCTCGCATAACCTGCTGCATCTCACCCGGCCCGTGGATGAAAAGACCGGCCGCGTGAAATCCGCCATCACGGTGGACGAGGTGCGACGGGCAGGGCATTTTTTCTCGCAGACCTCGGGCACCGGCAACTGGCGCATCGTCATCATCGATCCCGCCGATGATCTCAACCGCAATGCCGCGAACGCGATCCTGAAAATACTGGAAGAGCCGCCCAAAAGGGCGATGTTTCTCGTGCTCTCCCACGCACCGGGAAAATTGCTGCCGACAATCCGCTCACGCTGCATGCCGCTCAGGCTGCTACCGCTTTCGGATTCGGCCATGGTGCAGGCGCTCGATCATCTCGGCATAAGTCTCTCGGAGGAAAAGCGCGATGCCCTGCTTGCCGCCTCCAAGGGTAGCGTTGCGCAGGCGCTGAAGCTGATGAACTACGGCGGCTCCGATATTGTCGAGGCCCTTGCGGCAGTCATGAATGCCGACGGCCCGGGCGCCCGCAAACAGATGCACAAGCTCGCCGAGATCCTGGCCCAGAAGGATGGCGACATCGTCCTCGGTTTCTTCATGGAACATGTAACGGAAGATCTGATGGCGCGCGCGCGCGCGGCGGCCATGACGGGCGATATCACGGCTGCGGAAAGGCTGGCACGGCTTTCTTCGGCGCTCTCTGAACGCATCACCGTGGCGCAGGCCTATAATCTCGACAAGAAACAGATGGTGATTTCCATTCTTGAGGATATCCGGGGCGTCTAAGGCCGGAAAATCGTAAGGACCGAAGTTGCCTTTTCGGATTGGCCCACTCTAAGCCGCATTATCCCCGGGTTTGACACGGGAATCCACAACCCGCTGAAATTAATGAATACTCGGCTCGAGCCCGAGGATGACGAATAGTCGGCAATATTGATATCATTGTACCAATTCGGTAGCTTTTTCTTTCGCTGCTGCGAACAATGGTTTAAGAGCGGTCTATCCAAAAAACAGCGCGTAAAGTCGATAGACCGTCATGACAGACAAGACACCATTCTACATCACCACCGCGATCTCCTATCCCAACGGCAAGCCGCATATCGGCCACGCCTATGAACTGATCGCAACGGACGCCATGGCACGCTTTCAGCGCCTGGACGGAATGGATGTGTTCTTCCTGACGGGCACCGACGAACACGGCCAGAAGATGCAGCAGACGGCACGTGCGGAAGGCGTTTCGCCGGAAGAACTCGCGGAGCGAAATTCCAATCAGTTTCTCGAGATGGGCAAGCTGCTCAACGCCTCGAACGACGATTTCATCCGCACGACGGAAGAACGTCATCACGAGACCTCGCGCAATATCTGGAACCTGATGGCCGAGAGCGGCGACATCTACAAGGATAGCTATGCCGGCTGGTATTCCGTTCGTGACGAGGCCTATTACGCCGAGGACGAGACGGAAGTGCGCGCCGATGGCGTCCGTTACGGCCCGCAGGGCACGCCGGTGGAATGGGTGGAGGAGGAAAGCTATTTCTTCAAGCTCTCCGAGTACCAGGACAAGCTGCTGAAGCTCTATGAGGAAAACCCCGACTTCATCGGTCCGGCGGAACGCCGTAACGAAATCATCTCCTTCGTGAAATCCGGTCTGAAGGACCTGTCGATTTCCCGCACCACCTTCGACTGGGGCATCAAGGTTCCCAATGATCCGAAGCACGTGATGTATGTCTGGGTCGATGCACTGACCAACTACATCACCGCAACGGGTTACCTCGAAGACAGGAACGGACCGCGGGCGAAGTATTGGCCGGCCGACGTGCATATCATCGGCAAGGACATCATTCGTTTTCACGCCGTCTACTGGCCAGCCTTCCTGATGAGCGCAAAGCTGCCGCTGCCGAAGCGCGTTTATGCACATGGCTTCCTGCTCAACAAGGGCGAGAAGATGTCGAAGTCGCTCGGCAATGTCGTTGATCCCGCCAATCTGGTGAACCATTTCGGCCTTGATCAGGTCCGCTATTTCTTCATGCGCGAAGTCTCCTTCGGCCAGGACGGCAGCTATAGCGAAGAGGGCATTGCCACCCGCATCAATGCCGATCTTGCCAATGGCATCGGCAATCTCGCCAGCCGTTCGCTGTCGATGATCGTCAAGAATTGCGACGGCAAGATCCCCACACCCGGTCCGTTCACCGACGAAGACAAGGCGATGCTGGCGTCTGCAGACGGTCTGCTCGCCATTTGCCGGGAGGAGATGGGCAAGCAACTCATCCACCGCGCGGTAGCCGCCATCATTGCCGTCGTTTCCGAGACCGACCGCTATTTCGCCTCTCAGGAGCCTTGGGCGCTGAAAAAGACCGACCCTGAGCGGATGGGCACCGTGCTTTACGTCACGGCGGAAGTTGTGCGCCAGATCGGCATTCTCCTGCAGCCCATCATGCCGGGTTCCTGCGAAAAGCTGCTCGATCTCGTTGCGGCGCCAGCCGATAAGCGCGACTTTACGGCGTTGGGCGAAGCCGGTCGTCTGGTGCCGGGGACACCACTGGAAGCTCCGAAGCCAGTCTTTCCGCGTTACGTCGCGCCGGAAGCGTGAAGGCGACCACGATGCTGATCGATACCCATTGCCATCTGGATTTTCCTGATTTCGAGGCGGAGCGCGACGACATCATCGCTCGCGCCCATGCCTCCGGCGTGAGCCAGATGGTGACGATCTCGACCCGGGTGCGTCGTCTGCCGGAGCTGTTGAAGATCACGGAAAAATATCCGTCAGTCTTTTGCTCGGTCGGCACCCATCCGAACAATGCCGATGAGGAACTGGATATCTCCGCCGATGAGCTGGTGCAGCTAGCCGAAAGTCATGAGAAGATCGTAGCGATCGGAGAGGCGGGTCTGGATTACTTCTACGACACGCAGAAGCCCGAAGACCAGAAGACCGGCCTTCTTCGCCATATCGAGGCGGCGAGACGAACGAAGCTGCCGCTTGTCATTCACAGCCGCAGTGCCGATGACAACATGGCCGCTATCCTGCGCTCCGAAAGCGGGAAGGGCGCATTTCCGTTCATTCTGCACTGCTTTTCCGCTGGTCCCGAGCTCGCAAAAACGGGTGTCGAGCTTGGCGGATATGT
The DNA here is from genome assembly GCF_026191755.1 of Agrobacterium sp. InxBP2. Classification (NCBI taxonomy): domain Bacteria; kingdom Pseudomonadati; phylum Pseudomonadota; class Alphaproteobacteria; order Hyphomicrobiales; family Rhizobiaceae; genus Agrobacterium; species Agrobacterium sp. InxBP2. The sequence continues at coordinate 523,923 of NZ_JAINDY010000033.1, forward strand.
GTCTTTCTCGGGCATTCTGACCTTCCCAAAGTCGCAGGATATTCGCGATATCGCTGCAACCGTGCCTCTTGACCGGCTGCTTGTAGAAACGGACGCACCCTATCTTGCGCCGAAGCGCTGGCGTGGCAAACGCAACGAGCCTTCCTACGTCGTCAATACCGCGGAGGTTCTGGCCGAGGTGCATGGCATCTCCTTCGAGCGGATGGCCGAGATCACCACCGAAAACGCCTTCCGCTGCTTTTCCAAGATGACAAGGGTGTAGGCGTGGCAATCTACCGTCGCCGCTTCACGGTTCTCGGATGCGCCTCGTCACCCGGCGTGCCGCGCATTAACGGCGACTGGGGCGCCTGCGACCCCGATAATCCGAAGAACCGGCGCACGCGTGCGGCCTTCATGGTGGAACAGATCGGTCCTGATGGCGGCAAAACGACCGTTGTGATCGATACTGGTCCTGATTTTCGCGAGCAGATGATCGCCGCGAAGGTGGAGGCTATCGATGCCGTTCTCTACACCCATGCTCATGCCGACCATCTGCATGGCATTGACGATCTGCGCATCTATTTCGCACTCCAGAAAAGCCGCGTCCCGATCTATGCCGATCCCATTACCATGGCGCGCATCCGCGATGGTTTTGCCTATTGTCTCGAGACGCCGGCGGGCAGCAATTATCCACCGATTGTCCGGCCTTATCTGATTGCCGATATCAACGAGCCGGTTGTTATTGATGGAGCAGGAGGACCAATCGCCTTTCGGGTGCATATGCAACAGCATGGGGACGTCCATTCTTTGGGTTTCCGCATTGGTGACGTGGCCTATTGCACCGATGTCAGCGATTTTCCGGCCGAAAGCCTGCCGAAACTCGCCGGACTTGAGGTGCTCGTCATCGACGCCCTGCAATATCGCTATCACCCCAGCCATCTATCACTCGAACAGGCGCTCGGGTGGATCGAAACACTGGCACCCAAAAGGGCGATCTTGACCCACATGCATATTCCGCTCGATTATGAGACGGTGATGCATGGAACGCCTGATCATGTTGAACCGGCTTATGATCAGATGCGTTTCGAAATTGAGATCGATCTCGAAGCCGCCTGACGCCACCTGAAAAGGAACAGCATGTCGACTAAGCCTTTCCGTGCACCGAGTATGGCGAGCTTCTTCGACAATCTGCGCGCCAGCCGCCTGCGCGCCATGTTCCGACGCGGCGAACTCGGCCTCGTCGCGCTTGCCGTGCTCATCGGCATCGCAGCCGGCCTGCTGGTGGCCTTGATCGGCGCTTTGAGCACGGCATTGCATGTGCTCGTCTTTGGCGTCGAACGTCTGAGCAGCAGCGATCTTTCCGGACAGATCGTGCTGGTGGGGCCGATCATGGGCGGTGTCCTGCTTGGGCTGATCATCTTCATCCTCTCCAAAACCCGCAAAAAGCCGATGGTCGACCCCATCGAGGCAAATGCGCTGCATGGTGGCCGCCTGTCGCTCACGGACAGCATCATTGTCTGCGTGCAGAACATCGTTTCCAACGGTTTTGGCGCATCTGTCGGGCTCGAGGCGGGCTACACGCAGATTGCCAGCGGCGTTGCATCGAAGATCGGCATCAAGCTGAAACTGAGGCGAGGGGACATGCGCATCCTCGTTGGCTGCGGCGCCGCGGGCGCCATCGCGGCCGCCTTCAACGCGCCTCTGACTGGCGCATTTTACGCCATCGAACTCATCATCGGCACCTATACAGTCGTCACGCTCGCCCCGCTGATCGTTTCGGCGCTGGTGGCGACAACCGTTATCGGCCTGATTGGCGGCCATGGCCTTTCCATCGATATCGTCGATGCCAGCCGCGTGACGCCCGCCGATTACGTGCCGGCTATTTTTCTTGGGGTTGTGTGCGCGGCAATCGGTATCGTGCTCATGCAGGCGGTGTCCTTCATTGAGGAGACGGCGCGCAAAAGCGCTATTCCTGGCTGGCTGCGTCCTACGCTTGGCGGCATCGTTGTCGGTGGGCTGGCGTTGATTTCACCGCAGGTTCTCTCGAGCGGCCATGGAGCCTTGCATCTCAACATCGATGCCGACCTGACGATCTACGGGCTTGCAGGATTGTTCCTGTTGAAGGCGGCGGCCAGCGCGATCTCGATAGGTTCGAATTTCCGCGGCGGCCTGTTTTTCGCCTCGCTGTTCATGGGATCGCTGCTCGGCAAGATTTTCGCACTCTGCGCGCCCTATATCGGCTATGGCTCGACGGCCCCGATCGTCTACGCCGTGATCGGCATGAGCGCCTTTGCCGCCGCCATCATCGGTGGTCCGCTGACAATGACATTTCTGGCGCTGGAACTGACCGGCGACTTCCAGATTACGGCGCTCGTGCTTGCCGCCGTCATCACCACATCGCTGGTGGTGCGCACCACCTTCGGCTACTCCTTCGCCACCTGGCGTTTTCACCTGCGCGGTGAGAGCATTCGCAGCGCCCATGACATCGGCTGGATCCGCGACCTGACGGTGGGCAAGATGATGCGCGCTGACATCCGCAAGGCCAATGTCAGCATGGGGCTTCCGGCCTTCAAGGAGAAGTTCCCGCTCGGTTCGACGCAGCGGGTCATCATGACCCACGATGACGGGCGTTATGCCGGGATCGTTCTCGTGCCGGAAATCTATGCCGATCCGATGGATCGCGACCCAAGCAAGATCAGCCTCGAGACCTATCTGCACTACAAGAACGACGTATTGCTGCCGACCATGAATGCACGGCAAGCGGCGGCAGCCTTTGACGCGGCGGAAAGCGAAGCACTCGTCGTCGTCAACGACAAGATCGAAAATCGTCCCGTTGGCCTGCTTACCGAAAGTCACACGCTGAGACGCTACAGTGAAGAGCTCGATCTGCGACGCCGAGAGGCATCAGGAGAATTATGATCGACCTGGATATGGATGTATCAATGCGACAAGCGGCGCTTTTCAATTATGACAGCGACGGCGCTGCGATCTGACAGCTTACGGTTTTCCCGGTAACTAAGCACGAAAAGTTCCATAATCTATCTTATGCGATTATTGTATGCGTGCTGGCGGGTTCGGGAATGACGTCAACCTGCAAATGTTCCTATGGGTTGTCCTGCAAGGCACATTCAGTGAAACACGCCTGTCCCAATATCGGCATGGATGAGAGAAGCCAGATCGCTCGCTGGCATAAATGGCCCCTCGTCTAATCACACAGAACCTTTAAAACTCGCTGATGGAACGCTTCTTGTGAAACCTCAGCGGCAGGCCCTTCGATCCATTCCAAATCGAGATGCAGTTTTCCTGCAGGAACCATTTGCTGTGCGATCTCAGCCGGTGTGGTTTCGTCGCTGGTTCCGTTCTCCCAGTCGTGAAAGGCTGATGAGTATCGAACGACCGCTCCACTGGTCGGCAAATCGAGCAACCCTCCCTCGGCAAAAAACGTCAAGCCGTCGCCCATTTCTTCCCCGACGAGCTTGAGCCTACGTCCCAGACGATGTTTGAGAATGGCCACAAATACTATCGCTGCAGAAAACGTAAACTTATCGACAAGCACAACAACCTGCCTGCCTGCGTTTTCAGAGATGGCGTCGATCAAGGGCATAGTTTGAAGAAAATCGCCACCGGTGTTTCCGCGAACATCAATCAAGAGTTTGTTGTTCCCGCAGGTTCTCACGCGCTCCGCCGCAGCGGAGATGGCTTTCGGCAGCGCACTTTCGCTTGGGTCGAAGAAACTCGGCAATAATATTGAAAGCCCAAACTCCTGCCGGTCCTCAATCTCCACAAATGTCCGAGGTTTCCAGGCCGGGTCAGCCTTGCCATGCTCGTTTCTCGGGTAGAGCATCGATGCCGGAACGGTAAGCCGGTTCTCCACTTTCAGGTCGGTGATCTGCCCATTCTGGCCTTTCAGGCGATATTCAGTGCTACTCTCTTTTGAAGAAAACCCGAGATGGGCCAATGCATATGGCCATGCGAGGAGAATCGGTCCGATCACCCGTTTCCGCTGGCGCGTTCCCGCCAGAAATTTCCCCGCGGCGGCTTCAATCTGGCTAAGGGGTGTGCCGTTGACTGCTATCAGCTCCCCTCTTGGCACAGTTGTTTCCAGTGCCGTGTCAGTTAACTGCACCGCCGTTCCAACGCTTACAAACCTCAGCGGGAGCACCGAAATGGAATCGTTCGGGATCAACCGTGTGTGTCCGTTGTCGGGAAGCGCAAGCAGGCGCATCGCGGAAAACAGAAAGGCCTCTTTGGAGCCCTCCAAAGCGTATCGTCGGGTATCATAAATGCAGCGATCTATCATCGCCGGTTCGATGCGCCGAAAGCTGGGATCGACTGGCAGGACAGTGTCCAGAATTTTCTCGAGGTCTTGCATCAGTGACATGATCCACGATGCGCACAGCTGTCTGTCGATGTCCAGATTGGGCTTGAGCCAGACCTTCCCCTCTCCCCGTAAAATGCATTTCTGATATTAGTTTAACATTGGTCGACAAGCCATTGTATTTATTATAAATAGTCCGAAGATAAAAACTTGGTCTTCTTTTCTATGAGGGACTCCATCTGCCGCCGTTTATGTGTTATTGCTCCTGGCGAAGAGCATTGGCGCATCGAGGTAGACTTTGCCTAAGTAAATACCGGTCTCAATCCAGTTTCACCCTGTGCGGATAGCCACCGGCTATCGCAGCATGATCATGTTCATCGGGTGGTGGCAAGAGACCGGTCTGGCATCGTTACAATGTGCCCTGCGCAGCTATGCTGTTTCAGCTCTTCACCACTCCAGAACACCGCCACGCCGTTCCCGCATGGGTTTTCTCCTGCACCATCTTGGTGGACTTCCGAATGGAAGACCAACCGACTATGTGCAATATATTTCGGGTCCAGTGGACCGTTACACCCAGAACCGCGCCGCAGCCCTGGATTGCCTGCAGCGGATGCGGAGAAGCGAGGCCATTTCAGCCGAGCGGCAAGATCCGCCTCAATGCCAATGGCCGCAAGCTGGATGCCTGGCTCATATACAGATGCCGGATATGCGACAGGAGCTGGAACCGGCCGATCTTTGAGCGGCGGACTATTCGCGACATCAGCCCTTCTGTTCTCGAGGCGCTGCAGAACAATGACCCGCAATGGATAAGGTTGGAAACGTTCAATCTCGAGGCGTTGAGACGCAGATCGCCGCGCGTCGACGAGTTTCCCGAATTCGATATCGTGAAACAGATACGGGATGAATCTCCGGATTGGGCCGTGGCGGAAATTGATCTCATCGTTCCGTTCCAGACCGGTATACGCCTCGACCGCCTGCTGGCGTCTGAGCTCGGGCTCTCGCGGTCGCTTCTACAAAGGCTTCAGCGCGGCGGCCGGATTCGCACGCACGGCGACGCCTCCGATCCATGGCGACGCCAGGTGAAAAACGGCACGCGGATCGTGATCGAGCGGTGCGATGGCCTCGATCCGGCATGTTTGTGGAAATCTGTCACGGCGGAGTGCTAGCGCACAGCGAGGGCCTGAAGTTCGGGCCCTCGCGATGGTATCAATCAGTTCGATGCGGCTTTGAAAACCGCCAGCTGATCGGCAAATGCGCGTCGGTAGGCGGGACGCGCCTCGCCTCTCGCCACATAAGCTGCAAGGTTCGCATATTCATCGAGAATGCCCGAGCTTTTTATCCGTTGCAGCACCGATATCATCAACAGGTCGCCGGCGCTGAACGCGCCGTCGAGCCACCCGCCCTCACCCAGTCGCTGGGACAGTTCGCCAAGTCGCTTGCGAATACGTTCATCGACGATCTCCAGGCGTTCACGATGCCAGCTCTTGTCCCTTTCGACAAAACCGGCGACAAAATGCTCGACTATCGGCGGTTCCACGGTGCTGAGCGCCGCAAACATCCACATGATCGCGCGCGCCCGCGCGTTCGCTTCCCGCGGCAACAGGCCGGCGTGGCGCTCGGCTATGTGGAATATTATCGCACCGGATTCGAACAGGACGAGATCGCCCTCATAGGTCGGGATCTGCCCGAAGGGCTGAAGTGCAAGATGCCCTTGCTCCCGCATCGCCTTGAAGGAAAGAAGGCGAACCTCGTACGGTTGCCCCACTTCCTCCAGTGCCCAGCGGACACGCATGTCGCGGGCAAGACCCTTGCCGCCATCGGGCGAGCGTTCAAAGGCGGTAATGGTGATTGTCATTGCTGTTCTCCATCACTCCCCCATGCAAAATTGCCCCCCGCAATTCTGTTACCTGGCGTTGTGTCACAATAGGCGCCGGAATGAGCGAAAACAACGCATCGTGTTGTCGGCACACGCTAAAGGGCTGGCCATTTCACGCAAAAACTCTAAGCTCCTGCGCTGGACACGGATTGCCGCACCATCAGTTTTCAGTTCAAATGATTAGGGAGAAAGCACCAGATGAGCCTGCGTATCAACGATATAGCGCCCGACTTCACCGCCGAGACCACCCATGGTCCGATAAGCTTTCACGACTGGATTGGCGATGGCTGGGCGGTCCTGTTTTCGCATCCGAAGAATTTTACGCCGGTCTGCACCACCGAACTCGGCGCCATGGGCGGCCTGCAGCCGGAATTCGAAAAGCGCGGTGTGAAGATCATCGGTATCTCGGTCGATCCCGTCGAAAGCCATGAAAAATGGAAGAACGACATCCGCGCCGCCACTGGCTTCAATGTCGATTATCCACTGATCGGCGACAAGGACCTGAAGGTCGCGAAGCTTTACGACATGCTGCCGGCCGGCGCCGGCGACAGCTCGGAAGGCCGCACACCGGCCGATAACGCCACCGTACGCTCGGTCTTCGTCATCGGTCCTGACAAGAAGATCAAGCTGGTCCTCACCTACCCCATGACCACCGGCCGCAACTTCGAGGAAATTCTCCGCGCCATCGATTCCATCCAGCTGACCTCGAAACACCAGGTGGCGACGCCAGCCAACTGGAAGCAAGGCGAAGACGTCATCATTACCGCCGCCGTCTCCAATGAGGATGCGATTGCGCGTTTTGGTTCCTATGACACGGTTCTTCCCTATCTGCGCAAGACGAAGCAGCCGGGCTAATTTGAAGCCTGATGGGGCGGCGAAACATCATCGCCCCATCATCGCAATTTTCATGGCTTTATGATCCCGCCATGATAGTCGAGTCGGTAAGTCTCGAAATGTCCGAGATAAATGCGCTCGACGCCGGTGAACGACTGGAATTCGCCTGCATTCGTGTCGACATAGACCAAATTCTCCACCGGGTGCGTGAAGCCGCCCAGAAACCGCCCTTCCCGATAGAGCGTGGAAAGCGAACGTTGAATGACCATGCCGGCCGTTGCGGCGTCGATCATATCGGGCCGTAGGATGCGGCCGTGATAGTTCATCGCCCACATGGCTGTCCCCCGGTGCCAGACGACCTCTTGACCGATGAAATCGGTTCCGCCGAAATAGCTGTCGATATAGTGCCAGTCTCCGTCGCGATAGCCAAGATCATGCGATCCCGTGCGAGTGGGCGTGGCGGATTTGTTGCCCCCGCCAACATATGTGGCGGACTTGGCCCTCACTATGAACTCTTCCAGCATGGAACCCTCTTGGGAAAGAACATAAAGGGAACATAATTCATTTCCGGATCCTTCGCAAGCGCCACGCCCTGCCCTTGCCTCGCCCGCAATTTACCAATCGCGGGCTTGGTAATCGCAGCATTTGCGCTTAGAAGCGTGGCAGAACGATCCAAAAGAGTGTCCATGCAGCAAAATCCGCAAATTTACGTCGATGCCGATGCCTGTCCAGTGAAGCCGGAAATCCTCAGGGTCGCGGAGCGGCATGGGCTGGAGGTAACCTTTGTTGCCAATTCCGGTCTGCGCCCGTCACGCGACCCCATGGTCAGAAATGTCATTGTTTCCGCCGGTTTCGACGCGGCGGACGACTGGATTGCCGATCATGCCGGCGAGAACGATATCGTCGTTACCGCCGATGTGCCGCTGGCCGGGCGCTGTGTTGCCAAAGGCGCACTGGTGACGGGCCCCACGGGCCGCGTTTTCGACCAGTCGAATATCGGCATGGCAACGGCGATGCGAGACCTTGGTGCACATCTGCGCGAAACCGGTGAAAGCAAGGGCTATAATGCCGCTTTTTCGCCGCGCGATCGATCCGCTTTTCTGGAGACGCTTGACCGTTTCTGCCGCCGTGTCAAAAAGTGATGCCGCAAGCAGAAAGGCCCAGCCCATGACCCCGGCCAGTTCCAACAGCAATACCTATCGCCGCCATCAACCTTTTTTCATCGCCGCTCTTGTCGGGGCTTCCGGCCTCGGTATTGCATTGGCTCTCGCGCCTTCCGTGGCAATAGAAATCGCGGCAGTTTCTTTCTTCCTGACCTATCTGACGCTGGTTGCCTTTCGTCTTTCCAAATTGACGGCGCAGCATCTGAAAGCCCATGCCGACAGCGACGATCTCCCCGCAATTGCCATCATCGCCGTGACGCTGCTGGCAGTGACCGTCGCCGTGGTGTCCCTTTTTCAGGCGCTAAACCATACTGGTGAAACCGTCTGGACGCTGGTCATCGCTTTCGCCTCGGTGATTTTCGGCTGGTTGACCATCCACACCATGACGGCCCTGCACTACGCGCATCTTTACTGGCGTCCGCACACGGTCGACGGCAAGCGCCAGCATCGCGGCGGCATGGACTTCCCCGCGACCAAAGAGCCCTGCGGTTACGACTTTCTCTATTTCGCCGTGGTGATCGGCATGACGGCGCAGACCTCGGACGTGGGTGTGACCACGACCGCCATGCGCAAGGTCACGTTGCTGCACTCCATCGTCTCTTTCTTCTTCAACACGGTTCTGGTAGCGGCAGCCGTCAATGCCGCAGTCTCGCTTGCCGGTTGAACCGGGATTTTTTCAAAGGAATGGCTTCATGAACATTATTTCGCAAAATACGGCCTTTGGTGGCATGCAGGGCGTATTTTCCCATGTATCCGAGACCCTGAAATGCGAGATGACCTTTGCGGTTTACGTACCGCCGAAGGCAATCCACGAGCCATGCCCCGTCCTGTGGTATCTCTCCGGCCTCACCTGCACCCATGCCAATGTCATGGAGAAGGGCGAATATCGCCGCATGGCTTCCGAACTTGGTCTTATCGTCGTGTGCCCCGACACCAGTCCGCGCGGCAATGACGTACCGGATGAACTGACCAACTGGCAGATGGGCAAAGGCGCGGGATTTTATCTCGACGCGACCGAGAAACCCTGGTCGGAGCACTACCGGATGTACAGCTACGTGACGGAGGAGTTGCCTGCACTGGTCGGCCAGCATTTCCGCGCCGATATGAGCCGTCAGGGCATTTTCGGCCACTCCATGGGCGGCCACGGCGCGATGACCATCGCCCTGAAAAACCCCGAACGGTTCAAAAGCTGCTCCGCTTTCGCGCCGATCGTGGCTCCCTCCTCCGCTGACTGGTCGGAACCCGCGCTGGAAAAATATCTGGGACCGGACCGGGCAGCATGGCGTCAATACGACGCCTGCTCACTGGTGGAGGACGGTGCGCGTTTTCCCGAATTCCTGATCGATCAGGGCAAGGCCGACAGTTTCCTGGAAAAGGGCCTGCGGCCATGGCTGTTCGAAGAGGCGATCAAAGGCACGGATATCGGCCTGACGCTGCGCCTGCACGACCGCTACGATCACTCCTATTATTTCATCTCCACCTTCATGGACGATCATCTGAAATGGCATGCCGAACGGCTCGGATAAGCCGCAAACACAAAACGGGCAGCGCCTGCGAACGCCGCCCCTTTAGGCCGACCGCATCTCACGGGATGCGGGCGATCACCTTGATCTCGAAATCGAAGCCCGCAAGCCAGTTGACGCCGACGGCGGTCCAGTTCGGATAAGGCTGTTTGCTGAAAATCTCCTGCTTAACGGCCATGATCGTCCCGAACTGGTTCTGCGGGTCGGTATGGAACGTCGTCACGTCGACAATATCGTCGAACGTGCATCCCGCGGCCTTGAGCGTGGCCGCGAGATTTTCGAAAGCAAGCCGAACCTGACGCTCAAAGTCGGGTTCGGGCGTTCCGTCGGCACGGCTGCCGACCTGGCCGGAAACGAAAAGAAGGTCACCCGACCGAATTGCCGCAGAGTAACCGTGCTGTTCGTAAAGCGCGTGCCGGTCTGCGGGAAAAATTGCCTCGCGTTTGCTCATCTTGGATCTCTCTTTTTGGCTGAGTGGCGTCGGAAGAAAAACTCCGGACGTCCAATTCACATACGTTGCGTATGTGAGATAGTAACCTACACGACGCATGTCAATTGAGATACGTAACGTATGTGAATATCGAGACGCACTTTGTCAAAGCAGAAGATGGTTTCCGGCGCTGGCGCGCGGATGACTGCCGCAGTCCCGCTCACGCCTTTGGTCCAATCTATGGAAACAGCGCCGTCGCCAGCGTGGTCGGACCCGGCCGGTTCAATCTGAATTCGCGGATCACCCGCTCGGCAACGCCATAAGCAAGCTCCTGTTCTAAAGCCTCGTCATCGAAGCTTACGACGGTGGCGGTGAATTTGGCTTCGGCGATCACCTCGCCCGTGGCCACGGCGGCGGCCCGCACGATGACCTTGGCGGAGGCCTTTTCACCGAAAAGGAAGGGACCGCGTGTGACGGATGCAAGGCGGATGGTCAGCACCACGCGCGGTCGGGTTTCTCCCCGTGCTGTGGTCTTGATCGCATTCTGAACCTGCGCATGAATGGACTGCATCAGCGCCGGCGCCACATCCGGTCGTGCTGCAACAAACGCGCCGCGCACGTCGTAAAGCAGCCGATCGGCACTGGTCGCTTCCGGTTCAAGCCTGAAAGACATGAGCATGAAACACGCCAGCACAATGATGCCAAGGCGTTTCAGCATGGTTGTCATGATCTGCGGCTCCCCTTACGTGAGGTAGCCTGATGATCGTCGATCAGGGTTAGAAAAGCGTTAAGATGCGCTCGTCAGAGACTCCAGAACATTGACCGCGGCACGCATGTCGATGAGACGGACGGCCCGGCGCTCCAGCGCCTCCTCATCCTCACCCCATTGTTCCGCAGTCCAGTCTTCATCCAGATGGGCAAGCGCCCAGGCTTCCTCAAGCGTCAGCTCTCCTTCCGCCAGCGCCAGCGCCAGAATGGCAGACCCTGTCAGCGACGTCATGGTATGGAGTGCCGCGAGCGCGATCGGTGTATCGTATTTTTTCAGCGTCACTGCAAAGGCAGCGATGGCCTCCCGCGGCTGGTCGCGATGCATTACGCCCTCCACCAGAATGAAGCGCGCGCCAAGTACATTGGCCGCCCAGTCGAGCACGGGATCCCAATGGTCCGTCTGGCGCGCGACCAACGCTTCCGGTTCACCAGCGCGGTAGCAGAGGAGATCGGAGGAGGAAAACCGCAATATATCCTCGAAAACCGCCTGCGTATCATTGGCGACGCCGTCGATGGCCGTGTTCACGTGGCGCGACACCGGCATGACAACCGGATTAACGGCCTCGGTCTGGGCGTCCCATTCATCGCGAAGCAATTCCGCGAGCGACCTCGACGGCACGACCAACGGCTTCTTGGCGGGGGTGCGCAACGGCTTACCGTCGAGAAGGATGGTGAAGCCTTCCTCCGCCGCCTCGCCGACCGTCACATCCTTGTAGAACCGCTTGGGCAGCGGTTTCTGCATCTGGATCTGCGCGCGCAGGATCGGATCGGGGTGGCTCAGGCCTTCCGAAAGGTCGTTCAGGAGATCACGCATGGCACATCCTCATCGGTCGGTAGAAAGGATAATTAGGGATTATCGGTCGGAACATAGACCGGGATTTCACGCGGGTGGCTGACGACCGCATCGGCGCCCGCCGTCCAGAGTTCGTCGATGGACGCATAACCCCAGGCGACGCCGATCGCTTTTGCGCCCGCAGCTTTTGCCATCTGCATATCATAGACCGCGTCGCCGATAACGACAGTATCGGCCGGAACCATGCCGGTTTCATGGCAGCATTCCATCACCATGGCCGGATGCGGCTTGGAAGGGCAATCATCCGCCGTACGCGAGACAATGAAGTGCCTGGCAAATCCATGGGTTTCGAGAATGTGGGTCAGCCCGCGCCTCCCCTTGCCCGTCACCGCACCGATCAGCACGTCATCCCGCCTTGAAAGGGTGTCGATCAGCGGGGCGATGCCCTCGAAAAGCGGCTCGATCATCCCCGGACGTGCACGGATCGGATGGTAGATTTCCTTATAACGCTGGGTCATCGCCTGAACCTCGTCATCCACATGCGCCTTGCCGAGCATGCGGGCGATGGCGATATCCAGCGTCAGACCGATGATCGCCTTGGTTTCGGAGATATCGGGGCGCGGCTTGCCAAAATCGGCGAACGTATCGGCCATGACGGCATGGATAAGGCCCGCGCTGTCCACCAGCGTTCCGTCGCAATCGAAAAGAACCAGTTTCATCTGCCGTCAGTCTTCCCTATCGCCATCGGCCACGTCGAGACCGAGCAGGTTCCAGGTCTGTACCATATGTGGCGGCAGGGGTGCGCTGACCCGAAGCCGGCCGCCATTCGGATGCGGAATGTCGATATGGCGCGCATGCAGATGCAGGCGCTTCTGGATGCCGCCCGGAAAATCCCAGTTTGGATCGTCGATGTAATATTTGGGATCGCCGATGATCGGGTGCCCCATATGCAGCGCGTGCACGCGAAGCTGATGGGTGCGGCCGGTATAGGGCTCCATTTCCAGCCAGGCGAGGTTCTGCGCGGCGGTATCGATGACGCGGTAATAGGACACGGCGTGATCGGCGCCCTCCTCGCCATGCTTGGCGATGCGCATGCGGTCTCCGTCGATCGTCTGTTCCTTGACCAGCCAGGTGGAAATCTTGTCCTGGTGCTTGCGCGGCACGCCTTTGACGAGCGCCCAATAGGTTTTCTTGGTGTCGCGTTCGCGGAAGGCGGCGGTCAGTTTTTGCGCGGCACCTCTGGTACGGGCAACCACCAGCACACCCGACGTATCACGATCCAGCCGGTGCACGAGACGCGGCTTTTCGCCCTTCTGGTTGGTCCAGGCTTCCAGCAAGCCGTCAATGTGCCGGGTCACCCCCGAGCCGCCCTGAACGGCGATGCCAGCAGGCTTGTTGAAAACGAACACCTTGTCGTCTTCATGCAGCAGCATTCGTGCCAACAGCTCGCCATCGGCGGAATGTTTGAGGTCCTTCGAGCCGATCGGACCGCTCTTGGTCTTCATATCGGAATCGACCGGCGGCACGCGCACCATCTGTCCCGGCTGCACCCGCGCGTCCGTCTTCACCCGGCCGCCATCCACACGCACCTGGCCGGATCGCAGCAGCTTCTGCAACTGCCCGAACCCAAGCCCCGGATAGTGAATCTTGAACCAGCGATCGAGGCGCATACCGGCCTCGTCGGCCTCGACCTTGATATGCTCGATACCTGCCATAAATTTTCCAGTCTCTCTGTCCTGATCGCGCAGCCGTTTCTTCGGCGCGCCGTTTGGATCAAGCCTTTAGAACAAGTTGCGGCCCAAGGCCAGCCCGGCGAAAACCGCAGCGATGGAAACCGAAAGGCTCGCAAGAACGTAAACGGCAGAAAGGCCGAGCGCGCCGCGTTCAAAAAGCGAGACAGCATCGAGCGAAAAAGATGAAAACGTCGTGAACCCGCCGAGCACGCCGGTCACGAGAAAAAGCCGCATTTCCATCGAGGCATTCAGCCGTCGTGCCACGAGCTCCACCAGGAGACCGATCAGGAAAGAACCCACCACGTTGACCGTAAGCGTTCCCCAGGGGAAATTCACCCCCGCCAGCCGGACGCTCCAGACGCCGACCAGATAACGGAAGACGGAACCGATTGCGCCGCCCGCTGCGACGAGGACTATATTGATCATGCATTTATCTCCGGAGGGAACGGCCGGACCTCACGGTCCGCTTGGATTTCTAGACCACGTAAACCGCCTGCGAAACCCTTGGCCGGGCACTACCAGCTGTTAAAATACGATTAAATTGCGCCTCCGCGATTTAGCCTTCCAACAACACGCAGATGCTAACCTGCGGTTTTTGAAGGTCGGCAACGATGGCCGGAGGTTGGATGACACAGGTTCTTTCCGTTTCTGCGAACACGGCAGCCTATGCGCTGGAGGCTGTAAAACCGTCACAGCGCGTGCCGCGCCGGAGCGAGGTCGAAGAGGCCATTCACGAACTCGCGCGCAAGGCCGAGAACAGCGACGACTTCCAGCTTCGCGGCATGATGACTGTGATCAAGCCACCAGCCCTCACCCTCTATTTCCTGACCGTCGCCAGCCAGCATCAGGAACCGCAGGCGACGCTTGAGCAGGCCGTGGAGGCATACGAGGAAAACAACCTCCCCCAAAAAGCAGATGATATTCTTTTGAATCAGGATGATAGACAGACATCCTGATGTCGCTTGTTAGATTTCAACCCTGTCGTTGCGGGAGTGGCATTCAGCTTGGTGTCAGGTTGAGTTTCTAGATATCTACACCCGGCTTCCGGAAATCACCAAAAGCGAGCGTCATCCGTTTTCCGCCGCGGCGCCGAAACAATAGACCGGACAAATGAGAAATCTTGCGGCTACCGGACCTGTCACGCGTTCCGGTAGCCGCTTTTCATTGGTCAATTATGTTGATGGTCGCCGCCGCCCTTGGCAGCTCCCGCAGACAGTATGACGTCGACCTTCCCGGCTTTTTCGAAGATCAGCGTTACCGGCACTTTGTCTCCTTCGGCAAAGGGCTTCTTCACGTCGAAGAACATCATGTGCAGGCCGCCGGGTTTCAATTCCACGGTCTGACCGGCGGGGATGACGATGCCCTCGTCCAGCTTGCGCATCTTCATCACGTCATTGACCATGGCCATTTCATGGATTTCAGCGCGTCCGGCGACAGACGATTCGACACCGATCAGCTTGTCGTCGCTATCGCCGCCATTCTTGATCGTCACATAACCGCCGCCGACGGGCTGGCCCGGCAACATGGCCTTCGTCGCGCCGCCAGACACTTCGAGATTGCCAGCCTTCACGACATCCGTATCCATGCTCATGCCTGCGTGATCGTGTCCGCCCGCATGGGCATTGGCGGTGACCTTGATGGTCGGCGCGGGATTTTTCAGCGAGTGGGGATCGACACCGGCTGCAGCCACTTCATCCCAGGAAACCTTGCCCTTGTCGCCGCAAAGCTGTGTCACCTTGAAGGGTAGTTCCTGCCCCACCTCGACGCTCGAAACCTTCCCCTGCACGGCAAAGGTATCGTAGAATTCGTCCGGCAGATTGCCGCCCTTCCAGCGAATTTCGACGGGCCCGCTTTTGATCTCCTTGCCGTGATTTTTATAGGCCTTCCGGTAATCGCCCTTGATGACCTCCAGCTCCCAGCCGGCCTTCGGCTGCGGCTTGGCGGAAATGAAGCCCTCCGGCAGCTTGATCTGCACTTCCGTCGTGGCAAGCCCGCCTTCGCAACCGTGCGGCACCTGAAGAGCGGCGACGACAGTGCTTTCCTGTTCGGCCGAGCCGTCAACGAAGGTGGCGTGGGCAGAAGCCTGCGCGGTGGAAACCGCGGCGATAAAAAGGGTCGATGTGATGATCTTGGTGGTTTTCATTTGTCTGTCCCTGCGACTGCCAGCCCTTCGGGTTCAAGCAGCCGTTTCTTGCCACCGGTTCGGCGGCGATGATCCTGTAAGATGAAAAATCAGGCGGACAAGGCTGGCGGGCCGCGTGCGACCGGTTTGCGGATCGTCGGGACCGGGTGGAAACGCCAATCGGTGGACGGGCGGTTCTCAAGCCAGGCAAATTCGGTCTTCAGCCAGCTTTCCTTGTCGGGGACCGGAAGAAGAATGGACGAGGCCAGCAGGCAGGCCTCGCAAAACAGGATCGCGTCGCCCGAATGGGCGGGCCCCTCCTTGGCATGCGAGGCATTCACCCCGCCGCCATGGCCGAGGCAGATCTCCGCAAAGGTGCCATCAGGCAGCCGGTAGCTCTCATCGAGCGCGACTGCGGGGGCTGCGGCAAGCGCCGGCCTATGGGCAAAACCGAGCGACAGCATCAGGATTGCACAGAAAATGCGAAGCATTTTCTCGATCCCTGTCAGCCGTCTTTTTCGATGTGCGCCCATGATCTCATGCGATATCGCGCTTCCCTTCGATTTCAAAGGGGAATTTTGCCGCAGGCTTGACGTGTATGAGGAACAATCGCCGCAAGGCGGCATTTTCCTGCAACACGGATCGTTTAAGGGAGACATGACATGCCTGCCAAATCGAAAGCCCAGCAGAAAGCCGCGGGTGCAGCACTCGCCGCCAAAAGGGGCGAAACGAAGAAATCCAGTTTAAAAGGTGCTTCAAAAAGCATGGAGAAGTCCATGACGGAAAAGGAACTTGAGGATTTTGCCTCAACGAAACGCAAGGGTCTGCCGGCAAAAAAATCGGAATGACGGCGTCTTTCCACCGCCATTCCCATTCGTTGGAATGATGACGGAATGACAATATCAAAACGTCGTTGCGAGAGAGATGAGGGATGATGGCGCAGATGGAGCAAGAATCTGTTCAGATGCGTCATTTGGTCCTTGCCAATAGCGGGTCTTCGAAGATAATGAGCGTCGCATCATCGTTGGGAGAAACCGCTTCAATGCGGTGCCGAAGGAGCAACCGCCCCGGAAACTCTCAGGCAAAAGGACCAGCGATGACGACGGAACTCTGGAGAGAAGCCACCTTTCATAAGGACGGCTCGCCGAAGGGATAACAATCTCAGGCGACAAGGACAGAGGGGGCTCTTGAACCGGCGCATCTGCGCCACGACCTGAGCCCGCGCGATTGCTCGCGCAACCCTGGAGGCGTCCTTGGACGATACCGCCGCGCTGAAAACCACGCCGCTTCATTCCCTGCACCTGTCGCTTGGCGCCCGCATGGTGCCATTCGCCGGTTACGACATGCCCGTGCAATATCCGGCCGGCGTTTTGAAGGAGCATCTTCAAACCCGCACCTCAGCCGGTCTCTTTGACGTCTCCCATATGGGGCAGGTGATTGTGAAGGCAAAGTCCGGCAACAACGCCGATGCCGCACAGGCACTGGAAAAGCTGGTGCCGGTGGATATTCTCGGCCTCAAGGAAGGCCGCCAGCGCTACGGTTTCTTCACCGACGACAAGGGCTGCATTCTTGATGATCTGATGATCACCAATCGCGGCGATCACCTTTTCGTCGTCGTCAACGCGGCCTGCAAGGATGCCGACGTCGCCCATATGAAGGCGCATCTTTCAGACAGCTGCGAAATCACCCTTCTCGAGGACCGCGCCTTGATCGCGCTGCAGGGCCCCCGCGCCGAGGAGGTACTGGCCGAACTCTGGACGGGCGTTTCCGAGATGAAATTCATGGACGTGCAGGAGGTGCCGCTGCACGATGTTGCCTGCATCGTCTCCCGCTCCGGTTACTCCGGTGAAGACGGCTTTGAAATTTCCGTGCCGGCAGACAAGGCAGAAGAGATCGCCAGGGCCTTGCTCGAACACCCCGATTGCGAAGCCATCGGACTTGGCGCGCGTGACAGTCTGCGGCTGGAAGCAGGCCTTTGCCTTTACGGTAATGACATCGACACCACGACCTCCCCCATCGAAGCATCGCTGGAATGGGCGATCCAGAAGGCGCGCCGTGCCGGCGGTGATCGCGAAGGCGGTTTCCCGGGCGCGGAACGCATTCTTGGTGAACTGAAGGACGGCACATCGCGCCGCCGCGTCGGCCTGAAGCCCGAGGGCAAGGCACCGGTGCGTGGCCATTCGAAGCTTTTCGCGGATGCTGAAGGCAAGACGGAAATCGGCGAAGTGACCTCGGGCGGTTTCGGTCCTTCGGTCGAAGGCCCCGTCGCCATGGGTTACGTGCCTGTTTCTTACGCCGCTCCCGGCACGGCGATCTTCGCGGAAGTGCGCGGCAAATATCTGCCCGTCACCGTCGCCGCCCTGCCCTTCATAAAGCCCACCTACAAACGATAATTTCATCCCATCTCCGGAGAGAACACGATGCTGAAATTTACTGCAGAACACGAATGGCTGAAGTTCGAAGGCGATGTCGCCACCGTTGGCATTACCAGCCACGCCGCTGAACAGCTCGGCGATCTCGTTTTCGTCGAATTGCCGGAAGTGGGTGCCACCTTCTCCAAGGATGGAGAAGCCGCAACCGTTGAATCCGTCAAGGCGGCTTCCGACGTCTATTGTCCGCTGGATGGCGAAGTGGTCGAGATCAACCAGGCCATCGTCGACGACCCCTCGCTGGTCAATTCCGATCCTCAAGGCGCCGGCTGGTTCTTCAAGCTCAAGCTTTCCAACGTTGCAGATGCCGATACGCTGCTCGACGAGGCAGCCTACAAGGAGCTGATCGCGTAATGACGACGCCCACCGAATTCCATTTCACCGACTATCAGCCCTATGACTTCGCCAACCGGCGTCACATCGGGCCGTCGCCGTCGGAAATGGCCGAGATGCTGAAGGTCGTCGGCTATAAGAGCCTCGACGCGCTAATCGACGCCACCGTTCCCTCCTCCATCCGTCAAAAAGTGCCTCTCACCTGGGGTGCGGCCTTGACCGAACGTGAGGCGCTGGATCGTCTTCGCGAGACGGCAAACAAGAACCAGGTCCTGACCTCGCTGATAGGTCAGGGCTATTACGGCACCATCACGCCGCCGGTCATCCAGCGCAACATTCTGGAAAACCCGGCCTGGTACACGGCCTATACGCCATACCAGCCGGAAATCAGCCAGGGCCGTCTTGAGGCGCTGCTGAACTACCAGACCATGGTCTGCGATCTGACCGGCCTTGACGTCGCCAACGCCTCGCTGCTCGATGAAGCGACTGCGGCCGCCGAAGCCATGGCCATGTGCCAGCGCGTCGCGAAATCCAAGGCGACCGCCTTCTTCGTGGATGCCAATTGCCATCCGCAGACCATCGCGCTGATCGAGACCCGTGCGGCCCCGCTCGGCTGGAAGGTGATTGTCGGCAACCCCTTCACCGATCTCGATCCGGTCGACGTGTTTGGCGCGATCTTCCAGTATCCCGGCACGCACGGACATGTCAGCGATTTCTCCGGCCTGATTTCCCGCCTGCATCAGACGGGCGCGATTGCCGCCGTCGCCGCCGATCTTCTGGCCCTGACGCTGCTGAAATCTCCCGGCGAAATGGGCGCTGACATCGCCATCGGCACCTCGCAGCGCTTTGGCGTTCCGGTCGGCTACGGCGGTCCGCATGCCGCTTACATGGCCGTCAAGGATGCGCATAAGCGCTCCATGCCGGGCCGTCTCGTCGGCGTCTCGGTCGATGCGCGCGGCAACCGCGCCTATCGCCTGTCGCTGCAGACCCGCGAGCAGCATATTCGCCGTGAGAAGGCCACCTCCAACATCTGCACGGCGCAGGTGCTGCTGGCAGTCATGGCTTCGATGTACGGCGTCTTCCATGGCCCGCAGGGCATCAAGGCGATTGCCCAGCAGACCCACCAGAAGGCCGTGCTGATGGCCAAGGGACTGGAAAAGCTCGGTTACACCATCGAGCCGGAGACCTTCTTCGACACGATCACCGTCGAAGTCGGCCATATGCAGGGCGTTATCCTGCGTTCGGCCGTCGCGGAAGGGGTGAACCTGCGCAAGGTCGGCGCCACCAAGATCGGCATGAGCCTTGACGAGCGTACGCGCCCGGCAACGCTGGAAGCCGTCTGGCGCGCTTTCGGCGGCAATTTCTCGGTCTCGGATTTCACGCCGGACTATCGCCTGCCGAAGGAGCTGCTGCGTACCAGCCAGTACATGACGCATCCGATCTTCCACATGAACCGTGCCGAAAGCGAGATGACGCGCTACATCCGCCGTCTTTCGGACCGCGATCTGGCGCTCGACCGCTCGATGATCCCGCTCGGTTCCTGCACCATGAAACTCAATGCGACGGCAGAGATGCTGCCGATCACCTGGCCGGAATTTTCCGACATCCATCCCTTCGTACCGGCCAATCAGGCACTCGGTTACAAGGAGATGATCGACGATCTCTCCGAAAAGCTGTGCTCGGTCACAGGTTACGACGCCTTCTCCATGCAGCCGAATTCCGGTGCGCAAGGCGAGTATGCCGGGCTCTTGACCATCCGCAACTATCACCTCGCCAATGGCGGGACACACCGTGATGTCTGCCTCATTCCGACCTCGGCGCATGGCACCAATCCTGCCTCGGCGCAGATGGTGGGCATGAAGGTGGTGCCGGTGAAAGTGCGGGATAACGGTGACATCGATATCGATGATTTCCGTGCAAAAGCAGAGCAGTACGCCGAAAACCTCTCATGCTGCATGATCACCTATCCGTCCACTCACGGCGTGTTCGAGGAGACGGTTCGCGAAATTTGCGAGATCACCCATAAGCATGGCGGTCAGGTGTATCTTGATGGCGCGAACATGAACGCCATGGTGGGCCTTGCCCGTCCCGGCGATATCGGCTCCGACGTTTCGCACCTTAACCTGCACAAGACCTTCTGCATTCCGCACGGTGGCGGTGGTCCTGGCATGGGGCCGATCGGCGTCAAGGCGCATCTTGCCCCTTACCTGCCCGGCCATCCGGCGACCGATGGCCGCGAGGGTGCGGTGTCTGCCGCCCCGTTCGGTTCGCCGTCCATCCTGCCGATTTCCTGGAGCTACTGCCTGATGATGGGCGGCGAAGGGCTGACGCAGGCAACCAAGGTTGCGATCCTCAACGCCAACTACATCGCCGAGCGGCTGAAGGGTGCTTATGACGTGCTCTACAAATCCGAAACGGGACGCGTGGCACATGAATGCATTATCGACACCCGCCCGCTGGCAGACAGCTGCGGCGTGACTGTCGATGACGTGGCCAAGCGCCTGATCGACTGCGGTTTCCACGCGCCGACCATGAGCTGGCCGGTTGCCGGCACGCTGATGATCGAGCCGACGGAATCCGAGACCAAGGCGGAACTCGACCGGTTCTGTGACGCCATGCTGGCCATCCGCGAGGAAGCCCGCGACATCGAGGAAGGCCGCGCGGACAAGACCAACAATCCGCTCAAGAACGCGCCCCATACGGTGGAAGACCTCGTCGGCGAATGGGATCGTCCCTACAGCCGCGAAAAGGGATGCTTCCCGCCCGGCGCATTCCGCATCGACAAATACTGGTCGCCGGTCAACCGCATCGACAATGTCTATGGCGACCGCAACCTCATCTGCACCTGCCCGCCGATGGAGGCCTATGCCGAGGCGGCCGAATAAGCTGTCCTTCGTTCGAGACAGAAAGCCCGGAGCGATCCGGGCTTTTTCGTTTTCCGTCCCGTCGCAGGACGAACCCTCGGCGTTTGCGCGCCCGGACCATGTTTTAAATCAGCCATTTATCTTTTTTTCCGGCTCGCCTGAAACTTTGCGAGACCGGCTTCCGTCTCTTGTGTCGCTACGGATAACCGATAGCGGCCGCTGGAAGAGCCACCTTTCGGGGCCTTGGATGTCACAAGGAGGAATAATGATGTACAAGCTTTCCGTTCGCGCCCTGACGCTGGCTGCAGCTCTTTCCATCGGCACGGTTTCGGCCTATGCCGCGAACCCCAAGGTGGGCGGCGCGGCGATGTTCGAGGACAAGAACATCGTTGAAAATGCGGTGAACTCAAAAGACCACACGACCCTCGTCGCCGCGGTAAAGGCCGCCGGACTTGTGGAAACACTTCAGGGCAAAGGACCGTTTACGGTTTTTGCACCCACCAACGAGGCTTTCGCGGCCCTTCCGAAAGGCGCGGTCGACGATCTTCTGAAGCCAGAGAACAAGCAGAAGCTGGTCAAGGTTCTCACCTGCCACGTCGTTGCAGCCAATGCACTGTCATCCGCCATCGAAAAAATGATCAAGGATGACAAGGGCGAGCACGACGTGAAGACGGTCGGCGGTTGCGTACTCAAGGCAAAAGAAAGCATGGGAAAAATCACACTCACCGATGAGAATGGCACGGTCGCCCATGTCACCATCGCTGATGTTAAACAATCCAACGGCGTCATACATGTCATAGACAAGGTGTTGCTGCCGAAAATGTAAGGCAGCGCCGCAGCGCCAATCTGGGCTCGAACGACTAAGGCCCGAAGCAATTCGGGCCTTCCTCATTCAGGTGGGCGTAATCCCGGCCGTGAAAAAGAACGGGGTGTGATTGATCTTCATCGCTTCCATGCTAAATCGGATCACACAATCAAGCGATGGAGTGTGCATGCGCCTTATCTGCCTGAACGGTTGGGGCGGAAAGCTCCACGACGAACTCGTCCCTTACATCTCCCTGTCCGACCCGGATATCTTGTGCCTGCAGGAAGTGGTGCATACGCCCGCTGCCCAAGAGGATTGGTTGACCTATCGTGATCACGGCATCGAGCTTCCGCAGAGAGCGAATTTCCTCCGCGATGTCGCCGATGCCCTGCCGGATCATGTCGCGATATTCTGCCCCGCGGCGCAGGGTGATCTCTGGCACGGTACGACTAGATATTTTTCCCAATGGGGACTGGCAACATTCGTTCGCAAGTCCATCGCCATCGTTGCGCAGGCACAGGGCTTCGTCCATGGGACCTTTTCTGCGGACGGATATGGCGATCATCCACGGTCACGCACCGGCCATGCCATCAGGGTTTTCGACTTTGCCACCGGACAGCCGGCTGTCATTGCCCATATGCATGGGCTACGCGACCTCGACGGCAAACACGATACCGCCGCCCGCCTGGCGCAGGCAAAACGACTTGTGAACCTCGTCAAGAACATTGCGGAGGATGGCGACCGGGTCATCGTTTGCGGCGATTTTAATGTCCTGCCCGACAGCGAAACCTTTACCGTGTTGAATGAACTCAATCTTGTCGAGCTCGTCACGACCCGCGGTTTCACAGATACCAGAACCTCACATTACGCCAAGCAGAACAGATATGCGGACTACCTGCTGATCAATCCGGCTGTGAAAGTTGATCATTTCGACGTCGTTAGGCAGCCCGAAGTCTCGGATCATTGCCCGTTGCTGCTTGAATTCAGCTGAAGAACTGGAGATGCTATCCGTAAGCTCTTCAACGCACCAGCTGGATGTCGCTCGTCACCACCGTCTTGCCGGTCCTGCCGTCCTTATCGGTTGTGCGCAGCCGCAAGCCGTTGGCTCCGACCTTTTCGATGGTCATGGCGGCAACGCGGTCGCCGTTGATATCGCGGTTCCATCGCACCGTCAGATTGATGGCGTTTCCTTTTCTTGTGCCCGATAGTGCGGACGGCCGACCGGAAGGGCCCGTATAGGCGCCGCTATAGCGCCCGCCCTTCTCCGAGAGATCGGCTGCGATCGCGCGCCTTACCACCAGAAGACCGCGGCAAGTGCCGGACATGTTGAGTGACGATGATCCCGCGTTGGAATTCAGCGTGCAGCTGACGTTAATGGGCGGTGTGCCGATCCGGGTAATTACGGTTCCCTTTCCCGCCCACGTGCCCTTCAGCGAGGAGAGAAAAGCGCCCTCTTCCGCGTAAGCAGGCTGGGTCGCGAGCAATCCGACCGAAAATAAAACTGCAAGAGCCTTGATCTTCATGGCGATTATCCGTTTTTCCACGAAGCCTAACTCCCAAATGCCGTTAAACGTTCCTCCAGCTAATCCCGCAACGGGCAAAAATATCGGAACATCCCTGCTGATGTCGTGCCAATGCAACCAAATGCGGGCACAGATGTTTCTCGCCAGCCTCGATCAATTTTTTTCGATTCCCTGCATATTTATCGGAGTATTTTCATGACGACTGTAGGCGTTGCGGCACCACACGGCCGCCTTCCTTCCGGCGGCCTGCCGCATAGCGGTGGCATCTCGGATCGCACGCTTTTTGCCCTTGCTGCACTGAATTTCTTTCTCGCCGACGCCCGCGACGGTCTCGGGCCGTTTCTGGATGCATTTCTGGCGACACGGGGCTGGTCTTCGCTCTCGCTGGGCATGATCGCCACGGTCGGCGGCCTCGTGGGTCTGCTTGCCACGCCGCTTTGTGGCGCCCTGGTAGATGGAACGACGTGGAAAAGGACGCTGATTGCCATACCCGTCGTCCTCGTGACCATCGGCGCGCTGATCACCTTGATCTTTCCCGATGTTTGGATCGTCTGGACCGGCCAGATCATGACGGCCGTCGTCGGCGCCGTGGTCGGCCCGGCGCTTGCCGGCCTCACGCTCGGCCTTGTCGGCGAGCGCCTGTTTTCCCATCAGATTTCGCGCAACGAGTTCTGGAACCACGGCGGCAATTTCGCATCGCTCTTCGCGACTTATGTCGTCGTCACTTTCTTCGGCATGGACGGCATCATCGGCCTGATGCTGCTGACCGCTGCGGGTGCTCTGGTCGCGACGGCGGCCATCGACCCCGAACGCATTGA
The DNA here is from genome assembly GCF_026191755.1 of Agrobacterium sp. InxBP2. Classification (NCBI taxonomy): domain Bacteria; kingdom Pseudomonadati; phylum Pseudomonadota; class Alphaproteobacteria; order Hyphomicrobiales; family Rhizobiaceae; genus Agrobacterium; species Agrobacterium sp. InxBP2. Next base: position 548,234 of record NZ_JAINDY010000033.1, read on the forward strand.
CCACAAGGTGGCGCGCGGCCTTGGCGAAGACAGGGGCGAACCCGGTCCATCCGGCATCGCGGTCTTGCTGCAGGAACGCGGACTTATCTTTCTGGCCATCATCCTGCTCGTCTTCCACTTCGGCAACGCGCCGATGGGCCGGTTGATCGCGCAGGATTTCGCCATCGAACTTCAGACACCCTTCCGCACCACTGCGATCATTACCGGCGTCGCGCAATTTGCGATGATTTTCGTCGCCGCCATGGCGCCTTGGCTGATACGACGTTTCGGTCTCTCAACCGTCTTTATCATCGCGCTCGTCGCACTGCCGATCCGCGGCGTTCTCGCTTCCGCCTTTACGGACTTCTGGGTCATTTTCCCCGTCCAGTTTCTGGACGGTGTCGGAGCGGGGCTTCTCGGCATAGTCACGCCGGTTGCGGTGGAGAGAATTTTGAAGGGCACGGGCCGCTTTAATGTCGGTCTTGCCAGCGTCATGATGGTTCAAGGCATCGGCGCGTCATTCAGCAATGTCGTCGCAGGTTGGCTGGTGACGAAGGGCGGTTATTCACTGTCGCACCTTGTCGGCGGCGGCATTGCGGCAATCGCCATCGGGCTTTTCCTGCTCTATCGCAACGAGATAGCGCCTAAACAGAATAATGATGGCCTGTCTCAAGGAAGGCAGTAACGGCGCAAACAGAAAAAGAGGCCATCTGGCCTCCTTATATGTCGTAGACCGTGTTGCGTCAGCCGACGAAAGCGCGTTCGATCACGAATTCGGCAGGCTTGTTGTTGGCGCCTTCGGTAAGACCGGCATTCTCAAGCAGTTCCTTGGTATCCTTGAGCATCGCCGAGGAACCGCAGATCATGCCGCGGTCAATGGCCGGATCGAGCGCGGGTACGCCGAGATCGGAAAACAGCTTGCCGTTTTCGATCAGCGTGGTGATGCGGCCCTTGAAGGGATAATCTTCGCGGGTCACCGTGGCATAATGCTTGAGCTTGTCGCCGACAATCTCGCTGAGGAACTCGTGGTTCTTGATTTCCTCGACCAGATCGAAACCGTATTTCAGTTCGGCCACATCGCGGCAGGTATGGGTGAGGATGACTTCTTCGAACTTCTCATAGGTCTCGGGATCGCGGATCAGGCTCGCGAAAGGCGCAATGCCGGTGCCGGTGGAGAACATGTAAAGCCGTCGGCCGGGCGTTAGCGCATCGAGAACCAGCGTGCCTGTCGGCTTCTTGCGCATCAAAACAGTATCGCCAGGCTTTATCGCCTGAAGATGGGAGGTCAGCGGGCCATCCGGGACCTTGATCGAGAAAAATTCCAACTCCTCGTCCCAGGCGGGGCTGGCGATGGAATAGGCGCGATAGATCGGCTTGTCGCCGACCATCAGGCCGATCATAGCGAATTCGCCGGAACGAAAACGGAAGCCGGCCGGACGCGTCATGCGGAAACGGAACAGATGATCCGTATAATGTTCCACCGACAAAACCGTCTCGGCATAAACACCATCGGGTATCTTGATCGCGAAATCTTCCGTCTTGGCTGGCGCGTTCATTTAGGTTCCGTCCATTCTATTCGATGAGCGACATTCTCCGACCGGGCAATTATACCATTTCTGCTCCGGTTTGAAGGCATGAGAATGTCAATACTGCCATGTGCGTAGGAAATATGTATCAGAAACTCATATTTCCGTGCAACGTGTCACAGAGACGCACGCCGACGCCAGCTATAAGCCTCGCCGTCGCTCGCAGGCCTGGCCGTCGGCTGGTAATAGACCGGAATTTCCGGCAGGCGATTTTCGGACAGGCGGCGGATCGCCGTACCATTCGTCACCGCAAAGCTTGTGAAGCCGGTACGCAGCATGAGCGGCACCTGATCGATCAGCACGTCGCCAATCGCCCTCACCTCGCCTGTGAAACCGAGGCGGCTGCGCAGCAGCGACGCGTGGCTGAAACCACGGCCGTCATTGAAAGCCGGGAAACTCACCGCGACAAGCTCGATACGGTCGAGATAAGGTTCCAGCCGGGTCACATCATCGGCCGGCGCAATCAGCACCCCGAGACCGATATCGTTGCTTTCGGCCGCACGAACCAGAAAATCGGCAAGCGGCAGCACGGACTTCTGCTCAGCCACCGCTTTTAATTCTTCCGTTTCGATCACCCAGGGATCGTTCTCCACGAAGCCGTCGCGGGTCCAGATTTTCGTCATGACATTCTCCTCAGGCGGCTTCGGCGGCGGAACCGTAGAGCGCATCCTTGAACGGTTGCGGCCCGACGCGGCGATAGGCTTCAAGGAAATTCTCTTCCTTTGAAAGGCGAAGCCCGAGATAGGTGTCGACGATGGTTTCAACCGCGTCGGTCACCTTTTCCGGTTCGAAGCCGCGACCGATGATCTCACCAATCGAGGTGTTTTCGTCACCCGATCCGCCAAGCGTGATCTGGTAGAGTTCCGCACCCTTCTTTTCCACGCCCAGCAGCCCGATATGACCGACATGGTGGTGGCCGCAGGCATTGATACAGCCGGAAATCTTGATCTTCAGCTCACCAATTTCCGCCTGACGCTCCGGCGAACCGAAGCGGGTGGAAATTTCCTGCGCCACCGGAATGGAGCGCGCATTGGCAAGCGCGCAATAATCCAGCCCGGGACAGGCGATGATATCGGTGATGAGCCCGGCATTGGCGGTCGCAAGACCCGCGCCTGCAAGTGCACGATAGACCGGCTCGAGGTCAGCCAGCGCCACATGCGGCAGGATGATGTTCTGCTCATGGCTGATGCGGATTTCGTCGAAGGCATATTCCGCGGCAATATCGGCGACCAGCTCCATCTGCTCATCCGTCGCGTCGCCCGGAATGCCACCGATCGGCTTCAGCGAGATCGTTACCATGCCGTAGTCCGGATGCTTGTGCGGGGCGACGTTCTGCTCGACAAAACGGGCAAAGCCCTCGTCGGCCCGCTTCCAGCGCGCCAGGCTTTCCCAGCCTTCCGGCCGGTCCTTCAGCGCCGGCGGCGCGAAATAGGCGGTGATGGCGGCGATATCGGCATCCGGCAGCTTCAATTCGGAGTTCTTGAGTTCCGCAAATTCGACCTCGACCTGACGGGCCAGTTCTTCCGCACCCGTCTCATGCACGAGGATCTTGATGCGCGCCTTGTATTTGTTGTCGCGACGACCATGCAGGTTATAAACCCGCATCACGGCCGTGGTATAGGACAGGAGATCTTCTTCCGGCAGGAAGTCGCGGATCTTCTTGGCGATCATCGGCGTGCGCCCCTGTCCACCACCGACATAAACGGCAAAGCCAATCTCGCCCTTGTCGTTCTTTTTAAGATGCAGGCCGATATCGTGAACCTGAATGGCCGCACGATCGCGTTCGGCACCCGTCACTGCAATCTTGAACTTGCGCGGCAGGAACGAGAATTCCGGATGCACGGAAGACCATTGGCGCAGGATCTCGGCATAAGGACGCGGATCAGCAACCTCGTCGGCCGCAGCGCCAGCGAAATGATCCGCCGTGACGTTGCGAATGCAGTTGCCAGAGGTCTGCAGCGCGTGCATTTCCACGCTTGCCAGTTCGGAGAGGATATCCGGGGTGTCAGAGAGGCGCGGCCAGTTATACTGGATGTTCTGACGGGTGGTGAAATGGCCGTAACCCCGGTCGTATTTACGGGCGATATGCGCCAGCATCCGCATCTGCTTGGAATTCAGCGTACCGTAGGGAATGGCGACGCGCAGCATATAGGCGTGCAGCTGAAGATAGACACCATTCATCAGGCGCAATGGCTTGAATGCGTCCTCGGCCAGCTCACCGGATAGCCGGCGCTCAACCTGATCGCGAAACTGCGCCACGCGGCCTTCAACAAATGCGTGATCGAACTCGTCGTAACGGTACATATTCTTCCTCAGACTGCGATAAATGCTGCATCGGCCGGCTTGTAGCCGGTCGCATAGTGCACGGTCGGGCCGGCGGCGCGAATGCGCTCGCGCAGGCGCGTCGGCCAGAGCTTGCCGTTCTCTTCCACAACGTCAACGATATTAACGTCAACGACCTTGTTGGCGGAAAAATCCCGTTTGCCGATCTCCTCGAACGAGGCGACCGCTTCCGCATGGCGGGCGACGATTGCGCCCTGCAGGTTTTCCGTCCATTCGCCGTTGGCGTCGAGCCAGACGGCAATGCCATCGCTCAGGCGGTTGGCGGTCAAAACCTTGTCAGCCATTTACATACTCCCGTTTGAGGTCCGCCGGCCTTCCGGCAAGCGCAAGCGCCTCGGACCTGTCGAAATTGGCGCCCGCCACCGCATCGCCGATGATGACCATGACAGGACCGGTCAGTTCATCGCGATGTTCAAGGTCGGGCAGATCGTTTAATGTTCCGTGCAGCAGGCGGCGATCCGCGCGGCTGGCGTTTTCGATAACGGCGACGGTGGTTTCCACACCGAGCCCCGCTTCGATAAGCCTTGTGGCCACCGAGGCAGCGACGCTGCGGCCCATATAGACGGCAATGGTCGCACCGGAAACGGCAAGCCGGGCCCAGTCGGGCAGAACATCGCCTGTCAGATCGTGACCGGTGGTGAAAATCAGCGACGAGGCGACACCACGCAGCGTCAGCGGCAGTTCAAAATCCGCAGCGGCGGCGAAGGCCGACGTGATGCCAGGCACGATCTCGTAAGCGATGCCGGCATCGCGCAGCGCTGCCATCTCCTCGCCCGCACGGCCATAAACCAGGGGATCGCCGGATTTGAGGCGTACGACGCGCTTGCCGTCCTTTCCGAGACGCACCAGCAGGCGGTTGATCTCGTCCTGCGACTTGCTATGGCAGCCCTTGCGCTTGCCGACCGATAGCCTCTCGGCGTCGCGACGGCCCATATCGATGATCGCCTGCGGCACCAGCGCATCGTAAACGATGACGTCGGCTTCCATCAGCACGCGCTGCGCGCGCAGCGTCAGAAGATCTTCCGCACCGGGCCCGGCGCCGACAAGCCATACGCGGCCTTCGCTGCGTTCGGGCGACCGCAGAAGACGGTCGACAGCCTGATGGGCGGCCGGGGCGTCGCCGACGGCGACGGCATCCGCAACTGCACCGGAGAAAAATCGCCGCCAGAAATTGCGCCGCAACGCGCCCTTCGGTACGGTTTGTTCCGCTGCACCGCGGTACTGCACGGCGAGATGTGCCAGCTTGCCAAGTGAAGGCGACAGCATCTGGTCTATGCGCGCGCGGATCATCTGCGCGAGCACCGGCCCTGCCCCTTCGGTGCCGATAGCCACCGCGACGGGTGCCCGGGACACAAGCGCCGGCGTGAAGAAATCGCAGAATTCCGGCTGGTCCACCGCATTGGCGGGGATTTTCCGGGAACGCGCGGCAGCAACGATGTCCCTGTCCAGAACAGCCTCGCCAGTTGCAGCAAAAACCAGGGTCGCACCGTCGATCAGATGGCTGGCAAAAGCATGAGGCCGATGATCGATGCCGTGTTCGCGGAGATAAACTGCGTAATCAGCCTCCGGCTCGTCGGCATAGGCAACGATATGCGCATTGGTATTGGCAAGAAGCCTGACCTTTGCGAAGGCCTCATCGCCATTTCCGAAGACGGCAACCTGCCTGCCCTCGACCCGGAAGAATGCGGGGAAGGTTGAAAGGCGATCGCCGGCAGCGGAAAAATCATGTTCGTTGTGCATTGGACATATATCCCGCATCGCGGCGCAAGATTGAAGAAACAGAAATTCAAGCCTTTCCGGCACCTGGATTTTTATTTCTCGAACACCCCGGTTTTGGAGGAAAACAAACCGGCCTCTGTTTCCCGCACGCCTGGAGGCTTCCAAGCGCAGCGCGAATCCCTTGACAAACCCGGCCCCTGCGCCGAACAAGGGAAGACAATTTGCCATCTGTTTTCCATGCGAAGACCGCTTTATACAAGCGGCAAGAAGGACCGCCCCCTTGACCAGCCAGCCACTTTCCGCCCGCCTTCTTGATGTCATCGAACACGATATCCTGCCATTGACGGCGCGCGGTGTCAGCCTTGGCAACAAGGTTTTTGGCGCGGCAATCCTGCGTAAGTCCGACCTGTCGCTGGTGGTTGCGGAAACCAACAACGAGCTGGAAAATCCGCTCTGGCACGGCGAGGTGCATACGCTGAAGCGGTTTTACGAACTGGGCGAAAAGCCGAATACGAAGGACCTGATTTTCCTCTCCACCCACGAACCCTGCACCATGTGCATGTCCGCCATCACCTGGGCCGGTTTCGACAATTTCTACTCCTTCTTCAGCCACGAGGATTCGCGCGACGCTTTCGCTATCCCGCATGATCTGAAAATTCTGAAGGAAGTCTTCGGGTTGGAGCCGGGCGGCTATCGCCGCAACAACGCTTTCTGGAACTCGTATTTCATCACCGATCTGGTGGAAGCCGAGGAGGATCCGCTGAAGAGCACGTTGAAGGCGCAGACCGCCCGCATCAAGGCGGCCTATGACGATCTGTCCACCAGCTATCAGTCGTCGAAGGGCGGCAACGATATTCCTCTGAATTAAGCGCGGAACTGGACGGCCGGACCGGCATAAACACAAGCGAAGGTTTGAGCATATGGAAGCCTCGAAGGACATTTCCCGCCTGATCGAGATCATGGAAGCCCTGCGCCAGCCGGAAACCGGTTGCCCGTGGGATGTCGTCCAGACCTTCGAGACGATCAAGCCCTATACGATTGAAGAGGCTTATGAAGTCGCCGACGCCATCGAGCGCAGGGACATGGACGATCTTTGCGAAGAACTGGGCGATCTTCTGTTGCAGGTCGTCTTTCATTCACGTATCGCCGAAGAGCGCGGTGAGTTTGCCTTCGGCGATGTGGTGCATGCCGTCACCTCGAAAATGATCCGCCGACACCCGCATGTCTTTGCCGCCTCCGAGGCCGATACGCCCGACAGCGTCAAGCTGCAGTGGGACCGGATCAAGGCCGAGGAAAAACGCGAGCGCGCAGCGCGCCGTGAGCGCCGGGGCATGACGGAGGATTTCAAGGCCGGCTTTCTCGGCGGTGTGCAACGCAGCCAGCCGGCGCTGACCGAAGCGCTCAAACTGCAGGAACAGGCGGCGCGCGTCGGTTTCGACTGGTCGGACCCCGCCCCCATTCTCGACAAGATCGAAGAAGAAATCGCCGAACTGCGCGAAGCGCTGGAGGAAGGAAGGCCTGAAAAGGTCTTAGACGAACTGGGCGACCTGATCTTCGCCCTCGTCAATATCGGCCGTCACGTCAAGGCCGATCCGGAAAACGCGCTGCGCGGCACCAACACGAAATTTCGCAGGCGCTTCAACCACATCGAAAAATCGCTTGGCGAAAATGGCGAGACGCTGGAGGAAGCAAGCCTCGAGAGGATGGAAGACCTCTGGCAAGCGGCAAAGCGCATCGAACGCGCGCTCGATAAGGTCACGTCCTGAGGGGCGGGACGCCTCGCGGCTCGAGCGCCGGTTTTCTCCGCCCGCAGCCGAGCTGCATCATCGAAGAAGAATGGAAACAGTCGAGGGCCGCATGATGCGGCCCCTGCTTTTGCTCAGACGCTCTTATTCGCCGCCGCCCAGCGAGTGCACGAAGATCGCAAGCTGCTTGACCGTCGTGTCACCGAGGCGCTCACCCCAGGCGGGCATGACGCCATGCTTGGGAGAGCGTATCTGCGAAACGATCCCCTCCTCGCCATGAGATTTCAGCCAGATGGCGTCGGCAAGATTGGGTGCACCGAATTCGCGGTTGCCCTTGGCATCTTCCCCATGGCAAGAGGCACAATTGTCGGCAAACAGCTGCCTTCCGGGTTCCACCAGCACCGGGTTGGAAGGCGTTCCCGTGAGGCTGAACACATAAGCGGCAACCTGACGAATTTCATCCGGCTGCAGTATATCGCCAAAGGCCGGCATTTCCGAAGCACGTGTGTCTGGATCATCCTGAAAGCGGATGCCGTGCTTCACCGTCGTATAGATATCATCGACGCTGCCGCCCCACATCCAGTCGTCGTCATTGAGGTTGGGATAACCCTGCCCGCCCTCCGCGCCAGAACCGTGACACTGAATGCAATTGACCTTGAAAGCGGCAGCACCGCCCGAAAGGGCAAATTGCATCAGCGTCGGGTCCGCCTGGATGTCGGCAAGCGACGAATTGGCGATCTTGTCGACATAGATGCTCTGAGACTGTCTGGCATCGGCCAGGTCCGCGGCGATTTCGGCACGGCTGTTCCAGCCGAGGACGCCCTGGGTTGCACCTGAAATCAGCGGCCATGCCGGAAAAGCGATGGTGTAGCCGATGGCCCAGACAATCGTGGCGTAGAATGTCCACACCCACCAGCGAGGCATGGGGTTGTTCAATTCGCGAATACCGTCCCACTCGTGGCCGGTGGTTTCGACGCCGCTGATTTTATCGATGTGTTTTTCGGACATGTTCAGTCCTCCCTGAGCGGAATGCTGGCCGCATCGTCCGCGGCCCTTTTCGAGCCTGGGCGAAGCGTGAAGATGACGACGCCGGCGAAGAACAGGGTCATGGCAAGCAGGCCCCAGCTATCGGCGAAGTGGCGCATGGCCGTGTAGGTTTCCATCGTTCCGCCTCCTCACCGGTAACCGGCGGCATCGTCATAGGTCGAGAAATCGACCAGCGTGCCGAGCATCTGGAGATAAGCGACCAGCGCATCCATCTCCGTGAGCTTTGCCGGATCGCCGTCGAAATCGCCGACCTTGGCCTTGGGATAGCGCGTCAGCAGTTCCGACGAATCCGCATTCGGGTCCGCCTGGGCGGCGAGATCGGCCGCGGATTTCTCGATCATCTCGTCGCTATAGGGCACACCGACAGCACGGTTGGCCTTCAGCTCCATGGAGATGTCAGTGATCTTGAGCGGCGTTGTCTTGAGGAAGGCATAGGACGGCATGATCGATTCCGGCACCACCGAGCGTGGATCAGCCAGATGCTGCACGTGCCATTCGTTCGAATAACGGTCACCCACGCGCGCCAGGTCAGGCCCCGTACGCTTCGAACCCCACTGGAACGGATGGTCGTACATGGATTCCGCCGCCAGGCTGTAATGCCCATAACGTTCCACCTCGTCGCGGAACGGGCGGATCATCTGGCTGTGGCAGACATAACATCCCTCGCGGATGTAGATGTTGCGCCCGGCCAGCTCCAGCGGCGTGTAGGGCCGCATGCCTTCCACCTTCTCGATGGTGTTTTCGAGGTAGAAGAGCGGTGCGATTTCCACGATACCGCCGATCGAGACCACCAGCAGCGAGCCGACCAGAAGCAGGGTGGCGTTACGTTCGATGACGCCGTGTTTGTCGAGTATGGACATCGGCCCCTCCTATTCAGCGGGCTGCAGCGAAGGAGCCGCGCCTTTGCTGGCGCCCTCCTCGCGTTGATGACCGAGGATGGTCATGGTGACGTTGTAGGCCATGATCAGCGCGCCGCTGAGGAACATCAGGCCGCCCAGTGCACGCATCACATAATAGGGGAACAGCGCTGCCACCGATTCCGCGAAGGAATAGACAAGGAAGCCCTGGCTATCATATTCGCGCCACATCAGCGCCTGCTGGATGCCGGCCACCCACATGACGGCGGCGTAGATGACGATGCCGAGCGTGGCGAGCCAGAAGTGCCAGTTCACGAGTTGCAGGCTATAAAGACGGTCCCTGCCCCACAGCTTGGGCGTCAGATAATAGATCGCGCCGAAGGTGATCATGCCGTTCCAGCCGAGAGCGCCCGAATGCACATGGCCGATGGTCCAGTCGGTATAGTGGCTGAGCGAGTTGACGGCCTTGATCGACATCATCGGGCCCTCGAAGGTGGCCATGCCATAGAAGGCAACCGCCATCACCATCATGCGCACGATGGGATCGGTACGGATCTTGTCCCAGGCGCCAGAAAGCGTCATCAGGCCGTTGATCATGCCGCCCCACGATGGCATCCACAGCATGATCGAGAACACCATGCCAAGCGTCTGCGCCCAGTCCGGAAGTGCCGTGTAATGCAGGTGGTGCGGGCCTGCCCAGATATACATGAAGATCAGCGCCCAGAAGTGGATGATCGACAGGCGGTATGAATAAACCGGGCGGTTCACCTGCTTCGGAATGAAGTAATACATCATGCCGAGGAAGCCGGCCGTCAGGAAGAAGCCGACGGCGTTATGGCCATACCACCATTGCGTCAGCGCATCCTGCACGCCCGAAAAGGCGGAGTAGCTCTTGACGCCGAGAAAAGAGACGGGAATGGCGAGGTTGTTGACGATGTGCAGCATGGCAATCGTCACGATGAAGCTCAGGTAGAACCAGTTCGCCACATAGATATGCGGCTCCTTGCGTGTCAGGATCGTGCCGAGGAACGTGATGAGATAGGCAACCCAGACGATCGTCAGCCAGATATCGACATACCATTCCGGCTCCGCATATTCGCGTCCCTGCGTTATGCCGAGCAGATAGCCGGTGGCGGCCATGACGATGAAGAGGTTGTAGCCCCAGAACACGAACCAGCCGAGATCGCCGCCGAACAGGCGTGCCCGACAGGTTCTCTGCACCACGTAGAATGAGGTGGCGATCAGCGCATTTCCCCCGAAAGCGAAGATCACCGCCGACGTGTGCAGCGGCCTTACACGGCCGAAATTGAAATAGGGCGCGATGTTGAGATCCGGAAAAGCAAGCTGCAGCGCCACCACGACGCCGACCAGGAAGCCGACGACGCCCCAGAAGACGGTGGCGATGACACCGTATCGTACGACTCCGTCGAAATATTCCGACTTGCGCCGGGCCCGCGCGGCCGGATCGACGGGCGCAAAGGAGACACGGCGTAACAGAAGCACCGTGCTGACCAGCAGCGTAAAGAACAGCACCCACATATGGGCGGCGAAAAGACTGTCATGGGCGAATGCCGCCCCGAGCAACGCGAGAAAGGCCCCAAGGGCCACGATCGCGGTTTCCAGTGTGTAGTTCATTGTTGGTTTCCCCCAACGTGCAAGCCGACCGACGAAAGGCACTGCATGCGCCTGGGAGAGCGGACGTGCGCCTTTGCGTCGGTTGGAGCATTGCCATCGGGAATGGGAAGCGACCTTGATCCAGATCAAGAAAGCAAAGCTGCCGCAGCCTCGCCAAAATGCGGCTCGCATTTGCAGGGGAAATTTGCCTCTAAGCTGGAGTGCGGCGATGTCGACCGCGCTTTCGCGGGTGCCGCTTCAGCCCTTCATTTTCAGGGGCAACCCGGCGGCGACGAAAAAGACCTCACCGGCAATGGCGGCGATTCGCTGATGCAGCCGCCCCGCATGATCCCGGAATTCCCGCGCCATGCGATTTTCCGGCACGATGCCGAGACCGACTTCATTGGAAACGAAAATCAGCTTCGCCCGAGCCGACAGGATCGCCGCCTCAAGTGCCGCGAAGGCAGCATCGAAATCCGCATTTTCCATCATCAGATTGGTAAGCCACAAAGTGAGGCAATCGACGAGAACGACATTGTCCGGCCGGTCCAGCCGCTCCAGCATGGCGGCGATATCGACGGGCACTTCATGGGTGGCCCATTCGCCGCCACGCCGCGCCTGATGATGGGCGATCCGGTCACGCATCTCGTCATCCCAAGCCCGGCCGGTGGCCAGATAATGCAGGTTTCCGCCCGCTTTTATGGCAAGCTCTTCCGCAAAACGCGATTTGCCGGAGCGCGCGCCGCCAAGAATGAAAACGGAGCGGTTATTATCTGTCATGGGAAACCTGAAGGAAGAGAATAAACGGACCGGCATCTTCGCCGGGTCGCGAGCCAGTGACAGGCGGACATGAAAGGAACGATTCGTAGAAAAGGCGTCCCCCGGTTGCTCACGCCGGACTGCCGCTGATACCGGGCCGGAAAAAACAAGACCTGCCTGCAGGATGCGGGGCATATCAGTCTTGACGCTCCGGATACCGGAAACACCGGTCCGGAAGAAAAGCTAGGTGCGAACGTCCATCCTGTCAATCCGTCCCTGCCGTTGGTGAAAAACCAGGCGGAACCGGTACGCAAAACCTTAACCCGGAACCGGCAGACCTGTCGTCCGCGACAGGACTGATAAAGCGACTTGGTTACCGGAAAGTTAGCGTTAAACCGAATGATGAAACCGCAACGCCAAAAGAGAATATGGGAGTGACGTCAGCCGCCGCCATTGCCTTGCCATGGCCTTCAAATCAATATGGTTTCGAAGATTCGCAAACAGCAAGGTGGCCTGCCCGTAATGACCGTCATCGACTATATCGCGATTGTCGTTTTCATCCTTCTATGGGCCGCCTACACCCATGTGACGACGGGAACGAGGCTGTTTTCGCGCGCCAGCCTCAACCAGGCCATGGCCGAGCGCCGTCGCGACTGGATCATGAATTCGCTGAAGCGCGACCTGAAGATGATCGACACACAGATCATGGCCGGCCTGCAGAACGGAACCGCCTTTTTCGCTTCCACCTCCATCTTCGCCATCGGCGGATGTTTTGCCCTTCTGGGGGCGACCGAGCAGGTCGAGTCGGTGTTTCGCGACATGCCTTTCGTGCATTATGCCGGTCGCACGGCTTTTGAACTGAAGGTCATCGGGCTCACCTGTCTCTTCGGTTACTCCTTCTTCAAATTCGGCTGGTCCTACCGGCTGTTCAACTATTGCACCATCCTCTTCGGCGCCATTCCCATGGTGCACGACGTCGGCGCCGACCGCGAGGCGGCGGAACGCGCGGCCGAGAACGTCATCAAGATGAATATCATCGCCGCCAAGAACTTCAATGACGGCCTGCGGACCATCTTTCTGTCCATCGGTTATCTCGGCTGGTTCATCAGCCCCTATGTCTTCATCGCCAGCACGGTCATCATCATTGTCGCGCTCTTGCGCCGCCAGTTCTTTTCCGAGGCGCGACGCGCCATCATGGAAGAAAACAGGCCTTGAAATAGCCGCACTTCAAGGGCCAAGCCGAGCAAGACACCGGCCTTACCGAAAGCTGAAAAACGGAAACCATGGACACAAACACAGTCGCCGACGAAAACCGCCGTAAAGGCCGCATAGGCGGCCTCGACACGCTCCGCGGGCTGGCCCTCATCGCCATGGCGTCCTACCACTTCACGTGGAATCTGGAATATTTCGGTTATCTCGAACCAGGCACGGCAACCACGGGCCTCTGGAAGCTGTACGCACGCGGCATCGCGACGTCATTTCTGTTCCTTGCGGGTTTCAGCCTGTTTCTCGCCCACGGCAAGGGCGTGAACTGGCCATCCTTCGGCAAGCGTTTCGCCATGGTGGCCGGTTCGGCGCTGCTCATCACCATCGCCACCTATTTCGCCTTTCCGGACAGCTTCATCTTCTTCGGCATACTGCATAATATTGCCGCCGCAAGCCTCGTGGGACTGTTGTTCCTCAGGGCACCCGCAGCCGTGACACTGCTTTTCGCTGTGATTGCTTTTATCCTGCCGCAATATCTGCAATCCGAACTGTTCAATGCAAAATGGCTGGCCTGGATCGGCTTTTCCACCCAGCCACCCCGTTCGAATGATTATGTCCCGCTGCTGCCCTGGCTTGCGCCGTTCCTCGCCGGGCTTGCGGTCTCGCAATTCGTCTCGCCGCGCGGCTGGCTCGACCGCTTTCGAAGCCCGAGTTCACCTCGCAACCTTCTTGCAAGCGCCGGCCGTCACAGCCTTGCCTTCTATCTCATCCACCAGCCGGTATTAATCGGCCTTGTTTATACCCTGTCGCTCGTCGCCCCGCCGCCGCCTGTCGATCAGGTCGAACTATACAAATCAAGCTGCGAAAAAAGCTGCGTCGAACAGGCGAACGGGCTGGAGCTGTGCCAGCGCTTCTGCGGCTGCACGCTGGAGAAGCTCCAGGCGGAAAGCCTTTTTGACATCATGATGGAAGGCAAGCTGACCGCGGATCAGCAGACGAAGGTCAGCGAAGTGGCACAGCAGTGCACTGTTGAGGCGCAGTAGCGCAGGCAGCCAGAGCGTCAGCGGTCGCCGTCTTTCCTCCCCCTTTCCGGGGAGAAGGTGGCCCGAAGGGTCGGATCAGGGGGCGAACGTCGGTGATAAATCGAGATCATGTCCCACATCCCGCTGCCGCGACATTCTCGTCGGCGGGGAGAAAAGGCTAGCGGAACCCGCTCGTTTCCTATGAAGCAAAGCGGAGAGGCTCGGAGCCGTTCCCGACAGTTACGTCAACGGAATATCCAATACCGCTAAAAAGCAGTGCTCAGGTCCCAACGCCGATTTCAGCAAGACGCGTTAGACAGGCTTCTTCGACATTGTCGAGCTCCGCCAGCGTCTCCTCGATATCCTTACGCTTCTGCCGAAGATCAGCGCGCTTTTCATCGACCTTCTTCATCAGGAGCACAAGCTGGCCCGATTCCCCCGGCGGCTCCTTGTAGACCTGAATGATCTCGCGGATTTCGGCTATCGTGAAACCGATACGGCGACCGCGCAGGATTTCCTGAATGAGACGGCGGTCCGCAGCGCGGAAAAGCCTGGTGCGCCCGCGCCGCTCAGGATGGATCAACCCTTCATCCTCATAAAATCTGAGTGTGCGGGTGGAAACACCGAATTCTCGGGTCAGTTCGGTTATGCTATAATATTTGTTCACGGGCCTATCCGATTCCTTACCGGATAATTATTATTTGACCTTCACGTAAAAGTCAATTTTATGGCCGCCCTCGCCTATCCCGAAATTCCGTACCACCAGGTCGCTATTCCCAGGAAGGCAAAAAACCCGACAATGTCCGTCACCGCCGTTACGAAAACGGCGGATGAGACGGCAGGGTCAGCTCCGAACTTGTCGAGGACGAGCGGAATGAGAATTCCCGCCAGGGCCGCCGCGAGCATGTTGAGACACATGGCCGTGGCGATGATGCCGCCAATATGGATGTCCTGAAACCATAGCGCCGCGACAACACCGATGGCGCAGCCGAACAGCATGCCGTTCAGAATGCCCACCCCCGCCTCGCGCCGGATGATGCGGGCGGCATTGTTGATATCGAGGCTTTTGGTGGCAAGCGCGCGCACCGATACCGTCATGGTCTGCGATCCGGCGTTGCCGCCCATGCCGGCGACCGCAGGCATCAGGATCGCCAGCGCGACGATCTGCTGGATTGTCGCATCGAACAGGCTGATGACGGAAGCGGACAGAAAGGCAGTGATGAGATTGACGGCGAGCCACGGAACACGGGAACGCGACGTGCTGGCGATGGAGTCCGACAGCTCTTCGTCACCCACACCGCCGAGACGCAGAAGGTCTTCCTCGGCCTCTTCCTGGATGACGTCGACCACGTCATCGATGGTCAGCACGCCGACCAGCCGGCCGTTATTGTCCACCACGGCGGCGGACAGAAGGTCGTATTGCTCGAAGAGCTGCGCTGCCTCTTCCTGGTCCATTTCTGCTGGAATGGAATGGTTTGTCTCGTGCATGATCGTTTCGATCTTCACCTGGCGCTTGGCCCGCAGCACCTTGTCGAGATCGAGCGCGCCGACCAGCTTGAAAGTGGGATCGATGACAAAAATCTGGGTGAAGGAATCCGGGAGTTCCTCCTCCTCTCGCAGATAATCAATAGTCTGCCCGACAGTCCAGAATGGCGGCACGGCGACGAATTCCGTCTGCATGCGCCGACCGGCCGAGCTCTCAGGATAGTCCAGCGCCCGCATCAATCGCACGCGTTCGGTGAAGGGCAGCTGCGAGAGAATGTCCTTACGATCCTCGTCGTCGAGGTCTTCAAGAATGTAGACGGCGTCGTCCGAATCGAGTTCGCCGATACCGGCAGCGATCTGCTCGTTCGACATCTGATCGACGATATCGAGGCGGATACCTTCATCCACCTCGGTCAGCGCCGTCATATCAAAATCGGAACCGAGCAGCCGCACAAGCGCGTGGCGCTGTTCCGGGAGAATGGATTCAAGCAGGTCTCCGAGTTCGGATTCATGCAGTCGCGCCACATTCTTGCGCAGGAACAAGAGGTCGCGATCGGCGATTGCCGCACCCACCATGGTCAGAAAATCGGAACGCACCGAGCCATCTTCGGCATAAATATCCGACGGGGCATCCGACGGCTTCAATTCATCGGGCGCGACAGCGTCGTCGTCACGGTCTGTCATCTGGCGTCCCCTTGTATTCAAATGCCGCAATGCTCGGATTCGAAGGCAGAATGGCGTTAAAAAGCATATTGTCAACAACCGGATAGCTGCAAATACCTAAGCTTCGCGCGTGTCGCGAAAATTCCATTCGTCATTCCTCTTCGCCTCTCCGGCAGGACCGGGCGGAGTGCGGCTTATAAGCATGAATAGCCGATCCGTGCCGCTTGTTTTACGACAACGCCCGCACCCTTTACGCCGTTCCGCAGCCAAGGTTGATAGCCATGACGCTGGTTTTACCGCAACGCACAACAAAGGCGTTGACAGCCGATGCGGATGGGCGCTTCTGAAGATGTTTTTGACAAAGGACAAACCGCGCCGACCGGACGCGGAAAGTCGGTTTCGGGGTGGCAAACCATGAGCAAGACGGGTTTCATCGGCAAGGCATCGTCCGCCGCAGGCGGTTGGGGCGCACTTAAAAGCGTCGGCAAGCGCCTTCTGGAATCCGGGGCACCGATCTCGGGCGTCCGCACCCTGTTGAAGACCAATCAGCCGGATGGTTTTGACTGTCCCGGTTGCGCCTGGGGCGATCCGGAACACGGCTCCTCTTTCGAGTTCTGTGAAAACGGCGTCAAGGCGGTATCCTGGGAAGCGACCGAAGCCCGCGTGCCGCCGGCGTTCTTCGCCAGCCACACCGTCTCCGAACTGCGCGGCTGGTCCGATTACGAGTTGGAAAAACAGGGGCGTCTCACCCATCCCATGCGCTATGACCGGATGAGCGACAAATACCTGCCCGTATCGTGGGACGAGGCCTTTACCGAAATCGGCAGCATCCTCAACGGTCTCGACAACCCGAACCGGGCTGAATTCTATACGTCCGGCCGCGCTTCCAACGAGGCGGCTTTCCTTTATCAGCTAATGGTGCGGCTTTACGGCACCAATAATTTCCCCGACTGCTCCAACATGTGCCACGAGGCAAGCGGTGTCGGATTGAACGCATCGATCGGTGTCGGCAAAGGAACGGTGCTGCTCGAGGACTTTGAAAAGGCCGACGCGATTTTCGTGATCGGGCAAAACCCTGGCACCAATCATCCGCGCATGCTGGGCGACCTGCGCCGCGCCGCCCTGCGCGGCGCCCGGATCGCCGTCTTCAATCCCATTCGCGAAAAGGGGCTGGAGCGCTTTGCAGACCCGCAGGACAAGATCGAGATGATCAGTGGCGGCAGCACGAAGATTGCCACCAATTATTACCAGCCGCGCCAGGGCGGCGACATGGCGGCGGTGCGCGGCATGAGCAAGGCGGTCTTCGCCGCTGACGACGCCGCAAGG
This sequence comes from Agrobacterium sp. InxBP2, assembly GCF_026191755.1. NCBI lineage: Bacteria > Pseudomonadati > Pseudomonadota > Alphaproteobacteria > Hyphomicrobiales > Rhizobiaceae > Agrobacterium > Agrobacterium sp. InxBP2. Next base: position 565,585 of record NZ_JAINDY010000033.1, read on the forward strand.
GCGGCGGGCGAACCCGCCATCATCGACTACGACTTCATCGCCGAACATGCAGCGGAGTTCGAGGCCTACCGTGCCGCCGTCGAAGCGACGAGCTGGGAGACCATTCTCGACCAGTCCGGCCTCACCCGCGAGGAGATCGAAGAAGCCGCCCACATCTACATGAAGGCCGGCTCCGTCATCGCGACATGGGCCATGGGCGTCACTCAGCATCGTCACTCGGTCGTCATCGTGCGCGAGATCACCAATTTCATGTTGCTGCGCGGCAATGTCGGTCGTCCCGGTGCGGGCCTTTGCCCCGTGCGCGGTCATTCCAACGTTCAGGGCGACCGCACCGTCGGCATCGATGAAAAAGCACCGCCCGCACTTCTCGATGCGCTGGAAAAGGAACTCGGCGTTACCATGCCGCGCAAGCCCGGCCACAATACGGTGGAGGCTGTGGCGGCCATGCTTGAGGGCAAGGCGCAAGCCTTCATTGCGCTCGGGGGTAATTTCCTGCGCGCCACGCCCGATAGCCCGCTTATTATCAAGGCATTCGAAAATCAGAAGCTCACCGTCAACATCGCCACCAAGCTCAATCACTCGCATCTCGTGCCGGGCGAAACCTCGTTCGTGCTGCCTTGCCTGGGGCGAACCGAGATCGACCGCAATTCGGCAGGCCGGGCGCAGATCGTCACGGTCGAGGATTCCATGAGCATGGTGCACGGCTCCGGCGGCATCAATCCCCCGGCGTCGGACGAGCTGCGCTCGGAAGTCGCCATCATCGCCGGCATCGCAGAAGCGACGCTGGGCAGCGGGCCTGTGAACTGGAAAGCGCTCGCTGATGATTACGATCTTATCCGCGACATGATCGAGCGGGTCATACCCGGCTTCGAGAATTTCAACGAACGCGTTCGCGTGCCGCGCGGCTTCCGTCTGCCCAATAGGGCTGCGGAACGGCAATGGAACACACCGGCGAAAAAGGCGATCTTTTTCAGCGGCCCCCTGCCCGAGCAGACCGAACACCAGCAGGCGCTCACGCGCGAGAACCTTTTCGTCCTGCAGACCTTCCGCAGCCACGATCAATACAACACCACGATCTACGGCATGGACGACCGCTATCGTGGCGTTTATGGCGAACGCCACGTCATCTTCATGAACCCGGTGGATATGCAAGCGCTCGGCGCCCATTCCCGCCAGCGTGTCGATGTCGTTGGCGAATATGGCGATGGGATCGAACGCATCGCACAGAATTTCCGGCTGGTGCCCTACAATATTCCGCGGGGCAGCATCGGCGGTTATTATCCGGAACTGAATGTGCTGGTGCCGCTGTCGAGCTATGGCAAAGACAGTTTTACACCGACGTCTAAATCCGTGCTCGTGTCCGTCCGCCTGCGCCCGGATGCCTCCTGATGAATGAGGAACAGTCCGCTGATGCCTTCATGGCCGCGGTGGCACGGGTTCAAGAGCGATCGCAGCCCTTGCTCACATCCACCGGCGCGGCGATACTGATTGCGGTCGACTTCAATATAGCCACCGACAGCCGCGGCATTGCCAACAGGCTGGGTCTTGCACATGCCCTCGTTCTGCGCGAAATCGCCGGTCTGTCACCGCGCTTCGTGCAGGTAACGAGACGCGATGCCCGCACCCAGCGCAGCTTCCTGGAAGCGACAGCGGAGGGAAAGGCGCTCGCTGCCGCCGCCCGGATTTGAAACGAACGGAGCATTTCCTTGGCAACCAGGCCTATCCTGCCCTATCCGCATCCCGGCTTATCGGAAATCTGCGAGCCGGTCACGGTGTTTGACGGGCAATTGCAGGATCTTGTCAGCGACCTGATCGACACGATGCGCGCCGCCCCGGGTGTCGGCATCACCGCCGCCCATATCGGCGTGAAGCAGCGTGTTTTTGTGTTGGAACTAACGCCGGGGACGGTTCTTACCTACGTTAATCCCGAAATCATCGGCCGCGCCACGCAGACCATGCGACATGTGGAGGGCAGCGTCTCGATGCCGGGCTTCACGGACGAAGTGGAGCGGCCATCCAAGATCGAAGTGAGGTTTCAGGACATCGACGGCGCGGAGCACCGTCAGGCCGTCGAGGGATTTCACGCCATCTGCATCCAGCACGAGATTGACCAGCTTGACGGCATTTTCTGGGTGAAGCGGCTTTCGAAGCTGAAACGCGACCGGCTGGTGAAGAAATGGGAAAAGTCGAGGAAGCCGTAACGTCAGCTGGTAATCGACAGCACAAATTTCGCATCGCCCTTCAGCGTGTTGCTGACGGTGCAGATATCCTCCGCCCTGTGCGCAAGCGCCAGTCGCTCCGCCGCGTTGAAGTTTCCGGCGATCTCCATCCGAATGTCGAAGCGGATGATGCGATAGGGTTCATCAGCCGATTTCTCGCCGGAGACATCAACACGAACACCCTCGAACAGATCGAGCAGTCCCAAGCCGCTGGCTGCGATGCGGACGCTGAGCGCCAGGCACGCGGCCAGCGAGGAGTATAAAAGATCGATTGGGTTAAACCCTGGCTCCGAAATCCCCGTGACGATGTCCAGAGCGCCACCGGTGACCGACGACACATGAGGACGGCCAAGCCGCCCCACGCTGACGGAAGCGCCGACCGGCCTCGATTTCATCCTCACGCTCTCGGTCATTCAGAAAATCCTAATTTAATCGCGCGCAATCGATCACATGGAACAAAATACTGGCTGGCGCCTTTTTACTCACGCAACGGTGAACCATCGTTGAATATCTAATTTCAATAGGGAGCTGGGACATATGGTTACATCTACGCTCGTCAGCATTCTGATCACCTTCCTGGTGATTGTGCTTGTCTTGTGGCTCATCGCGCGACTGCCCGTTGGCGGCGGCGCCAAACAGATCGCACAGGTGATCGTCATTATTATCGGCATTATTTCGCTGTTGAAATATCTCGCCGTGTTCTGATGTCCCGGCAAGGCGCAGACGAAAAAAGGCGGCGAAAGCCGCCTCTTTTTTGTTGTCGTTACTGGCGTGGTTCAAACTGGTAAGGTTTTTTCAGCGTGATATCCCGGACGCTGCCTATACCGAGAAAAGGCGTGCCCTCCGGATCGAAGATCGCCCTGCCCTTTGCCGCGATCCATCGGCTAGAGCCGTCAGGCAGGTTGACCTTGTAACGCTGATCGAAAAAGACGCCCGTGGTGATGCTGTCGAAAATGGCCTGTGCCACCCGATCGCGCATCTCAATATCGATCCTTTCCAGAATCTCCTCGATCGTTACCCCGCGTGATGCAACCGGTTCGGAAAATCCATGGCATTCCGCGGTAATCGCATCCATGATCAGCCTGTTGTCGGAAATGCTCCACATGTAATAACCAAGCGCATTGTCTGAATCCGTCTTGTCCCCCTGCACGAAAACCCCCGGATATTATTTCCTGACAAAAGCTAACATCAGACCTCTCATATTCCACCCCTCGTTTTGTGGGGGGAGCAGACGAGCTACCAAAGCGTGCATCAATATCCACCGGAATTTTCCGGCAATCCAAATTGTTGCGCCGTTCTAAAACGGACGACAAATTCCGACGAGGTATCGCAAACATGCGGGCGGGCGCCTACATGGCTGGGATGACATTTCGAGGAGTTCAAGATGATGCGAGCCGCCCTTACTTTCGGATTGCTGACCGCAACCGTCTTTCTGGCCGGATGCCAGACGTGGCATAGCCCATATCGTGGAAACGAGTGGCGAATGGATCAGGTAATGGATGGGGACCCCTACCGTGTCGGGGACGGACAGCGTTACCGACGCTAGTTCAGTCCGGCCATTCAATTCGGGCGGCGTCGGGTCAATGATTTGCCGCCCGTAATTTTTATAATGCCGACGGCAAGATAAAACACAGTAGCCGAATTGGCTCAGAGGCAGCCCGGCGTCTTGTGGGGTCAGGGCTAACCGATTGGCTAAAAAAGAAAAAACCCGCCGAAGCGGGTTTCTTTGGTGCGGTCGAGAAGACTCGAACTTCCACGGGTTGCCCCACAGCGACCTCAACGCTGCGCGTCTACCAATTCCGCCACGACCGCATCGTGGTAGGCGTCGACTTGCGCCGACGGGGGTGCATGTAGCAAAAGGATTTTGGGTGCACAAGAGCGTCGTGACAGTTTTTTGAAATTAAAAATCGCACTGCACCATCCTATATGCAGGAAGCCCGGAAATGCTGGGGTTGCGGCCGTGACGCCATTTTGCGAGAAGGCTGTGGAAAGGACTTTTTCATGCTTACACGCACGGATATCGAGACAAAAATGCTCCCCGCCGCCGGTTCGCCGCCCGTTCGCTGGCGAATCTCCGATGGCCTCGTGCCTTACGAGCAGGCGGTAGAGGAAATGGAGCGCGAGGTTAGCGCCATCGCAGCTGGCGAGGCGGACGAACTCGTCTGGCTTCTGGAGCATCCGCCGCTTTATACGGCCGGCACCAGCGCCGATGTGGCCGATCTGATCGAACCGGATCGTTTCCCGGTCTTCGCCACGGGGCGCGGCGGCGAATATACCTATCACGGCCCTGGCCAGCGGGTCGCTTACGTCATGCTTGATCTCAAACGCCGCCGCCAGGATGTCCGCGCCTATGTTGCGGCACTCGAGGATGTCATCATCCGCACGCTTGATAAGATGAACGTGCGTGGCGAGCGACGGGAGGATCGCGTCGGCGTCTGGGTCAGGCGCCCCGAAAAACCTCTCCTGCCGGATGGCGGCATGGCAGAAGACAAGATTGCCGCACTGGGTATCCGTCTGCGCAAATGGGTGAGTTTTCACGGGCTCGCGATCAATGTCGATCCCGATCTCTCGCATTTCACCGGCATCGTTCCCTGCGGCATCAGCGCCTATGGCGTCACCAGCCTTGTCGATCTTGGATTGCCGGTTATGATCGGTGATGTCGACGTCCTGCTGCGCGAGGCCTTCGAGGAGGTTTTTGGCCCGGCAGTCCCCGAAACCGGCGCTGGCGGCTGACCGCCGCAACCCTTGCCGCAGGCCGGTGTTTGATGCATCGATCAACACAAGAGGAGGAACGACCATGTTCACAACATCCGCTTACGCCTGCGACGACGGATCTTCACCGATGAAGCTCGCGACCATCAAGCGTCGCGATCCCGGCCCGCGCGATGTCGAAATCGAAATCGAATTCTGTGGCGTCTGCCACTCCGATATCCACACGGCACGCAGCGAATGGCCGGGCTCTCTTTACCCCTGCGTTCCCGGCCACGAAATCATCGGCCGTGTCGGCCGCGTGGGTTCGGATGTCACCAGGTTCAAGACGGGTGACCGCGTCGGCGTCGGCTGCATCGTGGATAGCTGCCGGCAATGCGCAAGCTGCGCCGAGGGGCTGGAGCAATATTGCGAGAACGGCATGACCGGCACCTATAATTCGCCTGACAAGGCGATGGGCGGCGGCGCCCATACGCTTGGCGGTTACTCCGCTCATGTGGTGGTCGATGACCGTTACGTTCTCAACATACCCGAAGGTCTCGATCCGGCCGCTGCCGCACCCCTGCTCTGTGCGGGCATTACCACCTACTCCCCGCTGCGCCACTGGAATGCAGGCCCCGGCAAGCGGGTCGGCGTTGTCGGTCTCGGTGGCCTTGGTCATATGGCGGTGAAGCTCGCCAATGCCATGGGCGCGACGGTGGTGATGATCACGACGTCGCCCGGCAAGGCTGAAGACGCAAAAAAACTCGGCGCCCATGAGGTGATCGTCTCCCGCGATGCGGATCAGATGAAAAAGGCCGCTTCGAGCCTCGACCTCATCATCGATGCCGTCGCCGCCGACCATGACATCAACGCTTATCTTGCCCTGCTGAAGCGAGACGGCGCGCTGGTGCAGGTGGGTGCGCCGGAAAAGCCGCTGTCGGTAATGGCGTTCAGTCTCATTCCGGGCCGCAAGACCTTTGCCGGCTCGATGATCGGCGGCATTCCCGAGACCCAGGAAATGCTGGATTTCTGCGCCGAAAAAGGCATCGCCGCCGAAATCGAGATGATCGATATCGATCAGATCAACGATGCTTATGAACGCATGATAAAAAGCGATGTGCGTTATCGTTTCGTCATTGATATGAAGAGCCTGCCGCGCCAGAAGGCCGCCTGACCTGCGAAGGGGGGCAGCCTTTAGCGCCCCCTTCTCTCAATGGACCTCCCGGTCGAAAGCGCTATTCGAACCATGACCAGCCAGACCGGTTTCAGCGATGTCGCCAAGGGCATGACGATCATGGCGACCTGCATGTTCGTGCTGCCCGTCATGGACGCAATAGCCAAATACATGGCCGTGGTCGGCGGCATGTCACCGGCGCAGGTAACCTTCTATCGCTTCTTCTTCCAGGTGGTCTGCACCCTGCCGCTGCTGCTCATGGTCTCACCCAGCGCGCTTTTCAGCGCGAAGCGTCCGTGGATGAACTGCCTGCGCGGCGTATTGCACGCTTCGGCCAGCCTGATGTTCTTCGCCGCAGTCAAATACATGCCGCTTGCCGATGTGTTCGCGATCTATTTCGTAGAACCGTTCATGCTGACGATGATGTCGGCTCTGTTTCTCGGCGACAGGGTCGGCTGGAAGCGGTGGACGGCGATCGTGGTCGGCTTCGGCGGCGCGATGATCGTCATTCAGCCGAGCTTCGAAATCTTCGGCTGGACGTCGCTGCTGCCGGTGGCCTGCGCCTTCCTCTACACGCTCTACCTCTTCCTGAACCGAGCCATCGGCGACGCCGACAGCCCGCTTGTGATGCAGACCATGTCGGGCATTGCCGGCACGCTATTCATGGGAGCTGCCCTTCTTGCCGGCGATGCGCTCGGCGACAAGGATTTCGCCGTCTCGCTGCCGCAATCGGGATTGGCCCTGGCTCTGCTCGTGCTGCTAGGATCGATATCCGGCTACATGCATCTGCTGATCGTCAGGGCTTTCAGGCTGGCCCCGCTCTCGCTGCTGGCGCCGTTCCAGTATTTCGAGATCATCTCGGCGACGATCCTCGGTTATGCGCTGTTCTCGGATTTTCCGACGCCGTCGAAATGGCTCGGTATTTTCATCATCGTCGCATCCGGCCTGTTCATCATCTGGCGCGAACGCCAGCAGGCAGGGGCCAATCGGCCGCCGCTCGACGGGCAGTGACGGGCCATGCGATAGCCATCAGGTGCCGGAAGGCAGCGGCCCTTCATCGTGATGATCCTGCGCCTCGACGAGACTGCCGAGCAGCCAGAGAGAGACTTCGGCCGCCTCTCCTGCCGATTTGAATCGGTATGAACCGCTATATTTCGGCATGTCGAAGAAGGTAACGACGAAACCGTCTCCGCTTTCCAGGCTCTCCACCCGTATCCGCTCGGGATCGATCATCACGCAGACGTAATGAGAACCCATGTTGCGCATGAAACCGGCCTTGTTGTCGTGCAGCCGCACAAAGGCAGCGCCTCCATCTACCGTCATGTGCAGGCTTCTGATCGCCTCATTGGGAAAGGCGCGGGCGAAATCCATGATCGCCTGCCCGACATCATGGCTGTTGTCCTCATCCGTCGCCCGCGACATGCGCCAGGCATAAACGGCAAAGACCAAAAGCAGCACGAAAACGATAATCCAGATCGCCATATTCATCCGGAACGCTCCCTCAGCAACCAAACATCATGGGTCGCGAATCGAAACGAAGCGAACCCGGTTCGCTTTGATAGGAAACGAGGCTTGCGCGAAGTATGGCTCCCCGCATCGGCGCCAGGAGCGACGATCAGAAGCGCTTGAGGAAAGAGGCTTTTGCCAACAGCCATTGCCGACGAAGCTGCGATAATTGCACTTCGCCTTCAAACACGCCCGCGCCAGCCTTTCTCGCGGCCGTTATGACCGGTCCGGAAATGGCGACGGGCAAATAGGCCGCAAAGACGTTGCCCGAAATGCGAGCGCGTCTTGCCTTCTCGATATGATCCAGCGCATGGGCCGCGAACAGTTCGATGGCAATGCCGATCCGCTGTCGGTCCGTGCCTTCCAGGAACGTCTCCCGGTCAAGCCCGGCGGCCGAGAGCATGTCGGCTGGAATATACACCTGACCACGGCGACGGTGCAGTGGCATGAGCAGCATCATGCCGGCCATGGCCTGCGCCACACCCGCATGTCCAGCCGCTTCCGCGCTTGCTGCGGCCTCTTCCGGAGACAGAACGAGGCTGGCAAGCTGGATCAGCGCCGAAGCCGTTTCCCCTGCATAGCCTTCAAGCGCGTTGCGATCCTCGAAAGGATCGTCATAGAGATCGAAGATGCGCGCCTCGATCATGTTGGAAAGCACCGGTCGCGGCAGTCTGTAACGCTCGATCGTATCCAGAAGCGCCGACGCGACGGGGTGCGACTGGCTGTCCCCATGGGGACTTCCCTCGAGCAGATCGCGCCACCATTGCATGCGCACCTCACCTGGCAGCGCTTCACGCACGGAATCGCGAATACGCGCAATCTCGGCGTTAAAGGCATAAAGCGCTGCAAGGGCGTTGCGCCTGTCCGCGGGAGACAGAAGACAGGCGAGATAGCGGTCACGATCCGTATCGCGCAGCGTCGCAAGGCAGACGTCGAGATTTTCTGTGGGTGCCATGGTTCCCCGCGCGGAGCGTTACGTCAGCCTTCGACGGCAATCAACGCCGCAGCCACGGCGCGCGATTCCGAAAGCATGATATTGTAGGTGCGTACGGCGGCACCCGTGCTCATCGGATCAATGGAAATGCCCGCTTCCTTGAAAGCCGCGCGCAGCTCCTTCGGCAGAACCCGCATACCATCTCCCGTGCCGATCAGCAGCACTTCGATATCCTGCGCTTCCGCAAGAACCTTTTCGAAATGCCCGACGCTCAGTTCTTTGGCGTCAACGGGCTCCCACCCGTAAATGCCCGAAGGCAGGAGCAGAAGCGAGCCTCGATGCGACATGTCGGCAAAGCGGAAGCCGCCATTGCCATAAGCATCTATGGGCGCCCGGCCGGGAAAATGGGCCGGGCGTATTTCGATCCCGCCGGCCATCAGACGGCAGGCTTGCCGCCGATGGCGTTGCCGGACTTTTCATCCTTCTCGTCTTCCGCATCCTTGCTATCAGGACGAAGCTTGAAGGCGATCAGCACCGGAGCGGCAATGTAGAGCGACGAGAACACGCCGATACCGACACCGAAGAGCATGGCGAAGGTGAAGGAGCGGATGACCTCGCCGCCGAAGAGGTAGAGCGCGAGCAGCGCCAGAAGCACGGTCAAGCCGGTGAGGATGGTGCGCGACAGCGTCTGGTTCAGCGACACGTCGATAATCATCGACAGCGGCATCTTCTTATAGCGCCTCAGGTTTTCGCGGATACGGTCATAGATGACGACGGTGTCATTCAGCGAATAACCGATAATCGTCAGGATCGCCGCGATACTGGTGAGGTTGAACTCTATCCCCAGGAACACGAAGAGGCCGATTGTGAAGACCACGTCGTGCACCATCGAAATGACGGCGCCGAGCGCAAACTGCCATTCGAAGCGAACCCAGATGTAGATCATGATCGCCGTCATGGCGAGCAGGATGCCGATCGTGGAGGTGAAGGTGAGGTCACCGGAAACGGCGGGGCCGACAACTTCAACGCGGCGGAAGTCATATTTGTCCTCAAGCTCGCCGCGCACCATGGTGATGGCGGATTGCTCGGCATTTTCGCCGCCTTCCTGCGCCTGAATGCGGATGAGAACATCCTGCGGCGTACCGAAATTCTGAGCCTGGATTTCACCCAGGTTGAGCTGGTTCAGACGATCGCGGATATCGGCCAGATCGGCCTCACCCTGCTTGGCACGGACTTCGATGACGGAGCCGCCCTGGAAGTCGATACCGAGGTTCAGGCCCTTGGCGATGAAACCGCCAACGCAGGCAAGCATGATGACGCCGGTGATCATGAACACCACGCGACGGTAGCGCATGAACGGGATGTCGCGACCATCGAACATGGCGGTACGAACGCCCTTCGGCAGATGCTTCGGACGGCTGCGACGAACCCAGTAACCGAACATCCACGCTGTCAGTGTATAGGCCGTGAAGACGGTCGTGATGATACCGACGGCCAGCGTAACCGCAAAGCCCTTGACCGGGCCCGTGCCCATGTAGAACAGCACGCTCGCCACGATCAGCGTCGTCAGGTTGGCGTCAATGATGGTCGCAAAGGCGCGGGTAAAGCCATTATCCAGTGACTGGATCAGTGGTTTGCCGCTTTTCACCTCTTCGCGTATTCGCTCATAGATCAGTACGTTGGAATCGACAGCCATGCCGATGGTCAGGACGATACCGGCGATACCCGGTAGTGTCAGCGTCGATCCGATCACGCTGAGGACGGCCAGCAGCATGATGACGTTGACCACAAGAGCGATATTCGCCAGCAGGCCGAAGAAGCCATAGAAGACGAACATGAAGATGAGGACGCCCACGGCGCCAATGGCGCTTGCCGTCAGACCGGCGGTAATGGAGTCGTTACCGAGGCTCGGACCGACGGTACGCTCTTCAACCACCGTCAGCGTCGCCGGCAGTGCACCGGCGCGCAGCAGCACAGCAAGGTCGTTCGCGCCCTGCACCGAGAAATTACCTGAAATCTGGCCCGAACCGCCAATGATCGGCTCACGGATGACAGGCGCGGAAATGACCTGGTTATCGAGCACGATGGCGAAAGGCTTGCCGACATTCTGCTGCGTCGCCTGCGCAAACCGCTGCGCGCCGCGGCTGTCGAAGCGGAAGGTGACGACGGGTTCATTGGTCTGCTGGTTGAAGCTTGCCTGCGCGTCGACGAGATTGTCGCCGGAAACGAGCGCACGGCGCTCCACGAGATAGGGAACCGGCGGATCGTCCTGCGAATAGAGAACCTCGGACGTCGCTGGCGGACGGCCGTTCATGGCTTCCTGCACCGGCATGGTGGTGTCAACCATGCGGAAGGAGAGCTTTGCCGTCTGGTTGAGAAGTGACTTCAGGCGCTGCGGATCCTGAAGACCAGGCACCTGCACGATGATACGGTCGGAACCCTGACGCTGGATGAGCGGCTCGGTCGTACCGACTTCGTCAACGCGGCGGCGCACGACTTCGATGGACTGCGAAACGGCTGATGACAGGCGGTAATCGATGCCCTCATCCGTGAGATTGAGACGCAGCAGATTGTCGCCACCATCATTCATCGTCACTTCGGTAATGGAGCCGCCGACCAGCGTACCGGCGGAGACCGGCTGCGTCAGGTCGCGAAGTGCGTTCTTGGCGGCTTCCAGCTGCGCCGGATCGCTGATGCGGACCTGAATCTGCTGGCCGTTGCCGGTCAAGCCCGAATAACGGATGTTGGCATCGCGAAGCTGCGTTCGCACATCGCCCACGATGGTTTCGAGCCGTTCCTTGACGATGTCGGAACGCTCGATCTTGAGCATGATGTGGGAACCGCCCTGAAGGTCGAGACCGAGCGTTACCTTGTTGTCCTTGTACCAGGCGGGCATGCCCTCCAGCTGTTTGTCCGTAAACAGATTGGGAGAGGCGATGACGACGCTTGCCAGCACAAGCAGCCAGATGAAGACTGTTTTCCAACGGGAAAAATGAAGCATTTCGATCTCGGTCAGGGTTGGGGTCGCGCTCTGCGCAACCCGTCAAAATTCGCAATCGGGCATTCGGTTGTCCGGCAGGATCAGGAAGCGGCTTCCGTCTTGACCACTTCGCCCTTCACGCGCACTTCGGCAATGTAAGCACGGGCAGCGCGGATTTTCACGCCTTCGGCGATTTCGACTTCGAGTTCACTGTCATCGATGACCTTGGTCACCTTGCCGACGATGCCGCCGCCGAGAACGACCTGATCACCGCGGCGAATATTGGTCAGCGTTTCCTGGCGCTTTTTCATCTGTGCGCGCTGCGGACGGATGAGGAAAAAATACCAGACCACCATGAGCGGCGCAAACAGGAAAAGCATTTCAAGGCCGGAACCCAGCGCCGACGTGCCGCCCGCTGCATCCTGGGCAAAAGCTTGACTAATGAACATATAAAACTCCTCAACGATTACGGCACGACCTCGTATGCCGCCCCAGCTTTCAAGCCGCCGGAATATAGTGGGGAACGCCGGGATTGCAACAGATGCAGGGCCCTCGCCGTACCGATTCCGGACCTCTTAACCTTTATGGGCGCCAAACACCATGCTAGGCCGGGCGCAAAACAGAGTTTTGAACATCAGACAAGCGGAAGAAACACCATGATTCGAGAAGAAACGGCCTCCCTGCTTCTTTCAGAACTGCGCCGGCTCACCGATGCCGTCGAACGGCTGGCGGGACCGGCGCCCGCCGTAAACGACTGGAATGCGGCGGATTGTTTTGTCTGGGCGCCGCTGAACTTTTTCCTGCAGCCTGTTGCCCGCCCCAACCGCATCGCGTTGAAACTCATCCGCGGCGTCGATCATGTCCGCGACATTCTCCACGAAAACACGCTGCGTTTCGCGGAAGGTTTCGCCGCCAACAACGTGCTGCTGTGGGGTGCGCGCGGCATGGGCAAGTCATCGCTGGTGAAGGCCGTTCACGAAGATGTGCGTGCTGCAAGCGGTGTTTCGCTCAAGCTGGTGGAAGTGCACCGCGAGGACATCCACACCCTGCCCGCCCTGCTCGACATCCTCAAGGCCTCCGGCCAGCGCGTCATCGTTTTCTGCGACGACCTCTCCTTCGACCATGACGACACCGCCTATAAATCGCTGAAGGCAGCGCTCGACGGCGGCATCGAGGGACGTCCTGACAATGTGCTGTTTTATGCGACCTCCAACCGTCGCCATCTTCTGCCGCGTCACATGATGGAAAACGAGCAGTCCACTGCCATCAACCCATCCGAAGCGGTTGAGGAAAAGGTGTCGCTCTCCGATCGCTTCGGCCTCTGGCTCGGTTTCCACAAATGCGGTCAGGAAGATTATCTGACGATGATCGACAGCTATGCCACGCATTTCGATCTGGGTCTCGACCGCGAGACACTGCATCACGAGGCGTTGGAATGGGCAACCACCCGCGGCGGCCGCTCAGGCCGTGTCGCCTGGCAATATATTCAGGACGCCGCCGGCCGCCTCAGGAAACCGCTCGACAGATAACACCACCGTGACATCGGGCGAAACGCGGTGTCGTTACGACCACACCGCGTGTCGTATTCCCGAACGCCACATCTCCCCTCTCATGGTTTGCTGCACCCATGAAGTCATCTGCCCGCGGAGGAGCGGACAGGTACGGTGTTCAACCATGGAGGAGATGGATATGAGCAGGAACAGAGGCGTCGTCTACATGCGGCCGGGTCAGGTCGAAGTCCGCGACATCGACGACCCGAAGCTTGAGGCGCCGGATGGCCGCCGCATCGAGCACGGTGTCATTCTCAAGGTGATTTCCACCAATATCTGCGGCTCCGACCAGCACATGGTGCGCGGCCGCACCACGGCGATGCCGGGCCTCGTTCTCGGTCATGAAATCACCGGCGAAGTCATCGAGAAGGGCATCGACGTTGAGATGCTGCAGGTTGGCGACATCGTCTCCGTGCCGTTCAACGTCGCCTGCGGCCGCTGCCGCTGCTGCAAGTCGCAGGATACCGGCGTGTGCCTCACGGTGAACCCGTCCCGCGCCGGCGGCGCTTATGGCTACGTCGACATGGGCGGCTGGATCGGTGGTCAGGCGAAATATGTCACCATCCCCTATGCCGATTTCAACCTGCTGAAATTCCCGGATCGTGACAAGGCGATGTCGAAGATCCGCGACCTCACCATGCTCTCCGACATTCTGCCAACCGGCTTCCACGGCGCAGTGAAGGCCGGTGTCGGCGTCGGCTCCACTGTTTATGTCGCCGGTGCCGGCCCGGTAGGCCTCGCGGCTGCCGCCTCCGCCCGCATTCTGGGTGCTGCGGTCGTCATGATCGGCGATTTCAACAAGGATCGTCTTGCCCACGCTGCGAAAGTCGGCTTCGAACCCGTCGATCTCTCGAAGGGCGACCGGCTGGGCGACATGATCGCCGAGATTGTCGGCACCAACGAGGTGGACAGCGCGATCGACGCGGTCGGCTTTGAAGCGCGCGGCCACGCAGGCGGCGAACAGCCGGCGATCGTTCTCAACCAGATGATGGAAATCACCCGCGCCGCCGGCTCGATCGGCATTCCAGGCCTTTATGTCACCGAAGATCCGGGCGCGGTGGATGATGCTGCCAAACAGGGCAGCCTGTCACTGCGTTTCGGCCTCGGTTGGGCGAAGGCGCAATCCTTCCACACCGGCCAGACACCGGTGCTGAAATATAACCGCCAGCTCATGCAGGCGATCCTGCACGACCGCCTGCCGATTGCCGACATCGTCAACGCCAGGATCATTGCGCTCGACGATGCCGTACAGGGCTATGAGAGCTTCGATCAGGGCGCAGCCACCAAGTTCGTGCTCGATCCGCATGGCGACCTGCTCAAGGCGGCCTGACGCCTGCACCGGAAAACCGGTGTAATGAAACCGCCCGCTATAAACGGGCGGTTTTCCATTGGCGCAAATGTCCCCTGTCGGAGACACTATTTCTCGCCTTCTCCCAGTGACTCCAGCTCGGCCATTGCCTCGGAAGAAAGATAAGGCCTGAACAGACTGGATACCTGCCGCAGCCCCCACTCCAGTTGCTGCGACCCGAATTCGCTGCCACCTTCCTGCAGATTAAGATAGGACGCCCAATAGGTCGAGACGATCCACAAATTCGTCAAAACCGCCTCGCGCTCCGCTTCGGGAATGTCCACCAGCTCCGCATTCTGCATCCGCGTGACGATGTGGCCGACCGCCAGACGCATGGCGGCGCTTATGGTTCGGACGGGCTCCACCAGCCCCGGTGCCAACGCCACCAGACCGACAAGATCGCGAAAAAGGAAGCGGTAGTTCCAGACGAGAGAGAACCACTGCCGCAAAAAGCCGGCATAAGTCGCCGCAGCCGCCTCGTCCGCTCCGTCAACAGTCGCGACGAGCGCCAGCGCATCGTTTTCGAAGCGGGCGAACAGGGCAAGGACCAGCGATTCCTTGGTGCGGAAATGATAATAGAGATTGCCCTCGTTTATTTTCACATCGCCGGCGATTTCGGCCGTTGTCACACGGTCCGGGCCACGTTCGTTGAAGAGACCGAGCGTAACATCTAGAATTTTTTCACGTGTCAGGGATCGCCCCGGCCGTTTCGCGCCGTTCATCATAGAAATTTCACCCCACCATTGAAAATTAAGGCGTACACCTTAAATTACCGGTATAAGGTAAACACCTTAACAGCATGTTGCCATTGTTCAACGCGCATAAAGGACCCGCAGATGACCGACACCGGCCTTCGCACCCCCTCACCCGAGGCGATCGGGACACAAACCGTATCGAAACTCGCCACCGCGCGTCTCGCTCTCTCCATTATTCGCAATCCGTTGAAGGCGTTGCCGCCGGAAATCTTTCATGAACCTGCGGTTTTCACTCGCCTTGGCGATACGATGCGCGTGCATCTCGCCGACCCGGTTTTGATCCACGAGGCTCTGGTCAAGAACGCCCATCTGCTTGGCAAGGGTGAAGATGTGAGGCGCGTCCTCGGCCCGGCCCTCGGTCAGGGACTTCTGACCGCGGACGGGGACCATTGGAAATGGCAACGGCAATCCGTCGCGGGCGCTTTCCGCCACGAAAAGCTGTTGGATCTGCTTCCGGTCATGATCGAGACGGCACGACGCACGGAAGCGCGCTGGCGCTCTCCTTCCATTGGTGACATCGACGTGGGCCACGAAATGATGCGAACCACGTTCGACATCATCGTCGAAACGATCATGTCCGGTGGATACGGAATTGATGTTGCGCGGGTCGAACAGAGCATCACCGATTATCTGAAACCAACAGGCTGGACCTTCGCGCTCACCATGCTGGGGGCGCCGGAATGGCTACCTCATCCTGGCCGGCGCAAGGCCCGGATCGCCGTCGGTTATCTGCGCGAAAGCCTTGCGAAGGTGATTGCCGGACGGCGGAAAAATCCATCCGAAAGGAACGACCTCGTCTCGATGCTGCTGGAGGCCAGGGATCCTGAAACCGGACGCATGATGACCGACACGGAAATCGTCGACAATCTCTTGACATTCATCACCGCCGGCCACGAAACGACGGCGCTCGGTCTAGCATGGACGTTTCACCTTCTGTCGAAGAACCGGGAGACGGAGAGAAAAATTCTCGAGGAAATCGACACCGTCACCGCCGGTGAACCGGTCGCGGCGGAACATATCGCCGGCCTGACCTACACCCGACAGGTGTTCTCGGAAGCGATGCGGCTTTACCCGCCAGCTCCGGTCATCACACGCACGGCGCTTGAAGACTTCAGGCTCGGCGGGCATGATATTCCGGCGGGCACCGTTCTCTATGTGCCCATCTATGCCGTGCACCGCCACGCCGCCTTGTGGGACGAGCCCGAGCGCTTCGATCCGTCGCGCTTCGAACCGGAAAAGACGAAGGCGCGCCACCGCTATGCCTATATGCCATTCGGGGCGGGACCCCGCATCTGCATCGGCAATGCTTTTGCGATGATGGAAGCCGTGACGATCCTGGCCGTTCTTCTGCAAGGCCTTCATCTGGAAAACAGGTCAACGGCAACTGCGGCACCGCTGATGCGGGTAACATTGCGGCCGGAAAATCGCCTGACGATGCGGATCGTGCAACGGAAAAACAAATCGCCCGCGGCGTGAACCACCGCGGGCGATGAATGGAGGCCCCCTGGGTCACCAAACGGTGACGATCACAGGTCGACGTCGAGGATCGCCATCGAGAAATTGTAGGAACGGTCGCCGTCTTCGTCATCGATGTAAACGACGCCGAGAAACTCTTCGCCAAGATACACTTCGGCGGAATCGTCCTTGCGTGGACGCGCCTTGACCACCATCGTCGGGTTGAAGGTACGCTTGAAGTAGGCGTCGAGTTTTTTGATTTCGTCGGCTTTCACCACTATTCTCCTGTGCGGTTCGCGTTGGCCCGCTTTTGGCATGGGACAAAGGCCAAAGTAAAGTGAAAGCGGCAGGTCATCCGTGTCTTCCACACGGACGACGGCAAAAAACCCGGCCACCTGTCAGCGCGACAGTGCCGCTCAGATATCGGCTCCGATGAGCTGGTCCATCAGGCGCGAGGGTTCAGAACACCCTGCTTCTCCCACCACCCGCGCCGGCACGCCGGCAACCGTGGTCTTCGGCGGAACCGGCTTCAGCACCACAGATCCTGCGGCGATGCGCGAGCAGCTGCCGATTTCGATATTGCCGAGGATTTTCGCCCCCGCGCCGATCATCACACCGTTGGCGATCTTCGGGTGGCGATCCGCCCCTTCCTTGCCGGTACCGCCGAGGGTGACGCCATGCAGGATGGAGACGTTATCGCCAATGACTGCCGTCTCGCCGACCACCAGCCCGGTGGCGTGGTCAAGGAAGATGCCCTTGCCGATGCGTGCTGCGGGGTTGATATCGGTCTGGAAAATGCTCGAAGACCGGCTCTGCAGATAAAACGCGAAATCCTTGCGGCCCTTCTGCAGCAGCCAGTGGGCAAGCCTATGGGTCTGGATGGCCTGGAAACCCTTGAAATAGAGCAGCGGTTCCATGAAGCGCGTGCAAGCCGGATCGCGATCGTAAACGGCCTGGATGTCGACGCGGAGAACGCTTCCCCATTCCGGCCAGTCATCCAGCATGTCCTGGAAGGTCTGACGCAACAGCACGGCCTGTATGTCCGGATGGTCGAGAAGTTCGCAGATACGGTAGATCACACATTCTTCGAGAGACCGGTGGTTGAGGATCGTCGAATAAAGAAAGGCTGAAAGCAGCGGATCCTGTGCAGCGGCGCTGCGCGCTTCATGCAGCAGGCTGCCCCAGATCGGGTCGACGATCGCCAGCTGTTCAGGCTGACGGGCCTCGGTACGTGCGACCATGAACGGTCTCCTCGTTTGCAGTGGTCGTTCTTTATACAGAAAAAGACGTGCATTAGAAATGGGATTCGAATGACGACTTTAAAGGCGGCACGGCTTCAGTTTTTCTTCATGCAGCTTGAAAAACCGTTTCTTGCCGAACTGCGCTTTGCCGCGCTTCTGCGCGGAAAGCCTGCCCCGTTTTTCCTCGAAAATGCGTCAACTCAGAACGAACGGTAGAAATCCAGCACCGCCGCCTTGAACACGCGGTCGCCGACGGCCAGCATGTGGTCGCGGCCGGGAATGTCGATCGCCCGCGCGTGCGGCATGATGGCAGCGAGCTCTTCACCGGAGCCGGCAATATCGTCCTTCGTTCCGACCGCGATCAGCGTCGGCGCATCTATCTTTGCCGCCTGGTCGCGTGTGACGAGAACCCGCGATGTCTCGATGCAGGCGGCAAGCGCCAAGCGGTCGCTTTTCGTCTGATCGGCAAAGGCTCGGAACATGCGGCCGCGCTCATGGGTCACGACATCGAGCGAAGGCGCGAGAAGCGCCTCTGCGATCGGGTCCCAGTCGCCCACACCTTCGACCATGCCGATACCGAGCCCGCCGAAGACCAGAGAACGCACGCGCTCGGGATGCGCCATGGCCAGGAAGGCGGAAATGCGCGCACCCATGGAGTAACCCATCACATGCGTCTCTGCGATGCCGAGATGGTTGAGCAGCGCCACCGCATCTTCGGCCATAACGGACGGATAATAGGCCTCCGTATCATGCGGCTTGTCGCTTGCGCCATGGCCGCGATTATCGATGGCGATCACCCGGTAGCCGGCATCTCCCAGCGTCTTCAGCCAGCCCGGATGGACCCAGTTGACGTTGGCGCTGGATGCAAAGCCATGGATCAGCAAAACCGGGTCGCCCGCCGGATCGCCTTCGTCAAAATAAGCGAGGCGAAGGCCGTCATGGAAAAAATCGGAAAACTGCGGCGTGTTGAGATTCATCAAGGACATCCTTTTTGCCGGACCATATGGCAGGAATTAGCAATGTTGAACATGTTTTGCTGACGATTTTTATGGAGATGCAATGCGTTTGAGGCTACATATCCGCAACGACGAGCCGGCATGCGAAGACGGATTGCGGCTCTACAACGATATTGCATTTGGAGACGAACATGGCCGGGCATACCATTCCCCACTTCCAGAACGATGGCGGACACCGCATGATCGAGATCGGCGTCAAGGAATTCATGTGCACCGGCGCTTCCGTTCCTTACGATCATCCGCATATCTTCATCGATATGGGCGACGACAATGAGAAGGTCTGTTCCTACTGCTCCACCCTTTATCGCTACAACCCGTCGCTGAAGGCCGAGCAGACCAATCCTCCGGGCTGCGTTTTCCACGTGAAGGCTGCCTGACCTCCACTTTTCCTGATCGGGGCGCACCATGCCCATAAAATCCGTAGCCATTATCGGTGCCGGCATTGCCGGTCTCACCGCTGCCCTTGCTTTTGCCCGGCACGGTATAGACTGCGACATCATCGAACAGGCCGGCGAACTGACGGAAGTGGGCGCCGGCCTGCAGATTTCGCCCAATGCCGCCCGCATTCTCGCCACGCTTGGCGTGCTGCCTGCCATCGAGGCGCGCTGGACCGAGCCCGTCAGTGTCGAACTCGCCTCCGGAAAATCGCTCGCAACGCTGCTCTCCCTGCCTGTGGGCGCGGTGGCGCGTATACGCTGGGGCGCACCCTATGGCGTGCTGCACCGCTCCACCCTGCAAAGCGCACTTCTCCAGACGGTGACAGATAATCCGCTATGCCGGTTGCATCTCGGCAAACGCATCGAAAACGCGACGGCCGATGTGATTGCCGCAACCACATTCCGCGCCCATGATCTGATTGTCGGCGCGGACGGTGTCTGGTCGGCGGCCCGCTTTGCCGTTCCTGCCGCTCCCACCGCCACCTTCTCCGGCAATGTCGCCTGGCGCTTCACCGTTGCCGCCAATGCCGTGCCGTCGGCCATCAACAAAAGCGCCGTCACGGCCTATCTGGGCTCGGGTGGCCATATCGTCGCCTATCCGCTGAAAGAAGTCGGCGGTTTCAACATCGTCGCCATCGCGCTGGGCGCCGATCCCGGTGCAACATGGCGGGCGGAATCGAGCGGGCGGCAGAAAGCCCTGCTTCTTGAACAGTTTCGCGGCTTCAGCCCTGACATCGTCCGGTTGCTCGATTCGTCCGAAAACCCGACCTTCTGGCCGCTTTATCAGGCCGGCCCCGGCCGCTGGCACAATGGCCGGGACACGGTGCTGATCGGCGACGCAGCGCATGCCATGATGCCGTTCGCCGCCCAGGGGGCAGCCATGGCGATCGAGGATGCGTTTGAACTCGCGGGAACCATGGTGGGCAGCGATGCTGCAGCCACCCTGCCCGCGCCGCAGGCTCTTGCCGCCTTCGAGGCGCTGCGCCTGCCGCGCATAGAAAAGGCCCGCAAGCGGGCCTCTCTCAATCGCTTTGCCTATCACGCCACGGGCCCGGTGCGTATCGCGCGGGACTTCGTGTTTTCCACGCGTCCCACCGACGCCTTCCTGAAGGACTTCGACTGGCTCTACGGCTATCGCGCCAAGGGCTGAGATCAAACCGCGGCCGCGGCTGCAAAGCCGGCCTCGAGGTCCTTCTTGAGATCGGCGACATCTTCAAGCCCGATCTGCAGGCGGATGACCGGTCCCTCCGAGGGACCTTTGGCGATGGTCCTGTCGACAAGCGAGACCGAAACGGCAAGCGATTCGTAGCCGCCCCAGGAGTAACCGAGCCCGAAAAAGGTCAGCGCATTCAGGAACGCGGCCGCCGTCTGCTTGTATCTGCCTTCTTCCGCCTTCAGCACGAAGGAGAAGACGCCGCTTGCTCCCTTGAAATCGCGCTTCCACAGATCATGCCCTGCAAAGCTCGGCAGCGCCGGATGCAGCACGCGCACGACGTCGTCCCGGCTCTCCAGCCATGTGGCGATGTCGAGCGCGCTTTTCTGATGGTGCGCCAGCCTGATTCCCATCGTGCGCATGCCGCGCAGGATCTGATAGGCATCGTCCGAAGTGACGCAGATCCCGAGATTGGTATTGGCCTGATAAAGCGCCTTCCAGTGCTTTTCATTGGCCGAAACGAAGCCCATCAGCACATCCGAATGGCCCGAGGGATATTTGGTGGCAGCGTGGATGGAAACATCGACGCCAAAATCCAAAGGTTTGAAATAAAGCGGCGTCGCCCAGGTATTGTCCATCGTCACAACGCAATCATGCCGATGAGCGATATCGGTGATCAGCCTGACATCCTGAATTTCGAAGGTGTTGGAACCCGGCGCTTCCAGATGCACCAGCTTCGTGTTCGGCCGGATGAGAGCCTCTATGCCCTCCCCGATGGCCGGATCGTAATATTCCACTTCGACACCCAGCTTCTTCAGCATCATATTGCAGAAGCGACGTGTCGGAAAATAAACGGAATCGACGATCAGCGCGTGGTCGCCAGCGCCGAGATAGGCAAGGAACGGGACCGTGATGGCCGCAAGGCCCGAAGGCACGAGTATGGTTCCGGCAGACCCTTCCAGCTCATTGACGAGATTGCAGAGCGCATCGGTCGTCGGCGTGCCGTGGGTGCCATAGGTATATTTCTGGTTTTCGGTCGAAAGCGTCTCCGCGTCGGGAAAAAGCACCGTCGAGCCGCGCACGATTGGCGGATTGACGAAACCGAAACAGTCCGCGGGATCATTGCCGCCATGGGTGAGGCGCGTATTCACACCTGCGGCGGAAAGCAGGTCATTTGTCTTGGTCATTTCAGATCAGCTTTCGAAGGAACATTGACGCGTGCGACAATGCTGAGAGCGAACCGCAAGGTCAAGTCCCGCCGGGACGCAACAACCGACGGGATTGATCCATCGCCAGCCAGAATACAACAAGTATACAAATACTGTGCAAGTGCAAATTTCCGCAAAAATATGCTTATATTTTCACCCTTTGCACACTTCACGACCAAATTTTGGAAAATTCCGTTTTATAGGCACAATTATTGCCCGCACGTCTTGACCCCGCTGCCAATTGCGATTGTGATAGAAAAAGCGGATCGAAAAGATCTCGCTGAAGGGGGAGCTGGGGCAGAACAAACATGCCGGTCCTCTTCCAAGTGACGATAACAAACAAAGGTTGGGAAAAATGAAAAAGGCAATTCTGTCGGCCGCCATCGGCGCAGCAGTTTTGGGAGGAGCCTCGGTCGCTTCGGCTGCGACGCTTCAGGATGTGAAGGGCAAGGGTTTCGTCACCTGCGGCGTCAGCGCCGGCATTCCGGGATTCTCCAATCCCGATGACAAGGGCGAGTGGTCCGGTATCGATGTGGACTATTGCCGTGGTATTGCCACAGCGGTTTTCGGCGATCCTTCGAAGGCCAAGTTCGTCGCACTTTCGAGCAAGGACCGATTCCCGGCTCTCCAGTCCGGTGAAGTCGACGTTCTGACCCGTAACACCACCTGGACGATCAGCCGCGACACGTCGCTGGGCTTCAACTTCCGTACCGTCAACTACTACGACGGCCAGGGCTTCATCGCCAAGAAGAGCCTCAACGTGAAGTCCGCTCTCGAGCTTTCCGGCGCCGCCGTCTGCGTACAGACCGGCACGACCACGGAGCTCAACCTCGCCGACTACTTCAAGACCAACAATCTGCAGTACAACCCGGTGGTTTTCGAAAAGGAAGCCGACGCGACCTCTGCTTATGATGCCGGCCGTTGCGACGTCTACACCACTGACCAGTCTGGCCTTTACGCGATCCGCCTGAAGCTGAAGAACCCGGAAGAAAACATCGTTCTGCCTGAAGTCATCTCCAAGGAGCCGCTTGGTCCGGCCGTTCGCCAGGGTGACGACCAGTGGTTCGACATCGTCAGCTGGGTTCATTACGCCATGGTCAATGCCGAAGAACTTGGCATCACCTCCAAGAACGTCGACGAGCAGAAGAACAGCGCAAATCCGGACGTGAAGCGCCTGCTCGGCACGGAAGAAGGCACCAAGATCGGTACCGATCTCGGCGTGACCAATGACTGGGCCTACAACATCATCAAGCTGGTGGGCAACTACGGCGAAGTCTTCGACCGCAACGTCGGCGCCGGCTCGCCTCTGAAGATCGAGCGCGGCCAGAACGCGCTCTGGACCAAGGGCGGCCTGCAATACGCACCGCCGGTCCGTTGATCGGCCCCATCATCGGCTAGATCATAAGGAGGCTGGGCAACACCCGGCCTCCGCTTCAAATTATATAAATAAGCTCGCAAAGAGCATATAAAAGGGAAAGGTGCCTATGGCAGGCAACGCGGTCAGTTCGCAACGATCGCGCGCGCAAAGCGCGTCGTCACTTATCTACGATCCACGCATACGCGGCATTTTTTACCAGGTCCTGACGGTCGTCATCCTGGCCGCCTTCGTCTGGGTCATCGTGACGAATACGATCACCAATCTTCAACGTTCAAACATTTCATCCGGCTTCGGGTTCCTCAACGGACGCGCCGGCTTCGACATCGGCCAGTCGCTGATCGCTTATACCAGCGATGCGACCTATGGCCGGGCGCTGCTCGTCGGCATTCTCAACACGATCCAGGTTGCGTTTTTTGGCATCATCGCCGCCTCGATCATCGGCTTCATCGTCGGTATCGCCCGGTTGTCCAACAACTGGCTGATCTCGAAGCTCGCGCAGGCCTATGTGGAAATCTTCCGCAACATCCCGCCGCTGCTCGTGATCTTCTTCTGGTACAAGGGCGTCATCTCGGTCCTGCCGCAGGCACGCGAATCGCTCGAGCTGCCGCTCGGCACCTACCTCAACAATCGTGGCTTCTTCTTTCCGAAACCGCTCTGGGGGGACGGAATCTGGCTCGTGCCGCTGGCCTTCCTTGTCGCCGTCGTCGTCAGCGTGCTTGTTTACCGCTGGGCGAAAGCCAGACAGGAAAAAACCGGACAGCAATTCCGCACCGGAATAACGATAACGCTGCTCGTCATCGGATTGCCGCTCGCCACGTTCCTCGCAATCGGCGCGCCGCTGACATTCGATTACCCCATCGCCGGACGCTTCAACCTTTCGGGCGGCGCCGTCGTCGCGCCTGAATTCATGTCGCTGTTCCTGGCGCTGTCCTTCTACACCGCCTCCTTCATCGCCGAGATCGTTCGCGGCGGCATCAAGGCCGTGGCGAAGGGGCAGACGGAAGCTGCCGACGCGCTTGGGCTTCGCTCCAGCACCACGACACGTCTCATCGTCGTGCCGCAGGCCATGCGCATCATCATTCCGCCGCTGACAAGTCAGTTCCTCAACCTCACCAAGAACTCGTCGCTTGCGGTCGCCGTCGGCTTTGCCGATATCGTCTCCGTTGGCGGTACGATCCTGAACCAGACGGGTCAGGCGGTTGAAGTCGTTGCCATCTGGCTGGTCATCTACCTCTCGCTGTCCCTGCTCACGGCCGTGGTCATGAACTGGTTCAACGCGAAAATGGCTCTGGTGGAGAGATGACGATGACGATCAGCAACCACGCCTTCGTGCGCCAGACCATTGAGGAAGCCCGCCCCGCGCCATCGAGCGCAGTGGGCGTAACCCACTGGCTGCGCACCAAGCTCTTCGCCACGCCCAAGGATACGGTGCTTACCGTCCTTGCTATTGCCCTCCTCGTCTATATCGTGCCGCCGATCATCGAGTGGCTGTTTATCGACGCGGTTTGGACCGGCAGCGACCGTATTGCGTGTCTCACCGCTTCACAGGGCGGCGCGCTTCCGGACGGACAGTCCGGCGCCTGCTGGGCCTTTGTCTCGGCCAAGCTCGGACAATTCGTCTTCGGCCGTTACCCCATTGACGAGCGCTGGCGTCCCATCCTCGTGATGGTGACGTTCGCGATCCTGTTGGTCCCGATGCTCATACCGAAGGCGCCGTTCAAGCGTCTCAATGCGCTGGCGCTCTTCATCATCCTGCCCTTCATTGCGTTCTTCCTGCTCATCGGCGGCGTCTTCGGCCTGCCGAAGGTGGAAACGCAGCTCTGGGGCGGCCTGATGGTCACGCTCATCCTGTCCTTCTTCGGGATAACGGTGTCGCTGCCCTTCGGCATTCTTCTGGCTCTCGGCAGACGCTCGAACCTGCCGGTCATCAAGATGCTCTGCGTCCTCTTCATCGAGGTCATCAGGGGCATCCCGCTGATCACCGTCCTGTTCTTCGCCAGCATCATGCTGCCGCTGTTCCTGCCCGACGGCTGGACTTTCGACAAGTTCCTGCGTGCGCTGGTCGGCGTGTCGCTGTTCTCCTCCGCCTATATGGCGGAAGTGATCCGCGGCGGCCTGCAGGCCATTCCGAAGGGACAATATGAAGGTGCGGACTCGCTCGGCCTGAATTACTGGCAGAAGACGAGGCTGATCGTGCTGCCGCAGGCGCTGAAGCTCGTCATTCCGGGCATCGTCAACACCTTCATCGGGCTTTTCAAGGACACGTCGCTGGTCTCGATCATCGGCATGTTCGACCTGCTCGGTATTGTCACACTCAACCAATCGGATGCGAACTGGGCCACGCCCGTCACCGCCATGACTGGCTATATTTTCGCAGGCTTCGTATTCTGGATATTCTGCTTCGGCATGTCGCGATATTCGCTGTTCATGGAACGGCACCTCGACACCGGGCATAAACGATAAGGGACGCTCAAAATGGCAGAAACCCAGGCAAAAAAACTGACCGTCTCGGCGACGGACGTCGCAATCGAAATCACCGGCATGAACAAATGGTACGGCGATTTCCATGTGCTGCGTGATATCAACCTGAAGGTCATGAAGGGCGAGCGCATTGTCATCGCCGGTCCTTCCGGGTCGGGCAAATCGACCATGATCCGCTGCATCAACCGTCTGGAAGAGCACCAGTCGGGCAGCATCGTCGTTGATGGCATCGAGCTTACCAACGACCTCAAGAAGATCGACGAGGTGCGCCGCGAAGTTGGCATGGTGTTCCAGCACTTCAACCTCTTCCCGCATCTGACGATCCTCGAAAACTGCACGCTGGCGCCGATCTGGGTTCGCAAGATGCCCAAGAAGGAAGCCGAAGAAGTGGCGATGCACTATCTGAAGCGCGTGAAGATTCCCGAGCAGGCGCATAAATATCCGGGCCAACTCTCCGGCGGTCAGCAGCAGCGTGTGGCGATTGCCCGCTCGCTCTGCATGAAGCCGAAGATCATGCTCTTCGATGAGCCGACCTCGGCGCTCGACCCGGAAATGGTCAAGGAAGTGCTTGATACCATGGTCAGCCTCGCAGAAGACGGCATGACCATGCTGTGCGTGACCCACGAAATGGGCTTTGCGCGTCAGGTCGCAAACCGCGTTATCTTCATGGACCAGGGCCAGATCGTCGAACAGAACTCGCCCGCCGAATTCTTCGACAATCCGCAGCACGAGCGTACCCGCCTGTTCCTCAGCCAGATACTGCATTGAGAACAAGCATCATCGGACGGGGCCTCTGGGCCCCGTTTTTTTATGACGACAACCCAGCTCCAGATCTGGCGTGATCTTTGGCTTTTCATGACGCTGCGCTTCTCACGTCCCGGAGCCACTTGAGTGAATCACTGCCCACCAACGCGGTCCCCCACATCATTCTCTTCCGTTAGAAGCGCAAAACCGCGGGACCAAGCACGCTTTAACCTTTTGTTACGAAACAAGAATCCTTGTTTTTCAGGGCTTCTGGCCACCCGTGTCATTTTTTTGTCAAATCATGCGTTTTTCCGCTTGCGGAGCAACCGGAGCCTGACTATAAGGGCGCCACACCACAAGCGCACGCGCCCTTCGTCTATCGGTTAGGACGTCAGATTTTCATTCTGAAAAGAGGGGTTCGACTCCCCTAGGGCGTGCCACTTGCTTCCCTGGTTACCTCCCACACGGCAAAATCATTCGATAAAATCGCAATAATTCCAGCATCTCATCATTGCTGCGGAACCGATTTGCCGTCGGCACGTTAGATGCCTGTCCCCCCGATGGAAGGCAAGCCGGACGAAATGCCGCCGCGCAACTCACCCGGCTTGCCTTTCCCCTCTCCCGGATCATCAGGAAGTCCCGAGCTTCGGCAGAGCACTGCCAGTTCAACATCCAAGATGCTGGGCTTTGCCCACTTGCACCGCATCGTCGCGTCTCGTGCCGCGCGAGATTGGAGCGGTAATTCAAGGATTTGGGCCGGTCCGACCGAGTTTTCCACAGCCCGTTCCGCCCTGCCAAAAAAACTCGCCGCAAAGCGAAAAAAATCAGTTTTTCCGCTTGCGGAGCAACGGGAGCCTGACTATAAGGGCGCCACACCACAAGCGCACGCGCCCTTCGTCTATCGGTTAGGACGTCAGATTTTCATTCTGAAAAGAGGGGTTCGACTCCCCTAGGGCGTGCCACTTGCTTCTTCCTTAAAATCAGCAGCATAAACGTATATCTTCACGCATCGCGTAAAGATATCCTGTTGTAGTGCATAGGTCAGCGACAACCGTTGGCCGGTGACAGTCGAGATAGATTGGTGGCCCCTCTCAGGGCGCGAAAGCGGCGTCCAGAACACGCAGTTGAACCCGCCTTTGCCCCTGCCAGAGATCGGCGCCCACAGTACCCGCGACGTGAATATTCCGTCCGCGGGCATTCATGAGCATCTGTCCCAGGGGCGCCTCGGCGGCGCGGAACGCGATTCCGTCCAGCCGTGAGCCATCCATGGCCTCCAGCGTGATCTTGACGTGGGATGTGCCCACCAGCCGCACATCACGCAGGCGATGCGCCGGAACGGCAAAGATCGGCTGAGAATGACCGGAACCATAGGGACCGGCCTGTTCCAGCTGGTCGACAAGCTGCAAGGTAGCCCCCGAAGCGCCGATGGCGCCATCAATCTTCAATACGCTGCTCTCTACCAGCTCGTTTACGGTCTTTGCCGCGGCTTCCTCGAAAAAGGTCCTGAGCTTGCCGAGATTGGCGCGCTCAACCGTGAGGCCTGCCGCCATGGCGTGACCGCCGCCCTTGACCAGCAGGCCGGCCTCCACGGCAGTGCGCACCATCCGCCCCATGTCGAAGCCGGCGATCGAACGGCCGGAGCCGGTGCCCTTGCCGGAGGGATCGAAGGCAATGGCAAAAGCCGGGCGGCGGAAGCGATCCTTCAGGCGCGAGGCCAACAAGCCGACAATGCCGGGATGCCAGTTTTCACGCGCGGTGACGATAACACCGGCACCCGAGCCGTCGCCATATTCGAACAGGGCCTCCGCTTCGGCCTCCGCCAGCATCGCCGCTTCCATCGCCTGTCGCTCGCGGTTCAGCTCGTCCAGCCGCTCGGCAATCACCTCGGCCTGCGAGGAATCATCGATCGTCAACAATCGGCTGCCAAGCGCAGCGTCGCCAATACGCCCCCCGGCGTTGATGCGGGGCCCGATCAGGAAACCGAAATGATAGGGTGTCACAGGCCCGCCCAGCCCCGCCTTCTTGAACAGCGCGGCAAGGCCGGCATTTTTCATGTGGCGTGCGGCAATCAGGCCCTTCACCACATAGGCGCGGTTCAGCCCTTTCAGGGGAACCACATCGCAGACCGTCGCAAGCGCAACGATGTCGAGCAATGACAGCAGATCGAGCGTGAAGGCCTGGCGGTGCCGCCTGTCCTTGAGAACGCGAAGCGTGGCGACGAGCACGAGGAACACCACGCCAGCGGCACAGAGATGCCCCTGCCCCGACAGATCGTCCTCCCGGTTGGGATTGACCAGCGCCACCGCCGGCGGCAGTTCCGTACCCACCTGATGGTGGTCGATGACCACAACGTCCGTTCCTGCCTCTTTTGCCGCCTTGAGCGATTCATGGCTGGTGGATCCGCAGTCCACCGTCACGATCAGCGTCGCGCCATTGGCGGCCAGCTGCTGCATCGCCGCCGGGTTAGGCCCGTAACCCTCGAAAATTCGGTCGGGAATGTAGATCTCGGGCGTCAGCCCGAAATGTGCAAGAAACCGGTACATCAACGCGGAGGAAGCAGCGCCGTCGACATCGTAATCACCGAAGATCGCCACCTTCTCACCCGCTTCAATGGCGCGCACAAGCCGCTCGGCGGCCTTCTCGCAATCGGTCAGCACATGCGGGTCGGGCATCAGGGAGCGAATGGTGGGATCAAGGAACGCCAGGGCATCGTCCACCCCTACACCGCGCCCGGTGAGCACCCGGGCGATCAGTTCCGGAATACCGTGGACCTGGGACATGGCCAGCGCACGGTTCTGCCCGGCCTGATCCAGCCGAGACACCCACCGCTGTTCTGTTGCCGACCGCTCCACGCTTAAAAATGCGCGGGCCACGGTATCGGCCGGCTCCATCATTACCATCCTGTCCATTCGTCCTGTCATTCGCGCCAACAGGCGCTCTAATGGTTAGAACGGGCTAAATGGCGATGCTGCGTTTTTCAAGCAAAAACGCGCCTTGACGAAATCACGTCGAGAAAATCGAGAAAAAAGGGCTGACAATCGAGACGGCCGCGACAAGCAGCAGCAGCGAAAATACCGCGAGCGAACACCAGTTACGCTCATATTCGGCCATATCGAATTCCATGCTGCGAATATTGTCATTGGCATTGTGCGGCCGCGCCCGGTGATGGCTCGCCGGAGCGCCCTGGCGCTTGTTGTCCTTGAACAGGATGATCGATGTCACGGCCACGCCTCCCTCGCTTGGTGAACACGATTAACCATAAGGCCGAATCGCCCTGCTTTCCAGCGCTTCACGCACCGTCCCCTCAAATTTTGCGGCCACCAGACCGCAGGAAGGCGCCGGTCCCCCAAGCAACAAAAAACCGCGTTTCCGGATGGAAACGCGGTTTTTGATCTCACGACAGTAGCGTCGCGCTTCAGGTCCGCTCGATGCGGATGACCTGGGGCTCGCTGACGAGATATTTCTCGTTCTTGATCGCTTTTACCGCCTTGCGGATCGCATCTTCCATTGTCGCGTGCGTAACAAGGATGATTGTCTGCGGCGCGCCTTCCACGTGCACGCGCTGGCGCTGCACGATGGATTCCAGCGAAATGTTATTGTCAGCCATGCGGCTGGCGATGGAGGCGAACACACCGGCCTGATCCTTCACCGTGAGGCGGATGAAGTAACCGCCCTCGTGGCTCTTCATCTTGGCGCGGCGATAGTCCGTCAGCGATTTCGCCGGACGGCCGAGCACCGGCACACGCTGTGCACCGGGACGGCTCTTGGCGATATCGGCGATATCGCCAAGCACGGCGGATGCTGTGGCGTTGCCGCCGGCGCCGGGTCCGACCATCAGCAATTCACCGAGAATGTCGGATTCGATCGCCACGGCGTTGGTGACGCCATCGACCTGCGCGATGACGGAATCGAGCGGCACCATGGTCGGATGGACGCGCTGCTCGATACCGGATTCGGTGACCTGCGCCACGCCGAGAAGCTTGATGCGATAGCCTAGATCGGCAGCCGCCTGGATGTCCTCGATCGAAATATTGGTGATGCCTTCGAGATAAATGTCGTCGGCAGCGATCTTGTTGCCGAAGGCAAGCGTGGTCAAAATGGAAAGCTTGTGCGCGGTGTCGTTACCTTCGATATCGAAGGCGGGATCAGCCTCTGCATATCCCAGCCGCTGCGCTTCCTTCAGACAGGCCTCGAAGGACAGGCCTTCTTTCTCCATCTTTGTGAGGATGTAGTTGCAGGTGCCGTTCATGATGCCGTAGATGCGCGTCACGTGATTGCCGGTCAGCGATTCACGCAGGGCCTTGATGACGGGAATGCCGCCAGCGACCGCCGCCTCGAAGTTCAGAAGCGCGCCTTTGTCTTCGGCAATGGTCGCCAGTTCGACACCATGCTTGGCCAGCAGCGCCTTGTTGGCTGTCACCACATGGAGACCGCGCGACAGCGCTGCCCGCACCGCATTTTCGGCCTGTCCGGAAGCACCGCCGACCAGTTCGACAAATACATCGATGTCGGCTTCGCTCGCCATCTGTTCCGGCGTGTCGAACCAGGTAATACCCGTGAGATCAATGCCGCGGTCACGCGAACGATCGCGCGCGCTTACGGCAATAATCTCAATTGCGCGTCCGCAGGTAATCGCAAGTTCGTTGCTTCTCTGCTGGAGGATGCGCACGAGCGAAGCGCCGACAGTGCCGAGCCCCGCTATGCCGATTCTCAATGAATCTGCCATGGGTATGTTCCTGATTGCTGGTGATGGTGGCGGCCGAGACCCGGCCGCCCTGGGTTTGCCCTTATCTGTGGGCGTTGAGCGAAACGACGTTGTGCATCGTTTCGTCTGCGGTCGACAGGAAACGCTTCAGATTGCGCGCTGCCTGACGAATTCGATGCTCGTTTTCCACGAGCGCGAGACGGACGTAATCATCGCCCATCTCGCCGAAGCCGATGCCGGGAGCAACGGCGATATCTGCCTTCTCGACCAGGAGCTTGGAGAATTCCAGGCTGCCGAGATGGCGGAATTTTTCCGGGATCTTCGCCCAGGCGAACATGGTGGCCGCCGGCGGCGGTACTTCGAAGCCCGCCTTGCCGAAGGTGTCGACCATGACATCGCGACGGCGGCGATAGACATTGCGCACTTCGGCGATATCAGAGCCGTCACCGTTCAGTGCATGGGTCGCAGCAACCTGGATGGGTGTGAAGGCGCCGTAATCGAGATAGGACTTCACGCGGGTCAGCGCCGCGATCAGCCGCTCGTTGCCAACGGCAAAGCCCATCCGCCAGCCGGGCATGGAAAACGTCTTCGACATGGAAGTGAATTCCACCGCAACGTCGATCGCACCGGGAACCTCGAGAACGGAGGGCGGCGGATTGCTTTCGTCGAAATAGATTTCCGAATAGGCAAGGTCGGAAAGCACGATGATCTCGTGCTTCTTCGCAAAGGCGATGACGTCCTTGTAGAAATCGAGCGACGCGACATGCGCCGTCGGGTTCGAAGGATAATTGACGATCAGCGCCAGCGGCTTCGGAATGGAGTGGCGCACGGCGCGCTCCAGCGGCCCGAAGAAGCTGTCGTCAGGCTCGACATTCATCGAGCGGATAACGCCGCCCGCCATCAGGAAGCCGAAGGCATGGATCGGATAGGTCGGGTTCGGACACAGGATCACGTCACCCGGCGCGGTGATGGCCTGCGCCATATTGGCGAAACCTTCCTTGGAGCCGAGCGTGGCGACGACCTGCGTGTCGGGGTTCAGTTTAACGCCGAAACGGCGGGCATAATAGGCCGCCTGCGCGCGGCGAAGACCGGGAATGCCCTTGGACGAGGAATAGCGATGGGTACGCGGGTCCTGAACGACCTCGCAAAGTTTGTCGACGATGGCCTTCGGGGTCGGAAGGTCGGGATTGCCCATGCCGAGATCGATGATATCGGCCCCGGCCGCTCGCGCGCTCGCTTTCAAACGGTTGACCTGTTCGAAGACGTATTGCGGCAGACGCCGGACCTTGTGAAACTCTTCCATCTCTTTCCTCATGGGAATGGACCGGTTCTTCCGGTCCATAACGAAGGTTCGTTTTTGTTGTTAAACGCAGCCGACACGAACCGACCCGGCAGGCGTTATTCATTGTAGCGCAAAGCAGGGGAAAACCCACAAGGGTTTTCTCGGGCCAACGCCGCCTAGCGGTGATCCGCCCGTCCTACCGGCACCGCCTTTTCAAGCCCTCCGGCAAGGCGGATCGCGCACTATGATCAGGGAACTTGCATAACGCCAGATTCTGGGAAAATGCAAGGCAAGCCATGCTCAAGAACGGCCATTCCTGTCGTTCAGCCGCGCTCGCCCTTCACAATTGCCGCGCGGATGACCGAAAGCACGCGCTCCGGCTTGATATCCGTGCAGACCAGCTGGCTCGGATGCCCGTCCCAGTCGCCCGGCGGAAAGGCGCGTCCGTCCGGTTTCTGGATGGTCTGGCCGTCGGCAAGACCGCCGCAGACGACGCGCACCGGGCCACTGCGGGTGGTAAACAGTTCCGGCGCGACGAGATAAACACAGGCGCAGCTGTCGTGCACCACCATGCCGTCACCGGTGCGGGTCTTGTAGAAATCGATGTAGAATTGCGACAGGTCCGAAAGCAGCTGCACCGGCTTGCCGCCCGCCTCTGCCATCTCAGCCATGAAAGCGCTGGTCATCACGGTTTTTGTCGTGACATCGAGACCGACGACAACCACGCGCCACGGCGCGGTGAAGACAAGATCGGCCGCTTCCGGATCGCCATGAATATTGGCCTCGGCCGCCGGCGAGACATTGCCGTTGATGTCGAAGGCGCCGCCCATGACGATGACTTCCTTCACGAGCGCCGCGAAATCAGGTTCTTCGCGCAAAGCCAGCGCCAGATTGGTCATGCGGCCAACGGCAATAAGCGTCACTTCACCGGGATTGGCCTTAACGGTCTCGATGATGAAGCGATGCGCGGGCCGCGGGTCGAGCGGCAGGTCGATGGTCGCTGGAATGTCGATATCGCCAAGGCCGTTTTCACCATGGATAAAGGTCGGCCAGTGGCCTTCCTTGCGGGCCGGATCGAAGGTCACGCCCGCCCCTTTCGCGACCGGCGCGGTCATCTGCCATTCCCGCTTGAGGAAAAGCGCATTGCGGGTGGTGATGTCGATAGGCGCGTTGCCGAAAACGGTGGTGACGCCGATCAGATCGATATCGGGGTGGCGGTGCAGGAACAGAAGCGCCATGGCGTCATCCACACCGGGGTCCGTATCGAATATCACTTTATGCATAATGCCCTCATCCACATGTGTCAGGCGCCATCCGTCGTTCCGGCGACGCGCCACGGAAACATAACGATAAGCGGCCACACCGCAATCCCCCGGCGCCCCTCAGACCATACAGAAAAATATTGCGTGACCGCGTTTTCGGTGAAAGAAGGGGCCTCTCCTTCCGCCTGCCCGGACATGCCAAGTGCAAGACATCGCCCTCAACGTTTTCATCGTCCTCTTCTGCGTCGCCATCTTTGCCGGATTCATCGATTCCATTGCCGGCGGCGGTGGCCTCATCACCATTCCGGCAATGATGATCATGGGAATACCGCCACTCGATACGCTTGGCACGAACAAGCTGCAGGCACAGTTCGGTTCGGCCTCCGCTACTCTCGCTTACGCAAGACGTGGCCATGTCAATCTGAAAGAGCAATTGCCGATGGGGTTGATGGCGATGGCCGGCGGAATGCTCGGGGCGCTGACGGCCGCCTTCGTGCCTGCCGATCTTCTGCGCACCATCATGCCCTTCCTGCTGATCGCCATAGCGATCTATTTCGCCTTCAAGCCACAGCTCAGCGATGTAGACAGCCATCGCCGCATCACACCGCTGGTTTTCGGATTTACCGCCGCGCCGCTGATCGGCTTTTATGACGGCGTCTTCGGTCCGGGCGCCGGTTCCTTTTACATGCTCGCCTTCGTGGCACTTGCCGGTTTTGGCATGCTGAAGGCGACAGCCCATACCAAGCTTCTCAATCTGGGCTCCAATTTCGGCGGGTTCGTCGTCTTCGCGATGGGCGGCGCGGTTTTGTGGAAGCTCGGACTGGCAATGGGGTTCGGCCAATTCATCGGGGCGCAGATCGGGTCGCGTTTCGCCATGAAAAACGGCGCGAAGATCATCCGCCCGCTTCTGGTTCTGTCGTGTCTGGCCATGGCGACGAAGCTTCTGATTGACGCCTCGTCCGCCTGGTCCATCGCCACGATCTGGGAAACCGTCTTCCCGAAATAAGGGACTGATCGGGCGCGTTCAGCGCGTCCTTCGGATATCAGCGGAGTTTGGGGTCAACCCGCAGCGCGGCGCCTGCGATCGGCAATTTCGCGGATGACCACCATGGCACCCACGAGCTTGTAGGCGGAAGAATAACAAGGCGACATTTCGAGCGACTTGACGATTGTGCGACCGTTCTGGTCTTCCGCATAGGTATATTTCGACGTATCGCCCTTGAAGCAATTATCGAGCTTTTCCCTGAGTGCGTTCTGGAAACGGTGGACACCGACGAGTTCGGCGATGTGGCAGCCGACGAGCCCTTCCGGCGCATTACGCTGGAAGGCGTCGAGCGCATTGGCAAAGGACACGCGGTAACCGGGGGACACGATGACGACAGGCTCATCGAGATCGTTGAGCATATCTTCATCGAGGATCAGATGGCGGTGGTGCCATTCGAGGCTATCCGCATCTTCGTCACCGATCACTTTCGCCTTGAGCGGCATGCCGACGTAACGGTCGACGAGCGTTCGCAGAAGTTCGGAATTGCGCTGCACGCAGCCAAGGTCTTCCGCCTCGTGGTTGAGGAGATCGATAGCAAAACGGAACTGCTCGCGAATGTCTTCGGAGCTTTCGGTCTTGCGTCCGACGACGCGCTCGAGAAGCTGCTCCAGTTCACGCTCCAGCACTGCGATCTTGTCGGCCTCGTTTTTACCAACGGCAGATTGCAGTTCCGTATAACGCAGCCAGAACAGCTCAATCAAATCTTTCAACCCAACTCTCCCTGAACGGGCAAACATCCCGATCCTAATCCGAAAGGATAGACCAATTATCCCTGATAATAGCGTCTCCGCGCTTAAAAATGACGTAACGAAGCACGAAAACACGGCGGGGATTGTTGTTCAAAATATCACAGCTGCTGCTATTTTTTCAATTTCGATAATCCATGAACGAAAAATGAGGTTCCACTACTATGGAAAAATTTCGAAAAGCACAGTTTCTGCGCCCGATTTTGTGAAAATTGCTCTGAAAGCACGAGCCGGCCGGCATCCTCAAATCTGGTGCTTAACGTCCCACCGGTCGTGATACCACAGCCATTGGCCGGGATATTCGCGCACCCAGCTCTCCACCTTGTCGTTCAGAAGCTGCGCCGTCGCCTGAATGTCGACATTGCCCTTGTCATCGCGCGGTATCTCAACCTTTGGTTCGATTTCCAGCCGGTAGCGATTATCGGGCAGGCGCACGCAACGGGCAGGATAGACATCGCAATTGAACTGCCGCACCAGCTTGGCGAGAAGCGGATTGGTGCGAACCTCAAGTCCGAAGAACTTCGTCGTCAGTCCCTTGCCGAATTTCTGGTCGACGAGCACACCCACACCACCGCCCTTTTCCAGCTGCCGCGCCAGCGCGAAGGAGGAGCCGGCATGCGAGGGCACGAGATTGCCCATGCGCTCCTTGCGGAAACTGAACACTTTCTCGGCCACAAAGGGATTGTTCGGTGGCCGGAACAGCACCGTCACATCGAGACCGAAAGCCGAGCCGGCAACCGGCAGCAGTTCGAAATTGCCGCTATGGGCGGTAAAGACGATGAAAGGCCGCGGATTGTCGCGCAGCTCGAGGAAGGTCGGGATGCCCTGGACCTCGATGCGTCCCGGCTCGTTCTTTTCCGGATCGAAATCGAACAGCCGGTCGAGAAAGACATATTCCGCCGCCAGCCGGCCCATATTAGCCCAGCTGTCCATGGCGATTGCCAGCCGTTCCTCTTCGGATTTCTCCGGAAAGGCGCGGGCCAGATTGTAGAGCATCAGCTTGTGGCGGCCGGTTTTCGGCCCCACCCAGCGTGCCAGTCTGTCAGCGGCGCGAATGCCCGCATCGGCGGGAAAGAGCTTCAGCAGGTTGAGAAGGCCGAAGGCGAATGTCGCAATCAGCCACTGCCGGAAGTGGTCCAGTTTCAGGACGATCCGTGTCAGGAACAGCTTCAAGATGCTCAGTCCATCCGCAGCACGATCTTGCCGAACACCTGACGCGTCTCCATGCGCTCCAGCGCCCGGTCGATATCGTCAAAGGTCACTTCGGTGTCGATGACCGGACGCACGATGCCACGTGCCATCTTCTGCATGGCGTTGGCCATGTTCTCCATACGGCAGCCGAAGGAGCCGAGCAGTTTCAGCTGCTGCTGGAACAGCATCATCAGGTTGATGTCGGTGGAAACACCGGATGTGGAACCGCAGGTGACGAGACGACCGCCGCGCTTCAGCGAGAACATGGAACCCGCCCAGGTATCCTTGCCGACATGCTCGAACACGACGTCGACGCCCTTCTTTTTCGTCAGCTTGCGCACGACGCCTTCGAAACGGTCGGTGCGATAGTTGATCACATGATCGGCCCCGAGCGCCTTCGCCCGTTCGATCTTGTCGTCGGAACCGACTGTCGTGATGACGGTGCAACCCATCTTCTTCGCAAGCTGGATTGCCGCCGTGCCGATGCCCGAACCGCCGGCATGAATGAGGATGGTTTCGCCGGACTCCAGCTTGGCATTGTCGAACAGCATGTGCTCGACCGTGCCGAAGGTCACCGGCGCGAGAGCGGCACCGACGGCGTCGACGCCATGCGGCGCAGGCACGAGCTGGCGGGCGGGAATGTTGATCTTTTCCTGCGCGAAACCGTCGAGATGGAAACCGTGCACGCCCTGGACATGTTCGCACAGATTGTCACGGCCTTCGCGGCAGGGTTTGCACAGCCCGCAGGTGCGCGCGCCATAGATCGCGACCAGCTGGCCGGGCAGCACGTTGGATACGCCCGGACCGATGGCTTCCACCACACCCGAGGCTTCCGCACCGATTGTGAGCGGCATCTTGCGCTTGGCGAAAGCCATGCCGCGCCAGCCCCAAACATCGATGTGGTTGAGCGCCACGGCCTTGACGCGCAGCGTTACCTCGCCCGGCGCCGGCGCATCCGGTTCGGGCAGA
The DNA here is from genome assembly GCF_026191755.1 of Agrobacterium sp. InxBP2. NCBI lineage: Bacteria > Pseudomonadati > Pseudomonadota > Alphaproteobacteria > Hyphomicrobiales > Rhizobiaceae > Agrobacterium > Agrobacterium sp. InxBP2. The sequence goes on from NZ_JAINDY010000033.1 coordinate 603,055, forward strand.
TCCACTTTTTCGAGCTTCCGGTCGTCGACGAGTTGAAGAGCGCGCATATATCAGTCCTTCGCCCGAAGGCGTTATCTAAAATCATTCCAGCAAAACTCTGTAACGGTTTTGCGGCTGGAATGCGAAATCAAAGAAACGGGCGCGTTTCCGCAAGTCATTCGGAAACGCCCCTGTTGTAACGAACCGGTTAAGCCGGTTCCCGCGTCATGACAAGGCTTGCATTCTGCCCGCCGAACCCGAAGGAATTCGACAGAACCGCACCCACCTCGGCATCCCGCTTCACGTTCGGCACCACGTCGAGCGTGATGGTCGGATCGGGATTGTTATAGTTGATTGTTGGTGGCAGCGTGCCGGTCAGCATGGTCTGCAGCGAGAACACCGCTTCCACAGCACCTGCGGCGGTCAGCGTATGACCGATCATCGACTTGTTGGACGACAGCGGAATGTTCTTCAGGCCTTCGCCGAAGACGGCCAGCATCGAGCCATATTCCATCTTGTCGTTCTCAGGCGTCGAGGTGCCGTGGGCGTTGATATAGCCGATATCGCTTTCGGCCACGCCCGCATCGGCCAGTGCCGCACGGATCGTCGCAATCGCGGGGCCGCCATCGGGCGAAGAGCGTGTACGGTGGAAGCTGTCGGCCTTTTCACCGGCGCCCTTGATGATGCCGAGAACCTTCGCGCCACGTGCGACGGCGGCTTCGAGCGATTCCAGCACCAGCGTTGCCGCACCTTCAGCGATCACGAAACCGTCGCGGTCCTTGCTGAACGGCTTGGAAGCCTTTTCCGGCGGGTCGTTCTGGGTCGAAAGGGCAGACAGCAGCGAAAAGCGGATCAACGCCTCGGCACTGACAGAACCATCGGTCGCGACCGTCAAAGCCCGTTCGGCGCGGCCCTGTCGGATGGCCTCGACGCCGAGCTGGATCGCGGTCGCGCCGGATGCACAGGCGGTCGACAGGGTAACCGGCAGACCGCGCGTACCGAAACGGTCAGACAGACGCTCGGAGATGGCACCAAACAGCGCTGCTTCCTGGAATGCCGGATCGGGACGCTGACGGAAGGCCGTCAGGAACCGCTCATAGGCATCACCCGGCTGGGTGGCTGGCGGAGAGCGGTCGGCAAGCTCGAAACGGGCACTCCATTCCGGCTCGATCGGCGGCGCTGCGAGAAACAGCGGGCCGTCAAAGTCACCGGAAATGCCGGCCTGCGCCAGCGCCTCGATGGTGGTTTCGCGCGCGAAGGCATAGGAACGTTCGACGGAATTCGGAACCGGAATATCGATGAAATCCACCGTGCCGCTGATCCTGGTCGAAAGCCCTTCGGTCGGGAAACGGGTGATTTTGTGAATGCCTGACTTACCCGAGGTCAGCGCCGCCCAGTTATCGGCAAGCCCCTGACCGAGCGAGGTAATGATGCCCATGCCGGTGACGGCGACGATCGGGCGACCGAGATGATCCTTAAAATTGGTCATGGTCTTTCTCCTCACACGTCACGGGACAGAACGGCGACACCTTCGCCGCGGACATGGCCAACAGTGGTGACGACAGCCTCGGTCGCCGCCTCGCCCATTGGCTTTTCCGCATTCGCGTCGAAGGTAGGAACCTTGGCACCGCTTTCAAGCGTCAGCGCCGCCAGAGCGAGGCCGAGCGGAAACTGCGCCTCAAGTCCATGGCCCGTGACACCGCCGAAACCGCGGATGGCAGCCTTCGGCAAGGTCTTTTCGAGAATGTGCTTCTCACGGGCCGTAACGCCGTCATAACCGCTGGCGCCGGAGAAGACGACGGTCGCGGCGCTGTCCGTTGCCGGGGCCAGCAGACGCTCCATGCGCTTTTCCATTTTGCCGTCGTCGCGGCTGCCGCGATCACCTTCGATGGCGTCGATGCGGGCATAGATGCGCGCACCGCGCTCGCTGGCATGCTTGCGTGATTCCAGCACGAGGAAGGCTCCGAGCGAGCCGGAAACCATGCCGCCGCCGTCCTGGCCTTCGCGCGACCACAGGGGCTGCCATTCGCCCTGCGCATGCGCGCCGATGGCTTCGAACAGCAGGATCATGTCTGGACGTTCGGCAGAGAAGGCGCCGCCCACGAGAGCGTGGCTCGATTCGCCCGAACGAATGCGATGGAACGCGGTTTCGACGGCGGAAATGCCGGCCGCTTCTTCGCCCATGAAGGTCCGGGAAGAGCCGGTGACCTTGTGCACGATGGAGATATTGCCGGCCATCAGGTTGGAAAGCTGGGCGAGAAACAGCGTCGGGCGCAGTTCCGTCGTCAGCTTTTCGTTCAGCAGCTTTTCGCGGTCGTTGCGCTTCAAAGCCTCGTCAACGATCAGCGTATCGACATTGATGTCGCGCTCGCCGCCGCCGGCAGCAACGATCATATCCATGGTGGCGCAGGCTTCGGCATTTTCCTTCAAGCCGGCATCATCAAGTGCAAGACCGGCGGCAAAAACGCCGAGCCGCTGCCAGTTTTCCATCTGGCGCTGGTCGCCGCGCTTGGCGATCTGGGCCGACCAGTCGATCTCGGGCATGGGATGAACCGGATATGGCTTGAATTTTTCCGTCTCGACAATCGTCGCCGGCGCGGCGGTTCCCGAAAGAAGCGCCACATGCGCCTGGCTGCCAACGCCGTGACAGGTCACGATGCCGACCCCTGTTATCACCACATCATTGTCAGATTTCATCGTCTGTCATCCTTTGCAGCCGGCCCGCCGAAACGGTCACGGCTATCCAACAGCGGTTGAGAACAACCACTTCATGCGTTGCGGAATAAAGCGCGCGGTGCGGATTGGCAATGGCGAAGACCCGATCCACCGTCGCGAGCCCACGATTTTCGTGCATCAAAACCGGGCCGACAGGAAAAACTGTCTTCTCCGAAACGAATGAAAAAGCTTATTTCCGTGCATCGGCGGCAATCGCCGCCATCAGGCCAACTTCTTCCGCCCGCTTCTTGACGATAGGCCCAAGCGGGATCTCGCTGAAGGGCATGGTGCGCAGTTTCAGCTGCGCGTCGCAGACCTTTTTGCCATCGGAGGTGATCTTTGCCTTGGTAACCGCAAAGCCCGAACCGTCATGCTCAAGCACTGCCTCGATGTCGAGAACAGCACCCGGCTCCACGAAAGTCCGCATCTTGGCGCCATCGACCGACATCAGGAACGGCATGGACGCGAAATCGGAAAATGCCAGAACCAGCATGCCGGAGGCCTGCGCCATTGTCTCGATCAGAAGCACACCCGGAACCAGCGGCATGCCGGGGAAATGGCCTTCGAAAACCGGGCTTTTATCGGGAACAACGGACCGCGCCTTCAACGTGCGCGCCGTCATGTCCACGGCCTCGACCTTGTCGATCATCTGGAAATATTCAAGCAGCATCCGTCCGGCCCGTCTCTGGTCGGTTAGTCATGGTTTGCCCGCAGGCGGCATCAAAAGAAAATGCCCGCCGGAAGCGGGCACCGTCATGTCAGCCCTTGGCCGCGCGCAATTCGTCAATCTTGGCGCAAAGGTTCTTCAGCACGAAGTATTCTTCCGTGGAAACCTTGCCTTCATTGACTTCCTGCGTCCACTGCTCGAGCGGAATCTTGATGCCGAATTCCTTGTCGATCGCGAAAACGATATCAAGAAAGTCGAGGCTGTCGATGCCCAGATCGTCGATCGTGTGGCTCTCCGGCGTAATGGTTTCGCGGTCGATTTCGCTGGTTTCGGCGATAATGTCGGCAACCTTGTCGAATGTAGCTGTCACGCCCATAATCCTTATTGTCGTTCGTATGAATTATTCTTTCTGACGCACCACATAGGCAAGTCGCACAAAAAAGCCAATGGTTTCGTGACGTAACTTTGAAATTTGCCCCAAAACTGTTGCCTAAACAGCAACCGAATGACGGCCGCGCCCATTGCCGAGATAGGTATCGAAGATTGCCGCGATATTACGTACAAACGGCCTTCCCACCTCCGTCACGGCAAAAATATCGGCATCCAGCCGCACCAGACCGTCCCTGTCGCCTGCGGCAAACTGCTGCGCCTGATCCCTCACGGAATGGCTCACCTTGCCGAAACGGTGCTGCAAGTCCGAAAGATCGATAGAGAAATCGCACATCAACCTTTCGATCACATGCGAGCGCAGATGATCGTCCTGCGACAACTCAATGCCCTTCACGGCGGCAAGACCGCCCTCACCCACCATGCGCTGATATTCACCGGTTGCCACCATGTTCTGCACATAGCCCTGCGGCAGCCGGCCGATGGATGATGCGCCAAGCCCGATCAGCGCATCGGCCGTGTCGGTCGTATAGCCCTGAAAATTCCGCCGCAGGGCGCCGGCTTCGGCGGCCTGGGATAATGTATCGGTCGGCCGGGCAAAATGATCGATCCCGATCTGGCTGTATCCGGCCTGCCTCAGCATCTCCCCCGCCATCGTCATCTGGCGGTAGCGTTCGGCAACATCGGGCAGCGCATGTTCGGGGATCAGCGACTGGTGTTTTTTCATCCAGGGAACATGGGCGTAGCCAAAAAGCGCGATGCGATCAGGGTCAAGCGATACGATCTGATCGACCGTTGTTTTCAGTGTCTCGCATGTCTGGAACGGCAACCCGTAAAGAATGTCGCAATTGACTGAGTGAACGCCCCTCGCCCGCACGGCGTCCACCACGGATTTCGTCTGCTCGAAAGACTGGATGCGGTTGATGGTTTTTTGCACTTTGTCATCAAAATCCTGCACCCCGAGGCTCGCCCGCGACATGCCGATGGCGGCAAGCGCGTCATAGCGGCTGTCATCCAGATCGTTGGGGTCCATCTCGACGCTGATCTCGGGTGCAAGACCGAAGGTGAAGTGACGCCGCAGACAGTCCATCAGGTCCTGCATGTCCTGCGGGTCAAGCATGGTCGGCGAGCCGCCGCCGAAATGCACGGCACTCACCACGGCGTCAGGCGAAACAAGTGCGCCGACCGCAGCAATTTCCTGCTTAAGTGCTTCAAGATAAATAGCAATCGGCTCGTATTTCAGCGTGTGCTTGGTATGGCAGGCACAGAACCAGCAAAGCCGGTCGCAATAGGGAATATGCACGTAAAGCGACAGGCGATTCCTGTGACCGAGTGCGCCGAGCCAGCCGCGATAGGTCGTATTATCGATTCCCTCGTGGAAATGCGGCGCGGTCGGATAGCTCGTGTAACGCGGCACTGCCCCGGAATATTTGTGAAGAAGGTCGATATTCATCACCCGATTTGCCTTTTATCAAGAAAATGTCGATTTCCCCTCTTTCAGTAGCGGCTGCGACAGTTTGCAACTTTGACTTCAATCAAATTGAGCCATAAGTTCTTGCTAAAGTAGACGCGGGGACGACGGCTACAGCGCACACGCCTTTAAAGAGACCGGATTTGATATCCAGGGTCGCAATCGTCCCGCAAAGCCAGCATTGGAAAAGGCTTATGGACACGCTGCAGAAGACCATCCACAATTCGGAAGAGCCGGTTGTTTGCCGCTCCTGCGAGGCGCGTCACGGCGGTCTTTGCAGCACGCTGACACCGCAGCAGCTTTGCGATCTGAACCGCCATTCCAGCCGCAAAAAGCTGGAGGCGGGCAATGAGCTTCTCGGCCAGGGCGAGCTCGTCACCTCCTACGGCAATATCCTGAATGGCGTGGTAAAGCTGTCGAAAATGATGTCGGATGGCCGCCAGCAGATCGTCGGCCTGCAATTCGCACCGGATTTTCTCGGCCGTCCGTTCATGGCGGAAAGCAAGATGACGGCGGAAGCCGCAACCGATGTGGAAATATGCCTCTTTCCGCGCCGCGTCGTCGACCGCATGGTCTCCGAAGTGCCTGATATGGAACGCAAGCTGCACAGCCAGTCACTCAAGGAACTGGACGAGGCACGTGACTGGATGCTGACACTGGGGCGCAAATCGGCGCAGGAAAAGGTTGCCAGCTTCCTTTATATGATCGCCACCCATATCGATCCGGAAAACGACGACAAGTCATGCTTCGACCTGCCGCTCTCGCGTGCCGACATTGCCGATTTCCTCGGTCTCACCATCGAGACCGTTAGCCGGCAAATGACAAAGCTGCGAAAGGAAGGCATTATCCGCATCGAGAACAACCGTCACATCACCGTGCCCGATCTCGATGCGCTGAGTGAAGCGGCAGGCAACGACTGACAGCCGCCCCCTCGATCATCGCCCCTGAAGTGCGGACGTTCCGAAATTGATGTGCGGCGCCCGCGCCTGAGCTGGTGCGAGCGCAAAACCGGCAAGGACCAGCAAAGCGGCGATGCATTTCATGATATTTCACCCTGTGCGCCGCTTTTTCAGCGGCCTGTTTGTTATGGCTGCACCATAAGCTGCAAACCGCATCCATCCGCTTAACATCTTCGGTAAGCGGAAGGTTCAAATGCAGGGTAAAGAAGGAGTTATGATTGCCGGGCCGACAGGACCTTCAGCCGTGATTGTCGCTGTAGGATGTTCGGCATCCCCGCTTGTTTCTTCTCCCCGGCGGGGAGACGGTGGCCCGACGGGCCGGATGAAGGGGCAAACGCGGAGATATGCGGAGAGCTTGCCCCTCATCCCGCTGCCGCGGACTTCCCCCTATGGGAGAAGAAACAAGTGACATGCACTCGCCCAGCTCGTCACTGCGATGCAGGCGTCGCAACCGGCTTCTGATTTTCTGCCAGCGCCCGCAGCTCGGCCACCCGGCGCTTGTATTCGGCTTCCGATATCTGGCCGTTGCGCCGTGCCGCGCCGAGGCGAGACAGGCTCGATTCCATGGTTGAGGCTTCGTCGTCGCCCATCTGCGTGCCAGCGGCCGTCAGCGGCTGCGAGAACGTCGGATAGGTCCCGGTGTCGCGCTTCTGGCTTACCGCGGTGTCGCTGACCGGGCGAGGTCCGACGATTTCAGCCGTCGGACGGCGCATATGGGCGGGCGCGACAATCGGCTCGGGGGCCTTGCAGGCGGCAAGCGTGGTGACGAGCATGGCGCCGGAGAGCGAGAGGAAAGCTATTCTTGCGGCGCTTTCCGCATATGTTCCCCATGTGCCGCATTTGCCCATGTGCTTGCCCATCGTCATGTTCCGCCTGTAAGGATATCTGCCGATATCGAATTCGACCGCGGTTCGGCCCTTTGCGGCCTCCCCTTGCTGGTGGAACTTGTATTCGTTTTCATGCAGAATGTGCAAACACAAATTTGGTGGAGGATGGTGCATGGCAGGTGTTGACGGCGGGGGCACGAAAAAGGGTGACAAAACGCCCGGCTTCGACGCCAGTTCCGCCGAGGCCTACCTGATCCGCGACCCCGAAACCTTCGCGATCAACATCGCACGCGCGCTCGAAAACCTCGGCAAGGCTGCCGGTGAATGGCTGGCGCCACGCGAACGCGGCGAAATTCCGCAGACGAGCGCCGATCCCGTGACCGATCTGGTCAAGACGCTCTCCGATGTCGCCGAATATTGGATGGCCGAGCCGAAGCGGTCACTGGAAGCGCAGACCCATCTGCTGTCGAGCTATTACGATCTGTGGTCGAAATCGGTGGCGCAATTTTCCGGAGCCTCCGATTCGACCTCGGAGAAAACGGCCGAAAGCGGCCCTGCACAGCGCAGAAGCAAACGTTTTGCCGATGCCGACTGGCAGGCCAACCCGTTCTTCGATTTTCTTCTAAAGGCCTATCAGACGACCGTCGGTTTTGCAGACCGGATGGTGACGGAGGCGGAGGGGCTGGATGAGCACACCCGCACCAAGGCGCTGTTTTACATGCGGCAGGTGACAGAGGCGCTTTCTCCCGCCAATTTCGTCTTCACCAACCCGCAGGTCTTCCGCGAGACGGTAGCCTCCAGCGGCGCCAATCTCGTCAAGGGCATGGCGCAGCTGGCGGAGGATGTCGCGGCCGGAAACGGCCATCTGAAGCTTCGCCAGACCGATTACAGCAAATTCGTCATTGGCCAGAACATTGCCGTCACGCCAGGCAAGGTCGTTGCGAAAAGCGCGCTTTGCGAAATCATCCATTACGAGCCGACGACGGAAAAGGTCTTCAAACGGCCGCTGCTGATCGTACCGCCCTGGATCAACAAATTCTACATTCTCGATCTCAACCCGCAGAAATCCTTCGTCGGCTGGTGCCTCGAACAGGGCCACAGCGTCTTCATGGTGTCCTGGATCAACCCGGATGCCGGTCTGGCCGAAAAAGGCTGGGACGATTATATCAGCGAAGGCATCGACTTTGCGCTTGATACCATCGAGGAACGGACTGGCGAAAAGGAGATAAACGCCGTCGGTTATTGTGTCGGCGGCACGCTTTTGGCCTCGGCGCTGGCACTGCATGCGCAGCAGAACAATGAGCGCATCCGCAGCGCCACGCTGCTCGCCGCCCAGACCGATTTCATCCATGCCGGAGACCTCAAGGTCTTCGTGGACGAAGGTCAGCTGGCCGCGCTCGACAGACACATGCAGGCCGTCGGTTATCTTGACGGTTCGATCATGGCCACCGTCTTCAACATGCTGCGCGCCTCCGATCTTATCTGGCCCTATGTGGTCGATAATTATCTGCGCGGCACCGAACCCCTGCCATTCGACCTGCTCTACTGGAACTCCGATTCCACCCGGGTGACGGCCGCCAGCCACTCGTTCTATCTGCGCAACTGTTACCTCGAGAACAATCTCGCCCGCGGTCTGATGCGCGTTGCCGGCAAGCGCATCAATCTCGGCGATATCAACATACCCGTCTACGATCTCGCCACCCGCGATGACCATATCGCACCCGCGAAATCGGTGTTCACGGGTGCTGCCCTGTTTGGCGGACCGGTGGAATTCGTGCTCGGCGCTTCCGGCCACATTGCCGGCGTCGTGAACCCGCCGCAGCTCGAGAAGTACCAATATTGGACGGGGCCATCACCAGCCGGAGACTTCGACGCCTGGCAGGCCGCCGCCACACCTCATAAGGGTTCGTGGTGGGTGCACTGGCAGAACTGGATCGAAAGCCAGAACGCCGAGAAGGTAAAGGCGCGGAAACCGGAGGACGGCAAGCGCCCGGTGCTCGGCGATGCGCCGGGAACCTATGTTCTTTTGTAGAATATCTGTGAAAAAGATGACCAGTACACGGCAGAAAGGCCTCTTCCACAGGCGTTCCCCGTCACCCTCATCCCTGTGCTTGTCACAGGAATCCAGTAGGCGCCGGTCTACGCGGCGAAAGACTTGCTTCAGCCCAAGGACTTGGGCTGGCTGGTTCTCTGTGACAAGCACAGGGATGAGAGATAAAAAGACCCTGCAAACACACAAGCTTACCTCAAGGCATCATGTTCTTCACGCCCCCGCTCGTTCCCGCAACGCTGATCTCCCGATATAAACGTTTCCTCTTCGACGCAGTTCTGGAAGACGGCACGGCGATCACCGGGTCCTGCCCCAACACCGGCTCCATGCGTGGGCTGACGACGCCGGGTTCCCGCATCTGGCTGTCGCAACATGACAGCCCCACCCGCAAATACCGTCATATGCTGGAAATGGTCGAGGCCGACGGCACCGTCGTCGGCATCAATACCGGCATGCCGAACCGGCTGGCGGAAGAGGCGATCCTGAACGGCCGTATCCCGGAACTCGCCGGCTATTCGATAATCCGCCGAGAACAGAAATACGGGCGCAATTCCCGCATCGATTTCCTGCTATCCGAACCCGGTCGGCCGGACGCCTATGTGGAAGTCAAGAACGTGCATTTCATGCGCGAGAAGGGCCTTGCAGAATTCCCCGATACCGCCACCAAACGCGGCGCAAAGCATCTCGAGGAACTGGGCAATGCAGCGGAAGCCGGTCACCGGGCGGTGATGCTTTATCTCATCCAGCGCGGCGATTGCGATCGGATGCGCATCTGCGACGATCTCGATCCGGTCTATGCGCTGGCTTTCCAACGGGCAATGGCGCGGGGCGTGGAGGCTTATGCCGTGAAATGCGCGGTCGCCCCGGCACAAATTTCAGTCAACGGAACGGTTAAGATGGACGAGTGGCGTCCGGCTGTTTTATGAACAGGGACGTAAAGAGACAGAAAGCACTATGATGGTCACCTATATCGACGCCGCCTCCGCCCCCCTCAAGAATACAGGCGTCATCCGCCTCTACACCCCTGAGGATTTCGACGGCATGCGCAAGGCGTGCCAGCTGACGGCGCGTTGTCTCGATGAACTCGCCGCAATCGTCAAGCCGGGTGTGACAACGGACGCCATTGACCGTTTCGTCTTCGAATTCGGCGCCGATCACGGCGCGCTGCCGGCAACGCTCAATTATCGTGGTTATACCAAATCCGTCTGCACTTCGATCAACCATGTGGTCTGCCACGGCATTCCCGATGAAAAGCCGCTGCGGGAAGGCGATATCGTCAACATCGATGTTACCTATGTGCTCGATGGCTGGCATGGCGATTCAAGCCGCATGTATCCGGTCGGCCAGATCAAGCGCGCTGCCGAGCGGCTGATGGAAGTGACCTATGAATGCCTGCTGCGTGGTATCGCGGCTGTAAAGCCCGGTGTGCGCACCGGCGCGATCGGCGCGGCGATCCAGACCTATGCGGAAGCCGAACGTTGCTCGGTGGTGCGCGATTTCTGCGGGCACGGCGTTGGGCGGCTGTTCCACGATACGCCAAACATCCTGCATTACGGCCGTCCGGACGAAGGTCCGGAAATCCGGGAAGGCATGATCTTCACCATCGAGCCCATGATCAATCTAGGCAAACCGCATGTGAAAGTGCTTTCCGACGGCTGGACGGCGGTGACGCGCGACCGTTCGCTGTCCGCCCAATATGAACACGCCGTTGGCGTCACGGCCACCGGCTGCGAAATCTTCACGCTGTCGCCCGGCGGCTTCGACCGTCCGGGCCTGCCGCCGCTTACCCCTTCATAAGGCCAGACCGCCCATGGCAAGACGCCCCGCCCCGCCTCCCGCCGAGCTTTCCACGACGTCCGGCTTTCAGGCGGGCGAAGGCGATCTCTTCGAAGGGGCGGACGAGCGCGGTTTTTTCGCCGAGCCGCGAAATGCGGTGAAGAAGCCGGTGCCTGTCATCGAGCCGCCGGCGGATGCCGCCCATTATCATGGTCACCGGGACCGGCTGCGGGCGCGGTATCGCGATGGCGGCGACGCGGCGCTTGCCGATTATGAGTTGCTGGAGCTTTTACTGTTCCGGCTGATACCGCGGCGCGACACAAAGCCCATCGCCAAGGCGCTCCTTGCCCGTTTCGGCACGCTGGGCGGTGTACTCGGCGCACCTCTGCCACTGTTGCAGGAGGTGAAGGGCGTGGGCGAAGCCGTGGCGTTCGACCTGAAACTCGTCGCCTCCGTTTCCCAGCGCATGCTGAAAAGCGAAATCCGCAACAAGCAGGTTCTGAGTTCCTGGTCCTCGGTCATCGATTATTGCCACGCCGCCATGGCCCATGAAACGCGCGAACAGTTCCGCATCCTGTTCCTCGATAAGCGCAATGTCCTCATCGCCGACGAAGTGCAGGGGCACGGGACCGTGGACCATACACCGGTCTATCCCCGCGAAGTGGTGCGCCGCGCTCTCGAACTATCCGCTACCGCCTTGATTTTAATACATAATCACCCGAGCGGCGACCCGACACCGTCGCGTGCGGATATCGAGATGACCAAGACCATCATCGATACGGCAAAGCCGCTCGGTATCGCCGTCCACGACCATATCATCATCGGCAAGGATGGCCACGCCAGCTTCAAGGGCCTTCGCCTGATCTGACGCAGACGCGAAGGTTTACACAGGCCTGCAACCCATAAGCGCACGTCAACACAAAATTAACACCTATAAATTAGCATTTCCGAAAATAATAAATCAAGGCATCGAACCTTGGTGCCTTAAGGAACGGGGGTGCTTTATGCGTAATGCAGTGCGTTTCCTTCGCGATCGGTCCGGCTCGAACGCTGTCGAGTTCGCCATTGTCGCGCCAATCTTCTTTCTCGTCCTCCTGACTATGATTGCCTACGGCATTTATCTGATGGCGGCCTATTCGGTGCAGCAGATCGCCGCCGACGCGGCAAGAACGGCGGTCGCCGGTCTTAACACAACCGAGCGCCAGCAGCTCGCCCGGGATTTCGTCGCCAAGAGCGATCTCGGCTACGCCTTCCTGGATAAAAGACACTTCACGGTCGACGTCGCCACTGATCCCGCCAATGCCAACCAGTTCACGGTGAAAGTCGAATATGACGCCCGTGATCTGCCGATCTGGAGCCTCTACAGCTACACCCTGCCCGAGCCGGTCATCCGGCGTTTTTCCACCATCCGGATCGGAGGAGCATGACATGAGGACCATCCATTCCCTGCTCTCCGGTTTCCTGAGGGATCGCGCCGGCAACATCGCCATCTCCGCCGGCCTGACGGCGCCGCTTTTTATCGGCATCCTGGCGATTGGCGTCGATTACGGTTATCTGACCCTGCAGAAGCGGCAATTGCAGCAGACCGCCGATCTCGCGGCCATTTCGGCAGCAGCCAACGTCACCGACGCCGAAAAGACGGTGCAGCAATATTTTGCCCTCAACGGCCTGGACCTCGGCGTCAGGACGGCGCAGGGGCTGCTAACACCAACCGGGCTGCAGCCTTTCGATCCCCGGAATGAGTTTGCCAAAACCCACGGCTACGCCGAGGTTGTCAAAGGCCATTATGAACCGGATGCCAGCCTCCCGGTCGGACAGCGGTTCGTCGAAAACGCCCAGCCGACCAATGCGGTGAAAGTAAACATCTTCGAAAAGGGCCAGATCTTCTTCGCTTCGGCCTTTACAACGCCGCCAAGGATTTCGGCCGCCGGAACCGCCTCGTCTCAGAAAGTCGCCGCGTTTTCGGTGGGATCGCGGCTTGCCAGCCTCAATGACGGCCTCCTGAACAGCCTGCTCGGCGGTCTGCTCGGCACCACGGTCTCGCTCAAGCTCATGGACTATCAGGCCCTCGTCGATGCCGATGTCAACGCGCTGCATGTCGTCGAGGCTCTCGCGATCGATCTTGGCCTCACCGCCGGCACCTACAAGGACGTGCTGCAGACGGAGATTACCTACGGCAAGTTCCTGAACGCGCTGACAAAAACGACGGGCCTGCAGCCAGCCGTCGTCACCGTTCTGAAGACATTGGAAAAAACCGCCGGCAAGAGCAACATCAAGCTCAAGCTAGAAGAAATCGTCAATCTCGGCCCCTTCACCGAAAAGCTCATTGGCAGCGGGGAAAATCTCAAGGTCAATGCCAGCGTCTTCGACCTTCTCAATGCCGCAGCCGTTGCCGGTAATGGCGGCAACCAGCTGGCGCTTGATCTCGGCGCTAATGTTCTCGGCCTCGCCTCGGCCAAGGTGACACTCGCCATCGGCCAGCCGCCGGTCGAAACGCCTTCGCTCGCCGTTGGCGGCCAGGGCACCGTGGTCCGTACCGCCCAGACCCGCCTTGCGGTCAATGTCGTGGTGGATGGGCTCCAGGCAATCGCTGGCCTCAAGGTCAATGTCCCGCTTTATGTGGAAGTCGCCCACGCGGAAGCCCGGCTTGCGGACATTCGCTGCACGGGCGGCGCACAGGGAACCGTGGATGTCGAAGTTGTTCCCGGCGTTGCAGAAATTGCACTTGGCAATGTCGATACCACGGCCTTCGCCAATTTCGGACGGGACCCGCGCGTGACAAAGGCGGCAATCGTGGATTCTGCCCTGCTTGCCGTCAACGGCAGCGCCCTCATCAACGCCACCAACATGACGAAGACCAAGCTGACCTTCACGCAGCTGGATATTGCCCAGGGCAAGATCAAGAGCGTCTCCACGAAGGATACCGTCACGACGCTCGTCAGCTCGCTGCTGAAGAACCTTGATCTCGACATCAGGATTCTCTTCCTCAACCTTGGCGGCCTCGGCGTCATCCAGACGGCGCTCGCCAACACGCTGTCCCTCGTCACCGCACCGGTTGATACGCTGCTTTACAACACGCTTCTGGTTCTCGGCGTCAAGATCGGCGAAGCCGATGTTCGTGTTACCGATGTCCGCTGCCAGCAGCCGGCTCTGGTACAGTAAGCCTATAGCCACAGATAAAAATAGCCGCCGGAAATCCGGCGGCTTTATCATTACCAGAGGCTGAAGCGTCCGCGAGCGGGAGCCTCACACTCCCGAAGCCGGACCAGATCTTCAGTCCGGCACGATCAGACCTCGCGCAAGCGCAGAGAGACTTTCAGCTCTTCCATCAAGCGCTGGCGATTGCCAGGCGCTTCTCGTCGCGCCCGCTCTTCATACGCTCTGACAGCAGGAACGCCAGTTCCAGCGCCTGATCGGCATTGAGGCGCGGGTCGCAATGGGTGTGGTAACGGTCGGACAACGAATCCGCCGTCACGGCGCGCGCGCCACCCGTGCACTCCGTCACGTCCTTGCCGGTCATCTCGATATGGATGCCGCCCGGATGCGTGCCTTCGGCGCGGTGGATCTGGAAGAAGCTTTCGACCTCCGACAGGATACGCTCGAACGGGCGCGTCTTGTAGTGGTTGAGCGTGATCGTGTTGCCATGCATCGGATCGCAGGACCAGACGACCTTGCGGCCTTCCTTCTCGACAGCACGGATGAGCTTCGGCAGGCTGTCCGCCACCTTGTCATGGCCGAAACGGCAAATCAGCGTCAGACGGCCGGCCTCGTTTGCCGGGTTCAGCGCGTCGATCAGCTCGATCAGATTGTCGGGCGTCAGCGACGGACCGCATTTCAGGCCGATCGGGTTCTTGATGCCGCGGAAATATTCCACATGCGCATGGTCGAGCTGACGCGTGCGATCACCGATCCAGATCATGTGGCCCGACGTGGCGTACCAGTCACCAGAGGTGGAATCGATACGGGTCAAGGCTTCTTCGTAACCAAGCAGCAACGCCTCATGGCTGGTGAAGAAGTCGGTCTCGCGCAGGCTCGGATTGCTGTCCGCGCTAATGCCGATGGCCTTCATGAAGTCCATGGTTTCGGAGATTCGGTCGGCCAGCTTGCGGTAACGGTCGGCCTGCGGGCTGTCCTTGATGAAGCCGAGCATCCACTGGTGAACGTTTTCGAGGTTGGCATAACCGCCCATTGCGAAAGCGCGCAGCAGGTTCAGCGTCGCCGCCGACTGGCGATAGGCATCGAGCTGGCGCTCCGGGTTCGGAATGCGCGAGGCTTCGTTGAATTCGATGCCGTTGATGATGTCGCCGCGGTAGGACGGCAGGGAAACACCATCCTGCACTTCCACGTTGGAAGAGCGCGGCTTGGCGAACTGGCCGGCAATGCGTCCCACCTTTACGACTGGCAGCTGTGCGCCATAGGTCAGCACCACGGCCATCTGCAGGAAGGCACGGAAGAAGTCACGGATATTGTCCGCGCCGTGCTCGAGGAAGCTTTCGGCGCAATCGCCGCCCTGCAGCAGGAAGGCGTTGCCTTCCGCCACATTGGCAAGCTGCTTCTTGAGGCGGCGGGCCTCACCGGCAAATACCAGCGGCGGATAGGTTGCAAGCGTGGCTTCCGTTGCCGCAAGCGCTGCCGCATCAGGATATTCGGGAACCTGCTGGATCGGTTTCTGCCGCCAGCTGCCGGGGGTCCAATTCTGTGCCATGTTCTTACCCTTCTTTCGACCGCGCAACCGCCGCGCGACCGCCTCGGAAATTTGAGCGGCTTATAGCTCCAAGCACAGGCTTTGCATAGACATCCGCGCGCCGCCCGCCCTCTTTCGGACCGTTTTGATCCGCCATGAAGGAGAAAAATGATTTCAAACGATTTAAATAGTTTCCGTGGATGGTTGCCCATCCCTCCGAAGTCACCGACTTCCGGGCTTGATGCAGAGATATCGGCGCAGGGAATGGGGCAGATGCAAGAGAAACACCACAAGCCGGTCCAGTGGCGAGCAAGGCCAGTTCTCCCATTCGGAAACACACCCGCCTCTTCCGTGGCGGATTTCCATGTGTCTAATCTTCTCCATAAGGAACATGGTTTCGGGTAACATGTCTGTCTCCTTTGTTGGAGACGAGTTAGGTTGCGCCCTGCAGCAAGCATAGAGGCAGGACTGAAAGACCCGTTTCATATCTGAACGGAGAAGACAGGCCCTGATGCGGCTAAGATGCTGCCATGATGTGGAGAGGATGCCGTGACAGAAGTGGACTGGGACGAGTTGAGGCTTTTCGACATTGTCGCCACAGAGGGCGGCCTCGCCGGCGCGGCGGGTAAAGCCGGGCTCAGTGCGCCGACGATTGGCCGAAAGATGATGCTTCTTGAACGCAAAATGGGGCGAACGCTCTTTATTCGGAGTCAGAACGGATACCGGCTCGCACCGGACGGCCAGGTCCTGTTCGAGAAGGTAAGGTCCATGCGCAACAGCGCGGCGGAAATCACTCAATGGCATAGCGACGCTTTTTCGCTACCGATCGTTTCTCTGTCGAGTGACATCTGGATTGCCGGATTCATAGCCACCAATGCGGCGGCCATTCGCGGCCCGTCGGACGCTTTCCGCCTGTGCTGCAAGCAATGTGAGAATGACGACGAGTTGACCTACAGGCGCGGCATGATCGCGATCAGGCACGTCAGGCCAGCCGCCGGGAATTTCGCCGTCCGGAAATCGGTCGACGTTGCCTATTGCGCCTATCGCGCGCGCGACAGCTCAGGCAAGAATGTTGAGCAATGGATTTCGATCGGCACCGAGGTCGCGAAATCCGAGGCCGAAAAATGGGTGTTCCGGCATCGGGAACCGCTGATCCACACCTGGACGAATGCCCCTGCCCTTTTGCCGAGCCTGATCCAGAGCGGCGCCGGAAAAGGCGTCCTGCCCTGCTTTACTGGTGACAACGTCCCCGGCCTCGTCCGCGACGGCGAGATCATCGAGGAACTCTCCCATCCGCTTTGGATCATCGTCAACGACGACGACCGGCACGCCCCGGAAATGCGGCTCGACATAGATCGCCTCGTCGCTCTCCTGAAGGGCAACGAGGCGTTATTCGATGGCAGCCGCCATTATCAGGCAGAGACGAGCTGGAAGCCGGAGCGGAAGATGAGCTAGACCCGCTCGCCGTTTACGACGCGATAGCTCGGCGAATACATTGTCACCAGTTCCTCTGCCGCCGTTGGGTGAACAGCCATGGTGCGGTCGAAGTCATCCTTCGTGCAGCCGGCTTTCAGCGTGATGCCGAGAAGCTGCGCCATCTCGCCGGCCTCATGGCCGAGGATATGCACGCCGACGACCTTGCGGTCAGCGGCATTGACGATCAGCTTCATGATCGTTTTCTCCTGCCGGCCAGATAGCGTTGCCTTCATCGGACGGAACTGGGCGCGATAGACTTCCAGTTCCGGATATTTCTTGCCGGCTTCCTCTTCCGAAAGGCCGACAGTGCCGATTTCCGGCTGCGAGAATACCGCCGTCGCAATCAGCTCGTGATCCGGCTTGGTCGGGTTGTTCTTGTATTCCGTCTCGATGAAGCACATCGCCTCGTGGATCGCCACCGGCGTCAGTTGTACCCGGTCGGTGACGTCGCCAAGTGCGAAGATGCTGGGCACGTTCGTGCGCGAATAATCGTCAACGACGATCGCGCCGCGGGCGTCCACCTCCACACCGGCATTCTCGAGACCGAGCCCCTTGGTATTCGGATCGCGGCCAAGCGCCAGCATCACCAGGCCCACATGCAGCGAAGCGCCCTGCTTGGTGCGGGCCACGAAACCGCCGGCGCCATCCTTGCTGACTTCCTCGATGATGTCTTCCAGAATGATGCGGATGCCCTTGGCCTCCATCGCCTCATGCAGGCCCTTGCGCATATCCTGATCGAAGCGCGACAGGATTTCCTTGCCGCGATAGATCAATGTCGTTTCAACGCCGAGCCCGTGGAAGATATTGGCGAATTCCACCGCGATATAACCGCCGCCGGCAATCAGGATCGATTTCGGCAGCTCCTCGAGATCGAAAGCCTCGTTGGACGAAATCGTCAACTCATGGCCGGGCAGCGCCTTGTGTTCGTTCGGCGTGCCGCCGACAGCGATGACGATGCGCTCGGCGGTGAAGGTTTCGCCGGTTTTCGTCAGCTTGACGGTATGGGCATCCACGAGTTCCGCCCGGCTGTCGAAAATATCAGCCTTGGCGTTTTCCAGACCCTTACGGTAGAGCCCTTCGAGACGGGTGATTTCCTTGTCCTTCGCCGCGATCAGCTTTTTCCAGTCGAAGCTGCGCTCGCCGACGCTCCAGCCGAAACCTTCAGAATCCTCGAAATGCTCGGGGAACTGCGAGGCGTAGACGAACAGCTTCTTCGGCACGCAGCCGCGGATGACGCAGGTGCCGCCATAGCGGTATTCCTCGGCGATCGCCACGCGCTTGCCGAGCGAGGCAGCCACACGGCCGCTGCGCACGCCGCCGGAACCGCCACCGATGACGAAGAGATCGTAGTCATAAGCTGTCATAGTCAAAAACCCCTGATCAAAACCGCCATCAGCCGCAAACGGGCAGCGGTGCATTCACGCCCACATATAGGTGCTGCGGCGCACAAATGAAAAGCCCGGTCTTGCGGCCGGGCTTTGAATATTTCTGAACCTGGAAAAGCGCCTTATGGCTTGGCAGCCGGAGCGCCACCCGTGGCATTGTGATCCGCCGGAAGCGGCTTCAGATCAGCGCCTGCGACCTTCTGCAGTTCGGTCATGCTGGCAGCGTTGAGATCGCGGTTGATACCGGCGGCCCAGATATCGGCAGCCTTCATCAGTTCGCGGGTCGCAATCGGGCCGTCCTTCAACAGCTTCTTGCCAGCTTCGCTGCTGTAGAAGGTGGAGATGGCGTTCAGTTCCTCGACCGAAAAAGCACGTGCATAGGTCAGCGCGGCCTCACGCTCGAGATCGGCGCGGCGCGGTGCAAGCTCAAGCGCCTTGGCGTCAACCGTCGCGGTGATCGCATCCTGAACATTCGGCGAAGCCTGAATAAGTTCTGCCTTCAGACGCTCGGCCAGTCCCGGCAGAATGTCGTCGAAACGGTCGGTAACGCCAAGAGAGGCGATCGCCTGCCGCGCGGCAGCAATATGCGCTTCGGAAATTTCCTGGGCGCGTGCGGCAGTACCGAACACGATGCCGGAAATGAGGATCGAAGCAGCGGCAGCTTTGCCCAGTCCCGCTAGTTTGATCATGAAAATCTCGCTCCTGTTATACTGCCTGCATCACGCGGGCGCCTTCAGGGCCAGCGATAATGGCAAGCGATGCCAAATTTATGAAAAGTCCGTGCTCGACGACACCGGGAATCGTGTTCAGCTCGCGTGCTAGCGCTTCTGCATCAGGAATACGGCCAAAAGATGCGTCGAGAATAAGGTGTCCGCCATCCGTCATGAAGACGCCGTCACCGGAAGAGCGAAGCTTCAACTCACCCGACAGGCCGGACCGCGATGCCAGCTTTTCGATGGCGATGCGGGTCGCAACCTGGCCAAACGGATTGATCTCGATGGGCAGAGGAAAGGCGCCCAGCGTCTCCACAACCTTGCTCTGGTCGGCGATGACGATCACGCGTGCGGATGCCGCCGCGACGATCTTCTCGCGCAGCAGTGCACCGCCGCCGCCCTTGACGAGCCGCAACGCGTGGTCAACCTCATCCGCACCGTCAATGGTCAGATCCAGTTCCGGCAATTCATCGAGAGATTTCAGCGGAACGCCAAGCTCGACGCACAGACGCGCGGTGCGCTCGGATGTCGGCACGCCCTCGACCTTGAGGCCGGCGGCGACCTTCTCGGCCAGAAGCCGGACGAATTCCTCGGCCGTCGAACCCGTGCCGATACCGAGCCGCATCCCATCCTGTACATGGGACAATGCGGCCTCGGCGGCCTTGATCTTCATCTGGCGGGCATCCATGTGCCTGAAACTCCGGTAGCTTTGTCGTCGCCGTGCTGTTTACACGGGTCGAAAGCCAAACGAAAGCCTTTTTCAAGGCAACGAACAGAACGTTGTGATGCGGTTGCAAAGACAGGAGGCTTTGCCTAGGCTTGGCGCGAATGAAAGCATGAATAGCTCAGCCCCGCATTCTACAAGAGGCCGTTTCCGTGACATCCCGCCCGCTCGCCCCGCTCGCCATTTTCGATCTCGACGGTACTCTGGTCGATACCGCCGCTGATCTCGTCTCGAGCCTCAACCATACCATTGCCGCAGCCGGGCTTGCGCCCGTCACCTATGACGACCTGACGCATCTCGTCGGCCAGGGCGCACGGGTCATGATCAAGCGCGCCTTTGCACTGCGCGAAACGGAACTGCCGGAAGCCGAAATCGATCCGCTCTACGAACGCTTCATCACCCATTACCGCGCTGAAATGCCCGGCGAAAGCCGCCCCTACCCCGGCATCGTCAAAACGCTGGATGCGCTTTCGCAATCCGGCATCACGCTTGCCGTCTGCACCAACAAGACCGCAGTCCTCGCTGTACCGCTGCTCGAAAAACTCGGCCTTACGCCGTATTTCGCGGCCATCACCTGTGGCGACACGTTCGAATTCCGCAAGCCGGACGCGCGCCATATCTTGGGGACCATCGAAAGGGCCGGTGGTGACCCGGCGCGCACGATCATGGTCGGCGACAGCATCAACGATATCCTCGCCGCGAAAAACGCCAACGTGCCCTCCATCGGCGTCACTTTCGGTTACACGGATGTACCGATGGCCGAGCTGAAGCCGGATGTAGTAATCGATAATTTTGATGCGCTGACACCGACATTGTTCGAGAAGCTGATTGCAAGGGGTGCGGCCGCGGCTTGAGAGACTGAGCGACAAACGCAAGGAAACGGCACTTTCGACATCAATGAGAGCTAAACGACTTCCCTGCCGTCCGTCATGCCGGACTTGATCCGGCATCCAGCCACGGCGCGTCTGCGCCGTGAAAGGAGCCTTTGCAATCAAGGACTTGATCGCGCTGGACCCCGGATCAGGTCCGGGGTGACGGAGTACCCGTTTACGCCAACATCCCTGACAGGGTCTGCAGCCGAACTATTCCAAAACCGATCCATAAAACAAAGAAAAGCGCCGTTTCCGGCGCTTTTCTTTTGAATAGACCCTAATCAGATCGAGCTGGCCCTTGCCTTCGTCGTCACCGCAAAGGCCTTCTGCACGTAGCTGTCGCGATCATAGACATCATCGAAGAACTGGACCTTGCCGTCCTTATCCGGCCAGGCGGTGAAATAGGCCACATAAACCGGAATCTTTTCCGGCACCTGCACGGCGCGGTTCTTGCCTGACGCAATCTGCTCGCCAACCTTGTCAACGCTGGTGCCAAGAACGGCAGCCGCCATGCGGCGCGGGTCGACCAGGCGGATACAGCCGTGGCTCAGCGCCCGCATATCGCGGTTGAAGAAGCTTTTGGCCGGCGTGTCATGCATGTAGATGGCATGCGCGTTGGGGAAGAGGATTTTCAGGTCGCCCAGCGCATTGTCGCTGCTCGGCGGCTGGCGCACGGAAACGGCGTTGGTCGAGCCATACCAGTTGACGCTGGAAGACGATACCGCACGGCCATTCACCTGCACTTCGTAACCCAGGCGATCGAGGTATGATGGGTCACGGCGCAGCTTCGGCAGCATCTCGTTGATGATGATCGACTGCGGTACGCCCCAATAGGGGTTGAACTCGACCGTCTGGATTTCATCCTGGAAGAAATAGGTCTGGTTGGACTTGGAGCCGACCACGACCTTCATGCCGAACTGTTCGACGCCTTCATTGTGGTAATAGGCCATGAAAGCGGGCTGGTTGATGAAGACGTAACGCTGGCCGAGATCGGCCGGCAACCAGCGGATCTGCTCCATGGCCACCTGCACCTTGGCGATCTTCGCGTCATTGCTTTCGCCGACCATGGCGCGCACGGTCGCACGACCGATGACGCCATCCGCCTTCAGGCCATTTTCGCTCTGGAACGCCTTCACCAGATCGACGAGATCGGGCGTGTAATCCGGTGTCTGCTGGTAAGCGGAGATCGTTGCGGCATGTTCCGCCTTGAAGGCGGGAGAAGCCCGATGTTCGATAGCCTTGACGACACTCGCCATGTCAGCGCTGCTGTTGCCGGGCTTCAGCACCAGATCGGCGGGAACACGAACGACATGGGCGGCATCGCCCTCGCCACGCAGGCGGGCAAGCTCTGCCTTCAGCGCCTGATACTCGGCGCTGGAGGGCTCGCGGCTGCGCAGATAAGCGGCCACATCTGGGCTAAGGCCAGCAAGCTTCAGCACGGGAGCGAGGTTAACCGTCTTGCGCTTGAAATCATGGTAACCGGACAGCCGGTTCGGATCGACGCGGCCACGGGTCGTATCCTGCACATAGGCGAGAACCTTGGCGGACAGCGCCAGCTCGAACTGCATCTGCGCCCGCTGATAGGCATCGGAAACAGGCGCCGAAGCCGTCTCGACCGGTGTGCCGTTCGATGTGGTGCCGGCAACATTGCTGCTGATACTCGCAGTCACATCCTTGGCCGGTGCGGAAATGCTGTAATCGGCGGGATCGAGACCGCTTTCGCCAACCGTCTCCAGGAAAGCGATGGCGGCGTTGGCGCGCTCGGTCAGTTCGCCACCGGATACCCACAACGTCTTGCCGCCAGCGCCGTAATAAGCCTCAAGCGCCTTGGCGATCTCGGGCGTGGCGCTGAACTTGAGATTGGCAAGGCCTTCGCCGAAATTCGCGGTGTTCACCGCCCGGGCTGCATCTGCCTTGTAATCATAATAGCGTGGGCCGGAAACGCGGGGCAAAGGCTCGGGATCGGAAGCATCTGCACTCTGACCAGCGCCCGATCCGGAGCCGGATGGCGAGGTGACGATGCCGGCCGGCGGCAACTCGCCGCGATCCCGCGCGATCTTGCCGGGCCCGCCGCGCAGGAGGTCCATCAGGGTCACCGCACCGGCGCTGCCGGGAAGAGCGGTGGAAACGGAAAGACCGAGAGCCAGCACCAGTGCTGCCGATGATTTTCCAGATGTGACTTGCAATTTGATCCTCGTAGCACCCAGCACCACCGGAAAAACGGCGGGCATTAGTTTCATGCCTGTCTAGCCGATCAACGGCCTGTTGAAAAGAAAACGCCCAAAGCTCAAAATCGTGCCGAAATGAACCTCATAATACAGCCAAAGCCGTAAAAACGTAATTTCCAGAATTGGCGAGAATGGTTAAATTTCTATTTATTTCATTCACTTTGCTTTGAGCGCCCGCCCCGGTACAAGCCCGGTTTCCCTGCCTTTTCATGACGTAGTAAAAATGCCACGCAGCCGGGTTTTTCGCCTTGCTGCATTCGCTGCAGGCAAATCGCCGCGGAACGACGGGAAATATCTTCCCGCGCCGCATTGCAGCGGCTTTCTTTGCCGCCGCGATGATTCTATATATCGGCCGCGCAAGGCGGGCGAAGGCGCCGTTTTGGCGGAGGAACACGAGTAAAAAGGCAAGATTGATGACAGCCACACGGACGGAAACCGATACATTTGGCCCTATTGAAGTTCAGGCCGATCGCTACTGGGGCGCGCAGGCGCAGCGCTCGCTCGGCAACTTCAAGATCGGCTGGGAAAAGCAGCCCGCCTCTGTCGTTCGCGCGCTCGGCATCGTCAAGCAGGCCGCCGCCCGTGCCAACATGGCGCTTGCCGGCCTCGACCCGAAGATCGGTGAAGCCATCATCGCCGCCGCACAGGAAGTCATCGACGGCAAGCTGACCGAACATTTCCCGCTCGTCGTCTGGCAGACCGGCTCCGGCACCCAGTCCAACATGAACGCCAATGAGGTGATTTCCAACCGCGCAATCGAGATGCTCGGCGGCGAAATGGGCAGCAAGAAGCCGGTTCATCCCAACGACCACGTCAACATGAGCCAGTCCTCGAACGACACCTATCCGACGGCGATGCACATCGCCTGCGTCGAGCAGATCGTTCACCACCTGCTGCCGAGCCTGAGGCACCTGCATCAGGCGCTGGAAGCCAAGGTCAAGCAGTTCGAAAAGATCATCAAGATCGGCCGCACCCACACGCAGGATGCAACGCCGCTGACGCTCGGCCAGGAATTCTCCGGTTACGCCGCGCAGGTCGCCTCCGCCATCGCCAACATCGAAACCACCCTGCCTGCGCTTTCCAAGCTCGCCCAGGGCGGCACGGCCGTCGGCACGGGCCTCAATGCCCCTGTTGGTTTTGCCGAAAAGGTGGCCGAGGAAATTTCGAAGATCACCGGCCTTTCCTTCGTCACCGCGCCGAACAAGTTCGAAGCGCTTGCCTCGCATGATTCCATGGTCTTCTCGCATGGCGCGATCAACGCGGCAGCAGCGGCACTCTTCAAGATCGCCAACGACATCCGCTTCCTCGGCTCCGGCCCCCGCGCCGGTCTCGGCGAACTCTCGCTGCCGGAAAACGAGCCCGGCTCGTCCATCATGCCGGGCAAGGTCAACCCTACCCAGTCGGAAGCACTGACGCAGGTTTGCGCCCACATCTTCGGCAACAATGCAGCGCTCTCCTTCGCCGGTTCGCAGGGCCACTTCGAGCTCAACGTCTATAACCCGATGATGGCCTATAACTTCCTGCAGTCCGTCCAGCTTCTGGGCGACGCGGCCGTCTCCTTCACCGACAATTGCGTCGTCGGCATCGAGGCCCGCGAAGACAACATCAAGAAGGGGGTCGAAAACTCTCTGATGCTCGTCACTGCACTGAACGGCAAGCTCGGCTACGACATCTGCGCCAAGATCGCCAAGACCGCCCACAAGAACGGCACGACCCTGCGCGAAGAAGCCGTTGGTGGCGGATACCTCACCAACGAGGAATTCGACCAGTATGTGCGTCCGGAGAACATGATCGGGCCGAAGTAAGACGGTCGGGATTTGTCACTGGAGTTAAAACGGGCCTTCGGGCCCGTTTTTGTTTGCTTGATTGACACGCCGCAGAGAGACCGCGACATCGCTGAACCGAACCGGAATATCTTGTTGCAACCATATTGTCCTGTTGGTTTTTATATAGGCCTCATAAACTGCTCTACCGGGAGAATACCGGATCCAAGTGCCTGATGGAGGAAGACATCATGATCTGCCGCCGCAGCCTTCTTTTTGCCGGGGCATTCCTCGCCACATCAGTGAAAAAAATCCCAAATCTGCTTGCTAAAGACAATCCGCGCCGTCTTGCCCTTTGGGCCGGCAGCCCGCCCGGTGGTGGCGGTCCAAACGGCCCTACGGATATCAGCAAAAAAGGCGCCGTCACCAACATCGCCATACCAGGCCTTGAGATATTTGCCCCTGACAGGCCCAATGGGTCCGCAATGATAATCGCTGGAGGCGGTGGATATAAACGCATCGAGGAGGGCAAGGAATCCAATCCCGCCGCCCGCTGGCTCGCGGCCAGAGGCATTCATACCTTTGTCCTCAGCTACCGCCTGCCGATTGAAGGTTGGGCTGCCGGGCCGCTCGCACCGCTTCAGGATGTGCAACGCGCGTTTCGTCTGGTGCGTGCACACGCCTCGGACTGGCAGATCGATCCGCACAGGGTCGGCGCGCTCGGTTTTTCAGCGGGCGGCCACCTCATGGGGCTTGCCGCCGCCCGCTCGGCTTTTACGTCTTATGATCGTATCGACGACATTGACGGGCAATCAGCCCGCCCGGATATCGCAGCGCTGATCTACCCAGTCATCACGCTTGCCGCTCCCTATGACGATACCTCGACCCGCAGATCGCTTGTCGGCAGACACCCGACAGATAAGGCCACACGCGAATGGTCGGTGGAAAGCCATGTGCGCAAGGATTGCCCGCCAATTTTCCTGGCACAGGCGGATGACGACCGGATCTCCAATCCAGCCAACAGCCGGCTCATGCGAGACGCCTGTGAAAGGGCTGGCGTGGATGTCGAATTTCATCCGATCGCGTCGGGCGGTCACGGCTTTGGCATGGGCAAGGCCGGCACCCCATCGGAAGAGTGGCCAAACTGGTACGAAGTGTGGTTGCGGAAGCATAATTTTCTCGCGTGAGGCCGTTAGCGAACGATAGCAACGTGCATCTTCGGACGGTCGCCCTTCTTCCGTCATCCTCGGGCTTGACCCGAGGATCCGTAACCGCCGAACGATGGATCCTCGGGAGTCAAGCCCGAGGATGACAGAGCAATACGCATCGACGAATGCTCAGCCGAAAGTGCGCATACCGCAAACAAAAAGGGCCGCTTTCGCGACCCTCTTCATAATCCTTCAAACCGTCAAACCAGCCGGCTCTGCTCCACCGCCGCTTCTATGAAGCTGGCGAAAAGTGGATGCGGGTCGAGCGGGCGGCTCTTCAATTCCGGATGGTACTGAACACCGATGAACCACGGATGATCAGGATATTCCACCGTTTCCGGCAGCACACCGTCCGGAGACATGCCGGAGAAGACGAGGCCGCATTCTTCCAGCCGGTCCTTGTAGTCCACGTTCACCTCGTAGCGGTGACGGTGGCGCTCGGAAATATCCGTGGAGCCATAAATCTCGGCGATCTTGGTATCCTTCTTCAGCGCCGCCTTATAGGCGCCGAGGCGCATCGTGCCGCCGAGATCACCCTTGGAGGAGCGCTTCTCCAGCTCGTTGCCCTTCACCCATTCGGTCATGAGGCCGACAACCGGCTCGGACGTCGGACCGAATTCGGTCGAAGAGGCATTTTCGATGCCAGCCAGATGACGGGCCGCTTCCACGACCGCCATCTGCATGCCGAAGCAGATGCCGAAATAGGGCACGTTGCGCTCACGCGCAAACTGCGCCGCCATGATCTTGCCTTCCGAACCGCGCTCGCCGAAACCGCCCGGCACCAGAATGCCGTTGACCTTTTCAAGGTATGGCGTTGGATCTTCCTTTTCGAAGACTTCAGACTCGATCCACTCGAGCTTGACCTTGACGCGGTTGGCAAAGCCGCCGTGATGCAGCGCCTCGATCAGCGACTTATACGCGTCCTTGAGGCCGGTATATTTGCCGACGATCGCAATCGTCACTTCGCCTTCCGGCGTGCGGATACGGTTGCAGACCTCTTCCCACTGCTCCAGACGCGGCTTAGGCGCCGGCTCGATGCCGAAAGCGGCCAGCACTTCCGAATCGAGGCCTTCCTTGTGGTAGGCAATCGGAACGTCATAGATATTCGCCACATCCAGCGCCTGGATGACGGCGGAGGGACGCACGTTGCAGAACAGCGAAAGCTTGCGTCGTTCCGCTTCCGGGATTTCCCGGTCGGCGCGCACCAAAAGGATGTCGGGGTGAATGCCGAGAGCCTGCAACTCCTTCACGGAATGCTGGGTCGGCTTGGTCTTCAATTCGCCTGCCGCCGGAATATAGGGCATCAGCGTCAGGTGAAGATAGATCGCCGTGCCGCGCGGCAGGTCGTTGCCGAGCTGACGGATCGCTTCCATGAACGGCATCGCCTCGATGTCACCCACCGTGCCGCCGATCTCGCAGATGACGAAGTCGTAATCGTCATTGCCTTCGATCACGAAATCCTTGATCTCGTTGGTGACATGCGGAATGACCTGAACCGTTGCGCCGAGATAATCGCCGCGCCGTTCCTTGTCGATGATGTTCTTGTAAATGCGACCGGTGGTGATGTTGTCGGTCTTGGTGGCCGAACGCCCAGTAAAGCGTTCATAGTGGCCAAGGTCGAGGTCCGTCTCGGCACCGTCGTCAGTCACGAACACTTCGCCGTGCTGTGTCGGGCTCATGGTGCCGGGATCGACGTTCAGATAGGGGTCGAGTTTGCGAAGCCGCACCCGATAACCACGGGATTGCAGCAAAGCTCCGAGTGCAGCAGCTGCGATGCCCTTACCGAGAGAGGAGACCACGCCGCCTGTGATGAATACATATCGCGCCATGGGATTCACCGGATACCTTTTTACCTCTGATTCCGCCAGCCCAAATTTCATGCTGTTGCAAATTCGCTGTTGACGAATTCACAATTCAACTGGCCGGAATGCGAACAAAAGAAAACCGGCAGGCTTTTGGCCTGCCGGAGCGTTAAATCAGAACCGGGCTTATTGACCGGTCGGAACTGCGTTCGGATCGGCGGGCTGCGCCGGGGCCGGAGCGGCCGTGCCGGAAGCAGCCGGAGCCGGTGTGGTCTGTGCGGGAGCAGCAGCGCCGTTATTGGTCGGAACACCATTTTCAGCCGGAGCCGGCGTCGAAGGCGTCGTCGACGGGCCGAGCGTGTCGAGAATGCCGTTACCCTGGCCCTGCGTGGCCGGAATACGGTTCAGGATATCGGTCGGACGCGATTCGTAACGGGTCAGAAGACCAAGGCCGAGCGACGTTGCGAAGAACAGCGCCGCAAGGATCGCGGTGGTGCGCGTCAGGGCATTGGCCGTTCCGCGCGCGGACATGAAGCCCGAACCGCCGCCGATACCGAGGCCGCCGCCTTCGGAACGCTGGATCAGGACCACGCCGACAAGCGCCAGCACGATCATGAGGTGAATAACAATCAAAACGGTCTGCATGACAATCCATTCCATGCCCCGCGCGGAGCACCATAAAGAAGGTTTTGCGGCTCTTTACATGAGGCGAAGGCTTATTCCAAGCCCCTTTCCCGATACTCTTTCAGGAAAGCCTCATTCAGGCCGTCAGTCGCTCATATGCCGCATAGATGGACAGGAAGTCCGACGCTTTCAAGCTCGCGCCACCAATCAGCGCGCCATCGACGTTTTCAACGCCCATCAGTTCCAGCGCATTGGCCGGCTTTACCGATCCACCATAAAGGATGCGCATGGTCTTTCCGGCATCGCCGAAGCGCTTGACGAGCTCGTCACGCATGAAGGCATGAGCCTCGCGCACATCGTCCACCGTCGGCGTAAGGCCGGTGCCAATCGCCCAGACGGGTTCATAAGCGATAACGGTATTTTCCGCCGTTGCCTCATCCGGCAGCGAGCCGGCAAGCTGGCGCTTCAAAATATCGAGCGTCTGGCCCGCCTTGCGCTCATCGGCCGTTTCGCCAATGCAGACGATGGCGATGAGATCGGCCGCATGGGCGGCAGATGCCTTGGCGCGAACCAGATGGTCAGTCTCGGCATGGTCGGTGCGGCGCTCGGAGTGGCCAACGATGACGTGGGTGCCGAAGCAGTCGGCAATCATCTCGGCGGAAATATCGCCAGTATGGGCACCGGAGGCGTTCTGGTGGCAATCCTGCGCGCCGATCATCAGCGGGCTGTCGTCACAGAGCGCGGTCGCGACATAAAGCAGCGTTGAAGGCGGGCAGATCAGCGCATCCACCTTCTCGGACAGCGCGCCCTTGACACCCTCTGCCATGGCCTTGATCTGGTCGAGCGAGGCACGCGTGCCGTTCATCTTCCAGTTTCCGGCAACAAGCGGTCGAACATTCGGCGTCATGCGTATCCCATTCCCTTTGTCTCGGGGCGCAGCCCTAGCGGCGCCCCATCCCTCAGCCGCTGACGGCCCTTGATCACGACAGAAGCTCTGCCGCAATTTCCCGGATATTCCTTTAACCGCAGCGGGCAGCAATTGGTACAAAAAAGCGGCCCAAGGGTTAAAACCAGCGGCAAATCTGGCAAAATTTGTCGTGACCGAGCCCGCCGCGATCCCTTATCGGCTCAAAATCCAGTTCAGAACCGCCCGCCAGTCGGTCATTCGCACCGGCGTGCCGTGGCTTCCTGTCTCGTAACGCGTGAACCGCGCGGGCTCCCCAGCCTTCAACAACGTGCGGAAGATCGTCGCCTGCTGATCGGCCGAATAAACCTTGTCGGCGCTGCCATGGGTAAACCAGACCGGCTTCTTCGCCTTCGCGAAAGCGCTTTTCGGAAAATCGGGATCGACCGCGCCACCCAGGATCGCCATTCCCTTGAGATTGGCAACGGCTGCCTTGTCGCGGCTAATGCCATAGCAGATGAAACTGCCCATTGAGGCGCAGGTCAATATGACAGGCTTGCCGTCGGATTTTTTGGCCGCATCCGCAATCAGCGCCGCAATGTCGGCAACGCCGTTCTCATCGAAGGAACGAACACTCGGCACGTAATAGGTGCCGCCATTGGCGACGGCCAGATTCTTCAGCCGGTTGAAATTACCGCCGAACGTATAGTCGTTCATGCCAAGCCGCCGGTCACCGCCGCGCCCATGGATGAAGATGATGGTGAACGCCTGCCCGCTGGCCGGGCCGACGCGACCGACCTCAAGCGCCCTGCCCGCGAACGTCACGGTTTCCAGTGCCTGCACCTTCTTCGGCGCCATATCCACATATTGCCGCTTCACCCGCCGCTCCGGCACCTCGTCGCGGCCGTTGATGTCGCGCATCTCCTTGTAGTCGATGACTTCGGATGCGCCGCCATCGCCCGTGGAAAGCACCGTCTGCGCGGAAAACAACTCGTCCTTGAAAGGCCGCAGCGGCCCGTCAGCCGCAAAGGCCGTAACCGGCATTGCCGCCACAGTCAGGCTGAAAAGAGTACAAAACGTGAAATGAGCTGTGGACATGCCTTGGCTAACCGTTCATTCGTGGCTGCGAGACTTGCCATCGCAAGGCCGGCAGCGCAATCCTCCTGTTGCGAAACCCTGACACAATCGTGACATAGGATGCGCCGCGCTTGCCCAGGCGGACCCCGGTTCAATCGGACGGGAACCACGTTTGGCGGTATATTGACGCTGATGGCAAAATGATTCGCATGGCGAAATTCTGACACACGCTTTTGAACTTTGGACATGATGGACGACAGCAACGATCTCTTCTCCGGTCTTCCGGCGGCACGAAACAGCGACACGGACACGAACGAGGACGCGGCGAAGCCCGTGAAGGCCCCGGCGACCGCTGCTGCCAATGTGAACGTGCAGCAGAAACCCGCAGCCGTTGCAGCCGCGGCCCCCGTCGCGTCGTCTGCCCCTCCGCCGCCCGCGTCTCCAGCCGGTGACGACTACGGCGCATCATCGATCCGCGTGCTTGAGGGCCTCGAGCCGGTGCGCATGCGTCCCGGAATGTATATCGGCGGCACGGACGAGAAGGCGCTGCACCACCTCTTCGCCGAAGTCATCGACAACTCCATGGACGAGGCCGTCGCCGGTCACGCCAATTTCATCGAGGTTCATCTCGATGCCGAAGGCTTCCTGACGGTCACCGATAACGGCCGCGGCATTCCCGTGGAGAACCACCCGCAGGTTCCGGGCAAATCGACGCTCGAAGTCATCATGACCAAGCTGCATGCCGGCGGCAAGTTCGACGGCAAGGCCTACGAGACCTCTGGCGGCCTGCACGGCGTCGGCGTCTCCGTGGTGAATGCGCTCTCCGATCTTCTCGAAGTGGAAGTGGCGCGAAACCGCAAGCTTTACCGCCAGCGTTTTTCGCGCGGCCTGCCGATCGGTCCGCTGGAAGAGCTTGGCGACGTGCATAATCGCCGCGGTACCCGCGTGCGTTTCCATCCCGATCCGCAAATCTTCGGCGATCACGCGAAATTCGAACCGGCCCGCATCTTCCGCATGGCCCGCTCCAAAGCCTATCTCTTCGGCGGCGTCGAAATCCGCTGGAGCTGCGATCCCGGCATGGTGCCGGCCGATGGAGAAATCCCCGAAAAGGCGGTGTTCCATTTCCCGGGCGGCCTGAAGGATTATCTGGCCGCCACGCTCGGCAAGGAATTCACCGTCACGCGCGAGATTTTTTCTGGCCGCACCGAAAAGACCGGCGGCCACGGCGCGCTGGAATGGGCAGTCACCTGGTATGGCGGCGACACGCAGATCCATTCCTATTGCAACACCATCCCAACCCCCGAGGGCGGCACGCACGAAGCGGGCCTGCGCATCGCGCTCACCAAGGGCCTGAAGAACTATGCCGACCTGACGCAGAACAAGCGCGCCAAGGACATCACCACCGATGACGTGATGATTTCGGCGGCCGGCATGCTCTCCGTCTTTATCCGCGAGCCGGAATTCGTCGGCCAGACCAAGGACAAGCTCGCCACCGTCGAAGCCCAGCGCATCGTCGAAAACGCGCTGCGCGATCCATTTGACCATTATCTGACCGGCAACCCGGCCGAGGCGGCAAAGCTGCTCGACTGGGTCATCGAGCGCTCGGAAGAGCGTATGCGCCGCCGCAAGGAAAAGGAAGTCAACCGCAAGACCGCCGTGCGCAAGCTGCGCCTGCCCGGCAAACTGGCGGATTGCTCCCAGAACACGGCCGAAGGCGCCGAACTTTTCATTGTCGAGGGTGACTCGGCTGGCGGCTCGGCCAAACAGGCGCGCAACCGCGCCAATCAGGCCATTCTGCCGCTGCGTGGTAAAATCCTCAACGTCGGCAGTGCCAGCCGCGAAAAGCTTTCCGCCAACCAGCAGATCGCCGATCTCATCCAGGCGCTCGGCTGTGGCACCCGCACCAAGTACCGCGAAGAAGATTTGCGTTATGAGCGCATCATCATCATGACCGATGCCGACGTCGACGGCGCCCATATCGCCTCGTTGCTCATCACCTTCTTCTATCAGGAAATGCCGGAACTCATTCGCGGCAACCACCTCTATCTGGCAGTGCCGCCGCTCTACGTCATCCGTCAGGGCGCGAAATCCGCCTATGCCCGCGACGACGCCCACCGCGCCGAGTTGATGGAAACCGTCTTCAAGGGCAAAAAGGTCGAAGTGGGCCGCTTTAAAGGCCTCGGTGAAATGATGGCCGCCCAGCTCAAGGAAACCACCATGGACCCCGAAAAGCGCACCCTGCTGCGTGTCGAGATCGATGACGTGGACTTCGAGGGCACGCGCGAGGCTGTCGACAATCTGATGGGCACCAAGGCCGATGCCCGTTTCCGCTTCATTCAGGAGCGGGCGGCTTTTGCAGATAATCTGGATATTTGATCATCCGGATAGACCTTTGAAAGGCAGCGCATTGGCGCTGCCTTTTGTGTTGATATGGAAACGACATCTTGCGGATAGTAGCCGGCACTACGCCGCGATATCCTCACGAACGCCCAGAACGCGGTCGATCAGACCCCATTCCAACGCTTGCTCCGCCGTCATGAAAAAATCCCTATCCATGGCCGCTTTGAATTTCTCATAACTCTGTTTGCAATGTTCGGCGTAAAGCCGCGTCATGCGGTGCTTGGTCTGCTGCATCTCCTCGGCGTGGATCAGCATGTCCGATGCCTGTCCCTGGAAACCGCCCAGCGGTTGATGAATGTGGATGCTGGCATTGGGAAGTGCTGTGCGCTCGCCCGGTTCGCCTGCCATTAGCAGGAACGATCCCATGGAACGGGCGGTGCCCATACAGAGTGTGTGAACCGGGGCGCGGATGTAATGCATCGTATCATACATCGCCAGACCGCTCGTCACGACGCCACCCGGAGAATTGATATAAAGATGGATCGGCTTCTTCGGGTTTTCCGCTTCGAGAAACAGCAATTGCGCGCAGACGAGCGCTGAAACTGCATCGTTGACCTCGCCATTGAGAAAGATGATCCTTTCCCGCAGCAGGCGCGAATAAATGTCGAAAGATCTTTCTCCCCTTGATGATTGTTCGACGACCATAGGGACGAGTTGCATCACTTCGCGCATCGGCGAACTCCTGTGTTTGAAAATGTCGGGAAACGAGTGGGATCAGGCGGCGAGCTTGATAAGCGGGCCGTTGTGGTTTGCGGCGGCCTTCATCGTCCGGCCGGTATTTGTGGGCAGTTCATGAATGATGCGAAGACTGGTGCCGCCCTCGGCATTGGCCGCGATCCTGAAGGTTACGGTGCTTTCCAGAAATGGTGGAATGTCTTCGCGCAGCCGGTAGCGCACTTCCTCGCCGGGTTTGATGTCGATCGCGTCAGGTTCCGCCAGAGCCTCGTTCGGCAGCCAGTTTTTACGGAACGCTGCAATGCTGATGGCGCGCCAGACCTTTTGCGGCGGCTCGTCCAGATCATATTCAAGTTCGATGCCGTTTTTCGGCGCTTCCGCTGCATCCCTGTTCATTGGTCCATATCCTTCAGCAGGAGTTTGAGAGCCTCAATGCGCTGTGGCCAGTAGGCGCGATATTTGCCGAGCCACGCAGCAATGCGTGTCAGCCCCTCCGGATCGACCTCGTAATTGACGAAACGGCCCTGCCGTCTTTCAACCACTAGCCCGGCGCCGCGAAGAACCGAAAGATGCTGCGACATGGCCGGCTGACTGATCTCGATCCCTTCGCGCAGGGCAGAGGCATTCATGGCACCATCCGCCAGCTTTTCGAAAATGGCACGGCGCGTGGGATCGGCCAGTGCCCGGAATATATCGTTCTCTGTCATAAACACACATAAGCACGCACTTATGTGTTTCGCAAGCCCGTTGTCGCGCCTGTACCGGTTTTTCGTACTGCCGCCGAACCGAAATGAACGCTTTATTCCCTCGCGCGTTTCCATCCCGCCTGATACTCTCCAGGCCGGGAGCGATCAAAAAAAGTGACTGCATTTACGGTCTTCATCATCATTCTTCTGCTGCTCGTCGGGCCGAGCCTGTTTGTCGTCATCGGTAAACAGCGGGAAAAATCCATTCCCAAACGCCCCTCCGCCGCCCTGCCCGTCACTGAGGACGAAACCGTGCTTGATCGGCACTGGCAGACCATAAAGAACGGCTGGAGCGAAAAGAATGCGCTGTGCCTGCTACATTCCAATCTCGATGCATTTGCGGTGCGCGTCGCGGCGGCGCGCGCGGCCGGGCGTAGCCTCGATCTCATGTATTACATGTGGAATGCGGACCTGACGGGACGGCTGATGATGCGCGAGGTCATCACGGCGGCCGATCGCGGCGTGCGGGTACGGCTGCTGCTCGATGATCTCGGCGTCTCCATGTCAGACCGAATTTTCCACGCCATCGACAGCCATCCCAACATCGAACTTCGCCTGTTCAACCCCACCCGGGCGCGGGAGAACATGCTCCATCGCGGCATGGAACTTTTGCTGCGCTTTCGCAGTGTCAATCGCCGCATGCATAACAAGGCCTGGATTGCCGATGGCCGCGCGGTGATCGTTGGCGGTCGAAATATCGGCGACGCCTATTTCGATGCGGCCGAACGGGCGAATTTCCACGATTTCGATATTCTCGGCTTCGGTGACGTCGTGGCCGACGCAACGGAAATCTTCGATGATTACTGGAACAGCGCCGTTTCCGTCCCCGTTCGCTCGCTTCTAGCGCGCAGGCCGAGCAAACTCGCAAGATTACGGCGCGAGCTGGACGCCCTGCCAAAAAGCGAAGCCGCAAAACCTTATCTTGAGCGCGTTGAAAGCCAGTATGACCGAGATCATTTCCTGATGTCGGACCGCATGCACTGGGTGGATTCCGTGGATGTGCTTGCCGATCCTCCGGAAAAAGCGGCAGGCAAACGGCGGAAGGGCCACAACTTCCTGATGGAAAGCCTGCTGCCCCTGCTGCAGGCGGCAAGCGACAGCCTGCACGTCACATCCCCCTATTTCATTCCCGGCAAACAGGGCGTTGAGATTTTCCTTGATATTGCCGAACGGGGCGTATCGCTGGCCATCCTCACCAATTCGCTGGCGGCAACGGATGTGGCCGCCGTTCACGCCGGATATGCCCGTTATCGCAAGCCGCTTCTCTCGGGCGGCGTACGCCTGCACGAGCTGCGTTCGCAGGTGGACCAGCCGAACTTCACCCTGCGCGGTTCCGGACAGGCGAGCCTGCACACCAAGGCTTTCACGCGAGACGGCATGACAGGTTATATCGGCTCGCTGAATTTCGATCCGCGCTCGGCCTCCCTCAATACGGAGATGGGCGTGGTCTTCACATCGCCGCCGCTGGTAGCTTGCATGGACGAAATATTCGCCGAGGAAATCCGCCGCACGATGAGCTTTGAACTGGAGATCGACAGCAGCAACCGCATCGTCTGGACGACGGAGGAACAGGGCCGTACCAAGACCTACCGGCGCGAGCCAGACGCCGCTATCGGCCGCCGCCTCATCGCCGGCATCATGCGTTTCCTGCCGCTTGAATCTCAGCTTTGAAGACGAGCGTCCGGCTTACGCAGCCGGCCGCACCCCGGACTTCGCCAGCTGTATCTGCACCAGCGTATCGAGGTTCTGGTTGACGCGGCAATAGAACTCTTCATCAATGAAGGGCCGCAGCATGAAATCATTGCCGCCAGCCTTCAGGAAACGCGCCGACAGCAGCCGGTTGGTGGAGGAGGAAACACCGATGATGCGCAGTTCATGGGAGCCGCGCACGGTGCGGATGCGCCGCGTCAGCTCGAAACCGTCAATGTCGGGCATGTTATAGTCGGTGACGACGAGGCCGATATCGGGATTGGCCCTTAGAATATCGAGCGCCTTCGCACCGCTGTCTGCCAGGCTGACGCGGAAATTATAACGCTTGAGACGGCTCGAAAGCAGCGCCCGCGCCGTCGGGCTGTCGTCAACGATCAGCACATGATGGCGGTGGTTGGTGAGGAAGCGGCAGACGGATTCCGTCAGCATATCCACGGCGAAGATATTGTCTTTCAGAATATAATCCACCACGTCCTTGGCGATCAGCGTTTCACGCGTCGCCTCGTGAAAGGTGCTGGTGAAAACGATGGTCGGGATCGATAGATCGATCAGATATTCCAGCGCTTCGCCCTTTTCCGCGCCCGGCAGGTTGATGTTGGAAATGGCGAGCGTCACCGGCTCGGAAGAATGTTCGTAGCAGGCCTGCAATTCCTCGAAGGAGCGGCATACTTCCACGGTAACGCCCAGCATCTCGTTGAGCCGCCTGCTCACCATCTGGGTAAACACGTTGCTGTCTTCCGCCAGTAAAATGCGGTTATTGGTAAAAGGCACGCCCGAATATTGCATGCCCGTGATGCCCAGGAAATTCATTCTGCCCCGATCCCCCATCGTATGTCAGCGGAAGATAGCAGGTTCATTTTTCAGAATGATTAATAGCACTTTTCCTGAAGCATCAGTTGAGCATATGCTTACCTAAACGGAAATACGGCCCGCGAGGGGCCGTATTCCGACTTTGGGAGGGGATTTTGGTCTTATGCGCGCAGAAGCGCATTGTCGGTATCGAACGGGCTTTCTTCCACCACTTCGGCGTCATAGGACGTGCCGAGAATGCGGATCTTCAGCTTGGTGCCGACTGCGGCATATTCCGGCTTGAGCATGGCGAGCGCGATCGACTTGCCAAGACGCCAGCCGAAACCGCCGCTCGTCGCGCGCCCTGCAAGTGCGCCGTTTTCATCGAAGATCGCTTCCGAACCGCGCGCATCGACATCCGTATTGCCCGACACGGTGAGCGTCGAGAAGACCGACTTCAGGCCCGCCTCCTTGTAGGCCACCAGTGCGTCGCGGCCGATGAAGCTCTTCTCCGGGCGCAGGAAACGGTCGAGACCCGATTCATAGGCATTGTATTCCACCGAAAGCTCGCGGCCCATATTGCGATAGGACTTTTCGAGCGACATGGAAACCATGGCGCGGATACCGAAAGGCTTGATGCCGAATTCGGCACCGGCTTCCATCAGCCGGTCGAAGATGTAGTTCTGCATCTCGATCGGGTGATGCAACTCCCAGCCAAGTTCACCCACGAAGTTGACGCGCAGCGCATGCGCCGTCGCAACGCCGACGGAAATCTGCTTGCCGGTGAGCCAGGGGAAGTCCTTGTTCTCAAGGCTGGTGCGGGTCAGCTTCTTCAGGAGATCACGCGATTTCGGACCGGCCAGAACCAGCACGCCGTATTTCTGGGTGATCGGCTGCAGCACGACCGAGCCATCGGTCGGCGCCAGGCGGAACAGCACGTCATGGTCATGCGCTTCGAGACCACCGGCCGAAACCATGTAGAAGCGGCCCGGCGCCCATTCATAGACCGTGAACTCCGCCTTCACGCCGCCATTCGGCGTCAGAAGATGGGTGAGCGCGATGCGGCCGCGCTTCTTCGGCACCGCATTGGCGAGAATGCTGTCGAGCCAGGCACGCGCGCCAGGGCCGGAAACCTCCATCTTCGCGAAGGCCGACATATCGAGCACGCCGACATTCTGATGCACGTTCTTCACTTCGTTGCCGACATGCTCGAAGTAGTTCGAGCGGCGGAACGACCACTTCTCAACGATACGGCCGTCATCCAGAGCCGGTGCATGGTTATGACTGGTGATGACATCGGCGCCAACGCCGAGGTCTTCCTCACGCAGCGCGTAACCTTCGGGCGCATACCAGTTGGCGCGCTCCCAGCCATAGACGGAGCCGAACACGCCGCCGAGCTTCTTCAGACGGTCATAAACCGGCGTCGTCTTCAGCGGACGGGCGGCAGAGCGCTCTTCATCCGGGTAATGCATGGTGAAGACGTTGGCATAGGCTTCCTCGTTCTTGGCGATGAGGTAACCTTCCGTTGCGTAAGGGCCGAAGCGGCGCGGATCGACACCCATCAGGTCGAGCGTCGGCTCGCCATCGACGATCCATTCGGCCAGCTGCCAGCCTGCACCACCAGCGGCGGTGATGCCGAAGGAGTGGCCTTCGTTCAGCCAGAAATTCTTCAGGCCCGGCGCAGGACCGACAATCGGATTGCCATCAGGCGTATAGGCAATCGCGCCATTATAGACCTTCTTGATGCCGACTTCGCCGAAGGCCGGAACGCGCACCATGGCTGTTTCGATATGCGGCATCAGTCGATCGAGTTCTTCCTGGAACAGCTCATATTCGCTGTCATCGGATGGACCGTCGACATAACAGACCGGCGCGCCAACTTCATAAGGACCGAGGATCAGCCCGCCCGCCTCTTCACGCATGTACCAGGCCGAGTCGGATTCGCGCAGCACGCCCATTTCCGGCAAGCCCTGGCGGCGGCGTTCCTGAATGGCCGGATGCGGCTCGGTGACGATGTACTGATGCTCGACCGGAATGACCGGAATGTTGATGCCGACCATCTCGCCGGTCTTGCGGGCAAAGGAGCCCGTGCAGGAGATGATGTGTTCGGCGATGATCTCGCCCTTGTCTGTCGTCACCTTCCAGTGACCGTCTTCAAGCTGCTCGATGGCGGTGACTGTCGTGTTGCGATAGATGGTCGCGCCGCGGTCACGCGCGCCCTTGGCCAGCGCCTGCGTCAGATCGGCGGGCTGAATATAACCGTCATCAGGATGCTGGATGGCGCCGAGCAGGCCGTCCGTCTCGCAAAGCGGCCAGATCTCCTTCACCTGCTCCGGCGTCAGCATGTTGACGCGCACGCCGATGGTCTCGGCAATGCCGGCGTAATACATATATTCGTCCCAGCGATCCTTGGTGCGGGCGAGACGGATGTTGGAGACCTTGGAGAAACCGACATTCATGCCGGTCTCTTCCTGCAGTTCCTCGTAGAACTTCACGGAATATTTGTGGATCTGGCCAACCGAGTAGCTCATGTTGAACAGCGGCAGAAGCCCGGCCGCGTGCCAGGTGGAACCGGAGGTTAGCTCCTTGCGCTCGATGAGCACGCTGTCGCTCCAGCCCTTCTTGGCCAGATGATAAAGCGTCGAGACGCCGACGACGCCGCCACCGATCACCACCGCCCGTGCATGTGTCTTCATTTACAGAACCCCTGAAAAGCGCCGGCCTTGCCTTATTCCGCCAGCTTTGGATGGGAGGAATATGAAGCGCTTGCGGGTCGTTCAGCCGCCTGATTGCGACATGGCCATAGGGTGCTGCGACAGGGAAGAAATTGCGGAGGGTGCCGGACGAACGTTGCACAGCTTTGCCGCTCTTTTCTTCTCCCGCCGGAGAGAAGCTGGCCCGAAGGATCGGATGAGGGGGCAAGCGCGGAGATATGCGGAGAGCTTGCCCCCTCATCCCGCTGCCGCGACCTTCTCCCCGGCGGGGAGAAGGCGACAAGCGTTAAGTCCCTGCCCGGACCTCAACGTTCACAAGCAACAGCAATCTACGCTTTCGCGCGGGGTTGATCCTTCGGCTCCGTCGACTTCTCACTCTTCAAGACCTCTTTCTCCGGCGCAGCTGCCCCCGTATGGGCCACCACCGCCTTGTCGCCCTCCTCCGAAAGCAGGGCTGCCAGCATCTGCGGATTGGCGTCGCCTTCCACGTGGATGTTGAGGTTGCGTTGCGGGAACGGGATGGCGATGCCCTCCTCGCGGAAGCGCTGGAGAATGGAGATCCTCAGGGAGTTCTTCACGGCAAGCCCATTCGAGAGGTCTGCGAGATGGAAGCGCAGTTCGAAATCCAGCGAAAAGTCGCCGAAACGGAGGAATTCCACATGCGGCTCGGGATTGCGCAATACCGGCGGCTGGGCGCGCACCAGCTCAAGCAGAATGTCCATGACCCGCTGCGGGTCGGAATCATAGGCAACGGAGACCGGGATTTCAGCGCGCATGATGCGGTTGCGGTGCGTCCAGTTACCGACGGAGGAATTGATGAATTCGGAATTCGGCACGATGATCGATTGGCCGCGGAAGGTCTCGATTTCCGTGGCGCGCACCGAAAGCCGCTTGACCGTGCCTTCGGTCGTTCCCGTCACCACCCAGTCGCCAACCTTGAAGGGGCGCTCCACCAGCAGGATGAGGCCGGAGACGAAGTTCGACACGATATTCTGCAAGCCGAAACCGATACCGACCGAAAGGGCGGAAGCGACCAGCGCCAGGCTGGAGAGGTTGAGGCCGGCGGAAGACACGCCGAAAATGGCCGCAACCGCAATGCCGAGATATCCGATGCCTGTTTTGACGGAGTTGCGTACGCCGGCATCCACCTGGCCGCGCGCCATGACGTTGCTGTCCAGCCACTTCTGGAACCAGCGCGTGATGATGTAACCGATGGCGAAGACGAGAATGCCGCCGAAAATGCCGATCAGCGAGATCGAGGCATTGCCGACGGTGATACCCGTCAGCAGGCGATAGGCCCAGCTTTCTATATCGCCGGGCTGGAAGCCCCAGGAAAACAGGATGAGCGGCACACCGAAGGTCAAGGCCACGGCATAGATGCCAAGCCCCGCCACGAGCCCGGCCTGATCGAGCGGCACGGGTCCAAGGCCATAACGGCGGGCAAGGTAACGGCCGACGAGCGATTCGGCGAAGGCGCCCTGCCGGGAAATGGCCTTGCCTGAGAGAATGCCGATATACATGGTGGCCAGCACCGCGCCTGTCGCAACGATCTGCGTGGCGAGGAAGCGCGCAAGACCGACATAACCCGTCAGGCACGCGCCGATGAGAACGAGGCCGCCGATGCGCAGCAGAATGACGAGCCAGCGCGGCAGGCGCTGGTTGCCGGTCTCATAATCCTGCCCCTCGCCGATCACCGGCCTCAGGAACGATACGGCGAGCAGAATGAGACCGATGATGATCGAGGCGACGAAACTCTTGGCAACGGTGACGATAAGCGGCGAATAAAGCGTCTCGCTGATGGTGCCGAACAGATAATCGAGACCATTCACCAGCGCCATCAAAAGCACGGCCGAGGACAGCTGATGTGCGCCGCGATTGGAAACCTTCAGCAGGCGCCATTCCGGCTGCGTCGGCGCAAAGATCGCATAGCTCAGCCGCGACACGAAATAAACGAAGCCCGTGACCGCCATGGCGCCGAACAGGATCGGCGCGATGTCGGACCGCAACACGTTGAAATTATCAAGGAAAAACGCCGACGTCAGCAGAAACAGGAACAGCGACAGCGACTGCACCATGGTGGACCAGAAGGCCACCGATAGCCGTCTCAAATAGGATGGTGCCCCCGTAAAGGCACGCCGCTCCATACGACTGCCGAAAAGACGGTAGCCGCCAACCAAAAACAGCAATGCGGCCATGATCGACAGCGTCACCGCCCCGAACATCGGCAGCCGCTTGTAATTCCATACATAGGCTGCCCAGCTGCTGAAGGCATTGTTGAGGTTGGTGAGTTCCGTCAGGAAGGCGGACGAGGCATCACCGAGCGTCTCGGCGGAGACTTCCGTTCGCTTGAACAGCGTTGCGGCAAACAGCGCCCGGCGGACGGCTGTTATATTGTTGGAAATTTGTGCGGCATTATTGGCCGTGGCCTCCACCTCGCCGGCCATGGCATTCACTTCGCCGCGTTCCGCCGTCAGCCGGTTACGCTCGTCCGTCACCATGTCGGCTTCCGGAGGCTGCCCTTCGCCGGGCGCGGCACCCAGTGCATCCAGCCGGGTTTTGATCTGGTCCAGCCGCGCTCGAAGCTTGGTGTTGGTTGCGG
Source organism: Agrobacterium sp. InxBP2 (assembly GCF_026191755.1). Lineage (NCBI taxonomy): Bacteria > Pseudomonadati > Pseudomonadota > Alphaproteobacteria > Hyphomicrobiales > Rhizobiaceae > Agrobacterium > Agrobacterium sp. InxBP2. The sequence goes on from NZ_JAINDY010000033.1 coordinate 644,979, forward strand.
CAGCATCGGCGGCGATACCGTCCGCCCGCCCCTTGAGATCGACAAGCTGGGCGTCATCGCGTCCGCCTGCCTCCACCTGTCCCGAAATAAACGCCAGATCCGATTTCCATTTTTCCAGATCGGCTTTTGCCTGCTCGATGGTCGAGGGCTGGATGGCGCCCGGCGCCGTGGGCGTCGTCGCCTCCTGCGCCGAGACAGGCGCAACGCTCAAGACGCTGAAAAGCGCAAAAATCGCGACCAGAAAGGCGGCAAGTCCGCCGCTCCGCCGGCCACGGCCCGCCCGCTTGTGAAGCACTCGCCTGCCGCTCATCCATCCGCCAAACATCAACCGCACATCCACGCCTTTCATCTCTTGCACCGCATCAGGCTATTTAGCGCCTGCAGCGCGGAAAACCACCCGCATGAAGCGAGGTTTTCAGGAGTTTACCTTGCTTTTCCCCGCGCGAATCATCACCTTTGATCGTGCAGCAAACATGGGAGGAAATCATGGAATCTGCTGGCATTGGCTGGATTGCAGCCATCATCATCGGTGGCGTCGCGGGGTGGCTCGCCGAACAATTCATGAAAAGCAATATGGGTGTTTTCATGAACATCCTTCTCGGAATCGTCGGCGCCATCATCGCCAACGCCATCCTTTCGGTCTTCGGAATCGTTTTGACCGGCTGGCTGGGATATTTGATCGCCGGCTTCATCGGCGCTTGCATCCTCATCTTTATCGGGCGGGCGTTCAGGCGCGGATGACGAAAAGAAAAAATCCGTAAAACACCGGATTTCCAGGCTTTTCCAGCGCGGCCGAAATTTTTTCGTCACAAAAATCGAAGAAATTTCATTTACGCGCTGGACAAGCCCAAACTTCCCCTTTATACGCCCCCTCACACCGCCACACGGTGCCGGTCGGGTGATTAGCTCAGTTGGTAGAGCAGCTGACTCTTAATCAGCGGGTCGTAGGTTCGAGCCCTACATCACCCACCAAATTCCTCCATAATGACAAGACGTTGCGATGCCGGATTGAAGCATCGCGTGAGCTTCGGAAGCCTCGTCTTAGGTCTGGCACTCCGCGCGATCGCAGTAAATTTGCTGCCGGCAGTCACGACGCCAGCGCTCGAAGCGTCGCGTGTTTTGGCCTGGCCTCCTCTAAAGTTCCAGCGTCGGCACAGGCTCTTTTACACCGACGAAGCGCGGCGCCAGCGGCCGGCCGGCGATACGGCTTCCAAACTGCTCGGTAAAGGGAACAGGTGCCGCCCGCCTTACCGCCTCGATGGCGGATTCGATGAAGGCCCTGCGTCTTGGACTATCCTCCTGCGGGCGCCCGGCAATCACCACCACCTTGTCCCTTATCCTTCCGTCCTTGTGCAAAATGAACTGCAGCGTCACCACCAGTCCCTCCGCGTCCTCCGGCGGCACCCAGCAGGCGAAGATGGCATCGAACATTTCGTCGAGATTGCCGACAGGCGTAGGGTCGTTGCAGGCGCGCGACTGAGCGGAAGCCTGCGTCAGGAAACCTGTCAGCACGATGGCGCAGGCCACAAGGCCCGAGAGCTTGCCGGTCGGGCAAGCCGGGAATGAAAGAATGAACAAATCTGCTATCCTTTCCTCGCGACACAGCCGCAGGATGGTGAATCCGTGCCGCTTGTCAGTAAGTGATGGCTAAAATATCAACGAAATAAAAATAGGAGTTATCGATAACCTAGATACAAAACAATGAAGCAAAAGTACTCATGAACTTTCTAAAATCTCTCGCAAGAATATTTATATTACACAATATATTTCACAATATACCGTCAAAAATCAATATATACATTAAAACTGCGCTTCGGAAGGAAAATTGGCATAATCTTTGGGCGTTTTCAGTCATGCTGCGTCGAGGCAACCAACGATCCCGGAATGCCTCTTCAAATTCTTGCGATGAAGCGGACGAAAGCGCGATTCTCGGCGTTGCGGTGACGTTACTTCCGCAAAGCTGTCTCAATCATCCCTATGATCGAGATTATGAGATTACTCATCACCATATTGCTGTTCGTCCTCGGCGCGGTCGGGAGCGGGGTATGTGCGTTTTTATTATCGGCAGCCCTTGCCGATTCCGGGCTCCTCGGCTCCTGTTTCGAGGGAAGCTGTGCTTTTGCGGCGCTTTTCATGGTGCTTCCGGTCACATGGTTCGTCCTTTTCGCGCTTTATGTCATGGCTCTGCTGATCTGGAGACGAAAACCCTTCCGCAACCGAAGCCTCTGAAAAAGCGCATCCCCCGCCTCATCGCTACCGGGCATTCGTTGACAGCGACAGGTACTTGCCGTTAACTCCCGCCTGCTGGGGGATTCGCTGCCAGTGATATCGGGCCCTGCGGGGTATATGCGGTATCACCGGCCTCTGAATGTGCATGTTCCAATTTGCGTTTCGCGTTTGAAGGACATGACGGAAAACAGGGAGACCAAACGATGCGGGCCGCAATCAATTCCCCGTCGCTTTCGATCGACACCATGGACTATCAGGCCGAGTGCCAGTTCGCACTGGAACCCTCCATTCAGGGGCTCATTGAAAAAGCCGAACATGCCGGCTGGAACCGCCAGCAGGCCGCACTCGCCATCGTGGCGCTCGCCAGCGAACATCTCACCGATATGTTATCGACGCTCGCAGCGCCGGACCAACGCCCCCACTCCTGAATGCACCCTGCCGCCGGGGCGGATCAACGCCCGGGCAATCTTGATATCCATCCCCACACACCGATCCCCAGGCTGGCGTAGGCTAAACGCCTCACCGCAGGCGCATGATGCGCCTTGCGGAGCCGTGCCGGGCCCCACGCCCGCTGCCACGTGATACGCCCTGTTTACCCAGCAATGTCGGAATGGCGCTGACAGCCTGCCTTAGTGTTGACACAAGCGGCCAATAATGAGAACATATAGTGAACATTATGGAGGTCAGCGATGAACACAGCAGACGCAACCATAGAAAATGCCCTCACCGTCGTGGCCCGTTCCCGTGACATGCGCGAGCGCGCGCTGGAACGCCGGCGCGAATTGCAGCGGCGCACCGAGGTCATCATCACCCGGCCGCTTTACGTGCTGAAGAAGAGCGAAGGACCGCGGCAATTGTCGCTGAAGCTCGACAGCTGAGGCTGTCTGCCTTTCTGGTGACGTTCAAACGCTGCAAAACGGCGGCGGCGCGACGCAGCCAGACAATGAAAAATCCCGTGCGGATCACATCGCGCACGGGATTTTCAGAATGAAGAGATCATGGTCCTGTCTTATTGCATGCGTTGCATTGCGGCTTCGGGCTCGCCGGTCGTGGCAACCGCCGCGGCGGGAAGGCGATCCGTCTTTTTCAGGATGACGACGGGCTTGTCAGCCGGTTCCGTCGGCGGAACGATGCTTGCGGTTTTGAATTCGCGGTCGACGGCAGGGACGGAAGCGTTGATCTTTTCATGACCCGCGCATTCCGCAAGCGCTGCGCTGGCGGAAAAACCAAAGACAGCGGCGATAATGAGAACTGATTTCATGTCATTCTCCCTTCGCTTTTATGGCAATCTCCAGTCTAGGTGGAGACGAACCGGATTGAAAATCACACTTTAGAGACACCTTATAAACTTAACGTCGGTAGTCGTCGTTTCGATATGCGAATGGTGCGCCAGAACTGGCCGTGCTTTGTTATTTCTTCCGCAGATCCAGCGGATTTCCGCAAAGCGGTCTGCGAAATATCATCGCCACGTAACTTCCCTTGAGGGAAATCAGGCTTGGCGTGTAAGTCGAAACCTTAGCCTGGTTGGCGGCCTTGATCGTTCTTCCTTCGAGGGAATTCTGCTGCATTGCACGACTCCTTCCGTAAGCGATAACGAAAATGCACTGGTCTTGTTCCGATCACGGTTTCGTTGGTGCAGTCGAAAGAATGAACGTGTCGCCGCCTGTTTTTTCTTCCGCGGCGGCGAGACGAAGCAGGCGGAACACTCCCCAAGTCCCCCATGCTTGAAAAATCCGCCCGAAAGCTATATATGACCAGGCGCGAGGACGACCTCGGCCACATCGGCGACAGCATGCGGGACGGCCCGGTCACAAACCGGAGAATAGAATGCGCTCCCTGCAAGATCGTATCCGCCACGCCCTCAGTTTCGAGATCATCGGGCTTCTGCTGGTCATTCCACTCGGCGCATTGCTGTTTGGCATGCCCATGGAGGATATCGGCGTCGTGGGCCTCGTCAGCGCCACGCTCGCGACCATCTGGAATTACGTCTATAATCTCGGCTTCGACCACGCCATGCAGCGCCTGAAGGGCACCACGCTCAAGACACCCGCCATTCGGATCGGGCACGCGGTGCTGTTCGAACTCGGCCTGCTGATCGTCCTGATGCCCTTCATCGCCTGGTATCTGAATATCAGCCTTGCCCACGCGCTGGTGATGGATATCTCCTTCGCGCTTTTTTACGTGGTCTATGCTTTTGTCTTCAACTGGAGCTACGACCGCGTCTTCCCCCTGCCGGAATGGAAGTCGCAGCAGGACGCCGCCTGAAACGATCGGGAAAATACCGATAGCGTCCGTGCCGGCACCGCGCCTGCACGGACCAACCGTCAGAGAGACTTCAGCGTCCAGGCCACAATCTCGCGCGTCGCGGCGGCAAAGGCCCGGTCGAGTGCTTTCACGAAATTGGCGTTGCCTGAGCCGCCGACGCGGGCGCTGGAACGGAACACCTCCTGCGCCTTCACCGTGCCGTTTCGGTCGTTGAGGAGCTTCACCGAGATTTCGATATTGGCGAGGTTCTTCGCCGTATCGATTTCGAAGGCACGGATATCGCTCACGACCTGATAATCGATCGCCAGCCCCTGCCCCGGCCTGCCGACGCCGCCGAGTTTGCCGGTATCCTCGAACGCTTCCACGAGCTTGGATTGCACCATACGCGGCAGGCGGTCGCTCCACTGCGAATTGCCGAGATATTGCACTTCCGAGCCCGAAAGCCGCACCACGATGTTTTCGCTGTCCAACGCCTTCAGGGCGGTCGGATCGGCAATCAGCAGCTGACGGCTTTTCAGCGACGGCCCCTGCGTCACCGCCGCCGGCGAGACGGAGAGATCGAAGGTATCGTTCTTCGGCGCGCCCGCGCAGCCCGCCATCATTGCAGCAAGCAGCGGAGCCAGAACGAGGGCGCGGCGTTGGCCGTTCATCGATAGTCTCATTGGCCCATACCCCTCTTAGCGCCTTGTTCTGCCGTCATATTGTTTCACGGTTTCGCCGCCGAAAATCAACCGTTGCGGATCGCGGTCGATATTGGTGATGGCATTGTTGAGATTGTCCACCGTCTGTCGCGTGCTGCCGATCAATGCCTGGAAATCTTTCAGGCCCGAGCTTGAGAAGCGGGTCAGATTGTCGGCGATCGGCCCGATGCGGGCATTGAGATTGTCGGCCACCGCCTTGAAGGAGGTGAGCGTCTCACGCGCCTTGGCAAACAGCGAATTGGCGTCGTCAGTGCCGAGCATGCCGTCCACCTTGGCGAGAATCCCATCAACGCGGCTGGAGGCCAGGTTCAGCTTGCGGCCCATCTCGGTGAAATCGGAAACCGCCTGATCGATATCGGCGCGCCGTGCGCCCACATCATCGGCGATCCGCTTGAAGTTCGCGACAGCATCGCGCGCATCGGCGGTCGCAGAGGAAACGTCGTCAACCACGGTGCCCACCTTGGCGGGATCGACGGAGGCGAGAAGCTCATCCGCGCGCTTGACGACCGTCTGCACTTCCGTGCTTGCCGCCTCGAAATTGCGCGCCGTGCTCTGCACCGTTTCCATGATGCCCTGAATATCGCTCGAAGCCGACGCGACATCCTTCGTCACCTTGTCGACATTGGACAGGATGGAATCGATCTTGCCAGCATCCACTGCCTTCACCAGATCTTCGATGGCGCTCAGCGTGCCGTCGAGGCGCACCGAGACCGACTGTACGGTGGTGGAAAGCGAGCTGAGGCTGGCAATGAAATTCTTGATGCCATCGGAGTTTGCCGCCAGCGCATCGGAGAATTTTTCGGCATTGCGAACCGTCTGCGTCAGCGGGCCGCGCGCATCCTGCACGAAGCCCTGCAATTCGCCGATGGCGCCATCGGCGCGCTTCAGTATCTTGTCGGCGGTGGCAAGCAGGTTGGTGACGCTGGAAAGATCGGCCGTCAGCTCGGCCGGAACACCGCTTTCGACAGCTTTCTGCAGAATGCGCTCGCCATCCTTGTTGCCGCCGGAAAGCTCGATATACGCCGCTCCGGTCAGGCCTTGAATTTCAAGCACGGCGCGTGTGGAAGGGAAAACCGGCGCATCCGCCTGTACCTCTGTAAAGGCGATGGAATAGGCCGGGTCGTCGCGGTCGATTGCAAGCCCGCGCACCGTGCCGACGGGAATACCGTTGAAGCGCACCGGAGAGCCGACCGAAAGGCCATTGGCGGAGCCCGGAATACGCACCACAAGCTGTGCTGTCGGGCCACCGCGGCCGAATTCCGCCATCCAGTAAACGAAGCCGAATGCAGCGGCGATCACGATCAGCGTGAAAATTCCGACTATGGTGTAGTTCGCCTTGGTTTCCATGCTTCTCGTTACTCCACCGGATGTTCCTGCCTGTCGTCCGGAAGAACGACAGAGCGCGCCCGTTTACCGCGGAAATAGGACTGCACCCACGGGTCGTCGCAGGCAAACATGTCCTGCAGCGTCCCTTCCACCAGCACCTTCTTCTGGCCGAGAACCGCAATGCGGTCACAGACGGAGAACAGGCTGTCGAGATCGTGCGTCACCATATAAACGGTCAGGCCGAGCGAATCGCGCAGCCGCGCGATCAGCATATCAAATTCCGCCGCCCCGATGGGATCGAGGCCGGATGTCGGCTCATCGAGGAAAACGAGGTCGGGATCGAGCGACAGCGCCCGGGCAAGGGCAGCACGCTTGATCATGCCGCCTGACAGTTCGGACGGGTATTTGTCGCCCGCATCGGGCTTCAGCCCCACCATCTCGATCTTGAGATAGGCAAGCTCGTCCATCAGTTTCTTCGGCAGATCGAGATATTCGCGCATCGGCAGTTGGATGTTTTCCTTCACCGTCAGGCCGGAAAACAGCGCGCCCTGCTGGAACAGCACCCCAAGCCGCTGGTCGAGCCTCATGCGCTCGTCCTCGCCCGCCTTGTCATAATCAGAGCCGAGAATGCTGATCGTGCCCGCCTGCCGTGGCAAAAGCCGCAGGACCGTGCGCATCAACACGGATTTTCCGGCCCCGGAGGGACCGATGAAACCCAGGATTTCGCCGCGATAGACATCGAGATTGAGATCTTCCAGCACGTTCCGGCCGTTAAAGCCGACTGTCACGCCCTCGACGGAAAGCACCACCTCGCGGCCGTCTTTTCCGGTCTTTGCCTGCTGCTGCGGTTTCTGGTCCAGTGTTTCCAACGCGCCCTCCCTAGAAATCGATGGCTGCGTAGAAGATGGCAAAAAGACCATCCACCAGAATGACGACGAAGATCGACTTCACCACCGAGGAGGTGACGTGCTGGCCGAGCGATTCCGCCGAGCCGCCCACTTTCATGCCCTCCACCGCCGCGACGATGCCGATGATGAGCGCCATGAACGGCGCCTTGATCATGCCCGCTGCGATGGTCGATTCCTCCACCGCGCCATGCAGACGCGAGAGGAACACCTCAAAAGTGATGCCGGAATAAAGCAGCGCCACGATGGCAGCACCAAAAAGCGCGGCAAAATTGGCGAGAATGGTCAGAAGCGGCAGCGCAATGGTGAGCGCCACCAGCCGCGGGAACACCAGCACGCCCACGGGATTGAGGCCAATCACCTTCAGCGCGTCGATTTCCTCGCGCATCTTCATGGAGCCGATTTCGGCGGTGATGGCGCTGCCGGAGCGGCCGGCGATCATGATCGCAGTCAGCAGAACACCGATTTCACGCAGCTGGAGAATGCCGACCAGATCGACGACGAAGACCTCAGCCCCGAAATATCTGAGCTGGAACGCGCCTTGCTGGGCGATGATGGCACCGATCAGGAACGACATCAGCATGATGATCGGCACGGCGCGCACGCCCATATGGTCGATCTGGTTGACGATTGCCGCCGGCGAGACGCCGCGCCCGCGTCCGAGCTTCATCTGCGCACCGCGTACTGCCGAACCCAGAATATACATGCCCGCCAGGAAATCCGCGCCATTCTGGACCACGGCCTTGCCGATCGGAGAAAAGATGCGCTCCACCAGTCCCTCGCGCGCGACCGGCTCCGCCTCCATCTCCGCCTTGTCGGGCAGCTGCCCGATCACCTGCTCGATACGGTCGTTGCCGCTGAGCGTGACTGTCGCACCATTCGCCTCGAGGTCCTTGCGCAGGCGCTGGATGATCCAGGCGCCGGTTGTATCGATGGACTCGACGGAGGAAAGCTCGATCTCCACCGGGCCGGCGGGTCTGCTTTTTTCGATCTTATCGAGATCAGGTAAAACGGCGGAGAGATTACTGTTGCGCCAGGAGCCGCTCATGACATAGCGCAGGCCGCCGCCGGAGACGGCGCCGTCTTCGGTGATTGCGGCTGGGGTCGCCTGTTGCCGTGTGTCCTGTTCTTGCATAATGCTCCGAGCGAATGCAGCCGTCACGAGATTCTTAAAGGTTTCATAACGTTTCGGCCTCCGGCAAGCCACAGTGGCAGCCGACAATTCGTGATAAATTTGGCGTCATGTGTCATTTGACGCCCAATCGGAAGTGAAAAAACATGCCCCGTTACCTTCAAGCCACAACAGAACGTTTCGCCGTTGCTGGCAGCTTCACCATTTCACGCGGCACCCGGACGCATGCGGATGTCGTAACGTGCACCATCCGCGATGGTTCCTTCACCGGCAGAGGTGAATGTGTGCCCTATCCGCGATATGGCGAAAGCATCGAAGGCGTCATTGCCGATATCGAGGCGATGGCGGAGCGGATCGCCGCAGGCCTGACGCGGCAGGAGTTGCAGCAGGCGATGAAACCGGGTGCGGCCCGTAATGCGGTGGATTGCGCGCTTTGGGATATCGAGGCGAAGATGAGCGGCCAGAGCGTCGCCGAGCAGGTCCTCGGACAGGAGGCAGAGCCGCTCGTCACAGCCTATACGATTTCGCTTGCAGACCCGGAGACCATGGCCGCAAAGACCGCAGAGAACGCCGGACGTCCGCTTCTGAAGATCAAGACCGGCACAGCCGACGATGAAGCCCGCCTGCGGGCCGTCCGCGCAGCCGCACCCGAGGCGCGCATCATCATCGATGCCAACGAAGGCTGGAATGACGATAATATCGAATATTATCTGAGGCTTGCGGCAGAGCTGAAGATATCGCTGATCGAACAGCCCCTGCCCGCCGGCAAGGACGCCATTCTCTCCCGTATCGACCATCCGGTGCTGATCTGCGCCGATGAAAGCGTGCATTCCACCAAGGACCTCAACGGCCTGCGCGACCGCTACGACGCGATCAACATCAAGCTCGACAAGACCGGCGGCCTGACGGAGGCGCTTGTCATGAAGGCGGAGGCCGAAAGGCTCGGTTTCACCATCATGGTCGGCTGCATGCTCGGCACCTCGCTGGGCATGGCACCTGCCGTGCTTGCCGCGCAGGGCACGGCCTTTGCCGATCTCGACGGCCCGCTGCTTTTGGCCGAGGATCGGGAGCCTGGGCTGGTTTATGAAGGGTCACTTGTTTATCCGGCGCGGCCGGAATTGTGGGGATAGAGCTCTCGCTAAGGGTCCGGACTGGGTTGGTGCCTAGAGGCTGCATTCGCACCCTCTCTCCGGTGCGTCACCGGAAGGTTACTGAGAAGCCTCTAAAGCCTCACCTCCGTCATGCCGGACCTGATCCGGCATCCAGCCACGGCGCGTCTGCGCCGTGAGAAATAAGTCTTACGCGATCAAAGACTTGATCGCACTGGATCCCGGCTCAGGGCCGGGATGACGGTATGCGGATGCTACAATTTCAACCAACACTCGTTTACAGGTGAGCCTACCATCAGCGCCCGTCAAACGCTCCAATCACGCCGCGTGCTTGCCAATCAGCCCCGGAATATTCACCGGCTCCATTTCGTCCGATGTCTGCTCGGCAACCACTTCGCTCGTCTGCATCCAGGTGATCAGCTCGAAGCTGCCATCGGCGTTCTCGGCAATCGCCGTGCAGCTTTCCACCCAGTCGCCGGTGTTGATGTAACGTATGCCGTCCATGTCTTCCATGACGGCGTGGTGAATATGGCCACAGATCACGCCGTCGACATTGTTGCGCCGGGCTTCATCCGCCACCACACGCTGGAATTCACCGATGAAGTTGACGGCGTGTTTCACCTGCAGCTTGGCCCAGGCCGAAAACGACCAGTAAGGCAGGCCGATGCGGCGGCGTACGGCGGCGATGGCGATATTGATGGCGATTGCTGCGTCATAGGCCCAGTCGCCGAGATAGGCGAGCAGGCGGGCGTTGCGCACCACCACGTCGAACTCGTCGCCATGGATGATGAGATATTTCCTGCCGTCGGCCGCCTCATGGATCATGCGCTCGGCCACTTCGATGCCGCCGAAATGCATGCCGGGGAACTCCCGCAGGAATTCATCGTGATTGCCGGGAATATACACGATGCGGGTTCCCTTGCGGGCCTTGCGCAGCAGCTTTTGCACCACGTCGTTGCAACCCTGCGGCCAGTACCAGCTGCGGCGCAGGCGCCAGCCGTCGACGATGTCACCGACGAGAATGATCGTTTCGGCCTCGTGATGTCTGAGGAAGTCCAGCAGATAGTCAGTCTTGGCCGCCTTGGAACCAAGATGAACATCCGAAATGAAAAGCGTTCTGAACTGTCTGGTTTCGGTTTGACCGGCCACGGATTTCATCCCCCTGTTCGGTTGCGTCCCTGCGGCTTTCTTCCCTCTCAGAACCAGACTCGTGTTTCAGCAACATGACAGCGACCGTTTTTTGCAGGGAATATGACGAAACGCTTCACGAAAACGCGAATAAGCCGTGGCCGCATTTGCATGAGACGCCCGTAAATAACGGCTGTACCACGGGGAAGTTTGTTGTATTCAGGGGTCCGAAATAAAACCAGATACGACGGTGGAAGACATGACCTCTCACGATAAGAACAACACGCCCGCCAACACGGCAAAGGCCGACATCGAAGAACAGGCGCTCTTTTTCCACCGCTATCCGCGCCCCGGCAAGCTGGAGATCCAGGCCACCAAGCCGCTCGGCAACCAGCGCGATCTGGCGCTCGCCTATTCGCCGGGTGTCGCCGCACCCTGCCTCGCCATCCATGAAAATCCGGAAATGGCGGCGGATTACACCGCCCGCGCCAATCTCGTCGCCGTCATCTCCAACGGCACGGCCGTGCTTGGCCTCGGCAATATCGGCCCGCTTGCCTCCAAGCCTGTGATGGAAGGCAAGGCCGTCCTTTTCAAGAAATTCGCCGGTATCGACGTGTTCGATATCGAGATCGACGCGCCCGGCATTAACGACATGGTTTCCACCATCGCGGCGCTGGAACCCACCTTCGGCGGCATCAACCTTGAAGACATCAAGGCGCCGGAGTGTTTCGAGGTGGAGCGCCAGCTGCGCGAGAAGATGAACATTCCCGTCTTCCACGACGACCAGCACGGCACCGCGATCATCGTCGCCGCTGCTGTCACCAACGCTCTGGAACTGGCCGGAAAGTCCCTGTCCAGCGTCAAGATCGTTGCCTCGGGCGCCGGTGCGGCAGCCCTTGCCTGCCTCAACCTCCTCGTTGCGATGGGCGCGAAGAAAGAAAACATCTGGGTCCACGACATCGAGGGCCTCGTTTATGACGGCCGCAATACGCTGATGGACGAGTGGAAGGAAGTTTACGCCCAGAAGACCGACAAGCGCGTGCTGGCCGAAACGATCGACGGCGCCGATGTCTTCCTCGGCCTGTCGGCGGCAGGCGTTCTGAAGCCGGAACTGCTGGAGCGCATGGCGGAGAACCCGCTGATCCTCGCGCTTGCCAACCCCAAGCCAGAAATCATGCCGGAAGAGGCGCGTGCCGCCCGCCCGGACGCGATGATCTGCACCGGCCGTTCGGATTTCCCGAACCAGGTCAACAACGTGCTCTGCTTCCCCTATATCTTCCGCGGCGCGCTCGATTGCGGCGCGACGACGATCAACGAGGAAATGAAGATGGCCGCCGTGCAGGCCATCGCGGAACTCGCGCGTGAGGAAGTCTCCGAAGTGGCCGCCAAGGCTTACAGCGGCGAAACGCCGATCTTCGGCCCGACCTACCTCATCCCCTCGCCCTTCGATCCGCGCCTTATCCTGCGCATTGCCCCGGCCGTTGCCCGTGCTGCCGCCGCAAGCGGCGTTGCCGCCCGGCCGATCACCGATTTCGAAGCCTATCTCGACCAGCTGAACCGCTTCGTCTGGCGCTCGGGTTTCATCATGAAGCCTGTCTTCAACGCCGCAAAGGCCGCCGAAAAGAAGCGCATCATCTTTGCCGAAGGCGAAGACGAGCGCGTGCTGCGCGCCGCCCAGGTGCTCTTGGAAGAAGGCACCGGCATCCCGATCCTCATCGGCCGTCCGCAGATCATCGAAACGCGCCTCAAGCGTTTCGGTCTGCGCATCCGCCCGCATACGGATTTCGCCGTGGTGAACCCGGAAGACGATCCGCGCTACCGCGACTACGTGGATGATTATTTCGCCCTGGTCGGCCGCGCCGGCATCAACCCGGAAGCGGCACGCACCATCGTGCGCACCAACACGACTGTCATCGGTGCGCTGTCGGTCAAGCGTGGCGAAGCCGATGCGCTGATCTGCGGCCTCGAAGGCCGTTACGACCGCCATCTGCGCGACGTGAACCAGATCATCGGCAAGCAGGACGGCGTCCGCTCCTTCGCCGGCCTCAGCCTGCTCATCACCCAGCAGGGTGCGCTGTTCCTCACCGATACCTTCGTCAACAACGACCCTACATCGGAAGAAGTGGCCGAAATGGCCATTCTTGCCGCGAAGGAAATCCGCCGCTTCGGCATCACGCCGAAAATCGCGCTCGCCAGCCATTCCAATTTCGGCTCGCGCGATTCCGAAAGCGCCCGCAAGATGCGCCGCGCGCTGAAGATCGTGCAGGAGGCTGCACCCGAACTGGAAGTGGACGGCGAAATGCAGGGCGGCTCGGCCCTGTCGGAAGCCCTGCGCAAACGCGCCATGCCCAACAGCGTTTTGACCGGCGAAGCAAACCTTCTGGTCTTCCCGAACCTCGATGCCGCCAACATCACGCTGGGCGTCACCCGCACCTTGACGGAAGGCCTGCATGTCGGCCCGATCCTGCTCGGCACGGCCCTGCCCGCCCATATCCTGTCGCCCAGCGTCACCTCGCGTGGCGTCGTCAACATGGCGGCCTTTGCCGTGGTGCAGGCCTCTCACCCTTCGGTGTAATGAAGGCGCATTAACGCAGTTTTGAACATGCTGTTGCCGCAATGCGGCAACAGCTTATGTTATCTTCCTGAAACACGGATTTCCTGAAGCATAACACCCCTGCCACCGGCCGGGGACATCAAACGGATCGCACAATTGACCCGGCGCAGCCGCATCATCGGCCTTCTGCTTCCCCTTGTTTTCATTGCTCCTGCCGCCGCTCTTGCGGATCAGGTGTGCGATACGCTTTATCAACAGTTGCGAGAACCACCCCGTGTCATCGGCAACACGGCCGAGGTGCGGCGTTACGCCAATGCGCTTGCCCACCAGAACATCGTCATCCGCAAGATCAGGAACGACATGCGCAGCTATGGCTGCTCGTCCGGCAGCGTTATCGTTTATGGCAATCCCAATGCCGGGCTCTGCGCCGAGATCGGCGATGCGCTTGTGGATGCCGAGGCCGAACGCGACGCGATCATCCGCGATCGCGACGACGCCATGGCGGCGGCGAGGAGCGACGACGGCGATACCAGGCGCGAGCGCATTCTTGCCGCCCTCGATGCCAATGGCTGCACCCCCGCTGAGGAGATGAACCGTCAAGCATCGCCTGCACCCGATGTGACGCGTTATCCCGATGCCTTCAGGCAGAATGGCGGTGAGCCGGGACAGGCGGGCCTTTCCCCTTACCCCAACGCCGCCGCGGAGGGCGGGCTTCGCACACTCTGCGTGCGCACCTGCGACGGCTCATTCTTCCCGATCGCCTCCAACGCCTCGCCACTCGATTTTCGCGCCCAGGCCGAGCAGTGCCAGAAAATGTGCCCGGGAACCGAGACGGAGCTCTATTTCCACTCCATGACGGATCAGGAAACAGCAGACATGGTGTCCGCTGAAACCGGCAAACCCTACAAGGATCTGCCGACCGCCTTCGCCTATCGCAATGCCTCAACGAAAGCGCCCGGCTGCGCCTGCAACATGGCCGCCTATCACGAGGAGATGCAAAAGCAGGAACAGGCGTCGCGGCCGGAAGCCGAAAAGCCCTATTCCAGCATCACCACCATTCCATCGCCGCAAGGTGACAAGGCCCCAAAGCCCGCCGAGCAGCAGGCCGCAAAGCCGCCGGAACAACCTGTTCCTGAGCGCGACTATGACCCGAACGACACAAAAGTGCGCGTCATCGGGCCCAAATTCCTGCCGGACCAGACCGGCAAGATCGACCTGAAGAACCCGGCGCTGAAGGGTATCCAGCCACAGCAGTGAAATCTCTTCTGCACGCGGAATGGTGCGAGCGCGTGCCCCTTGTTTCTTCTCCCCGCCGGGGAGAAGTCCGCGGCAGCGGGATGAGGGGGCAAGCTCTCCGAAAATCTCCGCCGTTACCCCCTCATCCGACCCTTCGGGCCACCTTCTCCCCGGCGGGGAGAAGAAATGGGCAACGTCCCGCCCTATTCGCAGGCCTCCGGGTCTACACCCCACCCCAGCGGTTACGAAACACAAGCTCCTCCAGCGGCACGCGCTGCCGCCAGCCCTTCACCGCCAGTTCCGGTTCGGTATAAAGCGTATCGACCCGGCCGAGACATAGCCAGGCGACAATCTCGATATGATCGGGGATATCCAGAATGGCCCTGATATCGCTGTCATGGAAAATACTGACCCAGCCGACGCCGACGCCTTCGGCGCGGGCCGCGAGCCAGAGGTTCTGGATGGCGCAGACGGTGGAATAGACATCCGTGCGTGCATTATGGGTGCGACCCAGCACCACCTTGCCACCCCGTGTCGGATCGCAGGTGACGCAGATGCTGAGCGGCGCCTTGCGGATGCCTTCGAGCTTCAGGCTGCGATAAAGCGCCTGCTGCTCGCCCGCAAACATCGCCGCCGCCTCTTCATTGGCGCGGCTGAAGGCCAACCATGCCGCCTGGCGCACGGCGCCATCGGTGACGAGGGTGAAGTTCCACGGCTGCATGAAACCGACCGAGGGCGCCGAATGCGCCGCCCTCAAAAGGCGCTCGATGAGATCATCCGGCAGCGGGTCCGGCAGGAACTGGTCGCGCACATCGCGGCGGGTTTCGATGGCACGATAGACGGCCTCACGCTCCTCGCCGGAAAACGGGCGGGCGGGCGAAAGCGCGTGATCGAACGGGTTGGAGTCGGGCGGCATGGTGACGGGCGACATGGTGACGGGCGGTTCGGTCGGCATCGTTTATCCCTAACAATGCGGGGCGGGCCGGTGCCGAAACCATGGGAGGTTTGCAGCGACGACGCGCTTTTCCAGCGACCTGCCGCCGTCCGCGCGGTTCGGTCCATCCTGCCAGGCCGGTCTTCTGACTAAGCTTCATCCGCCCCGTTTCGCCTTCCCGAATTGCTCCAGTGGCATGAGAAAAAGAGCATCCGCCTCACAGCGTTGGGCACGTTCCGGTTTTTCACCGGATTCCCGATTCTCCCGCCGAAGGGCGGGCACCTGACGGGTGAAGCTATGGGCAAAAAAGCTTGCGAACACAAGTGCCGTGCAGGTGGTGCGGCAATGTGGCCTGCCGCACCTTACCTTCATCATTCCGCCGGGAAATATCTGACATAAGCGAACTCGTCGCCATCAGGTGACCAGTTAGGAGAGTTCATCGTGCCCTGCCCGCCAAACAGCTCGAAAAGCGTTTCGACATTGCCGCCATCCATATCCATAAGCCGCACCCGCACGTCGAGATCGCGGGGATGATCGAACACGTCGCCGTCATAGGAAATGAAGACAACCTTGTCCCCCCTTGGTGACGGGTGCGGAAACCAGTCGCCATAGGAGCTGTCGGTGATGCGCTCCACCACTGAGCCATCCACCCGCACCCGCCAGATTTGCATCCGTCCGGTGCGGCTGGAATTGAAATAGATCCACGCACCGTCAGGCGAATAATCCGGCCCGTCATTGCGGCCCTCACCATGGGTAAGGCGTGTCTCAACGCCGCTGTCTATGTCCATGGAATAGATATCGAAAATCTGATCGCGAATGCCGCAATAGGCGAAGCTTTTCCCATCCGGTGACCAGCCGTGCCAGTAGGAAGGAAGGTTCTCCGTCATCAGCTTCGGCGTGCCGCCCGCCGCTGGCAGCAGATAAATCGCACTCTTGCCGAATTCCACCTTGTCGGAAATGGCATAAAGCGAACCGTCAGGCGAAATGCCGTGGTCATTGTTGCACTGGATTGCGAAACCCGTATCGACCTTTTGTGGCGACGCATCACCGGAAAGGGACAGGCGATAAAGCAGCCCATCGCTGTTCAACAGCAGATATTGTCCATCCGGCGACCAGTTCGGCGCTTCGAAAAGATCGGGCGTCTGCCACACCACCCGCATCTGCCGGGTGCGGATGTTGAAGATTTCGATGGAGCTGCGCATTCTGCCTCCCGGGCGGGTCCGTGTTCTCATTCATAGCGCTTGGTGACGCAGACATTCCGTTTGCATCCACCATCGCCTCGATTATGATCCTAGGGCGGCAGGCACCGTCCTGCAAATTCAAACCGGAAAAAACGCCAGCGCCCCGGCACCGTCCGCGGCCCGCCCCGTTTCTCCCAGATCAGAGGTTCCGCGATGAATACCATCGCCGATCACGGCATCCGCTTCGGGCGGATTGCCGCCATGCTTCCTGTCAAGAATATCGAAAAGGCCCATGATTTTTATGTCGGCGTGCTCGGCTTCGAAAAGACCTTCGCAAACGGCAACCCTGTGGGCTTCATGATCCTCAAACAGGGCAATGCCGAGCTGCACCTGACATTGCAGCCCAGCCACAAGGCAGCGCCCTTCAATGTGGCGCATATGATGGTGAGCGATGTGGACGCGCTGCATGCGCTCTGCAAGAGCCAGGGCTTGCGCATCATCAAGGGCCTGCAGGACAAGGATTACGGTCTAAGGGCCTTTGTGTTTGAAGACCCTGACGGCAATCGTATCGATGTGGGGCAGGTTATTTGAGGTGAGCGGCGCGGAGTTTTCCGCGCCAATCAAGACGCTCCGCTGTGGATCGAGCGCATGACACTTGTTTCTTCTCCCCGAGGGGGAGAAGTCCGCGGCAGCGGGATAAGGGGGCAAGCAAGCTTCGTGATATACGGAGGGGTTGCCCCCTCATCCGACCCTTTGGGCCACCTTCTCCCCGGCGGGGAGAAGAAATATGCCGCACCGTCTCACAATGCGTTTGCCCAATTCATTAAGCAGGGACGGCGTTAAACGCGCCTTCCCAAAACGCCCTACCGATCACGGAACCGGTTGGTGATCGGATAACGCCGGTCCCGCCCAAAGTTCTTCTTGGTGATCTTCACACCCGGCGCCGATTGCCGGCGTTTATATTCGGCGAGGTAAAGCAGATGTTCGACCCGGTGCACGGTCGCCACATCATGGCCGCGCGCCAGAATTTCCTCGACCGACATTTCCTTCTCGACAAGGCATTCGAGAATATCGTCCAGCACCGGATAAGGCGGCAGCGAATCCTGGTCGGTCTGGTTGGGGCGCAATTCGGCCGATGGAGCCTTGGCGATAATGTTGGCGGGGATCACTTCGCCGGAAGGGCCGAGCGCGCCCGGCGGCACATGGGCGTTGCGCCAGCTGGAAATGGCATAGACCTGCATCTTGTAGAGGTCCTTGATGGGGTTGAAACCGCCATTCATGTCGCCATAAAGCGTCGCGTAACCCACCGACATCTCCGACTTGTTGCCCGTCGTCACCACCATTGAGCCGAACTTGTTCGAAACGGCCATCAGGATGGTGCCGCGCGTGCGGCTCTGCAGGTTTTCTTCGGTAATGCCCTCTTCCGTGCCCTCGAAAAGTTCTGACAGCGCAGACAGGAAACCTTCCACCGGCTCCACGATCGGCACGATATCGTAACGGCAGCCGAGCGCCTTGGCGCAATCGGCGGCGTCCTTCAGCGATTCTTCCGAGGTATAGCGGTAAGGCAGCATGATGCAGCGTACCCGCTCCTCACCCAGCGCATCGACGGCAAGGGCGGCGCAGATCGCCGAATCGATCCCGCCGGAAAGGCCGAGAACCACGCTCTTGAAACCGTTCTTGTTGACGTAATCGCGAAAGCCCAGCATGCAGGCGCGGTAATCCGCCTCCTCACCCTCGGGAATCTTGGAAAATGGCCCGCTTTCGCAGCGCCAGCCATCCGCTGTGCGTTTCCAGTCGGTTACAGCAAGCGTGGCTTCGAACTGGCTCATCTGGAAGGCGAGCGTCTTGTCGGCATTGAAGCCAAAGCTCGCACCATCGAACACCAGCTCGTCCTGCCCGCCCAGCTGGTTGGCGAAAACCAGCGGCAGGCCGCTTTCGATCACCTGCCGGAGTGCCACCTGATGGCGCACATCCAGCTTGCCGCGGTAATAGGGCGAGCCGTTCGGCACCAGCAGGATTTCCGCGCCGCTTTCGGCCAGCGTCTCGCAGACGCCCATGTCGTTCCAGATTTCCTCGCAGATCGGAATGCCGATCCTCACGCCGCGGAAATTATAGGGCCCGGAAATCGACCCTTCGGAGAAAACACGCTTTTCGTCAAACTCGCCGTAATTCGGCAGGTCGATCTTGTCGCGCAGCGCAATGATCTTGCCGCCATCGAGAAGCGCCACGGAATTGTGCCGACCCGTCTCGCCCTGTCGCGGAAAACCGATAACGATACCCGGCCCGCCATCGGCGGTTTCCGCCGCCAGTTCTTCCACCGCTTTCAGACATGCTTTCAAAAAAGCAGGTTTCAGTACCAGATCCTCTGGCGGATAGCCTGAAATGAAGAGTTCGGTGAGAAGCAGAAGATCGGCGCCCTGCGTTGCCGCATCGGCCCTTGCTTCACGCGCCTTGGCGAGATTGCCCGCCACGTCGCCAACGGTGGGATTGAACTGCCCGACGGCAATCCGGAGATGGTTCTCTATATCGTGTCTGTCGCTCATAACCCTTCAATACCGCGCCCGTGATCGCTCCGCAACGCAGCAATTCCCACTTGCATTCATTCGTGCGCTTCTCGACACAGCCGCCCTCACGCGAAGGTTATCGCGCTTATATGCACATCTCATAAAGTTCATGTCGCGTTCATCGCGCTTATGTGACAGTTACATGACACTTTTGCGACACCCGATTCACCTCCCCGGATCGGTGCTGGCGCCTGAAATACCGGAGTATGGGTTTGAGAGATTCGGCGCCAAAAACAACGGCTTCCGAAAAGGCTGGTTTTGTCTTTTCGCCTGCATGGACAAGGAGCCTTTCGAAGCTTTCTGGCACGGCCTACACGCTTGCCAACCTGACGGTCGCGTCCGTCGTGTTGGTCGTGGCGTTGGAATGGGTCGTCCGCGGCTCGCTTCAGGATGTCGGCACTTTCATCAGCTCCTCCGCGCGTCCGGGCATGACAACCATTGCCGCCGTGCTCGCCCTTCTCGTCGCGCTGGATTCGATCCTCGGCCGGCGTTATCTTTCGCTGATTGCGGTCGCGCCGCTCTGCGCACTGGTGGGGCTGATCTCAGCGCAGAAACAGACCTATCTCTCCGATCCGCTTTATCCCTCAGACCTGTTGTTCGGGCGGCAGATTCTCGAACTTTTGCCAACCATGCTGAAGGCGCAGCCGTTTACGGCGATGCTGGTGGGTCTCGGCCTCAGCGCCGCAATTGCCTCTCTCGCGGCTCTCTGGCTGCTGGCGCACCGTCATTCGCCGGTGTTGCGCTGGCGTGAGCGCGCCGCCGGCCTTGCGCTGGCGCTGCCGCTTCTCGCCAGCCTCGCCTCGCTGATGGACTATTCGCATTATTCCTGGGTGCGCGATCGCCTCAACATCATCCCCATGATGTGGGATCAGCAGGAAAACTACCGTCACAACGGCTTCCTGATGGCCTTCGCCTTCAATATTCCCATGGCCAATGTCTCGGCGCCGGAGGGTTACGGCGAAAACAGCATCGCCGATCTCACCTCGGAACCGGCATCTTTCGCCGCCAACAAGGGTGATTACCCTGATGTCATCATGCTGATGAGCGAATCGCTCTGGGATCCGACCCGGCTTGAAAACGTGAATCTCTCGGCCGATCCCATGCCGACCATCCGCGCCAAACAGTCCGGCAACGTGTTTTCGCCCGAGTTCGGCGGCATGACGGCAAATGTGGAATTCGAGGCCTTGACCGGCTTTTCGAACGCCTTCCTGCCCTATGGCAGCATTCCCTACCAGCAATATATCCGCCGCCCGGTGCCCTCGCTCGCCAGCTTCTTCCGCGGCGAAGGTTATTCCGCCATCGCAGTTCATCCGTTCCAGGAATGGTTCTGGAACCGCAAGCAGGTCTATAAAAATTTCGGCTTCGAGGAATTCCGCTCCGAAGAGACGCTGCCGGCCATGGAAAAACGCGGCAATTTTGCCTCCGACGACGCGCTGATGGAAGAGATCATGGAGACGGCGGACCGGACGCAGAACCCGCTCTTCCTCTTTGCCGTCACCCTGCAGGGACATGGCCCCTATGAGACAAACCGTTACGCCGAAAACACCATCGGCATTGAGGGCGAACTTTCGGCTTCGGCCTCGCAGGCGCTCGCCACCTATTCTCAAGGGGTGGTGGAAGCGGACGAAGCGCTGCTGAAGCTGATGCGCTGGGCAAAGAAGCGTGATCGTGAGACCATCATCGTCCTCTTCGGCGATCATCTGCCGCCGCTCGGCCAGACCTTCGTGGAAAGCGGCTATATGCCGGGCATGGTGGCAAGCCGCCGCGCACCGCTCGAGGTAATGAAGAAGGAGCACGAGACGCCGCTCGTCGTGTGGTCTTCGAAGAAGGGCGTGCGTAAGAATATCGGCACCATCAGCCCGGCGCTCTTGCCCTATCACGTGCTGAAGACCGCAGGCTTTTCCGATCCATTCTATACCGGCACGCTGGGTGAAGTTCAGCAGGCCTTTTCCGTGATCGACCGGCACATGCTGGTGACGGCCGGTGGCGATGCCCTGCCCGACTGGTCGATCGCGCCGAACGCGGTCCCTGACGTGGTGCGCAATTATCGCCTGCTGCAATTCGACATGATGTTCGGCAAGCAATATGGAAAAGAGCGCTTTTTCCCCGGCTTCAATTGGCTGCACGAGGGCGCGCCGTCGGTGTAATGAATTTCGGCGAGGGACGCCTGAACGCATGGTGGCGGAAAACGTTTGAATTCCGCCATCATGCGGGTTTATCTCGGGAAAGCTCCGCACCGCCAATCAGAACCGGAGACACGCCCGTGTCAGATATCTCCGACTATATCGTCTCTCATTTCAAGCGCTCCTCTCGTGAAATCGGCGAGGTGGAACGGCGCATTCTCGAGCTGGCGCACCAGAAAAAGCTGGTTTCAAGCGATATTAATGCGGAATTTTCCGCCGGCGCCAGTTTCGGCGACAGGCTGGCAGACAAGATTGCCAGGGTCGGCGGTTCCTGGAGTTTCATCCTCGGCTTCTGCTTTTTCCTGATTTTCTGGGCTATCATCAACACCATCGTACTGACCACCCGCGCTTTCGATCCCTATCCCTTCATCTTCCTCAACCTGCTGCTCTCCATGCTGGCGGCCATTCAGGCGCCGATCATCATGATGTCGCAGAATCGTCAGGCCGCCCGCGACCGCTTCGAGGCCGCCAAGGATTATGAGGTGAATCTGAAGGCAGAACTGGAAGTGCTTTCACTGCATGAAAAGATCGATGTGAAAGTGCTGGCCGAACTGGCTGCGCTGCGGCAGGACCTTGCAGCACTTCACCGCCACGTCACCCGCAAGGAAGACTGACACCGGAAAAATTCACCCTCGCTTTCCCCGCTCCGCGACAGGCTGTTATATTGGTCGCAGTCCTGCCGGGTGGACGCCAGACGTGGCGGAAACCAAGGGACGGTCCTGGTGGTGGAACGCTGGCAACGTTCGTGGAAAGGACCATGTCGCAGGGTGCAGTGCACGGCCCTTGCGAGATACGGCATGGTGAAAGACCCGGCTGCGCAACGCATCCGACCCACACCAACCCCAACCAAGGCGCAGCCGGGCAATCGCCCGACCTCTCTCGCGATCACCCGTTCGGCAGTGCCGTGCGGGATGAAGCTGTTGGGGTTTTAGGGGCATGTTCAGGAAAAGTGGACGGAGGTGGATGTGGCTTACCCCCCTCTGCCCTGCCGGGCATCTCCCCCTCAAGGGGGGAGATCGGCCAGAGGCCCTTTCGCCACTTCATCCTCGACGTTGAGATAGTCGGAACCTTGCCGCATATCGATCTCCCCCCTTGAGGGGGAGATGCCCAGCAGGGCAGAGGGGGGTAAGCCACGCCCACCTCCCTCCGATGTGAATCGCGCGACCCTCCGAAAATCCTCACCCAGTTACGAATCCGTCAGATTCTTACGCTACAGATTGACGCAGGCGTTTGTTGCATTGCACTCTAGCGGGCAAGGCAAACGGGGGAATCACTCCCCATCGTCAAAATGGCATCACGCCCATTTCGCAGTGACGCCATGCCGGATGCGACATCCGGTATCGAAATGCATTCTATTCCGGGGTTTTTCATGCACCAGTTCGATCTGATTGTTGTCGGCAGCGGTCCGGCGGGAAGACGGGCCGCCATTCAGGCCGCCAAGCTCGAAAAGAAGGTTCTGGTCATCGAGAAAGGCAGCCGCGTCGGCGGCGTTTCGGTGCATACCGGCACCATTCCATCCAAGACCCTGCGCGAAACCGCGCTCAACCTCACCGGCTGGCGCGAGCGCGGTTTTTACGGTCGCTCCTATCGCGTCAAGCAGGAGATCGACGCCGAGGATCTTCGCCGCCGCCTGCTCATCACCCTGGATCACGAAGTGGAAGTGCTGGAACACCAGTTCGCCCGCAACCGCGTGCAGCACATTCGCGGCACGGCAAGCTTCGTTGACGCCAACACCATGAAGGTGGTGAAGAACGACGGTGAGATCATGAATGTCACCGGCACTTCCATTCTGTTGACCATCGGCACCCGCCCCTACCGGCCGCCGCATATTCCCTTCGATGGCGAAGCGGTGCTCGATTCGGACGAGATTCTCGAAATCAAGGAACTGCCGCGCTCCATGATCGTGGTTGGCGCCGGCGTCATCGGCATCGAATATGCCACCATCTTCAGCGCGCTCGATACGCAGGTGACGGTGGTGGAACCGCGCGAAACCATGCTCGAATTCATCGACAAGGAAATCGTCGAGGATTTCGCCTATCAGCTGCGCGACCGCAACATGAAGCTGATCTTCGGGCAGAAGGCGGAAAAGGTGGAGCGCGACGAGAGCGGCAAGTGCCTCGTCTCGCTCGGCAATGGCCGCGTTCTGAAGGCCGAGACCGTCCTCTTCGCCGCCGGCCGTGTCGGCGCCACCGATACGCTCAACCTTTCGGCCTGCGGGCTGGAAGCCGACAGCCGCGGCCGCCTGAAAGTCGATCCTGAAACCTTCCAGACGTCCGTGCCGAACATCTATGCCGCCGGCGATATCATCGGTTTCCCGAGCCTTGCCTCCACGTCCATGGAACAGGGCCGCATCGCCGCCCGCCATGCCGTTGGGGCACCGGCCGGCGAACCGCCGCAGTTCTTCCCTTATGGCATCTATGCCGTGCCGGAGATCTCCACCTGCGGCCTGACGGAAGAGGAAGTCATCGAACGCAACATTCCCTATGAATGCGGTATCGCCCATTTTCGCGAGACCTCCCGCGGCCACATCATGGGTCTCGACAGCGGCCTCCTGAAGATGATCTTCTCGCTGAAAACCCGCCGCCTGCTCGGCGTCCATATCGTCGGCGAAGGCGCCACCGAACTGGTGCATATCGGCCAGGCGGTGCTGAACCTCAAAGGCACGGTGGAATATTTCGTCGAGAATACGTTCAACTACCCGACACTGGCGGAAGCCTACAAGATTGCCGGGCTTGATGCGTGGAACCGCATGGGTGAGATCAAGAAGGATTGAGGTTGCGCGGGGGCGGCTTTTGAGACGGCGGAGTTGCCGTAATCGGCCTTCTGAGAAAGCACAGCATCCCCATCCCGTCATCCCGGCCTTGAGCCGGGATCCAGCGCGATCAAGTCTTTGATAGCGAAAGGCTCTTTCACAGCGCCGACTCGCCGTCACTGGATGCCGGGTCAAGCCCGGCATGACGGAGGAAAGGTTTTCGCCCCTAAAGAGACTTTCTCACCTGCGAACTAACCGTATACAGCCAGCCCGCCCCCTCACCACCGAATACTGTACCGCGCACTTACCCCCGGCCGGAAATGATCCGCATAACCCTGATCCAGCGTCCCGCGCACCGTCAGGTGATCGCCCAGCTTCTGTTCCACCGCGACACCGCTGCTGAACTCGTTGAAACTGTTGCGGCTCGCCCCCGTCAGCACGAAGGCCGTGCCGGTTTCCGAGCGGGACAGGCGCAGCGATTGTGAGACATCAAGCCCGTTCCATTGCTGCGCCGTGCCGTCATACCGCACGGTGAAATTGCGGTTCGCCTCGATATCCAGCTCCGGCGTAACGATGCGCTTCTGCTGCGAGGTCATGGAAACGCTGCTCGACCCTGTCAGGGCGTTGAACATGACGCCGACATCCCGCGCAAGCGAGACGCCCGGCAGCTGTTCGGCCAGCAACGTGACATTACCCCACAGCCGCACCGGCGTATCCACCACCTGCCCCGTCTTTGAGGCATTCATGCCCATTTCCAGCCCGGCCCGGATCGGGGTATCGACCGGCAGTTTCGCGCCGATGCGCGCCGTATAGGACCGATCGGAATTCTTGACCGGCTTCCAGATCAGCCCCGCCTCATCGGCATGGGCGGCCGCGGCTGCGGTGAAGAACAATAATACAAGGGCAGAACCCGTTCGAAGCGACATACTTGTCCCCTGGCAAATTAAGGGCGCACCGGGAGAACCCGGCAAGCACGGTAAAAGCTAAGGCCAATGGTTTGGCTGCGATGAAGCCACATTCAAGCGGCGCAATGCCCGAACGGCCGCTTGATACGACCAGGCAAATCATGCTGCGCAGGGTGCCAGATGAACGGGAGATGAACAAGAGCATATGCAGCAAAAAATCATGCTGCACTGCATTGTGATCGGAACAAGGATGCGGGACGCCCGGTCGCTACTCTTTTTCAATCGTTGGCGCAACGCGCGAGAATATCATCCACGACAGCATTTAGAGATCGGGATGAATCGATGACCGTGGCGTAAGCGGGAATGTCTTCTTTCGTCGCATGGAGCTGCAGAACAAATTCCCGCTCCTCCGGCTCTCCGCCAAACTCGTCCCGGGGTCTCTCGATCAACCGTCTTCGCAGGGTCTCGCTATCGAGATCGAGAACGAAGACCTCAGCGAACACATCGATAAAACGCTGAAAATTCCTTGAGCCACCGCAGAAGAATGTGAGCGTCTGGCTGTGATCGGCGGCAATCCCCCGAACCTTTTCGACATCCCATATATGATGCCGGTGACGGAAACGCATATCCGCCGCATCGCCCTCCAGAGCTGGATCAAGGGCCGCGCCCGTTTCAGGGTCGCCCTTATATGCAAGTTCGCGGTCGCCATGGATCACATGATGGCCGCGTCGCTGAAGTTCTGTTGCAACCGATGTCTTGCCGACACCGGAGACACCCTCGATCAGGTAGTTTCTGACACCCATGGCGCTTCCATTGACTCCCCCGCTTTGGCCGGTGACGCATGAACTGGTGGCCATGGATTGGAAACATAATAACCAGGGATGACATAACCATGTCGGAAGACTGTGGATCGGGTGACTGTCGCACCCCACCAAAAAAGACGGCCAAACAAAAAGGCCGCAGCTTTCGCCACGGCCCTTCCATTCAAATCAGCTTGCACTGAAGAAGATTATTCGGCGTCGCCTTCAGCAGCCTTCTTCTTGGCCGGAGCCTTCTTCTTCGGGGCGGCTTCTTCGCCTTCAGCGGCGTCGTCAGCCTTGGCAGCAGCCTTTTTCTTGGCAGGCGCCTTCTTCTTGGTTTCCGTGGCTTCTTCGCCGTCGTCAGCCAGCAGCTCTTCCTTGGAAACGGTCTTGTCCGTTACCGAGATTTCGGTGAGCAGCTTGTCGATGACCTTTTCTTCGAAGATCGGAGCGCGCAGCGAAGCGGAAGCGCCGGGGGTGTTGCGGAAGAAATCGAGGATTTCCTTCTGCTGGCCCGGGAACTGCTGCAGCTGCTGGAACAGCGCGCGCTGCATTTCCTCTTCGGTCACTTCGACCCCGGCCTTTTCGCCGATTTCGGAGAGAACGAGGCCAAGACGGACGCGGCGTTCAGCCAGCTTGCGATATTCTTCGCGGGCTTCTTCTTCGGTCGTGTCTTCGTCAGCGAAGGTCTTGCCGGACTGGGCGAGATCGGTGTTGATCTGGCGCCAGATGTTGTCGAACTCGGCGTCAACCAGGCCAGCCGGCGTGTCGAACTTGTACATCTCGTCCAGCTGGTCGAGGATCTGGCGCTTGACCTTCTGACGGGTGACGTTGCCGTACTGGCTTTCGATCTGACCCTTGACGATTTCCTTCAGCTTTTCAGCCGATTCGAGGCCAAGCTTTTCGGCCAGTTCGTCGTTGATTTCAACCGGAGCGGCGGCAGCAACTTCCTTGACGGTGATGTCGAAGTTGGCTTCCTTGCCGGCAAGGTTCGCCGCCGGGTAATCGGCCGGGAACGTCACTGTGATGGTCTTTTCGTCGCCGGCCTTGACGCCAACCAGCTGGTCTTCGAAGCCGGGGATGAAGCGGCCCGAACCGAGAACCAGTTCAGCGTCTTCAGCAGCGCCGCCGTCGAAAGCAACGCCGTCAACCTTGCCGAGGTAGTTCATGGTGACACGGTCGCCTTCAGCGGCCTTGCCCTTCTTGGTCTCGTAGGTGCGGGCGCTTTCGGCGATCTTGAGGATCTGCTCGTTGATTTCGTCTTCGGTCACTTCCACAACTTCGCGGGTAACCTTGATGCCGTCATTGGCCTTCAGTTCGATGGCCGGAATGATTTCGTAGGCAACGGTGAATTCGAAGTCGGATTCGGCCGACAGGATCTTTTCAGCTTCCTGCTCGTCTTCGGTCATGGAGATCGCAGGCTGCGTTGCAGACTTCTCGCCACGGCTGGAGAGGATTTCGGACGGCTTTTCACGAACCAGCTCGTTGACGAGGTCGGCCATGATGGACTTGCCGTACATCTTCTTCAGGTGGCCAACCGGCACCTTGCCGGGACGGAAACCGTTGATGCGAACCTTGTCCTTGGCGTCGACCAGGCGCTCGTCCAGACGGGCCTTCATGTCGGCAGCCGGAATAACGACCTTGAGTTCGCGCTTCAGCCCTTCAGCGAGCGTTTCGATAACCTGCATTTTCCTAACCTTCACATCATGGCGGCGGTGCTCAGACAGCCGTTGGTTTACTTTCGAGCACTGCGCCGGAAACATCGTTCCCCGGCCGTGGCTTCCCTTATTTCTTACACAAGCGCCTGCCGGACACCGTTACGCCTGCACCGGAGAATAAAGACCAAAGGGGAGAAATGAACCCCGAAGCTCCCCGCATCCTGTAAGGATGCACTCTGGCGCAAGCGTGGCACAGCCATGCCTTGCTTGTGGTGCGGGTAGAGAGACTCGAACTCCCACGCCGAAGCGTTGGTACCTAAAACCAATGCGTCTACCAATTCCGCCATACCCGCACGTTGGGCGGCGGTATGTCACAATGTTCAGAAAGGGTCAAGCACGCCGTTCCGCTGCCTTTCGTTTCGCCCGGACTTTTCTTGCCGGCCGGGCTGGGCAGAAGGAGGCCCGACCCGCTTTCGCGACCGGCCAACGGATTTTCGGAACACGAAAGACCGGCAAGCCTTCCGGATACAGGGACGAAAGCGGCGTAGCGCGCCATCGTCCTCCCCGATTACCGACCCCCCATCATATGGCCGCTTCACGCTAACACGCGGCTGCACTGACATTATATATAATATGGCATGGCGGGCACATGATGGCGCCGGTACCGCCGCACGCAGCCGCCGCATGACGCACCGCCGCAAGGCTGCAGGCGGATAACTCCATCAAAAGCACACAAATTGGTCACAAATTATGCATGAATCGCCGCAATCGGGGCATTTTACCGGATTGCATTGCGTTTAATGCATAGGTGGCATCTTGCTTTGTCTGTTTTTGTTTTGATTAAACCGATTATATTTATGGTCATACAGACATCGAGTTCAGCCCCGGACCAAAGCCTCCCAAGACTGGCCGCGGCGACTGAACAGCACGAAGAGGAAGATGAAAATGAACATTGCACGCTCGCTCACCAACTGGCGCAAGTATCGTCAGACCGTAACCGAACTCGGCCGCATGACCGACCGCGAACTGAATGACCTCGGCATTGGCCGTCAGGACATCCGCCGCGTCGCCAAGACCGCCGTCGGCTTCTAATTAGACGCCCCGCCGCTCTGCGGCGGATGCGAGACGACCTACCCAAAAAGGCCTGAGGCTTCCGCCTCTGGCCTTTTTTCGTTTTGGGCGGCGCCCCACCTCGAAGCAATTCTTCTGTACCGCCTGCTGGGCCGACGGATAAATGCATTGATGCCGAGTGTGGGCGTACGCGAGGATGATGTCCGAGCCTGCTCCGATTGCCCTCTCACGCCGCAGAGCCCCTTCGAAAGCCGTCTAAGGCCGCCATATCCTTCAAAGCCGCCTCAAAGGCAGGCATTTCCGCTCATATTTTGCCCATATGATACCCAAAGCCGCAAATTTAGACGACATACTGCACAAATGCATGGCAGTAGCCTAAATTCTGCACTGCACAACATGGCTTCATGTCTATATATAAACCTCAACAGCCGAGAGCACAGAGAAACCGCTGAGCCGGCAGACGAAATCAACAGAGATAGATTGAGGAAACGACCATGAACCCTATCCGCATCGCAAAGAACTGGATCTCCTACCGCCGCACGATCAACGAACTCGGCAGCCTCTCCAACCAGGCTCTGAGCGACATCGGCCTGACCCGTTACGACATCCGTAACGTAGCAGCCCGTTCGTTCCGCTAAGGCGTAAACGATCGTCCCGCTGCCCGACCTCCAGGGCGCGACGATTGAGCGACAGGTTAAGAAAGCGGCGCCTCTGGCGCCGTTTTTGATTCTGGAGTTTCCGCTGCAAGCAGCTATTTTTCGAAGATGCACTCCTGGCTTCCGCCACCATTCGGTTTTACAGGGCCGACCGGCATTTCGGATACGGGCGCTACGCCAAATACATCGGGTTCGAGATCGCCGCTTGTTTCTTCTCCCCGCCGGGGAGAAGGTGGCCCGAAGGGTGGGATGAGGGGGCTAGCTCCCCTGATATCTCCAACCTCGCCCCCTCATCCCGCTGCCTGCTTCAAAATGCGCGTCTGCTCCTCGATCCCGGCGGGAGCTTCGTAGCCCACTAGCCTCCATCCGCCAAAACCATTTGGCTGCCCCCGCCATGCATGCTAGTGCATCGGCAAACAATGCCGCGTCCTTTTAGGACCCGCGCGGAACTCTCACTCGAAGGACGGCCGCCGGACGGGAGCCTTGGCCCCGCGGCTGCCCATGGACACCGAAATGCAAGACAAGACCATTTCTCCCATTCACGTCGTCGGCGGCGGGCTGGCCGGTTCGGAAGCCGCATGGCAGATTGCGGAGAGCGGCGTGCCCGTCATTCTGCACGAAATGCGCGGCGTGCGTGGCACGGATGCGCATAAGGGCGATACGCTGGCGGAACTGGTCTGTTCCAACTCCTTCCGCTCCGACGATGCGACGGCCAATGCGGTTGGTGTCATCCATGCGGAAATGCGGCTTGCCGGCTCGCTGATCATGGCCTGCGCCGATAAGCACCAGGTGCCGGCCGGCGGCGCGCTTGCCGTTGACCGCGACGGATTTTCCGAGGCCGTGACGAAAACGCTGGAGGGTCACCCACTGGTGACGATCCTCCGCGAAGAGGTGAACGGCCTGCCGCCGAAGGAATGGGGCAACACGATCATCGCGACCGGGCCTCTGACCTCGCCGGATCTTGCCGCCGCCATCCAGGCCGAGACGGGTGAGGATGCGCTCGCCTTTTTCGACGCCATCGCCCCGATCGTCCACCGCGACAGCATCAACATGGATATCTGCTGGTACCAGTCGCGTTACGACAAGGTCGGCCCTGGCGGCACGGGCAAGGACTACATCAACTGCCCCCTGGATGAGCAGCAATATAACGCCTTCATCGACGCGCTGATCGCGGGAGACACGGTCGGTTTCAAGGAATGGGAAGGCACGCCCTATTTCGATGGCTGCCTGCCGATCGAAATCATGGCCGAGCGCGGACGCGAAACGCTGCGCCATGGCCCCATGAAGCCGATGGGCCTGACTAACGCGCATAACCCTACCGTCAAGGCCTATGCCGTCGTCCAGCTGCGCCAGGACAATGCGCTCGGCACGCTCTACAACATGGTCGGTTTCCAGACGAAGCTGAAATACGGGGTTCAGGCGGATGTGTTCCGCATGATACCCGGCCTCGAAAATGCGGAATTCGCGCGCCTCGGCGGCCTGCACCGCAACACCTATATCGATTCCCCCACCCTGCTTGACCGCTCGCTGAAGCTGAAATCCCGGCCGGACCTGCGTTTCGCCGGCCAGATCACCGGTTGTGAGGGTTATGTGGAAAGCGCCTCCGTCGGCCTCCTCGCCGGCCGCTTCGCCGCCGCCGAGCAAAAGCGCGAAACCCCGAGCCTGCCGCCGGCCACCACCGCGCTCGGTTCGCTGCTCAACCACATCACCGGCGGCCACCTGTCTTCCGATGATGAACCGGGCAAACGCTCCTTCCAGCCGATGAACATCAATTTCGGCCTCTTCCCCGAACTGGAGCCGGGCTCGATCGTCAAGCCAGAAAGCGTCAAGCGTTTTCGCGGCAAGGACAAGACGATCATGAAACGTCAGCTGATCGCGGCGCGGGCGTTGAAGGATTGTGCAGCGTGGCTCGGCGAAGGCCAGACCGCCACAGAAGCGCAATGAGGCTGCTCAGTCCGGTTTGGGTACAGATTTGGGTTTGGGCGTGCGCGTGAGGTTCCATTTTGCGAAATCCGATTTGCCGCTCTGGTATGGATATCGCTGGGAAAAGAACG
Organism: Agrobacterium sp. InxBP2; assembly: GCF_026191755.1. Classification (NCBI taxonomy): domain Bacteria; kingdom Pseudomonadati; phylum Pseudomonadota; class Alphaproteobacteria; order Hyphomicrobiales; family Rhizobiaceae; genus Agrobacterium; species Agrobacterium sp. InxBP2. The sequence continues at coordinate 676,322 of NZ_JAINDY010000033.1, forward strand.
GGTTAACAGCCGCAACATATTCGAATTTGAGCGTGATATCGGCGAGGACCGCGATCAGCGGCTTATAGCTGTACCGCCCGGAGACGACGATGATAGCTTCCTGGGCAACGAAACCGTTGGCAATCACGGTTTTCTCCCATGGCACATCTTCGGCAGAACCCATAAAATTGTGGGCGGGAAATTGCAGCCGGGCGACCTTGTCCACCAGTTTGACGCTTCTCAGCGTCAGGTCAAGTTTGCCCGTCTGGAGAATGCCGCTGCCGGAAAGGACGACGAAACTCGGAACCCCCGTGCGCACCCGTTTCTCGAATTCGGGAAATCTTGCCGCCCAGCGTGCCGAATTATCAACGACCGTCATGAACCGGTCATAACTCAGCCACCCTCGCCCTACCTCAATGACCACGGCAAGCATAAGGACGAGCAGCGGTGCCAGAAGCCCCATTTCCACCGCCGCAGCGCCAGAACGGCAACGACCGAAACTGCCAAGACGAAAAAACCATCTCGTCTTTTTCATTCGGTCACCCGTACGGCAGTGATGGCCAGGGAAATGTTGCGCAACTGATGAATGCCACCCGTGTCCGGCACGAGGAGCCGCGTCGTCGGCATCAAAAAATTCCACTTGTAACCGATTGCCAGAATGTACTGCCCGGCGGTATCGGCGGGCGGGCGAAAATCGTTCACGATCGGTGTGGGCACTTTGGCTTCGGCAATATCGTCGTCCGGGATCGGCAAGAGAGCGATCTTGAGGTTGGTTTCGTCCGTCCCGCCAATGAAATGAGAGGCAATTGCCTTGCGCAACGCAATCTCGGTCGCCGGCCGACCGTCCGCCGCCGCCTTGCGGAGATACTCGATGCCCGCATTGGACGCAAAAGAGAGATAGAGGTAATAGAGCATCAGCAGGCCGATTTCGAGCGTCCCGAAAATCAGCGCAAAAAACAGCGGCAACAGCAGCGCCGTCTCCACCGCCGTTGCCGCCTTTCGGTCGCCAAACAACCGGTAACATGCCGCATGCGTGAACCGGCATCCGCGCGGGCCGCCGCAGCTTTTGTCCTGAAGCAGGGAAAGAAAAGACTTCATCTCAGTCTTCTTCCACTCGATCCACATAGATGAGCTGGAAGCCCGTGATGATGCCGCCGAAACTGTCGCTCAGTCCGGTAGCCTCGATAGTCACCCGATAGATGGAGTAGGCTTTGACCCTGAAACTGTAATCCCTCGGTGTCCAGGCAATGCTGTTTTTATCTTGAGTCAACTCCCACACCTTCTGCTGAGGTCTCAGGGTGGGGAGCCGCTGCTGTAGCGAAATCTTGATGCCGTTGGTTTTTTCCACGTCCTCGACGGCCCGGCGCCCATTATACCAAACCATGATCTTATATATTCCGGGGTGAAGCTCGACATCCTTGTAGATCGAGCTATTGGCTTCATTATTTTTTTTCTTGCCGGGCGCAGGCGGCCCCCAGTCGCTGTCGAGTTCCATGACATAACGGGTTGGCAATGAGAGCTCGGTGCCCACCTTCTTTTCGATTTCGATCTTGTCGGTGGTCTTTGCCTTATCGACTTCCTTCAGAGTGCAGGCTTTGTCGTTGGCGGTAGGGGCCTCGTTGAGTTTCTTGCTCTGCATTCCGGCCGGATAACCCTGCCAATTGTGGTTACGGCGGCAGCAGGGGCTGCTCCAGTCCTGCAACTCGACACCGGGCCCGGTGCCGCCATCCCATCCAATTTCAGAAAAGGGATAGACACCCCAGCAACCGCCGGGTGTTTCCTTGGTGACGCCGTTTTTCAAGATCCGCTCGACGCCGAGAGCGTTGCTCTCGAACATATTGTCAATGATGACCGCATCGTCCTCGGGGTAAGGCGGGATACCTTCGCAGGACTCATTGAGGCGATATTTCAGCTTATCGAGATTGAACATCTCCGAGAAAATCAAACTGTAACTGAACTCAGCCTTGATATTCGTCGTGGTCCAGTCCACCTTCACCTCGCGCGAGAGGACCTTCTGCTTGGTGGATTGAATCATCGCATCGAAGGCTGCGGCCACATTGTCGCGCCGGACTTCGTCGGACAATGTGTAGGTGCGAGTCGGCTTGGTGGCTCTTTCACACGCCATGGCCATGACCCGCTTTGACTGGTTGTAATAGGCCAGCGCCCTGCCACCCTCAAAAAGCAGCCCCAGCAAAATGATAAAGACCGGCAGCAGCAGCGCTGTCATAATGGCGAAGGTGCCTTTGCGGTCTTTGAGGAGCGACGAAAACGGCGCCCTTTTCCATGCTGCTTTTTTTATCCACCTGCTCGTCATCAAAACACCGTCTCATGTCGCTCATGGCCATGGGGAAGGCGCGCTGTGAAAAGCGACGGGCCTGGCTTTCTGCGACGCTAAAAATATCCGGCTCGCACCGGTTTCCTGAAAATTGCTCGTTGGTCCCCGGTGGGGTTGGTTTTCGAGCACCCTCGCCTGATCCCTGGAAATACAGGGGTCAATTAACACACAAACCGTAAATCAAAACTCAACCGGAACCACAAAATATGAAGCGAATTCATATGCTTAATTCATTAATTAATAAATTAGCTAAATAAATGAGAAGCGTATGACCGCGTCGCGGTAGTGAATGGGGTGCATTCACCGCCACGTGCGTAAACACAAACTTGGGCTTGCCCCTTGTCCCTCCAGCCAAGCTCGGGCAAAACAGCCCCATCCAACCACAAGACAATGCCAGGAGATAAGATATGGACGTCCGCGCCGCCGTTGCCATTCAGGCAGGAAAACCGCTCGAGGTCATGACCGTTCAGCTCGAAGGTCCCCGGGCCGGCGAAGTGCTGATCGAGGTCAAGGCGACCGGCATCTGCCACACCGATGACTTCACCCTTTCCGGCGCCGATCCGGAAGGCCTGTTTCCGGCCATTCTCGGCCATGAAGGCGCCGGCATCGTCGTGGATGTCGGACCGGGCGTTACCTCCGTCAAGAAGGGCGATCATGTCATTCCGCTCTACACGCCGGAATGCCGCGAGTGCTATTCGTGCACCTCGCGCAAGACCAATCTCTGCACCTCCATCCGCGCCACGCAGGGCCAGGGCGTGATGCCGGACGGCACCTCGCGATTCTCGATCGGCAAGGACAAGATCCATCACTACATGGGCTGCTCGACCTTCTCGAACTACACGGTTCTGCCGGAAATCGCGCTCGCCAAGATCAATCCCGACGCGCCCTTCGACAAGGTCTGCTACATCGGCTGCGGCGTGACGACAGGCATTGGCGCTGTCATCAACACCGCCAAGGTGGAGATCGGCTCCACGGCCATCGTCTTCGGCCTCGGCGGCATCGGCCTCAACGTGCTGCAGGGCCTGCGCCTTGCCGGTGCGGACATGATCATCGGCGTTGACATCAACCCCGACCGCAAGGCCTGGGGCGAAAAATTCGGCATGACGCATTTCGTCAACCCGAAGGAAGTCGGCGACGATATCGTCCCCTATCTTGTCAACATGACCAAGCGCAACGGCGACCTGATCGGCGGCGCGGATTACACCTTCGACTGCACCGGCAATACCAGGGTCATGCGCCAGGCGCTGGAAGCCTCCCATCGCGGCTGGGGCAAGTCGGTCATCATCGGCGTTGCGGGTGCTGGCCAGGAAATCTCCACCCGTCCGTTCCAGCTCGTCACCGGCCGCAACTGGATGGGCACCGCATTCGGCGGCGCGCGCGGCCGCACGGATGTGCCGAAGATCGTCGACTGGTACATGGAAGGCAAGATCCAGATCGACCCGATGATCACCCACACCATGCCGCTCGAAGACATCAACAAGGGCTTCGACCTGATGCACAGGGGCGAAAGCATCCGCGGCGTCGTCGTGTACTGATCGGCCGGCAACATCAGCAGGCGCGCAGCACGCGCGCCTGCCCATTCATGCAAATGTGATCGCTCCTTCGGCCTTACAGCCAGCGCGATTAACGGGACGGTAAATCTATCGTTGTAATCCCATAACGCGCGGTGGGGTTGAAAAATCTCTTCCTCAGGCCGAGTGACGCCAGACAGCGGAGAGCGCCCCTGAAAATCGTATCGATCGATAACGGAAACCGCGCCGCCGCCATCAGTCTTCTGACGAAAGGTTTCCCTGAAAAGAGCGAGGCCTTCTGGTCCCGCGGGCTTGCGCTGATCGCCGAACATCACGAACGCCGGCAACTCGGTCCCGTCGGGCAATTGCTGATGAAAGGTGACGCCACCGCCGGTGTATTGCTGACAATCAAAAGCCGCCTGCCGGATACCGGCACTGTCGTCGTCAATCTGTCCAGCTGGTATGTCGAGCCGGCTTGCAGATGGTTCGCGCCGCGCATGCTGCAAATGGCGTCGTCTTCAGAGGATGAGGTCTTCACCGACCTCACCCCCTCGGCCGAAGCCTGCAGGCTGAATGAGAGGCTGGGCTTTCACACGGTGACGGATTGCACGCTTTTTTATCCCCTGCCGTTGAAGGCGTTGCGCCCCTCGAGCGCCCGCCTCATAACGCTTGCCTCCGCTCAACCCGGTACGCTGACCAGCGAGACGCGTGAGATGCTTGAAGATCACGCGCGCCTCGGCTGCATCGTCGCCATCATGCAGGCGGATGGCCGTCATTACCCGCTGGTCTTTCTGAAAACGGCGACCAAAAGGGCGCCCTCCGCGCGCCTCATCTATTGCGAGGACCGCGCAGTCGTACAAAGACACATTGCCGCGATCGCCCGCCATCTCCTTCGCCACGGCAGATTTGCCATGACGATGGCTGCACTCGAGGGTGAACGAAACGCGGGCGGCTTCGCTGCACATAAATCTGCGCCGATACAAGTAAAAGGCGCATGGAACCCACAATTTATTAACGAAACATACTCAGAGTTGGTGTTATTGCCACCCTAGGTATTTTAGTGGTGCTGGGGTTGTCCTGACCGAAACCTGGCCTTTACAGATAAACGGGGTTCCGGGGCGGCAGCCATGGAAAATATACGGGGAGATCGGGGAATGAACATGCTTGCAGCAAAAACGAGCGAAATAGAGATTGCTGATACCATTCACTCCTATCTTTCGGACCGTTTCCCTGCCTATGCACCTTTTTCGGCCGACACGCCGCTTCTCGAGGGAGGCGTCATCGATTCGCTCGGCTTTCTGGAGCTGATGATCTTTCTTGGTGAAGGCTTCGGCATCATTCTCGACGACGAACATTTCACCCCCGACAACCTTGGCACGCCCGCCGATCTCGTCGCCTTCGTCCTCAGGGAACGGAGGCGATGACACCTCCTTTCCTGCTGCACCACCTGCTGGGCGCGCGCGCGGCAAGCGACGGGCAGGCGATCGTTTATAAAGACACATCCCTGAGCTACCGGCAATTTGCCGAAGCGGCGGAACGATGCGCGGCTGCCTTGCAGCAGGCCGGGGCGCAACGCGGCGACCGAGTCGTCATTTTTCTGCCGCGAGGCACGGAAGAATGCTGGTCGATCTTCGGCGTCAGCATGGCCGGATGCGTCTTCGTGCCGGTCAATGCGCTGCTGAAGGCGCAGCAGATACGCCATATCATCGTGGATTGCGGCGCCGAACTTGTCATCAGCAATGCGACCATGCGCGACGAGCTGAGCGCGGCGCTGGAAGGTCTGGCCGGTGTCCGCGTGCTTCTGGCGAACGATATCGCCGAAGGCGGCAAGACGTCAGTCAAAAGCCCGGCGGCAATCGGCGAAGACCTCGCGGCGATCCTCTATACATCCGGTTCTACCGGCTCACCCAAGGGCGTGATGCTGTCGCATCGCAATCTCCTGGCCGGCGCGCGCATCGTGCGCACCTATCTGGAGATTACCGGCAAGGATCGCATTCTTTCCCTTCTGCCCTTCAGCTTTGACTATGGCCTCAACCAGCTGCTGACGGCAGTGGAACAGGGCGCGACAACAATCATCTCCACCTTTAGGCTCGGTGACGATATCGTCCGCGACCTGCGCGACCATGCCGTGACCGGGCTTGCCGGGGTGCCGACAGTCTGGGCGATCCTGACGAGGGCGGCGCCGTCGCTTGCCAGGACGCCGCTTCCGCATCTGCGTTACATCACCAATTCTGGCGGGCGCGTGCCGCAGGAAACTGTGAAGGCACTGCGCGAAAAGCTGCCGGACACGAAAATCTACCTGATGTACGGCCTGACCGAAGCCTTCCGCTCCACCTTCCTGCCGCCGGATGAAATCGATCGCCGCCCGACCTCCATCGGCAAGGCCATTCCCGAATGTGAGATATTCATCGTCACCGCTGAGGGACAGCGGGCAAAGCCCGGCGAACCCGGCATTCTCGTGCATCGAGGCCCGACCGTTTCGCTGGGCTACTGGAACCGGCCGGAAGACACGGCGAAAGTCCTGCGCCCGCATCCCTTCATTCCGGCGGCACTGGGCGGAGAAACCGTATGTTACTCCGGCGATCTGGCGGTGGAAGACGAAGACGGGTTCTTCAGCTTCGTTGCCCGTAACGATGCGATGATCAAGTCTTCGGGTTATCGCATCAGCCCGACCGAAGTCGAAGAAAGCCTGATGTCGACAGGCTTGTTCCAGCAGGTCGCCGTCATCGGCCTTCCGGACCCCTTTGCGGGGGAAAAGGTGCATGCCGTGGCGACTGCCGCCAATGAAAATATCGATGTTTCCGCGGCACTGAAGAAGGCCGCTGAAATGCTCGCCCCCTTCATGATCCCGCGCGCCATCGAGCTGGTCGACCGGTTGCCCGTCACCGCCAATGGCAAGGTGGACTACCGCGCGCTTGTGCGCGAACGGACGGACAATGGCGCCCACGGATAAACCCCAGAGCCACGGTCCCGCCCTTGCGGCCGCGTCATTCGATATCAGTGAAAACGATCTTGTGATCGGCGGGCTTGCCGTGCGCGATATCGTCGCCGAAACCGGAACTCCATGCTTTCTCTATGATGCTGGCGCGATGCGCCGCGCCTACCGCGATCTCCAGGCGACGCTCTCCGGTTTTGCCGATATCTATTATTCGGTGAAGGCCAATCCCCTGCCCGCCATCATCGCACTCTTCCGGCAGGAAGGCGCCGGCGCGGAAATCGCTTCCGCTGGCGAATATCGCGCCGCTATAAAGGCTGGTGTCGCGCCGGAAAACATCATCTTTGCCGGGCCCGGCAAAAGCAGAGCCGAATTGCACGAAGTGATCACGGGCGGCATCGGCGAAATCCATATCGAAAGCGCCGAGGAAATTGCCCGCATCGAGGCAATCGGCAAACCCGTCAAGGCCTCTGTCCGCATCAATCCGGTGCCGGATGCGCAAGCCGGCGCCATGCGTATGGGCGGCAAGGCCACCGCTTTTGGTTTCGATGAGGAAGAACTGGAAAATATCCTGCCGCTTTTCCGGCGCGCGGGCGTTATCGATCTCGTCGGCATCCATATCTATGGCGGCACTCAGATCCTCGATGCGGACATGCTTGTCTCGCAATGGCGACATGCCATCTCAATTGCCGCCCGCATGGCGGAAATGCTCGGCAAGCCGCTTGAAACCATCGATCTCGGCGGCGGCCTCGGCATCCCTTACTTCGCCGGCGAAGCACCGCTCGATCTCGCGAAGGTAAAAGCCGCCGTCCCCGATCTGAAGGCACTGCTGAAAGCGCATCCGCTGATCGCCGACGCCCATGTCATCGTCGAGCCCGGCCGCTTCCTCGCCGGTCCGGGCGGCATCTATACGGCCGAAGTCAATTCCGTGAAGACCTCGCGCGGAACCACCTTCGTTGTGACGGATGGCGGCATGCACCATCACCTGGCCGCTTCGGGCAATCTCGGTCAGATCGTCAAGCGCAACTACCCCATCGTTGCGCCCGCCATGATGCAGGCCGACCACGCGGAGACTGCAACCATCGTCGGCCCGCTCTGCACGCCACTCGATACGCTGGCTCGCAATGCGGCATTGCCGAGGCTCCAGGCCGGTGACCTCATCGCCATCCTGCAGTCAGGCGCCTATGGCGCAAGCGCCAGTCCCGGGGGTTTTCTAAGCCACGCGGTGGCGAAGGAAGTGCTGGTGGAAAATGGGGCGTTTGAGATGATCGGGCGATAATCACCTTCGCAGCAGCCTGTCCCCCACAGCGAATTTCGATTTCAGCAGGCACTCGTCATATTCCGCCTCAGCCATGGAATCGAAGACGATGCCGCCGCCGACATTAAAGACGGCGCGACCGTCATCGAACAGTGTCATCGTACGGATCGCCACCGAAAAGCGCATTTCACCACCAGGAGACATGAGGCCGATGGCGCCGCAATAGGCGTCGCGGGGCGTCGCTTCCAGTTCGCGCAGGATTTTCATCGCCCACATTTTGGGCGCACCGGTAACCGATCCGCAGGGAAACAACGCGGCGAAAATGTCTTCCACCGTCATGCCAGGCAACAGTTTCGCCCTGATATGGCTGACCATTTGGTGCACGGTCGGATAGGTCTCGATATCGAAAAGCCGTGGCACATCGAGGCTGCCGACCTCGGTGATGCGGGAAATATCGTTGCGCAAGAGATCAACGATCATCCGGTTTTCGGCGAGCGTCTTTTCATCCGCAAGCATTGCCGCGATGATCGCCCTGTCCTCCTCCGCATCCGCTCCGCGCGGCGTCGTTCCCTTCATGGGATGGGTTTCGATGAACCCCTGCCCGTCAACCGAGAAAAACAGTTCCGGCGAGCGTGACAGGATGACCGGGCCGCCGAGATCGACCAGCGCGCCATATTTCACCGGCTGGCGCTCGATCAATGACCAGAATGCCGTCAGCGGATCGCCGCTCCAGCGGGCATGGACGGGCATGGTCAGATTGCCCTGATAACAGTCGCCCCGGCGTATATGGTCGTGCAACAGCTCGAAACGCCGCCGATACTCGGGAAGTGTCCATGCCGGGACCGGATCGGCAAGAAACGCATCCGCGCCCGGAACTTCGTCAGGCCGCGCAAAGCGGCCGTCATCCGGCTGCGGGCCGGAAAAGACCCCGAAATTCAGGAACGGCACGTTGCGCGGTTCGGCCGCAAAAGACGCAAGCTTCGGCTCGAACAGGAAACCGGCCTCATAAGACACATAGCCAGCTAAATATTTTCCGGCACGGCGCAGTTCTTCCATGCGCTTCAGCGCTGCAAAAAATGCTTCTCGCTCATCCGCGACGATGATTTCCTCCGGCTCGGTGAAGGCTGTCACCGTGCCGGTCGTGTCATCCCGGAAAAGAACGTAAGGCGCATGTGCCAAGGAAAAATCCGTAGAAGGTAAATCTAGAGACTGCAGGGCGTCGGAAAGATACCTTTCCATCGTCATCCCCGGTTCCCGGATCAAATCCGAGGATGTCCCGAGGATCTACCACCCGTTGACTTTAGCGATCTCGGCAGATCCTCGGCACGAGACCGAGGATGACGTCGAGTGTGGAGACAGGTCACGAGGCATTAAACCGGGTCTATATCGCCCCGCGCCCACATTTCGATGGTTTCCGCATAAAAATCGGCGAAACGGCCTTCCTCGATCGACTTGCGGATACCCTGCATCAGCTCCTGATAATAGGCAAGATTGTGCCAGGAGAGCAGCATGCCGCCCAGCGCCTCGTTGGCGCGTACGAGGTGATGCAGATAGGCGCGGGAGTAATCGCGCGAGGCCGGGCAGTTGGATTGTTCGTCGAGCGGGCGCATATCCTCGGCATGGCGGGCATTGCGGATATTGACCTTGCCGCGGCGCGTAAAGGCCAGACCATGACGGCCGGAACGCGTCGGCATCACGCAGTCGAACATGTCGATGCCGCGCGCCACCGATTTCAGGATATCGTCAGGCGTGCCGACGCCCATCAGGTAACGCGGCTTTTCAGTGGGCAGCACCGGCAGGGTAATATCGAGCATGCCCAGCATCACATCCTGCGGCTCACCGACGGCAAGGCCGCCGACCGCATAACCCTTGAGATCGAGCTGCTTCAGCCCTTCGGCGGAGCGAATGCGCAGGTCCGGCTGGTCGCCGCCCTGCACGATGCCGAACATGGCCTTGCCGGGCTGGTCGCCAAAGGCGACGCGGCAGCGCTCGGCCCAGCGCAGCGACATTTCCATGGCGCGCTCGATTTCCTTGCGCTCGGCCGGCAGCGCGATGCACTCATCGAGCTGCATCTGGATGTCCGAATCGAGCAGGCCCTGAATTTCGATCGAGCGTTCCGGTGACATGTGATGCAGCGAACCGTCCACATGGCTCTTGAAGGTCACGCCCTTCTCATCCAGCTTGCGCAGGCCGGACAGCGACATGACCTGAAAACCGCCGCTATCGGTGAGGATCGGGTGTGGCCAGCGGATCAGCTCATGCAGGCCGCCAAGGCGGGCGACACGCTCGGGGCCGGGCCGGAGCATCAGGTGATAGGTATTGCCGAGAATGATATCCGCCCCCAGCTCGCGCACCTGATCAAGATACATGGCCTTGACGGTGCCGACAGTGCCGACGGGCATGAAGGCGGGCGTGCGGATGACGCCACGCGGCATGGCGACTTCGCCGAGGCGCGCGCCGCCGCTCGTGGCTTTCAGGGTGAAGGTGAATTTGTCGTGCATCAGTTTTTCCGGAACAACAGGCTGGAATCGCCATAGGAATAGAAACGGTATCCGGTTTCGATGGCGTGCTTATATGCGTCACGCATCGTTTCGAGACCGCAGAAAGCCGAAACCAGCATGAACAGCGTCGATTTCGGCAGGTGGAAATTGGTCATCAGCATATCGACCGCGCGGAAACGATAACCGGGCGTGATGAAAATGCCGGTCGCATCGGACCACGGGTGAATGGTGCCATCCTCCGCAGCCGCGCTTTCGATCAGACGCAGCGACGTCGTACCCACGCAGACAATGCGCCCGCCCCGCGCCTTGACCGCATTCAGCCTGTCGGCTGTTTCCTGCGAGACGTGGCCGATTTCGAAATGCATCTTGTGATCGTCGGTATCATCGGCCTTGACCGGCAGGAAGGTGCCTGCCCCAACGTGAAGCGTCACGAAATGCCGCTCGATACCGGCCTTGTCGAGCGCCGCAAATAGCTCAGGCGTGAAATGCAGCCCGGCGGTAGGCGCGGCAACGGCGCCCTTCTCGCGGGCGTAGATGGTCTGGTAGTCGGTCTGGTCCTGCGCATCTTCCGGCCGTTTGGCCGCGATATAGGGCGGCAGGGGAATATGGCCGACGGAGGCAATGGCCTCGTCCAGAACGGGACCGGAGACGTCGAACAGCAGCGTGATCTCGCCCTCCTCGCCCTTCTGCTCGACGGTGGCCTCCAGATGGGCAAGGCCGCAGGCATTATCGCGCTCATAACCGAAACGGATGCGGTCGCCCTGCTTGATGCGCTTGCCGGGACGCGCGAAAGCCTTCCAGCGGGACTGATCGGCGCGCATGTGCAGCGTGGCCGAAACGGCCGTCTCCGGCGCGCCTTCGCGCAGCCTGACACCTTCAAGCTGGGCGGGAATGACGCGGGTGTCGTTGAAAACGAGCGCATCGCCGGCCCGCAGGAAGGACGGCAGGTCGAAAACGCGATGGTCTTCCATGCGATTTTCATTCGGATCGACCACCAGCAGGCGCGCGCTATCACGCGGGTTCGCCGGGCGAAGGGCGATATTCTCCTCGGGCAGGTCGAAATCGAACAGGTCTACACGCATTGCAAGGGCTCTCGAAAATATCAAAACCCGCCCTCAATGGGGCGGGCGGTGTGTAGTGACAAGGCTTCGTCTAACGAGACGTCATCCTCGGGCTTGTCCCGAGGATCTAACCACGTTGCCGTTGGGGATCGTTAGATCCTCGGGACATCCTCGGGCTTGATCCGGGGACCGAGGATGACGGCTGAGAGGTTGGCACCCTTGTCATCAATGTGAAACGCCCCGCAGTTTCCTGCGGAGCGGGTAAACACTTTATAAGCTATTCTCAAGCCGCCGAAGCGAGCTTCATGGACACGATCGAATCGGGGTCCTTCACCGGCTCGCCGCGCTTGACCTTGTCGATGGCTTCCATGCCCTCGATGACCTGGCCCCAGACGGTGTACTGCTTGTTGAGCCACGGGGAATCCGTGAAGCAGATGAAGAACTGCGAGTTGGCGGAGTTCGGGTTCTGCGAACGGGCCATGGAGCAGGTGCCGCGCACATGCGGGATGGCGGAGAATTCTGCCTTCAGGTCCGGCTTTTCGGAGCCGCCCATGCCGGCGCGGGCCGGGTTGAAGCTTTCGGAACCCTTCTTGCCGAATTTCACGTCGCCGGTCTGGGCCATGAAGTCTTCGATAACGCGGTGGAAAACGACGCCGTCATAAGCACCTTCCGATACCAGTTCCTTGATGCGGGCAACGTGGCCCGGAGCAACTTCCGGAAGCAGCTGGATCAAGACCTTGCCGGTCGTCGTTTCCATGATGATGGTGTTTTCCGGATCCTTGATCTCGGCCATGATTATTCTCCTCTGTTCGGGCTCTATTGCCCTGTCTTACTTCTTGCCGACAGTGACCTTGATCATCCGGTCGGGGTTGGAAACTTCGCCGTTGCTGCCCTGCCCGCGCTTGATCTTGTCCACGGCTTCCATGCCGGACACGACCTTGCCGACCACGGTGTACTGGCCGTTCAGGAACGGACCGTCGGCAAACATGATGAAGAACTGCGAATTGGCGGAATTCGGATCCTGCGAACGGGCCATGCCGACCACGCCGCGCGTGAACGGAACCTTGGAGAATTCGGCCGGAATATCCGGCAGGTCGGAGCCACCAGTACCTGCGCGCTGGGCGCTGAAGCCCTTCTCCATGTTGCCATACTGCACGTCGCCGGTCTGCGCCATGAAGCCGTCGATGACGCGGTGGAAGGCGACGTTGTCGTAAGCGCCCTTCTTGGCCAGCGCCTCGATCTGCGCCACGTGCTTCGGCGCGACGTCGGGCATAAGCTCGATGACAACGGGGCCGTCCTTCAGCTGGACGGTGAGAAGTTCGGCGGCAGACGCAAAGGTGCTGGCGGCAAGCGCGCCCGCAAACATGGCGCCGGCAAAGGCAAATCGAACGAGTTTCATCGGATTGGCTCCAAATGTAAGGCTGAAGTCAGCGCTTCAGCTTGGCGTTAAGGGCTTCAAGCACGGCTTTCGGCACAAAGGCTTCGACATTGCCGCCCATGGCGGCGATCTGCCGAACCAATGTGGCTGTAATGGGTCGCGACGAGGTGCCGGCGGGCAGGAACACGGTCTGGATATCGGGCGCCATCTGGCGGTTCATGCCCGCCATCTGCATTTCATAATCGAGATCGGTGCCGTCACGCAGGCCGCGCAGCAGAAGTCGCGCGCCATGCTGACGGGCCGCATCGACAACCAGATTATCGAAGGAAACGACGTCCATGCGCGCCGCTTCGCCCGGCAGCTGCTCCGCAAGCGCCTGCTTTATCAGCCCTGCCCGTTCCTCGAAACTGAACATCGGCGCTTTTCCGGGATGAATGCCAACCGCGACAATGACCTTTGACGCCACGTTCAGCGCCTGGAGAAGCACATCCAGATGTCCGTTGGTCATCGGATCGAAGGATCCTGGATAAAAGGCAATCGTCATATCGCTCTCAGATGGTGGGCGCGTCTCGACGCTTCAGCATATGTGCCGCCTTTTGTCATGGAGAAGCACGCGGCGCAAGACTTTATAACCACCCCTCACAAGCGCGGCCGTGCCGTGAACCCCCGATGAACGGGCCGTTCAGTGCGGTTTCAGAGCCATTTTGTTTAAATGCACAGCATCGGGAAACCGAAACGCCTTTCGCCCGTTAAGCAACCGGAGAATCGAAAATGCTGGCCTTCATGATCGTCGTTTCGGTCATCTCGTCATTCGCAGCCGAGTATCTTTTCCTCGAATGACGGCCTCAGCCAGTTTCCTGAACGCCAGATGAACGAGCCATTCAAGGAAGTTTCACCGGGGCGATGCTAATCGATTTTTATGATTGACGCGGAACATGATCGGACATGGTGCGTTAACAAGAAACCAAAGGAACAGACAAATGTTTGTAAGAGAAAAACAGTCTACTTCGGCGAAAATCAGCGTCATCAGCACCGCCTGGACAGTTCTGGTTATCGCAATGGTAGCAACGACGTTTAGCCTTTATGAACAGAAGCCTGAAAAGCTTGGACCTGACTATCCGCAACTGACCGCCCGCTACCAGTATATGAATTATTACTGATAACGGGGAGAAACTCTCGAAACTCCGGAGACGACATCATGTTCACATTTCTGACGATGCTTCTTGCCCTGATCAGCGTAATGTTCGTGATGTCAATGATCTCTGTCGTCGCCGAGATGCGACGCGAGGACGAGGAGTTCAAGGCGATGATCCGGCGCGACCGCGCTTTCTGAGTGCGGCAGGCTGGCATAAATCCGCTTTTAAAAATGATTGTTCTCAGCCGCCCTGGAGCCTCCGGGCGGTTTTGTTTTGAAAGGCCTGCGATGGCCGCCCTCGTTCCTGTGCTTTTCACGGGAATCCAGTCAACACACGTCTGTGCGACGGAAAGACTCTTTTCAGCCCAAGGACTTGGGCGGGCTCGATTCCTGTCACAAGCACAGGAATGACGGTGTGGATGCCGCTGATATCCATCCGTTGCCTCCATTTCGGCGCCTCCAATCACACAACCGTTTTCAAAACCCCGTTTTTCCAAGGGAAATTCCCTTCAATTTCCGAATGGATTGATTTAAGGAACGCCGATACGTTGCGGGCCGGACAGCCGGCGACCGCGATGACGTTCCTGTGAGGTTTGCATAACGATGCTCGATTCCCTGAGAAATGCTTCTCGAACCATGGCAGCCAAGCTGCTGCTTCTCCTGCTTGTTGTTTCTTTTGGCATCTGGGGCGTTTCCGCATCGCTTGTCACCGCCAATTCCCACGCCGTCATGACGGTAGGTGACCAGACGGTCAGCCCGGAGGAATTCCGCCTCGCCTATCAGCGGCAGATTTCCGATCTCAGCCGCCAGTTCGGCACAAGGCTGACGACCGAACAAGCCAAGGCCTTCGGCATCGACCGCCAGGTCTTCAGCCAGCTTGCAGCCGGGGCATCGCTTGACGAACTCGCTTCGAAGATGAACCTCGGTCTTTCGGAAGACCGTCTTGCCAAACTCATTGCCGAAGACCCCGCCTTTAAATCGGTCAATGGCCAGTTCGACCGCAACCTCTTTACGGAGCGCCTGCGCAATTCCGGTTTCCGCGAGGACGACTACATCAAGGAACGCAGCAAGGTCGCCGTGCGCAGCCAGATCGTTGAAGCCGTCTCGGACGGTTTTGCCGCACCGCAGGTTCTCGTGGATGCCCTGAAGCAATATCGCAACGAGCAGCGCGCCGTTGATTATGTCATTCTTTCGAACGCCGTCATCCCGCCGGTCAAGGCCCCCGGCGACGACGTGCTCGCCCCCTGGTTCGAGACGAACAAGACGAAATATCGCGCGCCGGAATTCCGCAAATTCACCTATGTGAAGCTGGAACCTTCCGACATCGCGGAGCCAGCCTCGGTAACGGACGCCCAGATCGCCGATTATTATAACAGCCACAAGGACAGCTTCCGCACCGCCGGCCGCCGCACGGTCGAGCAGCTGACCTTCCCGGACAAGGAAATGGCCGCTGCCGCCGCCGAGCAGATCAGGCTCGGCAACACCACCTATGACCAGGTGGTGAAGGATCAGGGCAAGACGCCGTCCGACGTCACGCTTGGCGAATTCACAAAGGATACCATCCCCGACCAGTCGATTGCCGATGCCGCTTTTGCGATCCAGAAGGATGGGGGCGTTTCGCCAGTGGTTGAAGGTTCGTTCGGCCCGGTACTTCTGCGCGTCACGGGCATCAAGCCGGAAACCACCCGCACGCTGGAAGAGGCAAAGGAAGACATCCGCAAGGATCTCGCCACCGCTGCCGCCGCGGAAGAAATCACCAATGTGCACGACCGTTACGAGGATCTGCGCGCCGGCGGTTCTTCGCTTGCGGACGCCGCACAGCAGCTGAACCTGAAACCGGTCACCATTGCCGCCATCGACGCAGCCGGTCTCGACGAAAAGGGCGATGCGGTCGAAGGCCTGCCCTCCCCGCAGCTCGCCCAGGACGTGTTCAAGACCGAACCCGGAACCGAGGCCCTGCCGATCAATCTCGGCCGCGAAGGTTACATCTGGTTCGACGTCGAGCAGATCATCCCTGCCCGCGACCGCACGCTTGCCGAAGTCCGCGACGATGTCGTTGCCGACTGGACGGCCGAGCAGCAGCGCACCGCACTTGCCGCCAAGGCCGACGAGCTGAAGGCCCGCGTTGAAAAGGGCGAGACGCTGGAGGCTGTCGCGGGTGAGCTGAGCCTTGCAGTCGAACAGAAATCCGGCCTGCGCCGCACCAGCGAAGATGCGATTTTCGGTCGCCAGACCATCGCCGCCGTCTTCTCGGGCGCCGAAGGCGTGGTCGGCACGGCGGCCGATGCCAATGGTTCCAGCCGCATCCTCTTCAAGGTCACCTCTGTCGACACCAACGCGACGCCGGACGCGCTCGCCAATGACGACCAGCAGTTTGCCGCCATTGCCCGCGCGGCCGGCGACGACATGCTGGACCAGATGGTCAACCGCCTGCAGAATGACTATGGTGTGACGATCAACCAGGCCCTCGCCGACCAGGCGATGGTCGGCTTCTAACCCGGGAGGCGACGAGATGGCCGAACTGAAGCCGCTGATCGCCAGGGTTGCGAATGGAGAAAGCCTGAACCGCGAGGATGCGCGCACGGCTTTCGACATTCTGATGTCGGGCGAAGCCACGCCGTCGCAGATCGGCGGTTTCCTGATGGCGCTGCGCGTGCGCGGTGAAACGGTCGACGAAATCGTCGGCGCAGTCTCCTCCATGCGTTCCCGGATGTTGCCGGTTTCCGCCCCCGCCAATGCCATCGATATCGTCGGCACCGGCGGTGACGGCATCGGGACCTACAACATCTCGACACTCGCCTCGATCATCGTCGCCGGCACGGGCCTGCCGGTCGCCAAGCACGGCAACCGGGCATTGAGTTCCAAATCCGGCACGGCAGATGCGCTTTCCGCACTCGGCGTGAAGCTCGATATCGGTCCCGATCTCATCGCCCGCTGCATCAGCGAGGCGGGTCTCGGCTTCATGTTCGCGCAGATGCACCATTCCGCCATGCGCCACGTTGGCCCGAGCCGCGTCGAACTCGGTACGCGCACGATCTTCAACCTGCTCGGCCCCCTCTCCAACCCGGCCGGCGCAAAACGGCAATTGCTCGGCGTGTTTTCGCCACGCTGGCTGGTGCCGCTTGCCGAAGTGCTGCGTGATCTGGGTTCGGAAAGCATCTGGGTCGTGCATGGCGACGGCATGGATGAAGTCACCACCACGGGCGTCACCCATGTGGCGGCGCTCGAAGGCGGCAATATCCGCACCTTCGAGCTGACCCCAAAAGATTTCGGCGTTGAGCCGGCGCGGATGGACGACCTCAAGGGCGGCGACGGCATTGCCAATGCGGCGGCGCTGCGCGAGGTTCTTTCAGGCAAGCGCAATGCCTATCGCGACGTATCGCTTTGCAACGCAGCCGCAGCGCTTGTCATCGCCGGCAAGGCGGAAACGCTTGGCCAGGCCATGACGATTGCCAGCGATGCCCTCGACAGCGGCAAGGCCGCCGCCGCGCTGGAGCGTCTGGTCGCCGTATCGAACGAGGAATGAGAGCGAAACCATGAGCGACATTCTCAAGAAGATCGAGACTTACAAGCTCGAAGAAATCGCCGCCGCCAAGGCGAAGGTTTCACTGGCCGATCTGAAGGCCATGGCTGCCGACCAGAGCGCACCCCGCGGTTTTTACAGGGCGCTGAAAACAAAGCAGGCCGAGGGCAAGTTCGGCCTTATCGCCGAAATCAAGAAGGCCAGCCCCTCCAAGGGCCTCATCCGCCCCGATTTCGATCCGCCGGCGCTGGCTGCGGCCTATGAGGCTGGCGGCGCTGCATGTCTTTCTGTCCTGACAGACAGGCCGAGCTTTCAAGGCGCTCCGGAATTCCTGACCGCCGCCCGCAATGCCTGCGCCCTGCCCGCGCTGCGCAAGGATTTCATGTTCGACACCTATCAGGTGCACGAAGCCCGCGCCTGGGGCGCGGACTGCATTCTCCTCATCATGGCCTCGCTGTCGGATGACGACGCGAAACGGCTGGAAGGCGAGGCTTTCGCGCTTGGCATGGATGTGCTGATCGAAGTGCACGACGAAGAGGAAACGGAACGGGCGCTGAAGCTCGACTCGCCGCTTTTCGGCATCAACAATCGTAATCTTCGCACTTTCGAGGTTGGCCTCGAAACCAGCGAAAGGCTGGCGGGACTGGTGCCCGCCGACAGGCTGCTGGTGGGCGAAAGCGGCATCTTCACCTTCGAGGATTGCCAGCGCCTGAAAAAAAGCGGCATCAGCACCTTCCTCGTCGGTGAAAGCCTGATGCGCAAGGACGATGTGACGGCGGCCACCAAGGCGCTGCTGACGGGCCAGTCCGGCATTCTGGCAGCGGAATAAACCCGGATGAGCGACGCCCCGAAGCTCACCCATATCGATGCGGCCGGTGAAGCGCATATGGTCGATGTTGGCGACAAGGCGGAAACCGTGCGTGTTGCGGTGGCCGAAGGCTTCGTGAAAATGAAGCCGGAAACGCTGGCGCTTATCCACGACGGCAACGCCAAGAAGGGCGATGTCATCGGCACCGCACGGCTGGCCGGCATCATGGCCGCGAAGCAGACCGCCAATCTCATTCCGCTCTGCCACCCGCTGATGCTGACCAAGGTGGCGGTGGACATCACCGAAGATGCCACCCTGCCCGGCCTCCGCGTTGAGGCCAGGGTGAAACTGTCGGGCAAGACCGGCGTGGAAATGGAAGCGCTGACCGCCGTCTCCATCGCCTGCCTGACGATCTATGACATGGCGAAGGCCGCCGACAAGGCGATGGAGATCGTCAATATCCGCCTGCTTGAAAAGAGCGGCGGCAAATCCGGTGATTTCAAAGCCAGCGATTTCGGGCGACAGGAGAACTGAATGAAGCCGCTGCTGCCCGTGGATGAGGCCATCGCGCGCCTTCTGGACGCAGCGGTTCCGGCCACCGACACCGAAACGCTGCCGCTCGCCGAATGCGACGGCCGCGTTCTCTCGGTCGATCTCATCGCAAGCCTGACCCAGCCCCCCTTCGATGCCTCAGCCATGGACGGTTATGCATTGCGCAGCGCCGATGCACCGGCCATCGGCTCGGTCCTCACCGTCATCGGCCAGGCCGCCGCCGGTCATGCTTTTGCCGGTACGGTGGGTGAAGGACAGGCGGTGCGCATCTTCACCGGCGCGCCCGTGCCGCAGGGTGCGGATACGATCCTCATTCAGGAGGATGCCGAAGTCCTGGAAGGCGGAAAGATCCGCACGGCCTTCGATGTCACCGCTGGGCGACATATCCGACCGCGCGGGCAGGATTTCACCAAAGGCGAAACGGTGCTGGAGGTTGGAAGGGAACTCGGCTTTGCCGATCTCACGCTGGCGGCGGCGACAAACCACGCCACGCTTACCGTCTATCGCAGGCCACGCATCGCCATCCTTGCCACCGGCGATGAGTTGCTGCCGCCCGGAAGCGTTCCGCAGCCGGCGCAGATCATCGCGTCCAACACCTTCGGCGTCGCCGCGCTGGCCCGCAAAGCCGGTGCAGAGGTACTGGATCTCGGCATTATCCCCGATGATGACGCGCTGATCCGCGCCGCCATCGGCGAGGCCGTTGCGGCGAAGGTTGATGTGCTGGTGACACTCGGCGGCGCCTCCGTCGGAGACCACGATCTGGTGCAGGCTGCATTGAAGGCGGAGGGCATGCAGCTCGATTTCTGGCGCATCGCCATGCGCCCGGGAAAACCGCTGATGGTGGGCTCCATCGGCAGCATGCAGGTTCTTGGCCTGCCCGGAAACCCCGTGGCCAGTCTCGTTTGTGGTCTGCTTTTCCTCGAACCCCTGGTCAGCCGGATTGGCCGGCGTGTGCCGCCGCAACGCATCGCGACCGCAAGAACCGCGACGGCGCTGAAAGCCAACGACCACCGCCAGGATTATCTTCGCGCCCGCCTGGTTAGCGGTCAAGGCGGCGTGGTCGTGGCGGAGCCTTACGCCAGACAGGATTCATCCATGATGAACATCCTCGCCCATTCCGACGTCCTCATCATACGCCCTCCCCATGCGCCGCAGGCTGACGCCGGGGCCGAATGCCCGGTCATCAAACTCAGGGCCTGAACCCGCAGCCAAACGTAGACAACACGCTTTCACGGCACTCGGATGAGGCATTTGTACACCCGCCTGCTGACATCGCCCGGAACGGCGCCGCGTTCAATCCCTTCCGGTTCGCCAGACAAACTGTAACGTTGCGCCTTTGGAGACGGCCGACAAATATCGGCTTCCCCAAAACCATGTCTTGGCGAATGGAAATTCCCCGCCCCTTGAGCTTTTTTCCTCTCCACGAATCACGTTGCTGTGCCAAAATAAATCAGCTGCAAAGCGTTATCGGGATTGACAGAATAAATGCGAAACTGTCACCAAGGCGGATAGTAGAGGTCAAAAATTCCGGAAATTCCAAAAAATGAAAATTACTTATAATTATCAATTAAATAAGATAAAAATCGTACAAAATAGAATTTCCTGCAATAAAAATTAGTTCTCCATAAATTAAGCTTTCCAAAACAGCCTCCATAATAATAATCATAGTCTATAAGCAGACTCACTGGAGTTTCTTGATGAACACGGCATCCACGCCCAAGACCACGGGACCCGACATTGCCGGGCAGATTGCCCACGCCATGCGGAGCATGGGTGTTTCGCCGATCCCGCGCAACTACAGCCTTTTCTACGAAGCCTATATCGGTTCGAACCCTGCGCTGACCAAGGATCTGGCGGCGCTGGGAAACCGGGTGACGCAGGACGATCTGGACGAGCTATCCGCGCGTTACGGTGATGGCGGTCCCGCGCGCTTCATCGACGATGCGCATGAAAAGCTGCGACGCGAACTGGAAGCCCTTCTGGGGACCTTACGGCGGGAACAATCCTCCATCGAGAACTACAACAGGATCCTCGGCGAGACGCGGCAGCGTATCGATGACAAGAATGCCGCCAGCAGCAATATTCTGAGAAACGCAATTGCGTTGCTGGCCGAGGCCACCGGCTCGAAGATCATCGACGGCGAAAAGGCGTTCAACGACGTCAACCGCCATGCCGAGGAAATGCACCAGGTGCGCCTGGAGCTGGATGAATACAAGCGCATCGCCAATACCGATTCGCTGACCCGCCTTTCCAACCGGCGGGCTTTCGACGACCGGCTGGCAACCGTTTATGATACCTCCATCGGCCTGCAATATACGTCGCTCGTCCTGCTCGATATCGATCACTTCAAGCGGATCAACGACACGTTCGGCCATCCGGTAGGCGACAAGATTCTGGCTACCGTCGCTTCGGTCATTCGGGCGAATGTCCGCAAGGACGGCTTCGTCGCCAGAAGCGGCGGCGAGGAATTCGCCATCATTCTCGACGGCAATACGCCGGAGGAAGTCATGGTGATGTGCGAGCGCATCCGCCTGTCGCTGGAGAGCACACCCTTCCGCAATTCGAGATCAGGCGCGGATTACGGCACGGTAACGATCTCGATCGGTTTTGCCGCTGCCGCGCAGGCCACCAATCCGACCGAACTTTACGCCCATGCGGATACGGCGCTCTACCACGCCAAGGAAACCGGCCGGAACCGCTCGGTCTTCTACGAGGACGGTATGCAGAAGAACTATACCGGCAAAAACTGGCTGATTTATCGGACTTGAAGCAAATTGCGCCGATTTGGGCGCATTAAAAACACAGCGCTGTCCCCGCCCTCATTCCTGACAAGCATAGGAATGAGGGCGAGAGGGGGAAGCCTCACCACATCGTCTTCGCCGCGCGCGCCGCCCATTCGCGATCATAGGTCTCCTGATCGAATTCCGCCTTGGCCGCCTTGAGCAGCAGACCCGGCGTCGGAAGCGACGACGGGTCGACAAAATTGTCGGGATTCCACAATTCAGACCGCATCAGCGCCCGTGCACACTGGAAATAGACTTCGTCGATCGTGACCACGATGACGGTGCGCGGATGTTTGCCATCCATCTCGAAGCTCTGCAACAACGTTGGGTCAACGGAAACCAAGGCGCGGCCATTGATGCGCATGGTCGTATTCGAGCCGGGGATCAGGAACATCAGCGCCACGCGCGGATCCCGCACGATGTTGAGAAGCGAATCCACGCGGTTATTGCCGCGCCAGTCCGGTAGCAGCACGGTCTTGTCATCGTCCACGCGCACCACACCGCCCTTGTCGCCGCGCGGTGAACAGTCCATGCCCTCCGGCCCTACCGTCGCCAGAGCGAGAAACGGTGACGTTTCGATCATCAGCCTGTATTCGGCCGTCAGCGCGGCTGTCACCTTGGCGATGGATGCCTCGCTCGTGCCGTCATAGATGGCCTTCAATTCCTCGACCGTGCGAATGATCGTCATGTCAGTTCCTATCCCTCGAAATCACCCTGCGACACCACCGGGCGCAATCCCTTAATCTTCCGCCGCTTCCGCCTTTTCCCGCTCCGCCCGCTCACGCGCCGTGCGCGCGGCGACGAGATCGGCTGGCTGGGCGTTGCCGCGGATCAGCGAACGGCCGGCATAAATGCCGCCGACGACCTCCATGGCGAAACGCTCCTCGTCGCGGTCGCGGAATTCCTCCACCAGACGGGCGGCGTCTTCCCGCTCCTCGCCCATGGCGCCCAGAACCTCCTCGCTGAAATTCAGCGCCGATTCCAGCGTCTCGCGAATCTGGTAATCCACGCCGGCCTTCAGCAGATCGATGGCATGGCCACGGTCATAGGCGCGGGCGAGAACCGGAACCAGCGGGAATTCATGCTTGACGATCTCCGCGATCCGGACCGCTGCTTCCTTGTCGTCGACGCAGATGAGAACAGCACGCGCCGTGCTGGCGCCGGCGGCATGGAGGATTTCCGCCCGCGAGCCATCGCCATAATAGACCTTGAAACCGAATTCCGCCGCATCGCGCACGAAGTCGGCATCCTTGTCGATCAAAGACAGCGTGTAACCGCGCGCCAGAAGCGGCTGGCTGACGATCTGGCCGAAACGTCCGAAACCGATCAGGAGAATGCTGCCCTCGACATTTTCAGGCACGTCGAGATCGTCGGTATTGGGAACCGCCGCCGGCACCAGCCGGTCATGCAGGATGACCATCAGTGGCGTCAGGACCATGGAGATGATGATCGTCGCCGTCAGGATGGCATTGGCCTCCCGGTCGAGAATGCCGGCGCTGACAGCCGCCGAATAGAGCACGAAGGCGAATTCCCCGCCCTGCGCCATCAGCACCGCCCGTTCCAGGCTTTCACGCCTGGTGGTGCCGAGCGCCCGCGCCACGCCATAGATGAGGAAGGCCTTGAGCAGCATGTATCCGGCGACACTGACCAGCACCAATTGCCAGTTGGAGGCAATGACGGCAAGATCGATCGCCATGCCGACGCCGAGGAAGAACAGGCCGAGCAGAATGCCGCGAAACGGCTCGATATCCGCCTCCAGCTGATGGCGGAAGGAGGATTCCGACAGCAGCACGCCGGCCAGGAAAGCGCCCATCGCCATGGAAAGGCCGCTGACCTGCATCAGAAGCGCCGAACCCAGCACCACCAGCAGCGCCGCAGCCGTCATCACCTCGCGCGCACCGGAGGCCGCCAGCAGGCGGAAGAACGGGTTGAGCAGATAACGTCCGGCAAGGATGAGCGCACCGACGGCGGCAAGCGCAATGCCGACGGAAACCCAGCGCTCCGACGCCGTGACATCTTCCCCGCCCGAACCGAGGAAGGCGACGAGCGCCAGCAGCGGCACGATGGCCAGATCCTCGAACAGCAGGATGGCGATGATGCGCTGGCCCTTCAGGCTCGACATGCTGTTGCGCTCCTGCAGCATCTGCATGACGATCGCCGTCGACGTCAGCACGAAGCCCGTGCCAGCGACGAAGGACATGATGACAGGAAAGCCGAGACCGACCCCGATCAACGTCAGGCCGCCCATGCAGACCAGCACCTGCAATGCGCCGAGCCCGAAAATATCCTGCCGCATGGACCACAGCCGCGACGGCTGCATTTCAAGGCCGATGATGAACAGGAACATCACCACGCCGAGTTCCGCTATGTGGAGAATGGCCTGCGAATCGGAAAAGAAACCAAGACCGTAAGGCCCGATCACCAGGCCGGCTGCGAGATAACCCAGCACAGAGCCGAGGCCGATGCGCTTGAAGATCGGCGCGGCGACAACGCCTGCCGTCAGCAATACGACCACCTGGGCCAGATCATTTCCGTTCGCTTCTACAGCCACACGCCACCCCGCTGAAAATCAATAAGACGAGGGTGTTCCCTCCCTCACTTCCTAGCGCATCGGCGTGAAAAGCGAAAACGATTTTACTGAAGGACGATGCGCAGATTCAACGGGTTACTTGTCCTTCAGGCATGCGGGCTTCAGAGGCAGCTATCCTTCTCCCCCTCATTCCTGTGCTTGTCACAGGAATGAGGGGGGCCGCAGGCCTTGCGTCCGCCTAACGGTACCGTGGCTCCCTGCTCAAGCCCTTTTCGGCGAGCTCCCGTTCATAATCCGCAAACAGCCTGTCCCCGGTCTCACCCAGTTCCTTCAGGTATTTCCAGGTGTAAATGCCACTGTCATGGCCATCGTCAAAAACGATGCGCACCGCATAGTTGCCTGTCGCGACCATGGAGCGGATGGCGACATCGCGTTTGCCCGGCACCGTGACCTTTTGTCCCGGCCCGTGGCCCTGCACTTCGGCCGAGGGCGAAAGCACGCGCAGCATCTCGGCCTTCAGCCGGTAAACGCTTCCATCGTCGAAGGAAACGGTCAATTCGCGCCGGTCTTTCGACACAAGCAGCTCTGTCGGCCAGGCATCACTCATTTTTCACTTCCGCAAGCTCATCACATGCGTCAGAATTACGGACTTGCCTCAGGATAGGCAAGCCACTACATCATTTGAGGGGCGCATCGCGCAATGAGGATGGAGACGTGAACAGTTTCCCCGGATCGCTTGGAAAAGCGCAGTTCCTGACGGAAAACAACGCACCGATGGTGGACCCTTTCGGCCGCGCCATCACCTATCTGCGCGTTTCCGTGACCGACCGCTGCGATTTTCGCTGTACCTATTGCATGTCCGAACACATGACCTTCCTGCCGAAGAAGGACCTTCTGACGCTCGAAGAACTCGACCGGCTCTGTTCCGTCTTCATAACGCGCGGCGTGCGCAAGCTGAGGCTGACCGGCGGTGAGCCGCTGGTGCGCAAGAACATCATGTCCCTGGTGAGGAACCTCGGGCGGCATGTCGAGAGCGGTGCGCTCGAGGAATTGACGCTGACCACCAACGGCTCACAGCTGGCGAAATTCGCAGCCGAACTCGCCGATTGCCGCGTGCGCCGCATCAATGTCTCCCTCGATACGCTCGACAGCGATAAATTCCGCCATATCACTCGCTGGGGGGATATCGACCGGGTGATGGAGGGGCTCGATGCCGCACAGGCGGCAGGTATCAAGGTGAAACTCAACGCCGTTGCGCTGAAGGACTTCAACGATGCCGAAATGCCGGAGCTGATGCGCTTCGCCCACGGCCGCGGCATGGACCTGACGGTCATCGAGACCATGCCGATGGGCGAGATCGAGGAAGACCGCACCGACCGTTATCTGCCGCTTTCAAAATTGCGCAGCGATCTCGAGCAGAGCTTCACGCTCATCGACAGCGATTACCAGACCGGCGGCCCGGCCCGTTACGTGACGGTGAAGGAAACCGGCGGCCGGCTGGGCTTCATCACGCCCATGACCCATAATTTCTGCGAAAGCTGCAATCGTGTCCGTCTCACCTGCACCGGCACGCTTTATATGTGTCTCGGCCAGGACGACGCTGCCGATCTGCGCACGGCGCTGCGCGCGTCCGACAGCGACGCCTATCTTTCCAGCGCCATCGATGAAGCCCTTCTGCGCAAGCCGAAAGGACACGATTTCATCATCGACCGCACCCACAACCGACCCGCAGTCTCCCGCCATATGAGCGTGACAGGCGGCTGAGGCTGGCTGAACGTCTTTCTCATCCACCCACCCATATAAACGGTTGAATTGCCAGCTCTGCCGTGCCACGTCTCTTTATATGGAGGAATGCGTGGTTGCGCCGTAACGGCGGCTCCAGATCGCCCGGAGGGGCGGACGGAGTAAACCGCGCATGGTCTGGGATATTTGGGAATGGCATTGACGGACAATACGCGCGGCGCGCTTTTCATGGCGCTCGCAATGGCAAGCTTCACGGCCAACGACGCGCTGACGAAGTCCGTCACCCCCTACATCAACACCGGTCAGATCATGTTCGTCCGCGGCATCATGACCGTGGTGCTGATCTATATCGCGGCCCGGCATTTCGGCGCGCTCCGGCCCCTGAAAACCCTTTTGCGCCCCATCATCATCCTGCGCTGTCTCTGCGAGGTGACCGCCGCCGTTCTTTATCTGACGGCGCTCGGCCTCATCGAATTTTCCAATGCTTCGGCCATATTGCAGTCCCTGCCGCTGGTGGTGACGCTGGGTGCGGCGTTGTTCCTGCGCGAACCTGTGGGCTGGCGGCGCTGGGTGGCGATCATCGTCGGTTTCATCGGCGTGCTCGTCATCATCCGGCCCGGCCCGGAAGGCTTTACGCCGGGCGCGCTGCTGGTTGTCGCATCGCTGGCCGTTACCGCCGCGCGTGATCTGCTGACGCGGAAAATGTATGCCGATGTGCCTTCGCTTGCGATCACCGTCATCACCGCCTTCGTCAACATGGCAGTGGGCGGCCTCTTGATCCTGCCCTTCGGCGGCTGGCAGCCTATGAACGTCACGATCGTCTCGCATCTGGCCGCCTCGGCCATTCTGGTGCTGGTCGGCTACCAGGCGATCATATTGTCGATGAGATCGGGTGAAATTTCCTTCGTCGCGCCGTTCCGTTATACCGGCCTGCTCTGGGGTTTCATGATCGGCATATTCTTCTTCAACGAGAAAATCGACAATTACACCATCATCGGCGCCATGATCATCATCAGTTCGGGCCTTTATACCTTCTACCGGGAAAGCCTGCGCAAGCGCTCGCAGATGGCCAAGCGCGCGGCCGCCACCCCCACTGCCGTGACCACCGTACGGCCGGCTTCCGTAACGAAAGCTGCCGTAACGGAAGAGGCGGGAGAATGACATGAACGGCGGCCGTTTTCTGGACAGAACCACCCCACCCCACATCATCACGCTGGTCGTCATCGCCGGTGTCGCGGCGCTGTGCATGAATGTGTTCCTGCCCTCGCTTGCGACGATGGCAGTGTATTTCGAGACCGATTACGCGGTGATGCAATTCGCCGTCTCGGGTTATCTCGCCGCCACCGCCTGCCTGCAGCTCGTCATCGGCCCGCTCTCCGACCTCTTCGGGCGCCGCCCCGTCATGCTCGCCAGCATCGCCGTCATGATCGTTGCGACGCTTGTGTGCATGCTGGCGCCCAATATCACTGTCTTCATGATCGGGCGCGTGGCGCAGGCGGCCGTCGTTTCCGGCTTCGTGCTCGCCCGCGCGATCGTGCGCGACATGGTGCCCATGGAACAGGCGGCCTCGATGATCGGCTATGTGACGATGGGCATGTCCGTGGTGCCGATGGTGGGGCCAACGGTTGGCGGCCTGCTCAATGACATCTCGGGCTGGCAATCGAGCTTCGCCCTCCTCTGCCTGCTTGGCCTCGGCATCCTGGCGCTCGCCTGGCTCGATCTCGGCGAAACCAACCACAACAGATCGGCAAGCTTCTCGCAGCAGTTCCATGCCTGGCCGGAACTTCTGCGCTCGCCGCTGTTCTGGGGTTACGCTCTGACCTCGACCTTCTCATCGGGCATGTTCTTCTCCTTTCTCGGCGGCGCGCCTTTTGTCGGCAGCGTGCTTTATGGGCTTTCGCCGGCCATGCTCGGCCTGCAATTCTTCTTCATGGCCAGCGGATACATGCTCGGCAACTTCATCTCCGGTCGTTATGCCAGCGAAATCGGCATCACCCGCATGATGCTGTCGGGCAATGTCATCGGCATTGCCGGCATCATCGCCGCCATCGCGCTGATCTCGGTCGGGGCGGAAAGCGCCTATGCGTTTTTTGTGCCGCTCGCCCTGATCGGCGTCGGCAACGGCGTGACGCTGCCCAGCGCCAATGCCGGCATGGTCAGCGTCCAGCCGCATCTGGCTGGCTCAGCATCCGGTCTCGGCGGCGCCATGACCATTGGCGGCGGCGCGGCACTCTCGGTTCTCGCCTCCTCGGTTCTTTCAAAAGAGGATGGAACCTGGCCGCTTCTTCTGGTGATGCTGGCGACCGGCCTTGTCGCCCTCCTCACCACCTATATCGTAAGGCTGCAGGAAAAGCGGGAATGACGGCCCCTTTTGAAATACCCGGCCTGGTACTCGCCGGCGGGCTTTCGCGGCGTATGGGCAGCAACAAGGCGATGGTGCAATTGGGCGATGCGCCTCTCATGTCCCATGTCATCAGCAGCATCACGCCGCAGGTCTGCGACGTCACCATCAATGCGGCCAATGGCTGGGCGGAAAGTTTCGGCCTGCCGCTGCTGCCCGATACGCTGAACGGCCATGCCGGTCCGCTCGCGGGCGTTCTGGCCGGCATGCGCCATTTCCAGCACCGCGGCGACGCGGTCAGCCACTTCCTGACTGCGCCCGCCGACAGCCCGTTTTTCCCTGACGATCTTGTGGTGCGGCTTTGCGAACACCTGTCGGACAATGCAATCGTAATTGCCGCCTCAAGCGGCCAGCTTCATCCGGTCTTTGCGTTGTGGCCGGTCGCTCTCGCCGATGATCTCGAGGCATGGCTGAAGAACGATGCCAACCGGCGCATCCGCGCTTATCTTGCCCGGCATGTCACCATTGGGGTTGCTTTTGCGCCGCTGGAAACGGCAAAGGGCAGCCTCGATCCGTTCTTCAACATCAACACGCCGGATGAGCTTGCACTGGCGCGCAGCTATCTGGAGAGCATGGAAGCATGACGGCACAAAAGGTCTTCGGCATCGCCGGCTGGAAGAACTCGGGCAAAACTGGTCTTGCCGTGCGCATCGTCACCGAACTGACGGCGCGCGGCTACCGTGTCTCCACCATCAAGCACGCCCATCACGATTTCGATATTGACAAGGTCGGCGCCGATAGCTGGCGTCACCGGCAGGCCGGCGCGCACGAGGTCACCATCGTTTCCGGCACCCGCTTTGCCATCATGCATGAATTGCGCGGCGAACCGGAGCCCTCCTTCGAAGACATCCTCTCCCGCCTCGCGCCGTGCGACCTGGTGCTGATCGAAGGTTATAAATACGAGCCGGTGCCGAAAATCGAAGCGCGCCGGGTTGAGGCGGCGAAAACGGAACCGCTGGCGCCGCTCGATCCGCATATCGTCGCCATTGCCGCCGATCACGCGGTGACGGACACGGCGCTTCCGGTTTTCGATCTCGACGATACCGGCGCGATTGCCGACTTCATCGAGACGACGGTGGGTCTGGTCAGGGGTTAGACACGTAGCGGCTCGACCTGACTTGGGCTGCATCCCCAAATCCGTCATACGGGCCTTGAGCCGGTATCCAGCCAGCCCAAGTCCTTGGGCTGAGGAGACTCATTCCGCCGCGCAGACGCGCGTCGACTGGATGCCGGATCGGTCCGGCATGACGGAGGAGAAAACCGCGAGAAACCAATACCCACTAAGCCCGAAGCACCCATTCCAGAACTTTTTCCGCACGCATCACCCCATAAAATGAAAAAGCCGGGCTCATCACCCGGCTTCATCATTCCTTGAGACGCAATACCTATTCAAGGAAAGTGGATGGGTTCACCGGCGTCGCATCCTTGCGAACTTCGAAGTGAACCTGCGGACGTTTGGCGCTGCCGGTCATGCCCGAGGTGGCGATGGTCTGGCCGCGCTGAACCTTCTGGCCACGCTGCACGTCGAGATTGGCAGCGTTGCCATATACCGTGACCTTGCCGTCGTCATGGCGGACAAGAACTGTGTTGCCGAGCTGCTTCAGGCCATTGCCGGCATAGATGACGACACCGTTTTCAGCGGCCTTGATCGGCGTGCCCTCGGGAACCGAAATGTTGATGCCGTCGTTGCGGCTGCCTTCGACATTGTCACCGAAATTATTGATGACCGCGCCGCGCACCGGCCAGCGATATTTGCCGATGCCGGTGGATTCCGGTGCGACGGACGCCATGTCGGCCTTTTTCTCGATATCGCTGACACTGGCGGTGGCCGGAGTTGCGGGCGCAGCCGGAGCGGCGGCTGCTGCCGGCGCCTTATAGGGCTCCGGCTTGACGGATGCGGTTTCGACGGGCTTTGCGGCTTCCTTGGCGGGAACGGAAGCGGTCTTGATGGCATCCGTCGAAGCACCCGGCATGTTGAGCGTCTGGCCGACGCGGATGCTTTCGTTGCCGAGACCGTTTGCCGCCTTGAGAGCAGCCACCGACACGCCGTTTGCACGGGCGATCTTGGCGAGGCTGTCGCCCGGCTGAACCTTGTAGCCACCAGAAGGCGGCAGCGGCTTGCCGCCCGGAGGCGTCAGTTTGCCAGCTTCAGCAGAAACCTTGTCACGGGCGGCGGCCTGCGACGGCAGCACGGCCACGTTTCCATCCGGCGCACGCAGCGGTGTCGGCTGGTCGCCATTGCGGTTGAGCGCAATGTCTCCGGCGGCATCCTTGGCGGCGTTGCGGACCTGGCCGAACTTCGGAATGAGGATCGACTGGCCGGCCTGCGCGGCGGAAGCGGTCTTCAGGCCGTTGACCCGCAGCAGTTCCTTTTCCGGAACGCCGTAGCGGTTGGAGAGGGTCGCGATGCTTTCGCCGGGACGCAGGGTCACGGAGGCGGCGCCATCGGTGTGCCAGCCGTTTTTGTCGGAACGAACGGTCGCGGTGGTCAGGTTGTCAGCGGCGGGTGCGGCAGCCTGCCGTGCGGGCGCTGCCAGAGACGGCGCGGCCTTGGGCTGGGCGGACGGGAAAGGCTGGGCCATGGCTTCGTTGCGGGTCGACGGATCGCGGCTTGCCACGGCTGTCGGCGCGGACAGCTCGGAACGCTGCACCGGCGAGGCCGAGGCACGGGCCGTGGACGGCTGAACGCCACCGTAACCACCCGATTGCTGCGGATAGGAATTGCCGGCCGTGTTCTGGTTGGCATAACCTCCCTGTGGCGCGGCAGAGGCGTAACCGCCATTCATGTCGCCCTGCGGAACCGGGGCCTGCCCGTAAGCACCGCCGCCCTGACGGGCAGGAATTGACGCCGTGGTCATCTGATCCGGTCCACTGGAAAAGAGGCCGCTGAACCGCGTTGCATCCGAGCTACAGCCCGTTGCGACGCTTGCCAGCAATGCCGCTGCGAACATTTTTGCGACTGATTTTCCGATTTTAGACGAATGTCTCATACGCATGACTCGATCTACACTGACGCCAACCCGCCGCATCGAGATCGATCCGGCACAAATTTCAATTCTTGCAAGGCCCATTTCCCGAGGTGGGGAAAACCATGCGTCGATGTTTATGATTAAAGCGCGTTAGTGTTACCACGCCGTTAAAACGTTAAGCCGTTTGGCGCTTTTTTGACACTTCGATAACCATGACGAAGACAGGATGCGCCATGACGAAACAATAAAATCTCTTAAAATCAGATGTTTGCGAAAATTCAGAACATTAGGAGACCAAAATACAATGTCTCGAAAATTTTCATTTTGTCACAAATGACGCGCAATATGGGTGCTGAGCGGCAGGTAGGGCGCCTCGAACAGTTCTTCCTTCTCGAAGCGGCTGCCGGTCTTGGAAAAGCGCGTCATCACGCAGCGATCACCTTCAACGATGATCGGCGCGATCATCATGCCGCCGGAAACGATCTGCTCGGCAAAGAAACGGGGCATGGTGGTGAAGGCCGCCGTGGAAACGATTCGGTCAAAAGTGCCCTCACCCACCAGGCCGTTGCTGCCATCCGCCTGGCGGATGACGACGTTGCGGATTGCAAGATCATCGAGACAGTTCTGCGCCTGCTGCACCAGCGTCTTGTACCGCTCCAGCGAAAAGACGCGCTCCACCCGGCGGGCAATGATCGCCGTCATGAAACCGCTGCCGGTACCGATTTCCAGCACGCGCTGGCCGGGTTTCAGCTGCAGGCGGGCAAGGATTTTCACCGCCATGTCGGCCCCTTCCATGAAGGAACCGCAGTCGATCGGGATGGTGCGGCTGGAATAGGCGTCGGCGGCAAATTGCGGCGGCACGAATTTGGATCGTGGCGTCTGCTCAACCGCCGTCAGCAGGTCGAGATCGGAAATCCCCTCGCCCCGCAAGCGCAGAACGAGAGCTGCAAAACCTTCCTTTTCGACCATGGCAGATTTCAATCGGCGACTCCGAATCCAAGCGCTTGCGCAACCCGATCCTTCACCGTGTAATCCGTCAGGTCAAGCTTCAGCGGCGTGACGGAAATCTTGCCATGCTTTAAGGCGTGGATATCGGTGCCTTCGCGGAAGGTGCCCATGCGTTCGCCGAAACGCAGCCAGTAATAGGGAAAACCGCGGCCATCCTGGCGTTCTTCCACCGTCAGGCCGAAATCGAGCTTGCCCTGCCCCGTGACGGACACGCCCTGCACATCCTTTGGCGCGCAATTGGGAAAATTGAGATTGAGGAAGGTGCCGTCAGGCAGATCGACATCGATGAGCTTGCGAATGAGATCGGGCGCATAGGTCTCGGCCACCTCCCACGGCACGACGCGGCCTTCGGCATGGCTGAAGGCCTGGCTGAGCGCAAAAGACCGCACGCCCTGCAGCGTGCCTTCAATGGCCCCGGCAATCGTACCGGAATAGGTCACGTCATCGGCCATGTTGGCGCCGGCATTGACACCTGACAGTACGAGATCCGGCTTTTCCGGCAGAACCTCGCGAATGCCCATGATAACGCAATCAGTCGGCGTGCCGCGCAGAGCGAAATGCTTGTCGGAAACCTTGCGAAGACGCAACGGCTCGGACAGCGTCAGGGAGTGAGCAAGCCCGCTCTGGTCTGTCTCCGGCGCGACGATCCAGACGTCGTCGGAGAGCGTGCGAGCGATACGCTCCAGCACGGCCAGCCCTTCGGCGTGGATACCGTCGTCGTTTGTCAGCAAAATCCGCATGTTTTCCTCCCGCTCTTCATTTTGCTCAGGCAGAACACTCCCCGAACCGTCATCCCGGCCTTGAGCCGGGATCCAGTCGACGCGTGTCTGCGCCACGGGAATAGTCCTTTTCAGCCCAACGACTTGGGCTGGATGGATGCCGGATCAAGTCCGGCATGTCGGCATCTTTGAAATCAAGCCGCCTTTTCGATCCGCGTCAGACCGCCCATATAGGGCAGCAGCACATCAGGAATTGTGACAGAGCCATCGTCGTTCAGGTAATTTTCGAGTACGGCGATCAGGCAACGGCCGACAGCCGTGCCGGAACCGTTCAGCGTGTGCACGAACTTCGTCGCCTTGTCGTCCTTGCCGCGATAGCGCGCATTCATGCGGCGCGCCTGGAAATCGCCGCAGACCGAGCAGGACGAGATTTCGCGATAGGTATTCTGACCGGGCAGCCACACTTCCAGATCGTAGGTCTTGCGCGCGCCAAAGCCCATGTCACCGGTGCAGAGCGTCATGGTGCGGAAATGCAGGCCCAGCCGCTTCAGCACCTCCTCGGCGCATGCCGTCATGCGCTCATGCTCGGCGACAGCGCTTTCCGCGTCGGTGATGGAGACGAGCTCGCACTTCCAGAACTGGTGCTGGCGCAACATGCCGCGCGTGTCACGGCCTGCCGAACCCGCTTCCGAGCGGAAGGACGGTGTGAGTGCGGTGAAACGCAGGGGCAGCTTTTCCTGCTCGAGGATTTCGCCGGCCACGAGGTTGGTCAGGGTCACCTCCGCCGTCGGGATCAGCCAGCGGCCATCGGTGGTCTTGAACAGGTCCTCGGAGAATTTCGGCAATTGCCCGGTGCCGAACATCGCCTCGTCGCGCACCATCAGCGGCGAGGAAACTTCGGTATAGCCATGTTCCGAGGTGTGCAGGTCGATCATGAACTGGCCGAGCGCCCGCTCCAGCCGCGCGAGCTGGCTGGTGAGAACGGTGAAACGCGAACCCGAAAGTTTGGCGGCCCGCTCGAAATCCATATAACCAAGCGCTTCGCCGATTTCGAAATGTTCCTTGGCCTCATGGTTCCAGCCGGGCTTCTGGCCGACGACGCGGGTCACCACATTGTCATGCTCGTCCTTGCCATCGGGCACATCGTCGAAGGGCATGTTTGGCAGGCGCGACAGGGCGTCGTTCAACTCGGCGGTGACCTGACGGTCTTCCTCCTCGGCGCGCGGCATCTTGTCCTTGAGGTCGGCGACCTCGGCTTTAAGTTTTTCCGCAAGCTCCATGTTCTTCTGCGCCATGGCGGCGCCGATTTCCTTGGAGGCGGCATTGCGGCGGGACTGCATGTCCTGCAGGGACTGGATGACGGAACGGCGCTTTTCATCGAGCGCGATCAGACCTGCGGCCGCAGGCTCCGCGCCACGGCGTGCGAGCGCCGCGTCAAAAGCTTCGGGGTTTTCACGTATCCATTTAATGTCGTGCATCGTCGTTCCAGACCGTTGTTGCATCACCGATGTTTTACAGCAAAACGCCGGGCAGAAGCCCGGCGCGAGGAGATGTCTTGAGCGGCGAGACCTTCGAAAACTCAGGTCTCCTCCAGCTCCGTGCTTGCGGATTCCGCAGCGCGCTTCCTCTCCACGAGTCGAGCCATGTAGATGGAAATCTCGTAGAGAATGATCGCAGGCAGTGCAAGACCGATCTGGGACATCGGGTCCGGCGGGGTCAGCACGGCGGCGACCACAAAGGCCATGACAATCGCGAACTTGCGCTTCTCACGCAGCCAGTCGCTGGTCAGAAGGCCCACGCGCGCCAGAAGCGTCGTGACAACGGGCAGCTGGAACACCAGGCCGAAGGACAGCACCAGCGTCATGATGAGGCTCAGATATTCCGACACCTTCGGCATCAGCGAAATCGCAACCTCGCCATCTTCTGGCAATTGCTGCATGGCAAGGAAGAACCACATGACCATGGGCGTGAAGAAGAAATAGACGAGCGCTGCTCCGATGAGGAACAGGATCGGCGATGCGACGAGGAAGGGCAGGAAAGCGGCGCGCTCGTTCTTGTAGAGGCCGGGTGCCACGAATTTATAAAGCTGCGAGGCGATCACCGGAAAGGAGATGACCATCGCGCCAAACATGGCGACCTTGATCTGCGTGAAGAAGAATTCCTGCGGCGCGGTATAGATCAGCGACGACTTCGTCACATCAAGGCCAGCCCAGAGAACCGCCCACTTATAGGGAATGACAAGCAGGTTGAAGAGATGCTTGGCAACGGCAAAACAGGCGATGAAGGCAACGAAGAACGCACCCAGCGACCAAATCAGCCGTGTGCGCAGTTCCATCAGATGTTCGATAAGCGGCTGCGGCTTGTCCTCGATGTCCCCGCTCATGCTTCATCCTTTTTGGGCTTTGCAGCCTTGGTTCTCGCCGGCTTCACCGGCTTGGCATCGGCGGCCACGACAGGCTTTTCAGCCGCGACCTTCCTGGCGGCCGCTTTTCTCGCGACGGCTTTTACGGTCGGCTTTGCTGCTGAAGTCTCCGTGGAATTGACAGCAACGGGTTCGGACGCCGCGACCGCTTTGGCGCGGCTGGCGCGTTTCGGCCTGGCGGCAACCGCTTCCGCCTCGACGGTCGCAATCGATTTAGCCCGGGCACGCTTCGGCTTTTCCGCCGGCGCGACCGGTGCCGCAACGGGGGCGCTGGCAGTCACGGGCGGGGTATTCGGCAGCTTCATCTCAGGCTCGGGAATGCTGACGAGCGGTGCAACCGGCTCACTGGTCGCCGGTGCGGCGGTCGACGTAGCAGGCGAGGATGACAGGCCCTCAGGCGGCGTGGTCGCCTTCTGAAGATCGGACTTGATCTCGTTGCCGAGCTGGCGAAGCGGGTTCATCGCATCACGCAGCGAGTTGGTCGGGTTGAGATTGCGGACATCCGATATGGTCTGGCGCACATCGTCCATGTCGGCCTCTTTGAGAGCCTCATCGAACTGGGTACGGAAATCCCCCGCCATCTTGCGAAGGCCAGCCATGGTCTTGCCAAAGGCGCGGATCATGGGCGGCAAGTCTTTCGGCCCGACAACCACGATCAGTACGACCGCAATCACCAGCAGCTCGCTCCAGCCGATATCAAACATCAATATGCTCCCGAGACCCTAACGCGCGTCAGTCTCAAACCAAACGGCAGGGCCGCTTACTTGATCTCGTCAGCCTTGTGGTCGACGGTCTTCGTGTTGGCATCGGCCGGCGGCGGCGTCTGGTCTTCGTCAGCCATGCCCTTCTTGAAGCTCTTGATGCCCTTGGCGACATCGCCCATCAATTCCGGGATCTTGCCGCGTCCGAAAAGGACGAGAACAATCACCAGCACGATGAGCCAATGCCACACACTAAAAGAACCCATAACTGAAACTCCTGAATTTCGCTTTCAGACGATGTAAGACGTTTGAAAGGCTTTTTCAAACAACAAATTGCCGCTTCAACAGGGTGTGAGCATAAAGTTTTTGCGTCGTGTCGCCCGCGCGATAACGATCTCAATCGTCGCCGTCGCCACCACTAGGCGCAAGCAGGCCCAGCTCTTCCAGATCAAGTTGCGTGATCGGGTCTTCATCCTCACGCAATTCGTCACTCATCATCGGCAGGGGCACGCCGAAATTGGAAGGTATGCGGCCGGAAAGCAGCCCTGCTCCCTTCAGCTCCTCGAGCCCCGGCAGGTCGCGCAATTCCTCGAGGCCGAAATGGTCGAGAAACTCAACCGTG
This sequence comes from Agrobacterium sp. InxBP2, assembly GCF_026191755.1. Taxonomy (NCBI): domain Bacteria; kingdom Pseudomonadati; phylum Pseudomonadota; class Alphaproteobacteria; order Hyphomicrobiales; family Rhizobiaceae; genus Agrobacterium; species Agrobacterium sp. InxBP2. The sequence goes on from NZ_JAINDY010000033.1 coordinate 713,196, forward strand.
GTACCGATCGTCACCGGCCTGCCGGGTGTGCGCCTGCGGCCACGGAACCGGACCCAGCCCGCCTCCATCAAGACGTCAAGCGTGCCGCGTGAGGTCTGAACACCGCGGATTTCCTCGATTTCAGCGCGTGTCACCGGCTGATGATATGCGATGATCGCCAGGACTTCCAGCGCCGCGCGAGAGAGCTTCTTGGGTTCCTTTTCCTCGGCGCGGATGACGAAAGAAAGATCGCCGGCAGTGCGGAAAGCCCATTGCCCGCCCACCTGCACGAGATTGACGCCCCGGCCCGCATAGGCGGCTTTCAGATGCTGAAGAACGGCGTCGACATCCATGCCGCGCGGCAGGCGCTCCGCAATGAAACCCGGAGAGACGGGCTCGGCCGAGGCGAAAACCAAAGCCTCGGCGATCCGCTCGGCCTCTTTCAACTGGCGCTCGGAAAATACCGTGGGTTCTAGTCCCACCCCATCCGTCGCGATCGTCGCCTCGGCTGTCTCATCATTGTCAGTCATTGTCAGTCCTCTCGGCGACCGCCGCACGATCATCCCTCGTGCCACGGCGCATATAGATGGGCTGGAAAGCGCCCTCCTGCCGGATTTGCAGCGTACCCTCGCGCACAAGTTCCAGTGACGCGGCAAAGGCGCTGGCGATCGCCGTCACCCGCATCGCGGGATCGGGGACATATTGCAGCAGATATTGATCGAGCGCGGTCCATTCTCCGACATCGCCGAGGAGACCGGTTAAAAGCTCCCGCGCCTCGACCAGCGACCAGACCTGCCGTTTTTCAATGGTGACCTGGGTGATCGCCTGTCTCTGCCGCAGATTGGCGTAGGCGCTGAGCAGGTCATAAAGGCTCGCCTCGTAGGCAGAGCGGTTGATGTGCGGAATATGCTCCGGCGCGCCGCGGGCAAATACATCGCGGCCGAGCTGGGCGCGGTTGACGAGGCGTTCCGCCGCCTCGCGCATCGCTTCCAGCCGCTTCAGCCGGAAGGCAAGGGTTGCGGCCATTTCCTCACCCGAGGGGCCGTCATCCTTGGATTGCTGCGGAATGAGAAGCTTGGACTTGAGGAAGGCGAGCCACGCGGCCATGACCAGATAATCGGCCGCCAACTCGATACGCACGCGCCGCGCGCTTTCCACGAATTGCAGATATTGCTCGGCAAGCGCCAGCACTGAAATGCGCGACAGGTCCACCTTCTGCGTGCGGGCAAGATGCAGCAGGAGATCAAGCGGGCCTTCGAAACCCGCGACATCGATGACCAGTCCGGCCTCGCCCGTCAGCCGCTCCGGCGTCACATCCTGCCAGAGCTTGTCCATCGGTGTCGAATTGCGAGATTTGTCTGCGGCCATCGTTCCATCCGCCGGAGCTTCCGGCCTTGATCCCGAGTGAGCGGCCGCCCGACTGTCAGGAAACGGCCCACATGGCGTTGAATTCGGCTCTCAGTTCCGCTTCGTCGGATGGGTCCGCAGTCGGGAAACCCGCTTCAACTGCCCGCACCCGCTCCAGCGACCGGCCGGAAAGAACGGGAACCTCTTTCACAACCTCGAGCATTTCACCCATCACGCCGTTGCAATGCAAGACTATATCGCAGCCGCCAGCAACAATATTCGCAGCTCTTTCACCCAGCGTGCCCTTCAACGCGTTCATCGAACTGTCGTCGGACATCAGCAGGCCGTCAAATCCGATCCGCCCGCGAATAATCTCCTCGATCACCTTCGGTGATGTCGTCGCCGGCCGTTCGCGGTCGACGGCGTTGAACACCAGATGCGCGCTCATCGCCATCAATTCGCGGTTCAGTGCCCGGAAGGGCACGAAGTCATGCGCATCCAGCTCATCGAGCGGCACGTCGACCACCGGCAGTTCATGATGCGAATCCACCATGCCGCGACCATGACCCGGCATATGTTTCATGACAGGCAGCATGCCACCCGCCTTCAGCCCGTCGGCCGCCGCCTGCCCCATCTCGGCCACCATGGTCGGCGTATAGCCATAGGCACGGTTGCCGATGACATTGCTGGCGCCTTCCACCGGCACGTCGAGCACCGGCAGGCAATCGACATTGATGCCGAATTTCATCAGGTCAAACGCGTGCAGTCGCGACATCAGCCAGGCGGCACGCAGACCGGCACCCCGGTCGCGCTCATAGATTTCACCGAGAATGCGGGCATTCGGATAAGCCTGCAGGATCGGCGGCTTGATACGCTGAACCCGTCCGCCCTCCTGATCGATCAGCACCGGCGCATCTGCCCGCCCGACGGCATCGCGCATGGCGGCGACGAGATCGGTGATCTGCTGCGGCTCGCCAATATTGCGCCCGAACAGGATGAAACCCCAGGGCTGCTCATCGCGGTAAAGGGCAATCTCGTCGGCAGTCAGCGAAAGCCCGCTGCATCCGAGGATCATAGCTTTGCAATCGGTCATGGTGTCACGCCTGTCTGAGAACAAAAAGGGGTAAGGGAAGAATGGCCTTTAGCCACCGAGACTGCGGAGAGGTCCGGTAATTTCTCCGCGTCATCCTCGGGCTTGACCCGAGGATCCATTCCGGCGGCCGTGTATCCTCGGGTCAAGCCCGAGGATGACGTAGAGTTTGCCGGAAGGTCCGAATATGCCAAGGGCTGCCCCACTCGGCAGCCCTGATCGTTACGAAGCCTTATTGCCCGCTATCACCGCGCCACCAGGCAGCTGCCACCGGCCGAACGGAACTTTTCGCACAGCGCCACGGCTTCGTTCTTGTCACCGGCCGGGATACGGACGCGGTAGAAGGTGCCCTTGCCGACGATTTCGGCAGCCTTGATGTCGACGCCGCGTCCACCGATGACCGAGCCGAACTTGGCCGACATGTTCTGGTAGGACTTCTGCGCTTCCGCCTGGCTCGGCAGCGACGCGATCTGGATATAGTAGCCACCGGCGGACGGCGTGCCGGTCGCAGCCGGTGTAGCGGCTGCGGTCTGCTGCTGCGCAGCCTGCGGCTGAGCAGGCGCAGTCGTCGTCGGACGAACATTGCCCTGATTGGTCACCGTCGCCACGACGTTTGCGGGCTGCGAGGACGGACGTGTTGCCGGAAGCGGCGCGGCGGACTGCGCAGCCGGCTTGGTGGCGGCAGGCGTGTTGGCCTGCGGCTGAGCCTGTTCCGGCGCGACCGGAACCCGCGATGCGGCGATGACGGCGGGAGCGCCCTCACCCGGCTTGGCGGTCTGCGGCGCAGCAAGTTCCTCGACCTTGTCAGCCTTCGGCGGCTGGGCTGCCGGCACCTCGACTTCCTGTGCGACAAGCGTGCCGTCAGGCTTGACGATCATGGTGCGGACCTTGCGCGGGGAAACGCCGGTCGCGGCCGAACCTTCGTTCTGTGCGGCCTTTTCTTCCGGCGAAAGCAGGCGCGGATCCTCGGTCTCGCCAACCGGCGTGCCAGCGGCTTCCATATCGGCGTCGTTTTCGCCTTCCAGTGGCAATTGTTCGGGGATCAGAGTCCGCTGAACCACGTCCACGGGCTGTTCGTTGCTGGAAATCAGCGCCGGCTGCTTCGGATCGGCAGCACTGCCGCCGGCAACGCGATCATAAACCGCCTTGTCCTGATTGGGCACGACACGACCGCCCGGATTTTCCGGCACGACCTTCATCGGATCGTTATCGGCGGAGATGATGACCGGCGCGCCATTGGAACCGGTGCTCGACGAACCGCCGGAAACCAGCGCGTAAACACCGCCGCCGATCAGCACCAGGCCGATGGCAGCCGCAACCGGCATGATCCAGCGGCGACCGCCGCGTTCATCCTCGTCACGATAAGCAGCCTGATTGTCGACGTACGTATTTTCGGGCTCGCGAGGCGCATTGCCACGGGAAGCGGCAGCCTCCTGCATGGAGCGGCGGAAATCCTCTTCCAGCGCCCGTTCGAACTCGTCGGCCTCTTCCGGAGCCTGAACAGGACGAGCCTGGGCAGCTCCGCGGTTTTCCGCGTGCTTGTGGCGGTCGAGACCACCGGCAACAGCAGGAGCAAACAGCGTCGCAAGCTCGGTGTCGATGTCGAGGTCTTCCTCATGACGGCGGGGAGCCGGCTTCGGCTCGAAAACGCCAACCGGCAGTTCCGGTACATCCATCTCGACGATGGTTTCCGGATGCTCTTCCGTCTCACCGATCTGCGAGGGATCGAAAGGCAGGCTTTCCAGCGTCTGTGGCGCGACAGGATGGGGAGCGGCCGGGCGCGGCTGAACGGGAGCGGCAGCAACGGGTGCGGCGGCAACGGCAGCAACAGGTGCGACAACGGGCGCAGGCCGGGGCTGCGGTGCGGGCTGCACCTTCACCGGCTGCGGTGCGGGTGCCTGAACGGCCACCGGCGCGGCCGGATGCTGGCGAACCGGCTGCGGTGCAGGCGCTGGCGCGACCTCCGCTTCAGCGATGTCGGACAGATCCAGATCGAGATCGAGATCGTCAAGCGCAAGCTCGAAATCATCATCGTTGAAGCCGGCGAAATCAAGCTCCTCGGCGGGTGCTGCGGGCGCTGCATCGGCAACCGGCGCTGCCTTGACCGGAGCGGCAGTAACCACGGGCGGTTCAACCTTGGCAGCCTGCGCTGCGGGGACCGCCTGCACGAGCGGCGCCTCACCGCGACCGGGAATGGAATATTTCGCGACGTCGTAAATCAACTCGTCCATCGGCGAGAGATGTTTCGCCGCCGGCTTCTCGGCAGCCTCAACCGTCAGAGGCTCTGCGGCAGGCGTAAAGACCTCGGCGACCGAAGGCGTGAAGGATGGCGCGGTCTCTTCCGCCTGGACGACGGCAGGCACGGGAGCGGCTTCGACCTGCGGCTCTACCCGGGCCGCGGCAGGCTGCCGTTCGGAGCGCGGCTCAACCCGCTTCGGGTCGGCAGCCGAAACATCGCGGCGGGCGCCGAAATTGGCAAGCGGCAACCGCAGGCTCGAAAATTCCAGCGAAGACCGGCCGCCATGCGATGGCGGACGAACGGAAATCGGAGCAGGCGCCTGTTCGGCGACGGCGATTTCCACTTCATCGGCGAGATCGAGGCTCTGTGACTCCGGTGTAGCAGCATAAGCGGCGGCAGCAATATTGCTGGAGACATCTGCCGGAAGCTCCGGCATGGCGTGCCATTCCGGCTGGACGGGTTCCGCGGCCTGCGGCTCCTCCCATGCCACCTGTGAGGCAGCCTGCTCGTAGACCATCGGCTCGGCAGGACGCGCCTGGCGCGAATGCACATCGAAAACTTCAGCCACCGCGCCGGCATCATCGCGGAAATCCGCCCGGATATCCTGCGTGGGGGTTTCGACGTAATTGTGGATATAGGCCTCATTGACCTCTGGAAGCAGCTCTTCCGCTGCTTCGGGAGCGAATGTCACCTCTGGTTCCGGTTCAGCTGCCGGCGCAAGTTCGGGCTCGCGGCGAGCGAAAACGGATTCGACCCGCTGCATGAAATCGCTTGGATGGATGCCTGCACGAACATCGTTTGCCGGATCAAGAACGATCGGATCGGCATGCGGCGCATCGTAAACCTCGAATTCCCGAAGCAGCTCGTCCTCGAGATTAAATTCGGGTTCGCGGCGGGCAACCGGTGAGACAGCGCGTGGCGCAGCTTCGGAACCCGCATGCGAAGGACGATCTTCGAAGCCGACGATACGCGCCAGTTCTGCCAGAGGATCGTTGTCAGCGAAGCCTTCGGACCGGGCGTCCCGGTTATACGCGACATTTTTTTCGACCATTACGTGTTCCACCATCTACGCATTGCAGCTCTTGCCAGCGTATTGTGAGCAAATAATGGTGAGATGTTATCGCATTTCGTCAGGTGCGTCCGCTCCTAAAAGCGTCAGTCCAGACCTCAGAACATTCGCGACAGCATTCACCAGCCCAAGTCTGGCAATGCTCAATTCTCGGTTTTTATCGTTAATAAAACGTAATTCCTGATGGTCTTTACCCTTGTTCCAGTGTCCATGGAAGGAACTGGCGAGATCATAGAGGTAAAAAGCAAGCCGGTGCGGCTCATGCGAAAGGGCCGCGGATTCGATCAGGCGCGGATATTCCGCGAGTTTTGCAACCACCTGCAACTCATTGATATCGCTGATCAAATATACAGATGCCGCCATCTCCTCAGCCGAAGGAGAAAGCCCCGGAAACGCTTCCTGCGCCTGCCGGAAGATCGACATTGAGCGGGCATGCGCATATTGCACGTAAAAGACCGGATTATCCTTCGATTGTTCGGTCACTTTTGCAAAATCGAAGTCCAGCGGCTCGGAATTCTTCCGATAAAGCATCATGAATCGCACCGGATCGCGACCCACTTCGTCGACAACGTCGCGCAGGGTCACGAAGTCGCCGGAGCGCTTCGACATCTTCACCGGCTCACCGTCGCGGAACAGCTTGACGAGCTGGCACAGAAGAACCGTCAGCTTCGACTTGCCCTCGGAGACGGCGCGCGCGACGGCTTCCAGACGCTTGACGTAACCGCCATGGTCGGCGCCGAGCACATAGATCATCTCGGAAAAACCACGGTCGAACTTGTTCTTGAAATAGGCGACGTCGGCGGCGAAATAGGTGTAGGAACCGTCCGACTTCATCAGCGCGCGGTCCATATCGTCGCCCACTTCGGTGGAGCGGAACAGCGTCTGTTCGCGGTCTTCCCAGTCATCAGGCAATTCGCCCTTCGGCGGCGGCAGCGTGCCCTTGTAGACATGGCCCTTGAAGGTGAGGTCGTTGATGGCCGAGAGGATCGGCCCGCCATTGCCCTCATGCAGCGTGCGCTCCGAGAAGAACACGTCGTGCCGGACGTTGAGAAGCGCCAGATCCTCGCGGATCATCGCCATCATCGCGTCGATCGCCTTGTCCTTGACGATAGGCATCCACTTCTCTTCAGGCATGGCGCGCAGCTTGATGCCATATTCATCGGCCAGCGCCTGGCCGACGGGAACGAGGTAGTCACCTGGATAGAGACCGGACGGGATGGTGCCGATATCTTCGCCGAGCGCCTCGCGATACCGCAGGAACACCGAACGTGCCAGCACATCGATCTGCGAGCCGGCATCGTTGATGTAATATTCCTTTGTGACGCCGTAACCAGCAAATGCGAGCAGGTTCGCCAACGTGTCGCCGACCACGGCGCCACGGCAATGGCCGACATGCATCGGGCCGGTCGGGTTGGCCGAGACATATTCGACGTTGATCTTCTGGCCCGCACCGATGGTGGAGCGGCCGAAATCGATACCCTGGTTGATCATATCTGCCAGCAGACGCTGCCAGTAACCAACCGACACCTTGAGATTGATAAAGCCGGGACCCGCGACATTGACGCTATCGACATCGCCATCCGCCTGAAGCGCCGGCACGATGAGTTCGGCCAGGGCGCGCGGATTGGTGCCGAGCGGTTTCGCCAGCACCATGGCGGCATTGGTTGCGACATCGCCGTGGCTGAGATCACGCGGGGATTCGACGGTAATTCGACTGAAATCGACCTTTTCGCGGTTCTCTTTCACGAGGTCGAGGGTCTCGAGCGCGTTTTTGATCCTGGTATCGAAATCGGCAAAAATGTTCATCGTTCCAACCTGCGCGAAGGGCTTCTGTTCATGTCCGGTATTTTAGCCGGTCGGCTTCGCGATCGCCCGCTGCCCTATCTCAAATCGGGGGTGTGGTCAAACAGCCGCTGGTGGGCGCGCAGTGCATAACTGTCGGTCATGCCGGCCAGATAGTCGCCCACATGCCGGGCTTTTGCGGCCACGCTCATGCCGGAAATGCTGTCTACCCAGTAGTGGCTCTGCATTTCCGCTGGCGTTTCCATATATCGGTGGAAAAGATCGGTGACGATCTGCGTCGCGCCGGCGCGGATGCGCATGATGTCCGGGTGCCGGTAGATATGGGCAAACAGCAGCTTCTTGATCTGCCGGTCGGTCTCGGCCATCTCGGGCGAGAACGTCGCGACGGTAAAATCGGCGGCCCTGATGTCGGCAGCCCGCTGCGGCTTCAGCCGGGCAAGATTTTGCTGCGCCACGCCGATCACATCCTCAACCATGTGAGTGATCTGGCGGCGCATGATCTCGTTGGCGAAACGTTCCTTGTCGAGCACGGGATATTTCGCCCGCACCTGCGCCATCAGGCCGCTGAGGAATGGCACCTCCTCCAGCATCTCGAAGGTGAGATAACCGGCGCGCAGACCGTCATCGATATCGTGGGTATTGTAAGCGATGTCATCGGCAATCGCCGCCACCTGCGCCTCAAGGCTGGCATAGCTGCCGATCTCGAGATCCTGCAACTCGCAATATTCGAGGATGGGCAGCGGAACCGGCCCCTTGATCCCCTCACCCTTCGCGTTCACCAGGGGGCCATTATGCTTGACGAGACCTTCCAGCGTTTCCCAGGTCAGGTTGATGCCGTCATATTCGGCGTAGCGGCGCTCCAGCTTGGTGACGATACGCAGCGACTGTGCATTGTGGTCAAACCCGCCATAGGGCAGCAGCACCGCATCGAGCGCGTCTTCGCCGGTATGGCCGAAAGGCGTGTGGCCGAAATCATGCACCAGCGCCACGCCCTCGGCCAGATCCTCGTCCAGCCTCAGCGCGCGGGCGAGCGCCCGGGCGATCTGCGCGACCTCAATGGTGTGGGTAAGCCGCGTGCGGTAATGATCGCCGTCAGGGCTGATGAAGACCTGCGTCTTGTGCTTCAGGCGACGAAAGGCTGTCGTGTGGACGATGCGGTCCCGGTCACGCTGGAATTCGGAACGCGTCAGGCTTCCTTCTTCCGGAAACAAACGCCCGCGCGTCGTCCATGGATCCGAGGCGAAAACCGCCCTCTCCCCACTTCCGAAACCCAATGCGCGCTGGTCTATGATCATGCATCCACCTGTTGTCTTGTCGGCCATGACCTTGACTGTGACTTCCTTTTGGTCTCGGCCATTGACCTTTTCATTCACCCTTCATACCTATCGCAGAGGTCAGCGCAAAGCATCATCGCCGCGCAGACGCCCTCACACAGGCTATAGACCGTTAATTTGACCGGTTTATAATAGTGATAACGAGATTATTGCTCTCCGGTTCTTGACCCCGGCAGGAGGAACGACATGGAAAACAGCGACATTACCCTTTCGGAAGCAGCGGCAAAGCGAATCGCCCAGATCGTCGCCGCCGACGCCGGCAAACAGGCGCTGCGCGTCTCCGTCGAAGGCGGCGGCTGCTCTGGCTTCTCCTACAAGTTCGATCTGGCCGAAGACCCCGCCGATGACGACATCGTGATTGCGCGCGGTGATGCCAAGGTGCTGATCGACAGCCTTTCGGTCGTCTATATGGCGGGCTCTGAAATCGACTTCGTCGATAATCTGCTCGGCCAGTCCTTCCAGATCAAGAACCCCAATGCCGTGGCAAGCTGCGGCTGCGGCACCAGCTTCTCGATCTGAGTGAAACGGTCTGCGGCTCTGCCTCAATGCTCTCAGCTTTGAGGTGATCCGCGTCCCTCTCCTGCCTCATCCCTGTCTCCCCGCCGCGCAGACGCGCGTCGGCTGGATTCCTGTAACAAGCACAGGAATGAGGGGGTAGAGACATGACGCTGACTTCGCGGCCTAGTTCACTCTACCAACCTCGCCTCTATCCACCACATCCTCGCCACCACCTTCCAAAAACGGTGGCAATCGCTTTTGCATCGGGTAAAAGTACCCTCACAAAAGGGAAACTCCGATGAAGATTGCCACCTGGAACATCAACGGCGTCAAGGCGCGCATCGAAAACCTCTGCCAGTGGCTGAAGGATTCTTCGCCTGATATCGTCTGCCTTCAGGAGATCAAGTCGGTCGATGAGGGGTTTCCGCGGCTGGAGATTGAGGCGCTTGGTTATCACATCGAGACCCACGGCCAGAAAGGCTTCAACGGCGTCGCCCTGCTCTCTAAGGTGAAGCCCGATGAGGTCAATCGTGGCCTGCCGGGTGATGATGCCGATGAGCAGGCGCGTTTCATCGAAGGCGTGTTTTCCGTCGACGGTGGCGCCATCCGCGTCTGCTCGCTTTACCTGCCGAATGGCAATCCGCCTGACGATCCGGTCAAATATCCCTACAAGCTCGCCTGGATGGAGCGGCTGCGGCGCTTTGCCGAAGATCGCCTCGCGTTCGAGGAGCCGCTGATCCTCGCGGGGGACTACAACGTCATTCCGGAACCGTTCGATTGTCACGACCCCCGCGTGTGGGAAGGTGACGCGCTGTTTCTGCCGAAGACCCGCGCAGCCTTCCGCAAGCTGGAGAACCTTGGCTTTACCGATGCCGCACGTGCGACGACGGATGAAGCAGGACTATATTCCTTCTGGGATTATCAGGCCGGCGCATGGCCGAAAAATAACGGCATCCGCATCGACCATCTGATGCTGTCAGCCGAAGCGGCCGACAGGCTGGAATCGGTCAGCATCGAAAAACATGTGCGTGCGTGGGAAAAACCATCCGACCACGTGCCGGTCTGCGGTTACTTCGATTTCAGCCCCGCTGGCTGACAGGCCATCTTTACCGAGCTCTGGCGCGGCAATTTTCAATCCGGATCGTCAATCCGCATGGTCTGCGCCATTGCGATTGCCGCACGGCGATCGTTCTCACCCGCCAGCGAAAAGGCCTGCTCCTGCAGGTTCTGAATCCAGGTACAGTCCGCCGCCGTGCATTTATCCAGCGCCGCCGTCATGAAGGCGAGGCCCTGCGTCGTCTGGCCCTCCTGGAAGATCAGGTTGCCGAAAATCGACATGGCGCCGGCATGGCCGTGTTTGCGGGCCTGGTTGAGCCATTTCTTTGCCTGCTGCACATCCGCGCGGCCACCCTCGCCGGCAAGAATCATCTCTGCCAGACGGAACTGGGCCTCAGCCACACCGAAGGTGGAAGCAACCTGGAAATAAAGCTGCCGGGCCTGTGAAAGGTCCATTTTGACGGGGCTTCCGGGAATGCCGTGGCGGTAATAATCAGCGAGAGACAGCAGCGCATTGACGAAAAAGCCGGTATCCTCCGATCCCGGTTCGACACCCTGATTGGCGATTTCGCTGTAGATCTTGAAAGCTTCGAAGTCGTTCTTGGCGACGCCATCGCCATAGGCATACATGTTGGCAAGCGCCCAGCGCGAGCCTGTATGGCCCTTTTCGGCCGCGTAGCGATAGGCCTCGACAGCTTCACCCTTGTTGCCGTTCTTGTAGGCCTTGAAGCCGAACTTGAACAGGTCGAAGGGGCCGGATTCCTTGGTCACGCCCGCATTGATGTCAAAAGCCGCGGCAGGCATTGCGAGCGACGCAAGCAACATGCCCATGAGGAGCGGCTTTAAAACGTTGGCTTCACATTTCAGCATTTCAGCGAACTTCTCTCACTCTTCCCGGCATATAGCCAATACTTGCGGAATACTGCAAAGCCGAACCCCGCCGGGTCGCGATTTTTCGAACACACTGCGTCTTTCCGGCAGCACTTTCCAGCGCACCACCGGTGGTCTCCTGCGGCAATTGCCCAAATTTTCCAGTTAGACAGATATAGGCATAATTTCCGGCAATATAACGGCGTTCCGCCATCCACCGGTCAGCGCCAAACAAGAAATCCGGATGAAATTCCCGTATTACTTGCTTAAACCCTGAATCCAAACCTGTTTTCACTTTCTGCAACCCCGCGGGCCCACATCAAACGCCTGCATGTTCTTCCGATCCCGCTGCCCTAAACATAAGCCAAGCACCCTGTTTGTGGCGGGAAATGGACAGATATGCTCACATTCCAACGCGACCCCACGCTTGCAGAAAAGTGTTGCCAAATCGTCACAAAACTTTCGGGCCAGAAAATTTTATCGAGAAGGAATCATAGTCGGACATGAAAAAAGGCCCGGTTGGTAAACCGGACCTTTATTTTAGCATCAGCGAAAGGATCAGATCAGAACTTGACCTTCACACCCGTCGAGATGGCTGCCACGAGGTCGTTGCCGAAATCGTAGCCTGCCTCGTTGCCGCAGGTGAAACCAGCGCCGCAGGGTCCGCCATTGATGGAGGAGCTGCCCGAGGTCAGGAGGCCGAGAGCGCCGGCAATCTTGAACTCGATGTTCTTGTTGGGCGAATAGACAATCTGCGTGCCGAGCGTCCACGTATCTGTCTGGGTGCCGATGACCGTTGACGTACCGCGATCCCAGGTCAGGCTGACGGCTCCGCTCCACTGTTCGTTGAACTTGTGACCAACGCCGCCGGAGATCGTCCAGCCGTCGCGATAGAACAGGTCAAGCGTGTTCAGGGTGTCTGCGCCACTTGGGACGCAGGGAGATGTGCCGACCGCGCAGAAAGGAATGACCTGAATCTGGCTCCAGTCTGTCCACTTCACGGAACCGAAAGCAAGCCAGTCGGGCGCTATGCCGGATTGAACTTTTAGTTCGATGCTGTCTGGCATGGAAACAGAGCCATAGATCGGCACGAGCTTGCCGCCATATTTTGCAAGCGTCGGAGATATGGATGGCGGTGTCTGTGGGATCCCTCTAACATCGGCGAAGCCGGTCAAATCGTGATCGACAGCGCTGTTATAAACAAGGCTGGCGCGGAACGCGATCTCGGGAATCTCGTAGGCCATGCCGGCGCGCCAGCCCCAGCCGTCACCTTCCATCTCAAGTTTGCCGACGCCGCTGAAGCTGGACCAGGCCGGATTGAGGCCCAGAACGGCCGGCCCGAGAACCTGACGATACTTATAGCCGCTCAATTCCTGATAGAAGCCGCCGCCGATAATCGAGAAGTCACCCTTGCCAAGATCGAACTTCACCCGGCAGGTGGTCGCGTAATTGTGCGACTTGACCTTGGTTTCGATATTGTAGCTCGATCCCTGCCAGATACCGGGATTGAGATGCGCGCCCCAGGGCTGTGAATAGTCGAACATGCAGTCGCCGAAATCGCCGATCGATGCCTTGGCCCCGATGCGGGTCGACCAGAAGTTTTCGGAATCATCTGCCGTCTTGGACCAGGATGCAGGCAAGGGACCACTTTTCAGCGGATTGTCCCGCGCATTCTCTACCTTGCGCTGCGGTGCGACGAAGGTCGCGGAGCTGTCGAGAACGTAATCGGACGGATCGAACAACAGATCGATATTATAACCGCCGCGCTCGAGACCGCCGGCCAGTGAAGGCGTTACCGCCGCGATGCTGACTGCGAAACATACCGCGCCGCGAAAAATTGCAGTTTTTGCCATCTCTCTCCCCAATCAAGGCAATGTGATCATCAAAAGAGTGAAGCGCTTCGCGGAAAATGACAATCTGCCGCACACTGGCACAGTTCTGCGACACTTCTCCATTTTTTACGTAAGAATTTCATGTCCATCCCCTTGCATAATCATTTTAGGTTATTTTTCTAATTAAACGGAAGCGACACGACACAAAATGAAACAATTTCCCACGCGTGACGGGAATTGTCGCCAAATAACCACACACGCGCGTTTCCCGAAGAAAGCCGCTTATCACGCCGTTTTTGTTGGCTTTTTTGACTGATCGGGAGATTTTCGAGCGCGAGATGGCGAGAAATGATCGCCCTCCAGCGAGCAACATGATTCGTCGTTGCAACGCAGCAATCGATAGACGGCGACCTGTCGCTCCATAGCAAAAACGCCCCGTTTTTAGCGGGGCGTTTTTGTTCATGCAAAGCCGCAAGCGGCATGTTACCCCGCTTCGCTTACCCGCGTGAGCGCCGTTCTCAGGCTTGTGAGCTGAATTTCAAGCTCAGCCTTGCGCTCGCGTTCGGCGGCAACGACTTCCGGATCGGCATTGGCCACGAATTTCTCGTTCGACAACTTCTTGTCGATGCGTTCCATTTCCGCGTCCACCTTGCCGATCGCCTTCTCGAGACGAGCCTTTTCGGCCGCAAGATCGACCAGATTGCCAAGCGGCAGGCAGATGGTCGCCTCACCGACGATGATCTGGGCCGATCCCTTCGGCGCGACATCGGCGGCACGGATTTCATCGGCCCGCGCCAGACGGCGGATAGCGGCGGCGTGGCGATCGAGCCGTGCTTCCGTGGAGGTATTGGCGCCAACGACCACCAGCGAGGCAGTGGCACCCGGCGGCACGTTCATCTCGGCGCGCGTCGAACGAATGCCGGACACGAGATCGATCAGCCAGTTGATTTCCGCAGCCGCGGCGTCGTCGCGGAACTCCGGCTCCGGCCAGTCGGTAAGGCAAAGCAGATCGTCGCGCTCCTTGCCCTCACCGGCCGTATGCGCCCAAAGCTCTTCCGTCATGAACGGCATGAAAGGATGCAGCAGCTTGTAGATCTCATCCAGAACATAAGCCGCGCAGGCCTGCGATTCCGACTTGGCCTTTTCATCGTCGCCGCCGAAGACCGGCTTCAGCAGTTCCAGATACCAGTCGCAGAACTGGTTCCAGACGAAACGGTAGAGAATGCCTGACGCATCGTTGAAGCGGAAGTTCTCAAGTGCCGCCGTCACATCGCGGGCCGTGTTGGCAAGCTCGGTCAGGATCCAGCGGTTGATCGTCAGCGAGGCGGTTTCCGGCAGGAAATGCGGGTCACGCTTCACGCCATTCATCTCGGCAAAGCGCGTCGCATTCCAGAGCTTCGTGCCGAAATTGCGGTAACCCGCAATACGTGCCGGATCGAGTTTCACGTCGCGACCCTGCGCCGCCATGATGGCAAGCGTGAAACGCAGCGCATCGGCACCATATTCATCGATCAGTTCCAGCGGGTCGATGACGTTGCCCTTGGATTTCGACATCTTCTGGCCGTTCTTGTCGCGAACCAGCGCATGAATATAGACCGTGCTGAACGGCTCAACCGGGTTACCGGCGTCGTCCTTCATGAAATGCAGGCCCATCTGCATCATCCGCACCACCCAGAAGGGGATGATGTCGAAGCCGGTGACAAGCACGTTTGTCGGATAATAGCGCGCCAGTTCCGGCGTCTGTTCCGGCCATCCGAGCGTCGAAAACGGCCAGAGCGCGGAAGAGAACCAGGTGTCGAGCACATCTTCGTCGCGCGTCAGGATTTCGCCCGGAGCAAAGTTCTCAAGCTTTTCCTCGACCCAGGCCTTCCACGGGCCTTCATGGGCGATGTAATGCTGGATGGCCGCCTGCAGCGCCTCTTCCTCGGTCTTCTCGACGAACACCTGCCCGTCCGGGCCGTACCATGCCGGAATCTGGTGTCCCCACCACAATTGCCGCGAGATGCACCAGGGCTGGATGTTCTCCATCCATTGGAAATAGGTGTTTTCCCAGTTCTTCGGCACGAAATTGGTGCGGCCTTCGCGAACCGAGGCAATCGCCGGCTGCGCCAGCGTCTTGTTGTCGACCCACCACTGGTCCGTCAGGCGCGGCTCGATCGGCACGCCGCCGCGGTCGCCATGCGGCACCACATGCTTGTGCGGCTCGATCCTCTCGAGCAGGCCGGCTTCCTCAAAAATTTCGACGATGATCTTGCGGGCGGCAAAACGGTCCTGACCTTCCAGACGGTCCCATGCGCCATGCAGCGCCGCCGGATGGTCGAGGCCTTCGAGGAAATCCTCGTTCTCCTTGATGGAGATGGTACCGTCGATATTCATGACATTGATGGCGCGCAGACCACAGCGCTTGCCGACTTCGAAGTCGTTGAAATCATGCGCGGGCGTGATCTTGACCGCACCCGTACCGGCGGTCGGGTCGGCGTAATCATCGGCGACGATGGGAATCCTGCGACCGACAATGGGCAGGATGACGTGTTTGCCGACGATGCCCTTATACCGCTCGTCTTCCGGGTTCACGGCAATACCGGTATCACCAAGCATGGTTTCCGGACGCGTCGTGGCGACAACGATATAGTCGCGGGTCTCGAACTCGGTGGGCTTGCCCTCCTCGTCGAATGCGGTCGGGTACTGATAGGTAACGCCCTTTTCGAGCGGATAGCGCAGGTGCCAGAGATTACCCTTGACCTCGATCTGCTCGACTTCCATGTCGGAAATCGCAGTCAGCAGCTTGGGATCCCAGTTGACGAGGCGCTTGTCCTTGTAGATCAGGCCCTGCTTGTAGAGCGTGACGAAAACTTCGAGAACAGCCTCGGAGAGACCTTCATCCATGGTGAAGCGTTCGCGCGACCAGTCGCAGGACGCGCCGAGACGTTTCAGCTGGTTGAAGATCAGGCCGCCGGATTCGGCCTTCCATTCCCACACCTTCTCCACGAAGGCCTCGCGGCCCATGTCGCGACGGCCTGGAAGCTGCTGCTCCATCAGCTTGCGCTCGACGACCATCTGCGTGGCGATGCCGGCATGGTCCATGCCCGGCTGCCACAGCACATCCTTGCCGCGCATGCGCTCGAAGCGGACCAGAATATCCTGCAGCGTGTTGTTGAGCGCATGGCCCATGTGCAGGGATCCCGTCACATTCGGCGGCGGGATGACGATGGTGAAGGTTTCCGCGCCCGGCTTGGCGTTGGCGCCGGCACGAAAAGCGTTAGCCTCGTCCCAGGCTTTGGCGATCTTCGGTTCGACGGTGGCGGAATCGTAGGTCTTTTCGAGCATTTCCTGACCTGAATTTTAGAGTTCTTGTGTGGATTTTTTAAATAAGGATGGACAGTCGAGAGTCAACAGAAACCGACCCTCAGGACGCTCCGTGAGCGACCCGATGGCCGACTATGCCCCGATAACGCTTTCATCTTCAATAAAAAAGCCGCCCCTGTGCCGGGCGGCCCCTGTTTAACGCCAATGCCACGCCTCCCGACGCGGGCGGGAGGCACCCGGCCCTGCGGCCAGCGTAAAATCAGCGGCGCGAGCCGCGCGCCACGCGCTCGATTTCTTCGCGCACGAGACGTTCAACCAGGGTTGGCAGATTGTCTTCCAGCCATTCCTGCAGCATCGGACGCAGCATCTCGGCCGCCATGTCCTCGATCGAACGACGTTCGACGCCGTCGAAAACCTCGGCCAGCTCACTGAAGGAACGCGCGATCTGCGCGCCCGCGGCGGCCGAGATGAGGTTGAGCGACAGGTCAGAGCCGGCCTGTGCTTTGTCTTCCGGCTGCGGCGCAACCAGATCGAGTGACGGCGCCTCGGCAATGGGTTCCTGCACGTCGATGTCGAAAACTTCCTCGGCGACGGCGGTTTCAATCGCACCGCGCAGCGCCATATGATCAAAATGGTTTTCCGGTACAGGCGCACTTTCAATGGCAGCGGCAGCGGCCCGGTCCTCGGAAGCGGCGGGCGCCTGCTGTTCAGCAGCAGTTGCCGCAGCCGCCACCATCAGCGGCCGTACATCCGTCGGACGCTGTGCCGCGGGCCGTTCGGTCTGCGGCACGGCGGGAGAAGAGGAAGCTGGAGAAGCCTGCATCGCCGCGCGCTGGCCCTGCGAGGCGAAGGCCTGCGGCCCCATGGCGGCGTTGCGGTCTGCGGCAGCGCGAACGCGCGCGGCAACATCGGCGAGCGACATCGTCTTTTCGACGGGGATTTCCTGGGGCTCGGCCAGAGACTTTTCATAAGCCGGTGAAAAATCCTGTGCAGGCCGCGCGCCAAAGGCCTGGTTTGCCGGCGGAGGGACGCGGGCCGGCGGGCTGGCTGGCTCCGTCATGTAAGTTGCGTCGCCTGCCGCCTCGTCCTCATCGTCATAAACCGGCGGTAACTGGCCGGAAAATGCGCCGGCGGGCCCTGGCTCGTTGCTTTCGATGATCCGGCGTATCGACGCCAGAATCTCTTCCATGGACGGTTCACGCGCTACGCTTGGCTGAGCCATATCAATCCCCGGTTTCCACTCTCTAGCACCCGGCCTCGCATCCCTTCGGATGCCAGGGGCACTTCGCACCTGTTCAATCTGCACATCACGGCAGCGGCAGCCGAAAACAACCGCCGCGCCGACACTCTGCAACAGGCCTGAGAAAGACGCTCCGCATCTTCGCAACCCGCTGCAGGGGTCATGCGGGGCAGAAATACGCACACCCCGAATCACCTTAGTTTAGGGTAGCATAGCCACGAACTAAATCACTGATTCGACAAGTTTCGTGATGATACACAGCTTTGTGGGCGCGATGTTCTCGAAGACGCACACTGGATGAATTTCCAATCTTCACAAAAACGCCGGGGTGGAAATTCCACCCCGGCGTCAAGAACAGAATGATGGTACGGTGATCAGAAAACGAATTCGGCTGCCTTGGCGAAACCCGGCAGCGGCTTGACCGAAGCATTGAAGAAGGTCGCGGCCGACGTGCTGGCGCCATCGCGGCGATAGACGGTGGCCTTTGCGGCATTGCCGTATCCGACAACGACGACGAGACGCCCGCCGTCACGCAACTGTTCGGTAAGTGCCGCCGGCACTTCCTCGACAGCGCCGTTCACGAAAATCAGATCGTAAGGCGCTTCGCTCGCATAACCCTTTTCGAGATCGCCGGTGACGACAGCGACGTTGTCATAGCCAAGCGAAGCGAGCGTTTCGGTCGCCTGTGCGGCGAGCGCTTCATCGCATTCGAGCGAAACGACGGAGCCGGCAAGCTGGGACAGGATGGCGGCCGCATAACCGGAACCACCGCCGACTTCCAAGACCACGTCCTCCCTCGAAACGGCCGCGAGCTGCAGCAGCTTCGCGAGCGGCGAGGCCTTCATGACATAACGGGCCGGGCGGCCATCCCGGGCGGGACAGATCTGCAAATCCTCATCCACATAGGCAATCTGCCGTGCACCCGTCGGCACGAATGCCTCGCGCGGCACACTCAAAAACGCCTTCAGCACCGAATGCGAAGTCACGTCGGTCGTACGCAGCTGGCTGTCGACCATATTGGCGCGCGCGGTTTCGAAATCCATCATGTCGTTATCGCCTCAATTTCACGGATGCCGGTCGGGAAGTCCCGGCTCCAAAAGCTCAAAACGGCGTGGGCCTCCCCTCGCCTTTGAGTAATCTCATAATTGGCCAAGAGCGCGCTTTCAAGCGCGGTAAGACGGATGTGGGGTAAAAAGCAGAATGGCAGTGGCTTTCTTCACGGAACAAACGGCGAGACGTCGCCAATCGTGACGCGGAACAGGAAGAATCATCGTACCGTGGGAGAATTTTGGAGGCCTCGCCCGGAATTGAACCGGGGTACAAGGATTTGCAGGCTTTCACCCGCCATTGATTTCACAACGCGTTTTCGCCATTTGTCGCAGTCATGTTGCAGTCAATCGAGCAGAATGTTCGCGGCTTGTGCTAGTTCTGTCCCATCATCCAGCCGCGGGAACAGGTGTCCGTAGGTGTCCATGGTCATGACGATCGAGGAATGGCCCATGCGCTCCTGAACCATTTTGACCGGCAGACCTAAGCCGCCGTCCTCCTTGCGGTTGATGAGCCATGAGGCGTAGAAGTGGCGCAGCGCGTGAAGGCCGGTGTATTTCGCCTCGACGTCATCTCCCTCGCCCACGGTCACGCCAGCTCGAATCATCGCCGGCTTGAGGCCCTTGTTGACGATGTTCGCGTGTGACCGCGGTTCTCCGTCTGGATTGGCAAAGACGAGATCGAAACCAGGCGGCTGCCGGAGCTTGTGTTCTTTCAGCGCTGCGATGACGACAGGAGGAACCGGGATCGTTCTGACGCCGGCCTCTGATTTCGTCGGGCCGATTTCCTTGAACTGGTCGGCGCGCTGATTGACGTGGATCTCGGCCTTCTTGAAATTCACGTCACGCCAGCGAAGGCCCCGGATTTCCGACGACCGCATGCCGGTGAAGATGGCCGTGACAAGCAATGGCCTCCAATTGCCATCCAGAGCCGCCACCAGCGCCTTTATCTCGTTTCTGGTGGGTATATCCACCCCGACAACAAGCTTACCCTTTTGGCGCTTCTCCTGGCGCCGATCTCGACCCTTGCGGCTGGACCGGATGTCCCGCACTGGATTGCGCGTTGTCAGCCCTCGCTCATTGGCATCAGACAGAATAGAGCCGAGTGAGGTGAGAACCTTTTTCACCATAGCTGGCGATCGGCCATTCTGGCGCATCGTGTCCTCAAAGTCCCTGACGGCCGGCACAGTAAGCCGCGATAGCAGCGTCTGCCCGATCAGAGGATTGATGTGGTGTTTCAGGTGGCTTTTGCGCTGATCCATAGATGACCGCTCAAGCCCCGCACTTTCGCCCGAGGCGATCCACAGGGAGCCGGCCTTCTCGACTGTCACACTGGCGCTGTCAGCGACGTGGACGCCTTCCCTGACCTCTACAGAAGCCGTAGCGGCAAACCGATCCGCTTCCTTCTTAAGCTTGAATGTTTTCAGCCGGCGTTTACCTGCCGTGTCGAAATAATCGACCACCCAAGCACTTTTCGCCTCGCCTTTCGGCGTTACCCATTCACGCTTCCGTACTGACATGGCAAGACCTCAGTTTGAATCATCCGTATGAAAGGTTTTTCCGAATTCGGCCTTGACCTGCTTCGCCGAAGCAAGAATGCGTTCGACGCTTTCTTTGATTTCTGACGACGGAGCATCATCAAGTTCAAGAATGATGGTCGCCAGCGTCTCGATCGCGCCAGCTTGCTGAAACACTTCTCGGTTTGCTCTCGATAGAAGCCTACGGAAGTGGTCAACCATCTCCATTTGCTTGGTGAACATGTCATCCATACGGAGAAAGGCATGGTGCTCCTCTTCGAACCTCCTCTGCCACTCACCAGCGTCCCCTGTTCCGCCTGATTGTGCGGCCTCCAAGCGCGCAACTATTTCTGCGTTTACCGAGCGTCCATTCGCTTTCGCCGTTTCAGTCAGCCACGCCTTCATCTCTTCAGTGACGCGCAATTTTAGCTGCGGATCTTCCCTGCTCATAGCATCCCCACATTTCACCATTTGTAACCACATAGCACCACCGAACCCTTGACAGCAAGTCACGTTAGGCGTTATGTAACCACCGTGGTTAACAGTGGTTACAAAAGGGACCAGATGATGAACGGTGAAAAAACTGAGATCGACCTCATCTGGGGTGGAGAGGAAATTTCGAAGGTGATCGGAAGGACGCCTCGAATTACTTTCGCGCTCCTTGAGAAAGGTGAACTGCCAGCGAAAAAGGTCGGCGGTCGGTGGGTTGCTGAGCGAAGCAAGCTGATCGCGTTCTTTATGGAGGCAGCATGACAGGCGTCGATCACCAACACAGCGAAACAGTCATCCAGGCGGCTCAATGGCTGGCAGAGCAGAAGCCAGCACCTACGCCTATCGTTCCTAACCTGCGCGAGCGCTTCGGGCTCTCCGCATTGGAGGCCTGCGAGGCGGCCGCCCTATCGAACAAATACAAGGTTTGGCGGAGGGCGCACGGATGAGAAAGTTCGCATCAATTCCGCCCAGGATATGGCAATCCGATCTGAAGGCCGTGCGCGGCGACCTCGAAGCAATCGCCGTTCACTATCACCTCACCACCAGCGGCCATGCCAACATGCTTGGCCTTTACTATGTGCCAGTCGCCTACATCGCTCACGAGGTCGGTTGCTCTCAGGAAGGGGCTTCGAAGGGGCTTCTTGCACTTGTTGAAGCGGATATCTGCTCCTACGACTTCAAGCGCGAGATTGTCTGGGTGCATGACATGGCATCTGACCAGATAGCACCCCAACTCTCGGAGAAGGACAAGCGCGTGAAGGGTATAGCGGATCAGCTTGCAATGCTGCCTATCTGCCCAATAACGCTGGGCTTTTACGCAAAGTACCGCGTTGCTTTCCACCTTCACGGAGAACGAAATCTGGTGGATTTTGAACTTGCGGCCGGTGACGTCGAGGAAGCCCCTTCGAAGCCCCTCCGAAGCAAGGAACAGGAGAAGGACCAGGAACAGGACCTAGGACCAGGAACAGGATCAATTGGCTTAGGAAACGAAAAAATCTCTCAGCCTGATCGCTTTAGGATGACGACGCCCTACCCGGTGCCATCATCAGTAGCGGAAGCGAAAACGTTTCTCCTTAATGAAGGCGTCCCCCATAATCGGCTAGATGAATGCGTGCGCCTGCTGATGGGTGGCAATCTCAGTCCTTACGATCTCGAAGGTATTTTGGAAGAAGCAAGGAGCGCAGCGTGAACCAGCTTGATCTGTTCCAGTGGGCTGACAGCCGACCGAGCGCGAAGATCATCGACATTATGCCGGCGGTCATCAAACGCATATGCGCTCAGCCTCACCCGTTTCCGCGGAAAGACGGTGAACTTGTCTCGCTGCAGTCCAGGAGGAAGGTGGCATGAGCAACGTTGTAAACTTCCCGTCGCCTCGTCGCGTCGAGATATCATATGGCCGATGGGTGAAGTCTTTCACGATCGACCAGAACGGAACACGCTCGTTGCAGCATGATGGGCCGCATCAGTTCTTCGTCGAAGCCATCGAGCCTGACTCTCGCCTGGTCATGTGGGCAGGCGGCAGCTACGAGGAAGCCATTCGTCAGGCGCACGAGCTTGGACCTGAGTTCGGGCCTGTCATTGATCAGGTGGTGACCACGCCAACAGATCCGAGAGGTGCAGCATGAGCACGACACAGGTAACGAGAATGCCAATTATCGCTGATGAACCGCCGGCGGTGGATTATAGCACGATCGACATTCTCGGATGGGCGGTGACCGACAAGCCGACACAGGAAGCATATCGGAAATGCACTGGTGAGGATGCCGGCCCTGTCCTCGATCGATATGTGGCATGGGCGCAAGAGAACATCATCGGGGATGCCTTTTGAGCGAAGAGCTTTTCACACAGACCGATCTCAACGGTTGCGAGGGTTTAGGCCTCGCTCCAATTCTCATGCGCCACGACGAGATCATCAACCTGAAGATGGCCGTCCATGTGACCGGCCGGAGCGAGCGCACGATCAGGGACTGGTGCAGAGACTTCGGAATTGGTGTGAAGGCGTGCCCAGGGTCGCCGCTGCAAATATCAGCGCCAGCCCTTGAGATGGTCAAGCATGGCGATTTCGCGGCCCTTGAGCTTCTGCGCGACGGCAATCGTCAACATCCACGCGTGAAGCGAATATTCGATCATCTCGGCCTGCCCCTTTGAAATGAAATACAACTGTGTATGCTGCATTGGTCAAAGTTAAAACAGGGGGTTGAAATGGCAGTTCTCACACCGTTTTCAGTCAAGAACATCGGAGAAGCCGTTAATGGCGAACTCGTGATGTTTGCGGAAGAGCATGGCGGCGATCTGGCGATTAAGTTTGGTGAGGATGCTTACGACTATGCCTTCCTGGCGGTCTTGAAAACAACAGAGACGGATTCGCCCCACGGCACGAGAGTGCGAAAGGACGCGAAGTGTATATCGTACGGCGTCGGCTGGCTGATCGAAATCGATCCGCTGAGGCATTATTCTTATTCGCAGGATATAGCCGAGGCCTCCGGATCAATTCATTTGTCGGAAAACGGACCGCTAATGCGACTGGGACCAAATCTGCGTGACGGGTTTCACGGAACATGGTTGAATCTGACGACCAACGAACCTGCATCGCATCCCTACGACGCGTACGCCACGCTAAACTGGCGCCTCTGGCTCGACGCTAAGGACAGAGAAAATCCTAAGGCAAGTCCTTTTCTCGTCTTCCCACCGACGGCTGCTGGCAAAGCGTAAAAGGTTGCCGCACCCCTCCAATGCCAAATAGGTGAAAACCGTGGCCTAATGCATCTCGAACACGAGATCAGGAGGTTACGGTTATGTCCATCGTCGCCAAACAGCGAAAGCAGAAAGACCCGATCGTCAACTTCATGTTGAATGGCGGCCGGGTCACTTCGGGCTTCAGAACGGCCCTGTTCGCCGCTGCCAGCCGCGCCGGCGTCTCCGTCAATGAATTCGTGCTGACTGCTGCTGCTGAAAAGCTGTGTGCTTCTGGCAGCCGGTTCTCTGGTATTTTCGAACCCGGTGACCTTCCTGATCTCAACGACAATGTCAGACAGGGAGAGGCAATTGCATGAAGCCAGACATCGAAACACGCATCGCTGATGCCTTTGCATCGAAATTTTCTTCCGCAGAAATCAGCGTCTTGCTGGACGACGTTTCGAAGGCTGACGCTGTAGCAAAAGTGAACAGCGAAAAAGCGAGCGAAATCGCACTCGACCCCGCCACGCGGCCAGATGGTGTTGCGAAAGCCCGCAAGGAGATGGAAGACGCCAATTTCAGACGGGAGCGTATGGCCCGAGCGCGGGAACGGCTTTCGCAGCTACATCGTGACAAAGTCGCCCAAGAGGCCAGAGACGCGAACGCGGAGCGCCTGAAAGCTGCCCTGGCCGAACGTGATCAACTCGCGAAAGACCTTGAGGCGTACCGCCAGCATGCCGAGGCGATCGCCGACCTAGTGAAGCGACTTGTCGAGAACAATGCCAAACTGCCGACGACAGAACTCACTGCCGAGCACATCGCTCGTCGCGGGACGAATTTTTCCCCGTGGTTTCCCGACTTGATCAAAGGCCTCAAACTTCCCGCGTTCCGATCTGGCGAAGGCCAGCAAGGATATTTGTGGCCAACACTTTGAATGCCTGGTGACTGGTAACCGTCGGGCGAATGCGGCGAGCGGACTGCCGTCATCAGTACCGCTCGCCGCATCAACAAAAGGAGAATCACATGCACTGCGATCATAAGGCCCCGCTAGGCCAACTTTGCAAATGCGGGTCGTTCGTTGATGGCGTTCTTCAGGACGGCAAAGCCGCGTCATTTCCGCTGATCTTCAAAGACAACGCCAGCATCTCAACCGAAGGAAAAAACATCCAAATGATGACCGATTCCGAAAGACAGGCAATGAAAGACAGTGTGCGAGGTATGCCGCTGTCAAAGGCAGCCGCACTGCCAATATACGACAATGTTCGTGGGGTCGTAACGTCGGGAATGCCCGCTGAGCATTACTTTGCAATCCTTGATGGGGCGACCGTCGGGAACGAGGAACTCTCGACAGCGCAGATGCAAGCCCAAGCCGCCTATGATCACTCGGTCCAACGCCTGAACGACGCCTATCGTTCTCCTACGAACGACAACAAATCTGGACATAGGCAATTTGCCCGAGACGGTCGAGCAATGAGCGCGCTTACTGATCGAGAAAAGGCGGATGAAGCCTACTTGGATTCTGTTGAGAACATCAACGGTGCCTGGCGCCGCGATCAGTAACGATAATCACCCTTATCGATAGAGGAATTGTAGTTCATCGTCCTTCCCGTGGAACGAGAATCGTGTTGTTCTGTGTTCAACGGGGGAGAGAATATGACAGCCGAGATCGCCATCCTTAATAAGACTGCAATCGCCTTGGCGGCAGACAGCGCTGTGACGATCGGCGGTGGGTCGAACGCAAAAATCTACAACACAATCAGCAAAATATTCGAACTCAGTGAAACATGCCCTGTCGGCATCATGATTTTCAACAGGCTTGACTTCATGGGCCTTCCGCTTGAGGTCGTCATAAAGGAATATCGTCGGAAGCGCCGAGGAAAATCCTTTAAGACAGTGCGCGACTGGAAGGACGATTTTTTTCATTATCTGGTGAATGAAATCCCGTGCTCCGACAGAGATCGTAGCCGCAATGAGATTGTGGTCATCCAAGACGCCATAGGCCGGCTAAATATGCTGTTCGACGCACACTTGAGCAGCTACATTGCTCAAGGCGATAAATTTCTAAAAAGCAAGCTAAATGGCCTCCTTCAGAAGGCGGCAAGTCAGGAAATAAAGAGGCTTCAGGCCGTCGACTTCGCACCAGGCTTCACGACAAAGAAGCTTCCGGCGAGGCTTGAGTCCGTGGTGGACAATATCGCGGAACAAAAGATCGGGTTGGTCCAACTGAATCAGACCAGCTTGACGAGAATCCGCGAATTTGTCGGATATGTTCTATCTAAGTCGGAACTGTCGGGCATGTTCACAGGTTTCGTGTTCGCAGGCTTCGGAGACGACGACCTTTGCCCCTCTTTGAGCCATGTTGAAATTGATGGGATTATCACTGGCAAGCTGAAGTTGATGGAACGAAACTATGTGGACATAGGACGCACCGGCCCAGAAGCAGACATCCTGGGCTTCGCTCAAGACGACATGATGCAGAGCTTCGTCAACGGCGTCGACCCGCAATTCAAGGCATACGTTCAGCAACTGATTAGAGAGGTAATCGAGGAGTCTTCGAACCTCGTACTCTCAACAGTCCTCAATGATCCGGACAAGGTCAAAGCAATAATTGGCGCTGCCGGCAGCGTCTTCGACAGGATGAGCGAAGGCCACGGAGAAAAAATGGACCGCTTTATCGACAAAAGGTTCACGCAAGAAATTAAAGGCATGGTACGCTCCATGCCACGCCAGGATTTGGCGACACTCGCGGAATCTCTTGTTGACATCACTTCTCTTAAGAGAAAAGTGACGCGGGACAGAGAAACTGTCGGTGGTGATGTTGACGTCGCCGTCATTTCGCGCTCTGAGGGACTCGTTTGGGTAAAGCGAAAGCACTATTTCCCTGCAGAGCTCAATGCTCGCTTCTTTAAGAGACACTTCGAAAGGTAGGAAACGAAGATGCAAAAGCGGATAGCTGAAAAGTCATCTCAATCTGATCTGCCGATTTGGTCCGTCGTTCCAGGTCGAAACGTCGAAACGCCGGAGGACCAGGCGAAGCGGGATGCACGCGACATTGCAGGACGATTCCGCGAGGACCTGCTAAAAACACTGTCGTCGGCAAAGATAAAGGCCTGACTTTAAAGAAATCCGTCTCCAGCGTGATCCTTGAACCGGTCGGCACGGCGCACGTAGGTTTCTACGGTGCGCGGGTCGCGATGGCGGGTCACTTCCATGATGCGCGATATGCTCGCCCGGTTCTCAGCAGCCGAGGTGACAAAGCCAGCTCGCAGCGAGTGGCCCGATAGACTCGCCACATCGAGGCCGGCGGCGTCGGCATACTTCTTCACGATCAACGCCACAGCTTGATCCGTCAGCGTCTCTTCCGTCAGGCGGTCACCACGATTGAAGCGGCGGAAGATCGGGCCCGAGGTTATCCCAGCCGCTTGAAGCCACTCCTTGAGCCTGTCAGCGGGTTTCAGAGCCTTGCCGTTCAGGATGGCTACCGACTGGCCCTTCGCCTCCTGGTCGGTCTTCGATTTCGGCAAGAACACGTCCACGCCTTCTTCGCTGAACGTCAGATCCTCGACAGTGATCGCCACAAGCTCCGATCGACGGAAGGCGCCAGCGAAGCCAAGCAACAGCAATGCCCTGTCACGCTTGCCCTGGAGGCTCTCAGCGTTGATCCGAGCCATCATCGCATGAATGACGTCAACCGTGGCTGGAGCCTTCTGGCGGGCTGCTATGCCCACTTTACGTCGTATGCCCTTCAGGACGGCTGCCACGCCCGCATTGTCGGTCGGATTATCCAGACCAGCGCCGCGGTGAAAGAAGCGAATAGCGGCCAGCTTACGGGCGATTGTGGGCACCTTCTTGCCAGCCTCGGCCAGAGACGATGCATAGTTCGCCACGGTCGAAGGTGTGGCCGGCAGATGCGACCGCTCGCGAGCTGCACACCAGTCCTGAAAATCCTGCCAATCGCCTCTGTAAGCCCGCATGGTGTTGCTGGACAGCGCAGCGCGGCCGTAGTCGAGTGCAGCGTCAGAGAGATCGGAGACAGCCTCTATTCCCGGCTGCGAGGAGATCGACGTCAATGCGGACATTCAAAGCTCTCCTATGAAGGTTTTCATGCTGTCGAAATAGATATCCTCAAATTTGAGGGCATCTTCTCGGAGCCCTGAAAACTCAGGGCTGAAAAATCAGGCCTCTCGTTTATCCTTTGACTGGGCTGAGCGCTTTTTTTCCTGCATTTTCGCGCGGAAGATTGCACCCATGCTTGGACTACTGTCTGTGGCACCAATATCCATTGCTCGGTCCAAATCGGCCCGATACCAGAACTTCCGCCGCGCAGTGTCGATCACTCTCGGCTGTGGATAGGAGCTACCCACTCGCTCGAGGAAGTCTTCGACATGACGCTCGCCACAATAAGCAGCTGCCATGTCGGCCATCATCCTTGGCGGCCACGTGTCAGGCGGAAACGTCGGCGTTCTACGCACGCCCATTAAATATCCTCCGAGGTGAAATGGTAGCGATAAGCGTTTTTCTCGCTATTCTTTATTGGCCCGCTTTAAGCGCCGCCGCGACCGAAACTCCTCAGCAAAGCGTTCGAAGTTTTCTCTGACGGTCATTCCATGCTGAAAGGTCTCTTCCGCCTTCCGGATGTCGAGACGGATCGTGTCTATCTCAACGCGCTCGATCGTCTTGGTTTCTCTGTTCAACCCCTTGAAGAGTTTGGCAGCAGAATTCGATGCTAGAAGTATCTTTCCATCTCTCTCAATCAGCATGCTGTGACCGCAGATATTGCGCGCTCGGTTGGCGGCTTCCACCCCTGCGACATAAGACTTAAGTTCCTTTCGCCAGATGCCTTCTGGCATATGCCGCAGGTTCCCCTTGAGTATTTCTACCTTGCGAGCCGGGTCTAGAGTGGCAACCACTGGCAGGAGATTAGGCGTCCTGTCGAGTGTCAGAACATCGATCAGAATCTCCGCCATCTGGTTATCCAGCAAAGATGCCATCAAGATCATCCTTCCGACGACCGCGCATATCTCGGTTTCTTGTTGAACCCGCGATACTTCGTTCACTTGCTTATCCTCACACCAGGCCCGCCACCAACTTGCTCTCCGTCGCTTAGGAAGGTCACCCCAGCCTCCTCAATGATCTTGGTGACGACAGCGACGTTTCCGGCAGAGCTACGCTCTGGCCCGATCTTGTCGTCTTCCATGCGTCGGATCGTTGTCAGCGATAAGCCAGACTTCTCGACAAGCTCCGATTGCGACCAGTTTAACAGGGCTCGCGCGGCCCGAATTTGATTTGCTCTCAACATCAGTTCCTCATTGCATGTTCCTCATATAAACAAATTTTGCTTACGAGTAAACATTTACTGTTGACCATGGTTAATTGTTATGGTTTACGTATAAACAGAAAATGTTCATAAACAAAGGGAAATATATCATGCCGAACACGATTCCGGCCAACGGCGAAGCTATGCCCGTCGAAGTGAAATCCCCGAGAAAGCAGCTTGACGACCTTCTTGAAGCTGCAGTGAAAATCATCCGGGATAATCCCGATCTGATGATCGACAACGCAACCGCCAACAAACACGGCATTTACACCACCCTTACTATTCCAGGCGCCGAGGAGCATCCATGGACCAAGGCGCGCCGACTGATGACTGAGCTTTCGGCCGCGCTGGACGATTGCGATGATGCAACGTGGTTTGCCCACGTCATGCCTCCGCGACCGCCGGTGTTCAACGCCTTCGGGGCCTATCCGATGGGACAGAAGCCAGATGAACTGCCGATAGATCATATCGATCGTCTTTCGTGGGAACTGTCCGAGGCCTTGAGCGGCTATCAGAACGGCGCTTTCCAAGCTGTCGTCCTGCCCTCGGTCTCAGCCGGTCACACAGTGATGCTGACCAAGGTCGGTATGTTTAACCTGAGGGCAAAGGCATGAAGACCACTGCGGCAATTCACCCCGACATTTCCCGTCAGTTGGATGGCGGGATGGAACTCCTTTCCGAAGTTGATCGCCTGGCGTCCGAACTCGCGCAAGCGATGCAGAAAATCCACGGCATGACGTGGCGCGTTCACATCCAGCATTCAGACAATGCTGCGTTCGCGATGGTCGCTCCATCTGCTGAAACCCGGAGAGCGGCAACATGAAACAGACTGATATCGAAATCACCCGCGCTCGCTTGGAAGCCAAGATCGAGGAACTTGTTGCGCTGCTGGATCTTCTGGACGGTGACGAGAACCTGGAGCCCTATTTGGCGGACAGTGACCCGGAGGCCGACGATAGGGAGGATGACGACGAGCGAGAGCCAGAAGAAACTGACCAAAATGGCGACGAGCAGGATTGCTGCCACATTGAGGACGAGTGGCGGCCGTTCAGCGGCGATCTGCAATTTGATGGGTCGGGCAACAGCATCGCTCGCGGCATATTGCGTGAGCGGCGCCGGAGTAAGGGATAATGGCACCGGCCTACAGATGAGGATGGCTGCTGATATGATCGCGTTGCTTTTGCCAATCAGCAAAACCTTTCTCGGTAAGGCAAACCACCTCGTCCTTCAATCTTCCACCGACTGGCCGGATCACGTCTATGTATCCTCGCGCCAAGAGTTTTTCTTCGGTCGCTGGCCCGAATGACCGTAGCTGGGTGTATCTCAATTTCGCATTCGGTCCGATTGCTGTGAGAGTCTTCATCACTGCTTCCTCGTACCTGTTTAGTGGAGGTTGTATCGGCGGCGGCGGCGCATCTTCAGCCGGTGCCCAGCGCGGCCCCGTCTTCGCCGGCTTTACGCTTCCAGCGTCGAGTGGCGCAACACGAACGATCACGCCGTTATACTCTTGCTCTACGATAACCCCATACTGCTTTGCAATTTTGGCCATCCTCAGAAGCTCGGACTTAGTCACCAAGGCTTTGGTTGTCATTCCACGATACCATCCCACTTGAGCCAAGTGCTCATCCGCAGAACAGTCACCACGCCTCGGGTAACTCCTGCGAAGCTATAAACTTTCGCATCTCTTCTACTGCGTCGTCTTGCACCGGGGCAACATGGATTGATCCGTCGCGATTGAGTTTGACGATGACGCCCTTCTCTTTCGCAATGTCGGCAGCCAGACGAATCGCCGCCTTGTTCCAATGAAATATTTCGCTTCTATCGCTCATCGATACGCCTCTCCATGTTGCAACTTATGTCGCATGGACTAGCCGGAGCCACAGGGAATCGCCCGGAAACCAAGGGAACCACAGCGCAACACGACGCGACATGAAAAACCCACAGCGAGAAGGCTTTTCATCAATAAACATTTGATTTTATTGGTGAAATTTTTGGAGGCCTCGCCCGGAATTGAACCGGGGTACAAGGATTTGCAGTCCTCTGCGTCACCACTCCGCCACGAGGCCTCACACGCTCATCAATGGAGCGATGGCGGGCATTTAGAACGAATCCATTTGGGGCGCAAGAGGGATCGTTCCGAATGTCGTGTTTTTTCAGCCGGGTACGTGGAGTTCAACCGCCCACCTTGTCTAAGTCACTAAGATGACATGGCTTTTCGCGTCATCCCGCTGCTCCGGACGAAAAATTGCCCGCAGCCGAAGCGTTTTCGACTGCGGGCAACCTGTGCATTTTCAGGAACGGTCGATCAAATCCGTCCCATCAGAACCAGGATCAGCACGATGACCAGCACCAGTCCGAGACCGCCCGAAGGGCCGTAACCGTAATTATGATAACCCCAGCTTGGCAGCGCGCCGATGAGGAACAGAATGAGCAGGATGACAAGGATGGTGCCGAGCATGTTTAACCCTCCACTATTGGCATGTGTCCGACTGCTTCAATGACGCAGCGCGTGAAAAGTTCCCTCTTCCGGCCTCTCCAGCAGGCTGAAAGAATGACGGCAGACGTGCCGTTTCAACAGGTTACACCGCTTTTGCCCAGACATGATGGTCCGGCCGGAAGGGGCGTGCCGTCCCCCGCGCCTGGCGGATTAATGTCCCGGACAGTGAAGATGAGAAACTGTGCATAGTCTCGCGCGTCGCATCCATCGCGAGTTCTGGATCGCTGCAATTTATTCGAGGTAATTTCTCGCTCTATGTCTATTTTCGGTTGTCCGCCATAGTGAAGACAGTCCCCCGTACACTGAAACCGGCGGGAGACGGAGAGATCCGGCTTCGCTGGCAGTGCGCCGGATCTCTCCCGCCCCCTCCCTCGCTCCGTCCCACTCCTGCCGCAGGCAGGTCGGCACACGTACATGTGACCGACGACCATGCGTGCTACCCCTTGCCTCGTCTCAGCCTCTCCGGATAGACCCCCGTGACGGGAGGGAGAAACGAGAATCATATGTCCGGTTTTGCGAACCTCATCCCGCTTTTCATCTTTGGCTTCCTCGTCTATTTTTTCTTTCGCTGGGTCGCGCGCGACATTCAGAACCCAAAGCGCAAGTAGTCGGAAGGAATAATACTGCCGCATCCGCCGCTTCCGGGAACCTCCGCGCCTCCATATCGTTTTTGCAGATGGACCTCGGAGGACAGGATGAAAACGCTCGCATCATCGGCCGCAATAGCCCTTTCGCTCGCGCTTGCGGGATGCACGACCGCCGGTCCGGCACCCTATGTGGAGCCCATTCCCGGGAGCATCATCTATAAAGGCCAGCCGCGCACGAAGCTGACGAAGTCACCGATCGGCAGCACCTTCACACATGAGTTCCGCATAGACAGCAGCACAAGGGCGGTGGAAACCTATCGCATCGCGCCGGATCGCTCACTGGAACTCATTGACCGGCGCATCCTTCGCGAATGGCTGTTCGGACGCGACGACTGACCGCACCGGTCGGCTCCGAAACGGATTGCGCATCCCGCCTGCTTCGTTTAGAGCCGGGCGCTAAACCAACATGGATGAGCGATGAACACGCGCTGGCAGAAACCCGTCCTGATCGCCTTCGAAACGCCGGGTGATTATACGAGCATCGAAACAACCCAGGCCGCCTCCTGGGCCCTGATCGAGGACTGGCCGGTGGAGGATGGCGAGGCACTAGACAAGGCGCTGCTGGTCTGCGCCGCCGTGGATGCCGGCAGGAAAAAGCCTGAAGACGCGCGCAAGGCCTTCATCGCCGCCGCGATCGAAGCGGGGCTCGACATCAAGGCGTAACGGCCCAGGCACGCGTCGCAACGGAGGCGCCAGGGACGCTAACGTCAAGTTCATGGTTCGATGGATCGATACAGAGGAAAGCGTCCGGATATATGAAAAAAGCCCTGTTCATCTTTCTTCTCTCCTGCCTGGCGATCGGCCTTCTCGGCCACCTCGTCGTGGCGTTCGTCGTCACCGGCTGACACGCCGTAAATCAGGCGTTAAGAATCCCTAAATTTCATTCTGCTGTTATGGAACCGCGTTAAACTTTTTCCGTTCTCTTTTCGATCGAACAAGGAGGATTGAAATGCGTGACGGACTGAACGGTTTTCTTGAAATTTCGATGATCGGCTTCGTGGTTGCGAGCTGCCTCTTCATGGTGAACCTGCCGATCTGATCGGGGGACGAGCTTCGCAGGAGTGCATCGCGGTAAAGCTGGTGATGATGCCACCGGCACAGAAAATGCGGCCTTTTGGGCCGCATTTCTTTTTCACTGGACTTTCAGGATCAGGCAGAAAGCTTGGCGGCGATTTTCGCCACATGCGCGCCCTGGAAGCGCGCGCCTTCAAGTTCGACTTCGGAGGGCTGGCGGGAGCCGTCGCCATCGGTAATGGTGGAGGCGCCGTAAGGGGAGCCGCCCTTGATTTCATCGACACCCATCTGGCCCTGGAAGGCATAGGGCAGACCGACGACGGCCATGCCGTGGTGCAGGAAGGTCGGCATGAAACCGAGAATAGTCGATTCCTGGCCGCCGTGCTGGGTGGCGGAAGAGGTGAAGGCGGAACCTACCTTGCCGACGAGCTTGCCGCCGAACCACAGGCCGCCCGTCTGGTCCCAGAAATTGCGCATCTGCGAAGCGACCGTGCCGAAGCGGGTGCCGGCGCCGACGATGATGGCATCGTATTCAGCCAGTTCGTCCACGGTGGCGATCGGCGCCGCCTGGTCGAGCTTGAAATGCGAAGACTTGGCGACCGCTTCCGGCACCAGTTCCGGAACGCGCTTGACGACGACGTCTGCGCCCGCCGATTTTGCACCCTCGGCAACAGCATATGCCATCGTTTCGATGTGACCGTAGGAAGAGTAATAGAGCACCAGAACTTTCGTCATTTTCTTTGTTTCCTTTGGGTTTATCGTTTCCGGCGTTCCGGCCAGAAGCCTTTTCAAAAACGTGATGATGATTATCGGCGACCCGTTACAAGCATGTGATGAAAATCTAGCTCACAGGCTCCTTCCACGCCAGCGGCCTATCGGCATACGCACTGTTCACCATAAGTGAACGGAAAAGCGAAACGTCAACTATTTGCCGAAATACATTTTTTCAAAACCGCTTTGCAATCATCGGGCGCGGGGCTAACGTCTTATAAAACAGATGACGAGTACACCCATGTCCAATCCCTCTTCCGCTCAATCCGTCGTGACCGCCGCCATGCTCGCCATTGGCGACGAGTTGCTTTCGGGCCGTACCAAGGACAAGAATATCGGCCACCTCGCGGACGTGCTGACCATGTCCGGCATCGACCTCAAGGAAGTGCGTATCGTTGCCGATGAGGAGGACGCGATCGTCGAAGCGCTGAATGCGCTACGCAGCCGCTATGATTATGTCTTCACCTCGGGCGGCATAGGCCCGACCCATGACGACATCACCGCGGATGCGGTGTCGGTGGCGTTTGGCCTTCCCTGCGAGCACGATGCCGAAGCCTTGCGGATACTTGGCGACATGTATCGTGCCCGTGAGATGGAATTCACCGATGCGCGCAAGCGCATGGCGCGCATGCCGAAAGGTGCTGCCCACATCGCCAACCCCGTTTCCGTCGCCCCCGGCTTCATCATCGGCAATGTCTATGTCATGGCCGGCGTGCCGCAGGTGTTCCAGGCTATGCTCGACAACGTCATGCCGACGCTCCGCACCGGCGCCAAGGTGATGTCGCAGGCCGTACGCTCACCGTATGGCGAAGGCGATATCGGCACGCCGCTGACGGCCATCCAGAAAGCCCATCCCGAAACCAGCATCGGTTCCTATCCGAAATATGACGGGCAACGCTTTTCGACGGAAATCGTGGTGCGCGCCCGGGATGCAGGCGTGCTGAAGGCCGCGGCGGATGCGGTCGCAGCCATGATCGAAGCCATCGGACAGGAGAAAAGACTGGCGGCAGGCAAGGGCGACGCAACGGCTTGAGCGAGAAAGGGCCTTTGACGAACGGGCTTTGACCAAAATCAAGGTGGCGGCCTGCAAAGGCGGCCACTCTCCCCACAGAAATTAGATGTCACCGAGGAGAGATAAATGGGTTACAAAACGATATTGGCAGTGGTCGACAATGTTTCGAACACACAGAAGCTCGGCGAATTCGTGGTGAGCCTTGCAGACCAGTTTTCCTCGCATGTCATCGGCCTGCACATGGAAACGCTGGCCGCCGTTCCCCTCGTCGCGCCGATGGAAATTCCCGATCCCGCCACCGTGCAGGCCCTGCAGGATGTGGCGCACAAGGAAACCACCGATGTCGGCACGCTTTTCGAGCGTGCGCTATCGGCCAACGGCATCTCGCATGAATGGCGAAGCTTCGTTACCTCGGTGGGTTACGCCTCCGCCTCTGCCATCGACAGCGCCCGTTGCGCCGATCTCGTCGTCGCCCGTCAGAGCAGTTCCTCGGCTTTGTCGGACAGCCGCACCGATATTGACAGCTTTCTCTATGAAAGCGGCCGTCCCGTTCTCCTCGTCCCGCATGTGCTCACCGTCGCCAAGCCGATCAAACGCGTCCTGATCGCCTGGAATGGCTCTCGCGAGGCGACGCGCGCCACTTTCGACGCCCTGCCATTTCTGAAAGCCGCCGACAGCGTCGAGATATTCTCCGTCGACCAGGCAGAAAGCGAAACGCAGTCCTCCGGTTTTGCCGGTACGGAACTGGCCGCCACGCTCGCCCGCCACGGCGTGAACGTGACGGTGACCTCACAGGAAAAGATTGCCGGCCTTTCGCCGCAGGCGGCCATCGAAAATCGCCTTTCCGATAACAGCATCGACCTTCTGGTCATGGGCGCTTACGGCCATTCCCGCTGGTGGGAACTGCTGTTCGGCGGCGTTACCCGCACGCTGCTCGATTCCATGACGGCGATGACGCTGCTGTCGCGTTGAATATGGATGCGGCGCAAATGGCGCCGCCAGCCCCCGCGATCTCGCTCGAAAGGAGCGTCCGCCACTGGTTTCTTCTCCCCGCCGGGGAGAAGTCCGCGGCAGCGGGATGAGGGGGCGAGGGTAGAGATAGACCGAGAGCCAGTCCCCTCATCCGACCCTTCGGGCCACCTTCTCCACTTAGGGGAGAAGAAACAAGCGGCATTCTCTCAGCCAAAATCACGCCGGATAAGCGCAAAGCTTGCCTTTTTGCCGGTCTTGCGGCTATTAGCCAAAGCCATCGACAATTTTGACCAGATGGTAGACGACATGTCCCTTCCCGATAAAGCCTTTCCCGTTTCCTGGGACCAGTTTCACCGCGACGCCCGTGCGCTTGCCTGGCGTCTTGCCGGTCTCGACAAAGAGTTCCGGGCAATCGTCTGCATCACCCGCGGCGGCCTCGTTCCGGCGGCGATCATTTCCCGCGAACTGAACATCCGCATGATCGACACGGTCTGCATCGCCACCCGCCATGACTACGTCAACCAGGGTGATACGGTCCTCTTGAAAGGCGTAGCTCCCGAGCTGACTGTTGATGCCGGCGAAGGCGTGCTTGTCGTCGACGATCTGACCGATACCGGCAAGACGGCGCTGGAAGTGCGCGAGATGCTGCCGAAGGCGCATTTTGCCTGCGTTTACGCCAAACCGAAGGGGGTGCCGACCATCGATACTTTCGTCACCGAAGTGAGCCAGGACACCTGGATCTATTTCCCCTGGGACATGGGCTTCACCTATCAGGAGCCGATCGCCAAGGGATCGCGCGGCTGAGTGCCTGAAGAATGGCGCTTTTTCTTTCCGTCATGCCGGACTAGATCCGGCATCCAGCCACGGCGCGTCTGCGCCGTGAGACGACTCTCTCCCGATCAAGGATTGATCGCGCTGGACCCCGGATCTGGTCCGGGGTGACGGAGTGCGGATGCACCAACCGCGCAAGACTTCCCCCAGCAATATACACTCTTTCGCCGTCCCACCCGGGGCGGCTTTTTTGTGTGAAAAGGCCTTTTTGCCCACAGTGAAAAACACGGAAAAACCGCAGTGTCGCCATTATGCCTCACCCCGAAAATGCGGGGTTTTGCCTTTCCGTTGCGGAAACCAGCCTCGCGCAAGCTTCAAATTTTTCCGCCAAGTCACTGATTTTTCTGAGAGCTTTTCCTATCCCCGTTTTCCACAGGCACTCCACACAATATCTTGTGGTTAAAAATGGGTTTCAATCTATGGCTTGACGAATCTGTGCCGCGAGAGGAAAGTGACAAATATGTTGCGGCGGCAACGGACCGGAAAGTAACGAGGCCGGTTCTTCTCCATCTTTAGCGCGCATGTCCAAACGGCGTCCCGGCCATGAGGGGGCGGTTCGCCGATGGCTTTTCTGCGCCTTCGGAACCGCCAAAAACATTAAGCGGGGACTGGCAGCAAGAATGTGTTAACACTATATATAGTAGGCTTGCAGCCATCTTAAACACGAGATACAGGGATGACATCCAAGGATGAACATCCCTACCAGATCGGCAACAACCGGCTGCGCGAAGGCATCGCACGGCTGGAACGAATTTTTGCGCCCTTCACCGGGCGCCCCAATGGACGAGGACAGAAACCATGCGCATTGAACGCCGCTTCACGAAGCCCGGCCAATCGCCTTATGCGGAGATCGACTTCCGCAAGGCCGTCAGTGAAATCAAGAACCCGGATGGATCCATCGTGTTCCGTCTGGCTGACATCGACGTTCCCGCGCAGTTCAGCCAGGTTGCCACCGACGTTCTGGCGCAGAAATATTTCCGCAAGGCCGGCGTGCCGAAGTTCCTGAAGAAGGTTGAGGAAAATGACGTTCCTTCCTTCCTCTGGCGCTCCGTGCCCGATGAAAAGGCCCTGAAGGACGTTCCGGAAGCCGAGCGCTACGGCTCCGAGACCGATGCACGCCAGGTTTTCGATCGCCTGGCCGGCACCTGGGCCTATTGGGGCTGGAAGGGCAAATATTTCTCGTCCGAAGAAGATGCCCTCGCCTTCCGCGACGAGCTTGCCTATATGCTCGCCACCCAGCGTGTTGCCCCCAACTCCCCGCAATGGTTCAACACCGGCCTGCACTGGGCCTATGGCATTGATGGTCCCGGCCAGGGCCACTTCTATGTCGACCCCTTCACCGGCAAGCTGACCAAGTCCAAGTCCGCTTACGAACATCCGCAGCCGCATGCCTGCTTCATCCAGTCCGTTGAGGACGACCTCGTCAATGAAGGCGGCATCATGGACCTGTGGGTGCGTGAAGCGCGCCTGTTCAAATACGGCTCCGGCACCGGTTCCAACTTCTCCTATCTGCGTGGCGAAGGCGAAAAGCTGTCCGGCGGTGGCAAATCGTCAGGCCTGATGAGCTTCCTCAAGATCGGTGACCGCGCAGCCGGCGCCATCAAGTCCGGCGGCACCACCCGTCGTGCAGCCAAGATGGTCGTCGTTGATGCGGACCACCCGGATATCGAAGCCTATATCGACTGGAAGGTGAACGAGGAGCAGAAGGTTGCCGCTCTCGTCACCGGTTCCAAGATCGTCGCCAAGCACCTGAAGGCAATCATGAAGGCCTGCGTCAACTGCGAGGCTGACAACGGCGATTGCTTCGACCCGGCCAAGAACCCTGCCCTGAAGCGCGAAATCCGCGCTGCCAAGAAGGACATGGTGCCGGAAAACTACGTCAAGCGCGTCATCCAGTTCGCCGAGCAGGGTTACAAGGACATCCAGTTCAAGACCTATGACACGGACTGGGATTCGGAAGCCTACCTCACTGTGTCGGGCCAGAACTCCAACAACTCCGTCTCGCTGAAGGACGATTTCCTGCGCGCTGTCGAAAATGACGGTGACTGGAACCTGACCGCCCGCAAGGACGGCAAGGTCATGAAGACGCTGAAGGCCCGCGACCTCTGGGAAAAGATTTCCCACGCCGCCTGGGCGTCTGCCGACCCGGGTCTGCACTTCAACACGACGATGAACGACTGGCACACCTCGCCGGCGGCCGGACCGATCCGCGCGTCCAACCCGTGCTCGGAATACATGTTCCTCGATGACACGGCCTGCAACCTCGCCTCGCTGAACCTTCTGCAGTTCAAGGATCAGGCGACGAAGCGCATCGATATCGCCGATTATGAACACGCCGTTCGCCTGTGGACCGTCGTGCTCGAAGTGTCCGTCATGATGGCGCAGTTCCCGTCGCGCCAGATCGCCGAACTCTCCTATGAGTACCGCACGCTGGGCCTCGGTTACGCCAATATCGGCGGCCTCCTGATGTCCTCCGGCATTCCCTATGACAGCGCCGAAGGCCGCGCCATTGCCGGTGCGCTCACCGCCATCATGACCGGCGTGTCCTATGCCACCTCGGCCGAAATGGCCGGCGAGCTTGGCCCCTTCCCGGGCTTTGCGCCGAACCGCGAAAACATGCTGCGCGTCATCCGCAACCACCGCCGCGCCGCCCTTGGCCAGTCGGAAGGTTATGAGGGCCTGTCGGTCAACCCGGTCGCACTCATCCATGGCGACTGCCCGGATCAGGACCTGATCGCCCACGCAACGGCCGCCTGGGACAAGGCGCTGGAACTTGGCGAAAAGCACGGCTACCGCAACGCCCAGACCACCGTCATCGCACCCACAGGCACGATCGGCCTCGTGATGGATTGCGACACGACCGGTATCGAGCCCGATTTCGCGCTGGTGAAGTTCAAGAAGCTCGCCGGTGGCGGTTACTTCAAGATCATCAACCGCGCCGTTCCGGATGCGCTGCGTTCGCTCGGTTACTCCGAAAGCCAGATCGCCGAGATCGAGGCCTATGCCGTCGGCCATGGCAATCTCAACCAGGCTCCCGGCATCAACCCCTCGACGCTGAAGGCCAAGGGCTTCACCGATGAGAAGATCGAAGCCGTCAACGGCGCGCTGAAGAGCGCCTTCGACATCAAGTTCGTCTTCAACCAGTGGACGCTCGGCGCCGACTTCCTCAAGGAAACGCTGAAGGTTTCCGACGAGCAGCTCTCCGACATGAGCTTCAACCTGCTCGAGCACCTCGGCTTCGGCAAGAAGGACATCGAAGCGGCCAACGTTCACGTCTGCGGCGCGATGACGCTGGAAGGCGCACCGTTCCTGAAGAACGAGCACCTGCCCGTCTTCGATTGCGCCAACCCCTGCGGCAAGATCGGCAAGCGTTATCTCTCGGTCGAATCGCATATCCGCATGATGGCGGCGGCTCAGCCCTTCATCTCGGGCGCGATCTCCAAGACGATCAACATGCCGAACGATGCGACGGTTGAGGATTGCGGCGCAGCCTACATGCTTTCCTGGAAGCTGGCGCTGAAGGCCAACGCCCTTTACCGCGATGGTTCCAAGCTTTCCCAGCCGCTCAACGCGTCGCTGGTGGAAGACGAGGACGAAGAAGACCTGATCGAAGAGCTGATCCAGCAGCCCGCCGCACAGCAGGCCGTGACGATCACCGAAAAGATCGTTGAGCGCGTTATCGAGCGTGTCTCGCGTGAGCGTGAAAAGCTGCCGAACCGCCGTCAGGGTTACACCCAGAAGGCAACTGTCGGCGGTCACAAGGTCTATCTGCGCACCGGTGAATTCGGTGATGGCCGCATCGGCGAAATCTTCATCGACATGCACAAGGAAGGCGCCGCCTTCCGCGCAATGATGAACAACTTCGCCATCGCCATTTCGCTCGGCCTGCAATATGGCGTGCCGCTGGAAGAATATGTGGAGGCCTTCACCTTCACCAAGTTCGAACCGGCCGGCATGGTGCAGGGCAACGACGCGATCAAGAACGCCACGTCGATCCTCGACTACGTGTTCCGCGAACTCGCCGTTTCCTATCTCGGCCGCCACGATCTCGCCCATGTCGATACGTCCGACTTCTCCAACACGGCGCTCGGCAAGGGTATCCAGGAAGGCAAGACCAACCTCGTTTCCACCGGCTGGACCCGCGGTTACAAGCCGACCATCGTGTCCCGCAATGACGGCGAACGCACCGCTTCCGAGCCCAAGGGATCGGCAACGGCAGCCCCTGCCCGCGCCTCGGCCAACGTGACCTCGTTTGCAGGCTCCGCAGCCCGCAAGCTGGAACCGACAGTCGCCATCGCAACCTCCGAAATCGTCTCCTTCAAGCGGGACTATGAAGAGCGCGCCAAGGAACTGGCCGAAGAAATCGCCGAAGAAGTGATCGACGAGGTCGTCCAGGAAGCCCAGCAGACGGCAACCGCCCTCTTCTCCGACAAGGCCGCCGCAGACGCTGCTTCGGCCAAGACGGAAGCCAAGAAGGTCGAAAACGAACGCCGCATGCGCTCGATCGCTCAAGGGTATACGGGCAACATGTGCTCGGAATGCCAGAACTTCACGATGGTGCGGAACGGCACTTGCGAGAAGTGCGATACTTGTGGTGCGACGAGCGGTTGCAGCTAAAAACTACGCTTTATATTCTATTACATAGAAGAGTTTTTATATTCACCCGCCCTTAAGGCGGGTGAATTCGTAATAGGAACAAAGTAGGATATGGCATACTTAGAGTACATTCCAACAAAAACAATGTATCACTACACTCCAGAGAGCGGCCTTAAGGGAATTATAAGCTCTCACGAGTTGTGGCTTTCGGATCTCCAAGCCTCCAATGACCCAAGAGATATCCAAATGGGTTTGGACACTCTTCAACGTGTGACTTATGAAATAGGCCAAAAAGAATATACTAGTGAAAATGCGAGGGCTCTCGCACAGATGACCTCAAAGATGACGGCGTATTTCAAAGACGCACGTTGTTATACCGCTTGTTTCACTCCTAACGGAGACGACATCAACATGTGGAGAGAATATGGGGGCACCGGTGACGGATACGCGATAGGCTTTCGGCCCAGAGCTATAACCGACATGCATGGACGGATTTATAAGGTCCGTTATGTCGACGAAGCCAGCGAAGAGTACCTATACAACCTCATTTCTGAGGTCGTTAAGCCAATTGAAATCTATGGAGAGAGTATTTTTCGTGATGTTGAAAAAGAGATCGAGATTGGCACGGCTCTGATTTCCATCGTTAATTCCCTAAAACACCTGACTTGGGAGTACGAAGGGGAAATTCGGCTTACCTACGCTTCGGGAAACAACCCCCCACCAAATAATATCCCGATATCCGTTTCTTTGAACGGCCGCGAGAAACCATGGGTGCCGTATAAAACAAGGAACTCGAACGACGGCGAGGTAAAATACCATGCCTTGCCGTTTGGCAAGTTTATTGGTGAGCAAAACGATCATCGAGAAGCGATAAAGGAAATAG
Source organism: Agrobacterium sp. InxBP2 (assembly GCF_026191755.1). Lineage (NCBI taxonomy): Bacteria > Pseudomonadati > Pseudomonadota > Alphaproteobacteria > Hyphomicrobiales > Rhizobiaceae > Agrobacterium > Agrobacterium sp. InxBP2. Next base: position 755,130 of record NZ_JAINDY010000033.1, read on the forward strand.
TAATCGGGCCTAAAGCAACCCTGAGCGAAGGCGACATCCGTAAACTTCTCTTGGCGAATGGTTTTTCGGGCGTCGATATTCGAAGATCGGCTTGCGCTTTTCGTTAAGTCGAGTTTCTGGCCATGGCCGCAATAGCGCTCATCGAAACGGCCGCCGCGCTCCGTAAAGGCGCGGCCTGACCCGCCTCACCCGATAAAATCCACCAGCAGCTTCACATTCAACGCCGCAATCACCACCGCGATCAGCCATGCGAAGCCTGAGAGCCAGAGCGGTGAGCGCAGCTCGCCCATCTTGGCCTTGTCACCGGTGAACATCACCAGCGGGAAGACGGCGAAGGAGAGTTGAAGGCTTAAGACCACCTGCGTCAGGATCAGCAGTTCGCCCGTGCCGCTATCGCCATAGAAGATGGTCACGCCGGCGGCGGGGATGATGGCGATGGCGCGGGTGATGAGGCGGCGCAGCCAGGGGGCGAGCCGCATCTTGAGAAAACCTTCCATCACGATCTGGCCGGCAAGCGTTGCCGTGACGGTGGAATTGATGCCGCAGCACAAAAGCGCCACGCCGAACAGCGTCGGCGCAATCGCAAGGCCGAGCAGCGGCGCCAGCAGATTATGCGCCTCGCCGAGTTCGGCGACATTAGTCTGTCCCGCCTTGTTGAAGGTCGCCGCCGCCAGAATGAGGATCGATGCGTTGATGAGAAGCGCAAACATCAGGGCGATGGTGGAATCGAGGGTCGCGAATTTCAGCGCCTCGCGCTTTTCGGCAATTGTCTCGCCGATTTCGCGAGTCTGCACGATGCCGGAATGCAGATAAAGATTATGCGGCATGACGGTCGCGCCGAGAATGCCGAGCGCCAGATAGAGCATGTCAGGATTGGTGACGATTTCAGTCGTCGGCGCAAAACCAAGGATCACCTGCCCCCAGTCAGGATCGGCGAGCGCTACCTGAATGGCAAAGCACACCGCGATGACGCCAAGCAGCGTGATGACCAGCGCCTCCACCCAGCGGAAGCCGAGCTTCTGCAGATAAAGGATTAGGAACACATCGAGCGCGGTGATGAGAACGCCGATTTCGAGCGGAATGCCGAAGATGAGGTTGAGGCCGATGGCCGTGCCGATCACCTCGGCAATATCGGTGGCGATGATGGCGATCTCGGCGAGCAGCCACAGCAGCATGGCCACCGGCTTCGGATAGGCGTCACGGCAGGCCTGGGCGAGATCGCGGCCGGAGGCAATCGCAAGACGGGCGCAGAGCGATTGCAGCACGATCGCCATGATGTTCGAGACCAGCGCAACCGTCAGCAGCGTATAGCCGAACCTGGAGCCGCCGGCGAGCGACGTCGCCCAGTTTCCGGGATCCATATAACCGACGGCAACGAGATAGCCGGGACCAAAAAACGCCATCGCCCGCCGAAACGTGCCGGCATTCGGCTTGACGCGGATAGAACTGTGAACGTCTGACAACGAGAGATCGTCGCCGTTTCGCCGCCATCCAAAGACTGGCTTCTCCATACTATGCGCTTTCTGAACGGAAATATGATTAATGCAATTGCAAATCATTCGCATAAAGAGACGCAGGACGCAAGCTGACTTTTGACGCCGCGATGTGGCGCTTAGCCCTCTCCCGGCACTGCGACCGGTCACGCGGGTGCTGGACGATTGACAATGTGGTTACTTGACACCGCGCGCCATTGCCTCGCCATGTCAGCCGTCGCTAGAAAGATCGGTGCCATCAGAAATTTGAAAGTGCGTCAGTCCAGCTGAGGAGAAGCGTATGAATATTGTCGCCCATGTCGAAATTCCCGTGACCGATCTCGATCGGGCGATCCGCTTCTATCGCGCGGTTTTTGATGTGCCCTTTGCCGAAATCGTCGCGATCCACGATAGCAGAATGGCCTATTTCCCTTTTGACGAAAACAGCAATGGCGCCAGTGCCGCGCTTGCCGAAGGCCCGGCCTATGTACCGACGCGAGATGGAGCGATCGTCTATTTCAGTGTCGCTGATGTGGATGATGTTATTGCCAGAGCTCTTGCCGGTGGAAGCGAGCTCCTATTTCCCAAAACGGCGGTGAATGATGCGCTCTTCGTCGCGGAGATTTCCGATAGCGAGGGAAACCGCATCGCCATTCAATCCGCCTGATCGGCCTTCCCAAGACAGAGTGACCAGACTCACGTCCTTGTCATCACCTGTTCGCCACACAAACGGAACAGTCCCGGTAGCGCTGGCGTTGATCTTTCACCAAAACGCTTAAATCTGGGGAAGTTCATGCGACAGCACCGGAATAACGACGTGGTGAACCATCCAGGCCGGTGGCCGAACTATATCATGGGGCACAGAAAGCCCCGCGAATGGCTGATGACGATCAGCGGCGTCCTGCTGCTCTTCGTCGTCGCGGCCGCCGTCGCCATGGGTTACCTCGTCAGCAGCCATCCCGGCAAGCCGGAGGCAAACCCCGGCATTGTAGAAGAACAGGCAGCAGAAGGCTGAGCGACGTGCGGGCCGGTCAGCTGAGGCCCGCGAGATGACCGCTGAACTGCGCCTCGTGCAGACGGCTGTAATGGCCCTTGGCAGCCAGGAGTTCGGCATGAGCGCCGGTTTCGGCGATGCCGCTCTGGTCGACCACCACGATGCGCGAGGCATCGCGGATCGTCGCCAGCCGGTGGGCGATGACAAGGGTGGTGCGGCCTTTGGCAAGCTCGGTCAGCGATTGCTGGATGGCCCGCTCGGTTTCCGTGTCAAGCGCCGAGGTGGCCTCATCGAGAATGAGGATCGGCGGATTTTTCAGGAACATGCGGGCAATCGCAAGACGCTGCTTCTGCCCACCGGACAACTTGACGCCACGTTCGCCAATGACGGTATCGAGCCCGAGCGGCATGGCCTCGATGACGCCATCAAGACGGGCGCGCCGCGCCGCCTCCATGATCTCCGCATCCGAAGCGCCAAGCCGTCCATATTCGATGTTCTCACGGATCGTGCCGCCGAACAGGAAGACATCCTGCTGCACGATGCCGATCTGATTGCGCAGCGAGGCGAGCTTCATCTTTCTGATATCGATGCCGTCAATGGTGATCGCACCGCTGGTGACGTCATAAAAGCGCGGCAGCAGCGAGCAGAGCGTCGTCTTGCCCGCACCCGACGGGCCAACGAAAGCCACGGTCTCGCCGGCGCTGATCTTCAGGTCGATATTGCTGAGAACCTGCTTGCCCTCGGCGTAACCGAAGCCCACATGGCGGTATTCGATATCGCCGCGCAGCAACGGCGCTTCCACCGCATCGGGCGCATCGACAATATCGGGCGCGGTGTCGAGAAGTTCGGTGAAACGGCGGAAACCGGCAATGCCCTTGGGATAGGTCTCGATGACCGAATTGATTTTTTCCACCGGGCGGAAAAACACGCCGACCAGCAGCAGGAAGCCGACGAAGCCACCTTCCGTCAGGTCGCCATTCAGAACGAACCAGGCGCCGCAGATCATCACGATCATCTGTGTCAGCCGCATGCTCATGTAGCTCAGCGAGGTGCTGGCCGCCATGATCTTGTAGGCGTCAAGCTTGGTGCGGCGGTATTTCTGGTTGTCTTTTTCGAACAGTGCCCTCTCGTGATCCTCATTGGCAAAGGCCTGCACCACTCGCATGCCGCCGACATTTTCCTCGATACGGGCGTTGAAATCCCCTACACGGCCGTATAGCGCGCGAAAATTCTGCGTCATGCGGCCGCCATACCGGCTGGTGACCCAGGCGGTGACGGGCACGACGGCGGCGGTGATGAGCGCCAGCGGCACATTGACCGACAGCATCAGCAGGAACGCGCCGATAAAGGTCATGATGGCGATGAACAGGTCTTCGGGCCCATGGTGGGCCACCTCGCCGATCTCTTCCAGATCCTTGGTCAGCCGCCCCACCAGATGGCCGGTCTTCTGGTTGTCGAAATACCGGAAGGAGAGCTTTTGCAGATGATCGAAGGCCAGACGGCGCATGTCGGTTTCGATATTGATCCCAAGCATGTGTCCCCAGTAGGTGACAGTCGCCATCAGCCCGGTATTCAGCACATAGATGAGCAGAAGCCCGACAGAGGCCGCAAGGATGATCGCCCATTCACCGCCCGGCAGCAGCACGTCGACAAAGGCCTTCACCGCCATCGGAAAGCCGAGTTCCAGTACGCCCGACAAGACAGCGCAGGAAAAATCGAGAATGAACAGACCGCGATAGGGGCGATAATAGGCGAAGAAGCGGCGGAGCATGGCGTGACCTGGAGATCGGGCGCGGCAACCTTACGCCGCAAGAAAAACGGAGTTCAATTGTCATATTTCAATGCGCGCGCCAAGACCGATGTTCTATTTTTACCAAAATCGTTCAATAGGTTCAGCAATAAACACACAACGCTAATGTGATCCGATTATATTGCACTTATATGTATCGGTGTGACAGAGTGAATGCACCCTTCGGGGAGAATGCGAGAAAGAGCCTGCCGTGAGTAAGAATGACAGCCGTAAGCAGAGTGGCGAACCGAGATGGCTTGGTCCGGCCAGCCCGACGCGGATCGCCCTGATCCCGCCCATTTCGGCTGCGCGCTGGCTGCTCGTTCTCGTTGCCCTGGCCGGCATCTACTTCTTCCACGGCTTCCTGGTTCCGGTTCTCGCCGCCCTTGTCATCGGTTTCGCCAGCTGGCCGGTCTATACACGGCTTCTTCGGCAGGTGGGCGGCAACACCACGCTCGGCGCCACCATCGCCATCATTCTCATCCTCGCCTTCCTTGTCGTCCCGATCTTCATCGCCGCTTCCTACACGGCCAGCGAAATCCGCGAATGGTTCGGCTGGGCAGTGCATGTCAACAAGACCGGCGCCCCCGTGCCGGACTGGATCGCCGCCCTTCCCGCCGTCGGCCCATGGCTTGGCGAACAATGGGTGAAATATATCGGCACGCCGGGCGCCATCGGTGAAGTGATCCAGCTCGTCAGCGGCGCCAATATCGGCAATATCTACAGGGCGATCCTCGCCGCCGGCAATGGCGCGTTCCATCTCGTGCTGACGTTGCTGTTCATGCTGATCGCGCTGTTCTTCGTCTATCGTAACGGGGCCGGTTTCACCCGTCAGGTCGATCTGGTCGGCGAGCGCATCCTGCCGACGCGGTGGGAGCGCATTTCCCGCGTCGTGCCCGCCACGATCAGTTCCACGGTCACCGGCATGACGCTGATCGCCATCGGCGAAGGCATCATCCTCGGCATCGCCTACTGGATCGCCGGTGTCCCCTCGCCCGTCACGCTCGGCGTGCTGACAGGCGTCATGGCCCTCATTCCGGGCGGTGCGCCTCTGTCATTCACGCTGGTGTCGATCTATCTGGTCGCCAGCGGCTCGCCCGCCCACGGGTTGGCCCTGTTTGTCTGGGGTTCGGTGGAACTCTTCATCGTTGACAAAACCATCCGCCCGAAACTCGTCGGCGGGCCCATCAAGCTGCCATTCCTGCCGACGTTTTTCGGCCTCGTCGGCGGCGTCAAGACCATGGGTTTCCTCGGCCTCTTCATCGGCCCGGTGCTGATGGCGCTTCTGGTCGCGATCTGGCGCGAATGGGTGCGTGAGGTCGAACTTTCCGCGGCCGCCGAAGCTCCGACACCGCCTCCTGCGCAGGGTGACGCCTTGGACGAGGTCGCCGTGCTCGAGGACAATAGCGAGGAAACGACGGCGTTTCGGAAGGCCGCTTTCTGATTGAAGCCTGCGCCAGACGCCGCAGCTGCGGTAACGACAGATATCCGCAAACCTCGCATCCGCCCATGCTCGGCCTCGTTGCGCATCCGCAACTATCGCTTCTCCGGTACGGGACCTGATCCTCGGCGCGTTGCGATCATTGTTAGTTCTAAGTTTTCATTCAGGTCTGAAACGGATGGAGAGCGGGAAATGCACCATCGCCGTCATCCTCACGTCAGATAAATCACTCGGATGCAGATCCTCGTGACACACCGAGGATGACGTTGGGTGTTTGGCGCGATCCGTCGCTCGCGCTGCGTTTCATGTCGCGTGAATTCCTTCGTTTTGGACACCGCAAAGCGGCCGCGAACCTCTACCGCCGACTTAAAGCACCTTCTCCATGAAGAGGCTGAGCGGATCAGGCTTATAGGGCGCAAAAGCCTCGATCTCCACGAAACCCGCCTTGCGGTAAAGCCCTATCGCCTCCGGCTGGCTGATGCCGGTTTCGAGACGAATGGCAGAAAGGCCAAGCTCCTCACCACGCGCGATGAGCGTATCCATGATCAGCTTGCCGATGCGCAGACCCCGCGCCTCCGGATCGACGAACATGCGCTTGACCTCAGCCGTGCCATCGCCCGCTTCCACCAGCGCCCCGCAGCCGACCACGCGGCTACCCTGCCGCACCACGAAAAAAGAGACATTATCCTTCTCAAGCGCGCCGATATCGACCAGATGATTGCTTTCTGCGGGGTAAAGCGACGCCATATAGGAATTGGAAAGGTCGATGAGGCGCAGAACCGCGTCCTGACGGGGTGTCTCAAGCTTGATTTCGATGGCCAATGCGATGCCTGCCTTCTCTCAAAAAAATGCGTATTTCGTCGTAATGTCACTGCAATCGGGATAGATGAGTTTCTAGAGCATAATTCCCGACAGAGGCAACACACACCATGAAAACAGCCCTCGTTCTCATGACCTTTCTCGGTTGCGACGACAGCGCCACCGATTGCCATTACCTCGCCACCTCGCAACAGCGGTGGACGAGCATCGAACTGTGCGACGCTGTGTCGGAAAAGGAGCTGGAGCGTTTTGCGAACGCGTCCTATCCGGTGGTCGTGGCCGTGTGCCAGACACCGGGTGAACAGAGCCCGCAAACGGCCGGCACGCAGTCCGGCACTCCAGCACCGGCCGATGCCCAGCAGGCCACGGCGGAAGTGACGCCGAAAGAAGAGGAAAGTCTCACCAAACAGGCGATCGGCCGCGTCAGCCGCGTCCTTCCTTCCACCGAAGGCATAAAGCACTTCCTTGGAACGCCTGTGAGGATGGTCGAAAACAGCTATTCATGGATTGCCAAACGGTTCGATAAGTGACTGCGGGCAACCGATCTTCCCTCATTCCTGTGCTTGTCAAAGGAATCCAGTCGACGCGCGTCTGCACGGCGGAGAGAGTCCTTCCAGCCCAAGGATTTGGGCTGGTAGGATCCCTGTGACGAGCACAGGGATGAGGATGAGAGGATGCCCCCTCCGGGAAAATTATGATACTCATGTGATTTGTATCAGCCGAAATTAACCCGACCTTACGCCGCCTCCACCACCAGCGCCTGCGCATAATATCTCGCCTTCTGCCGTTCTTCCGCAATGCTCAGCTTGCGCACCGCGTGCAACAGTTCGAACAGCGTTTCGGAACCGCTCACGTCACGGAAATGCGACAGCAGTTCGGCGGAGACCGAGGCGGCCGCCTCAGGAAGCTGCGAGCGGGCGGCACGGCGCCACATGAGCGTCGCTTCGATGAAGACGTCAACGACGTCGCCCGACAGACCAATGGACTGGAACAGCGCCTTCAGCGCATGCGGCCGGCCCGTGGCCAGAATGGCGCGCACCTTGCGGTCATCAAGACCGGAGAGATTGACCATGGCCGCCGTGAAGAACTCAAGCCGGCCCGAACAGACGGCATGGATGAGCAATGCGGGCGTCAGCTCCAGCCTTTGGCGCAGATGCTCCACCAGTGCCGGCAGTTCCGGCGAGGAAACGCTCGATGCGATCAGGATGGTGGCGGAATCTTCCGCTTCGCGGAAAAGACTGTCGGCGCGGTTGCGCGTGATCAGCGCATGAACCAGCGCGGAATCCGCAAGTGCCTCGCTCACGCGGCCCACAAGCAGATGACGCGCATCGGCAGGCAAGGCCTCGCGGCGGAGCAGGAGATCACGGATATCGGCGTCGCAACCGTGACGTTCGGCGATGCGCCGGAGCGAAAACGGTGTGATGAAGGCTTCGTCATTTTCTAGCAGGATGGTGGTTTCGGGCAGGTCGCCAACTTCCGCAAGCGCGGCGCAGACCCCGCGCGGCAGGCCGGGCCTGGCGGCGATGAGCGCGCGGGTCAAGCTTTCACCACGCCCCGCCAGATCGACCAGATCGGCCTCGGCCAGAACCGGCGAACGGGCGATTACCGTGCAGGCGATTTCCGGCTGGTCTTCGGCAAGGGAAACGATAATGGCACGCGGCGCATCATGGGCGTCCGCAAGCGCTTCGGCAAGCGCCAGCCGCACGCGCGGCGAAGGATCGTCGAGAAGATAGGTCATCGCCATATAGGCAGCATCGCGGTTTTCGCGCGCCATGCCGGAATGCAGATAGGCACGGCCGAGAGCATTGGCGGCATTCGCCCGCTCGGTCGATCCAGCCTTTTCAGACCAGCGAAGAAATGCCTGTACGATCACCTGAGCCTCGAAACACATTCATACAATGGATGGCGGCATCATCGCCGCCACCATGTATAAAACTCTAGGCGCAAATGGTTTACGTTTGGTTCACCATAAAAATTAACCCTCGCCGAAGAAGGCCTATATTTACGGCGCAGTAGAGGGGCGCTGCAGCTGGAATACATCGCTGCCGCCATCGCAGTAATCCATATAGCCCATGCGCGCCACTGGACGGGCAAGTCCCATGTCGATGCGCCCGTCGCGAATGATCGTTTCGTCGATGTGGATCGCCATGACCTGACCGATGACCATCCAGGAATCCGCTGGCTCGCCGTCAATGTCCCTGAGCTGCTGAATCTGGGTTACCCGGCATTCGAGAACCGCCAGTGCCTCACCCACAAAAGGCGCATCCACCACGCGGCCATCGACAGCGGTAAGACCGGCAAGGGCGAATTCATCGACATCATAAGCGACGGGTGCAGAAGACGCATTCATCCGGTCTACCAGATGGCGGCTGACGAGATTGGCGGTAAAGACGCCGGTCTCCTCGACATTGCGCAGACTGTCCTTCCTGCCGCTGGAGGAGAACATCACGAGCTTCGGCCGGTCCGAAATCGCGTTGAAGAAGGAATAGGGCGAGAGGTTGAGGGAACCTTCCCTGCCCCTCGAGCCGATCCAGCCGATCGGGCGCGGCGCGACGATGGCCTTGAACGGATCATGCGGCAGGCCGTGCTGGTTGGTGTCCGTGGTGTAGAACATCAGACGTCCCCAACCCAGGTGACGACATCGGCAAGCTCCGGCCGAGGCCGTTCCACCGGCGGGAATGTCGTCGAACCGACATGAATGAACCCGGCGACCTTCTCCGCCGCATCGACGTCGATTTCCGCGAGAAAGGCCGGATCGAAAGCGAGCCATTCCGTCAGCCAGTTCGCTGCGAAACCGCTGGCATTGGCTGCGAAGATGAGATTGAGGCACACCGCGCCGGCCGACATGATCTGTTCCCACTCCGGAATCTTGAAATGCGGCTTTGCAGTGCTAATGACGGCAATGACGACGGGTGCGCGGGTGAAGCGGGTGCGCTCGGCTTCCTGCTGCTGCAGGTCGAGGTCCGGGCTCTTTTCGAGTGCGATCCGAAGCGCCGTTTCACCGAGACGGACGCGCTCCTCGCCGCGGAAAACCACGAAACGCCACGGCGCGAGCTTACCATGGTCAGGCACGCGCACGGCGAGCCGCAGGATATCTTCAATTTCCGCCTTCGAAGGTCCCGGCTCGGCAAGTTGCAGGGCCGGCGTGGAACGGCGAACCCTGAGGTAATCGAGGAGCTTGATATCACTTGTCATGATCAATAATCTTCCATTCTGCTGTCATCGCAAAAACATGGGCCTTGAAATAGCCACGGCATTGGTTTTGAAGTGATCCGGGAAAATCAAGAAGTCAATCGGTATCGAAAATGTCGGCAATCAAAATCGCGGCGCGTCTGACCATTGCATGTGCCGCGCTTGGCCTGTTATCGCAAGCTGCTTTTTCGCAGGACGCCTTCAAGGACTTCAAGCAACTCGGCGGCACGCCGAAAATGCCGAAACTCAATGCTTTCACCGCTCCCTCCGCCCCCAACGCGCCGACTAGCACCGCCCGCGACATAGTCATGGAAGCCAAGCTGACCGGCGACGGTGAAGCGGTGAAGGAAGGCCTGTCCTGGCGCGTATTCAGCCCCATCCCCGGCACCGACGGTAAATTGCCGATGCTGGCAAGCTCAGAGGGCGGCTCGGCGGAATTCCATCTGGTGCCGGGCGAATATTTCGTCAACGTCGCTTTCGGCCGCGCAGGTGTCACCAAGAAGCTCAACGTGCCTGCCTCCGGCAGCGTCCAGAAACAGGTGCTCATTCTCGATGCCGGTGGTTTCGTGCTGAACGCCGTTGCAGGTTCCGACAAGCAGATTTCCGCCAACCAGCTGAAATTCTCTATCTATTCCTCCGACGCCCGTCCGGATGGCGAACGCGGGCTGGTTATGGAAGACATTAAACCGAACACCATCGTGCGCCTCAATGCCGGCACATATCACGTCGTTTCCCAATACGGTAACGCCAACGCCTCCGTGCGCGCCGATATCCAGGTGGAAGCCGGCAAGCTGACCGAAGCGACCCTTCAACACCGGGCGGCACAGATCACCCTCAAGCTGGTATCCGAAGCGGGCGGCGAAGCCATTGCCGATACGGCCTGGTCGGTGCTGAACGGCGGCGGTGACGTTGTCAATGAAAGCGTCAGCGCCTTTTCGACCATGGTGCTGGCCGAAGGCGAATATACCGCCATCGCCCGCAACAAGGACAAGGTCTACCAGCGCAATTTCAAGGTAACCGCCGGCCGGGATTCGGATGTGGAAGTGCTGATGAAGGATCAGGCGCCGGAAGAGATGTCCGGGGATTTCGAGTAGGCGTCACCCACATCTCATCCGTCATGCCGGACTTGATCCGGTATCCAGCGACGACGCGTCTGTCGTCGTGAAGAGAGTCTTTCGCGATCAAGGACTTGATCGCGCTGGACCCCGGATCTAGTCCGGGATGACGGAGCTGAATGCGTCGCCTTTGGCAGTGAAATTACCCGCACATCCCCACAAACAAAACGGCCCCCGAAGGGGCCGTAACTGTTATTAGGCAACCTGCTTCTTCGCCGCAAGCTTGCGCTTCACATCCGGCGGCGTCGCTTCGTCCACGAGGCTGGTGATTGCCTCCTCAAGCGACATCGATGTCTGGTTCTGCGAGCCGAGACGGCGGATGTTGACGGTGCGCTCTTCCGCTTCCTTGCGGCCGCAGACGATAATGACAGGAACCTTGGTCACCGAGTGCTCGCGGATCTTGTAGTTGATCTTTTCGTTGCGGAAGTCGGTCTCGACCGCCATGCCCGCTTCGCGCAGCGCTTCCGCAACCTCACGACCATAATCATCCGCATCAGAGGTGATCGTCGCGACCACGACCTGGAGCGGTGCGAACCATAGCGGCATGTGACCGGCGAAGTTCTCGATCAGGATACCCAGGAAGCGCTCCATCGAGCCGCATATGGCGCGATGGATCATCACCGGCTGCGTCTTTTCCGAGTTCTGGTCGATATAGAAGGCGCCGAAACGCTCAGGCAGGTTGAAGTCCACCTGCGTCGTGCCGCACTGCCATTCGCGGCCGATGGCGTCCTTCAGGGTATATTCGAACTTCGGTCCGTAGAAGGCACCCTCACCCGGCAGGATGCCGGTCTTGATGCGTCCCTCCGACTGTTCCTCGATGGTCTTCAGAACCTCCATCATCACGCTTTCGGCGCGATCCCACAGATCGTCGGAACCAACGCGCTTTTCCGGGCGCGTGGAGAGCTTGACGACAATTTCGCTGAAGCCGAAATCTTCGTAGACGGAAAGGATCAGATCGTTGATCCGCAGGCATTCCGCCGCCATCTGCTCTTCCGTGCAGAAGACATGCGCATCATCCTGCGTAAAGCCACGAACACGCATCAGGCCGTGCAAAGCGCCGGACGCTTCATAACGGTGCACATTGCCGAATTCAGCAAGACGAACCGGCATTTCGCGGTAAGACTTCAAGCCATGCTTGAAAATCTGCACGTGACCGGGGCAGTTCATCGGCTTGAGCGCAAAGACGCGCTGATCGGCTTCCTCGTCATCGGGATGGGTAAAGGCATGGGCGGATTTCACCGCGAACATGTTTTCCTGATACCAGCCCCAGTGACCGGAGGTTTCCCACAGCGACTTGTCGAGCACCTGCGGCGCGTTGACTTCCTGATAGGTGTTGGCGAGCCGCCGGCGCATATAGGCCGTCAGCGTCTGGAACATGCGCCAGCCCTTGCCGTGCCAGAACACGACGCCCGGACCTTCTTCCTGGAAATGGAACAGGTCCATTTCGCGGCCGAGACGGCGGTGGTCGCGTTTTTCGGCTTCGGCCAGAACGTGAAGGTAATTATCGAGCTCCTCCTGCGTCGCCCAGGCGGTGCCATAGATGCGTGACAGCATTGCATTGTTGCTGTCGCCGCGCCAATAGGCGCCGGCCACCTTCATCAGTTTGAAGGCAGTGCCGATCTGGCCGGTGGAAGCCATATGCGGGCCACGGCAAAGATCGAACCAGTCGCCCTGATAATAGATCTTCAGGTCCTGACCTTCCGGAATCGCATCGACCAGCTCGACCTTGTAATTCTCGCCCTTGGCGGCGAAGACTTTCTTGGCCTTTTCACGCGACCAGACTTCACGGGTAAACGGCTTGTTGCGCTGAATGATTTCCTTCATGCGCTTTTCGATCTTCGGCAGATCTTCCGGCGTGAAGGGCTCGTTCTTGGCGAAGTCGTAATAAAAGCCGTTCTCGATAACAGGGCCGATCGTCACCTGCGTGCCGGGCCACAGTTCCTGCACGGCCTCGGCCATGACGTGGGCGGCATCGTGGCGGATGAGCTCAAGTGCACGCTTGTCTTCGCGCGTGACGATCTCGATCTTGCCATCGGTGATGGTGTCGGACAAATCGCGCACGGTGCCATCAAGCGTTATGGCGACGGCTTTCTTGGCGAGCGATTTGGAGATGGATTCGGCAACCTCGCGGCCGGTCGTGCCGGGGGCGTAGCTGCGGACGGAACCATCGGGAAATGTAAGGGAAACGGCTTCAGACATCGTCTAGTGCTCCTGTCCAGTCCCGCCAACGAATGCGGGTGGTGTTGGAATAATGATTTGCCCGCGACAGGCGGGCACGCAGGCTGATAAAGGCTTTTGCCATTGCAGTCAAAGGTGAAGGCCGCTCAGCGAAGCATTTCCGCGAGACCATTGACCGTGTTGGCGTTGCGGGTCGTGCCTATACCGAGCCTTCTTGTGGTCAGCGCAGACAGCAGCCTGCTCTCGCTCGGTTTGCCCTTGAAATCGATCCACAAGTCACCGCCGATCACGGCGATCGTCTCCTGTCGGCGGTACTTATCGAGAAATCCAAGGATACCTTCGCCAAGCGGTTCACGCATCACCCGCACGCAGACATCCGGCGGATTGCCCTTGGCGAAGGGATTGTCCGCCGCCAGCTTCAGCCAGTCGCCGCCGGAACGAACGAGAATATCGACATGTTTGCCGAAGCGATCTTCGAAGGCGCGCTCCAGCCTGTCCTCTATCTCGCGGACAGGTGCCGCTTCAGCGCGAAAAACAAGATTTCCGGTCGCGACAAGCGTCCTGCAGTCGGTAAATTCCAGCTCTTCCGCCATGGCCCTGAGATCGGCCATGACAAGCCGCTTGCCCACGCCGAGAACGATGCTGTGCAGCAGGGCCACATAGTCATTCATCGATGTCGGCTCCAGTAGCGCCACGGCATCCACCAGCGCCTGCTTCCATCAAGTACTTCCGGCACCGGATCCAGACCGCTTGTGCCGCCCGGTCCGCAGCGCGCCACACGAAACAGCGTCATCCAGCCGCCGGCCCAAAGCCCGTGGCGGGCAATCGCCTCGTAGCCATATTCCGAACAGGTGGGGATATGGCGGCAGGAGTTTCCGATGAAGCCGGAAAGCGTCAATTGATAAAGCCTGATAAAGCCGACACCGAAAAGCCGTCCTGGCGTCCTGGCAAAGCTGCCCGTCCAGTTACGTGATCGCCCGGATTTCACCTCGGTCTGCTGGTGCCGGCAGCCCGGTTCGCCGCACATGGCCTAACCCGCGGCGTCGAGAGCCTGCCGGCCTTCGATCTGGTCGAGCGCATCGACCACGGCTTCGAAGGTCAGCATGGTGGAGGCGTGGCGGGCCCTGAAATCCCTGACCGGTGACAGCACACGCATGTCCTCGAAACGGCCCGTCGGGCCATCGCCACCCTGTTTCAACATGGCAAGCATGTCTTCCCGCGCCTGCCGGACTTCGCCGCTGGAGGCCCCGACGATGTGGTGCGCCATGATGGAGGCGGAGGCCTGGCCGAGCGCACAGGCACGAACCTCGTGCGAAAACGCCGTTACGATACCGTCTTCGACTTTCAGATAGACCTTCAGCTTCGAACCGCACAGCCGGGAGTGTTTCTCGGCGCTGGCGTCAGCATCCTCAAGAACGCCGATGAGCGGGATATTCCCGGCAAAGTCCAGAATGCGATTATTGTAGATATCGTCCATCATTGGTGCCCGGCGCGCTCAAGAATGCCCAAAACAGGACAGGTCAAATTTTTCTAACACAGCGTTTGTCGCAGTGAAGCTTTCCTGCCCTTCATTCTCATTATATGCTAACGAGCTTTCTGGACATCAAGCCGTGATCAAATTAACGGCTCCGATACCGAAAAAACAGCATCGGCCTTGCCAAAATGCTATAAAACAACCAGATAGCAGCAACTGCGAACATGGGTTCGCGATGTAAAACGAATTCAGGTGCGGCCTTTACCCGCATCGGGAGAGACGGAATGGATGCGATCGTGAAGAATTTCCCCGGCGCTGGCGCAAAACCCGACGTGGCTGAAGCTCGCCCGAGCCAGGCTGAAGCGGAAGAAGCAGTGCGCGTTCTCTTGCGCTGGGCTGGAGAAAATCCCGCCCGCGAAGGACTTCTGGATACGCCGAAGCGCGTCGCCAAGGCCTATCGCGAGCTTTTTGCCGGTTACGAGCTGAATGTTCAGGACGTGCTCGGCACGACCTTCGAGGAAGTCGGCGGTTATGACGATGTGGTGCTGGTGCGCGACATTCCGTTCTTCTCCCATTGCGAACACCATATGGTGCCGATCGTCGGCAAGGCGCATGTCGCCTATCTTCCGGCCGGTCGCGTGCTTGGCCTGTCGAAGATCGCCCGCGTTGTCGAAATCTTCGGCCGCCGCCTGCAGACGCAGGAAAACATGACCGCGCAGATCGCAAGATCGATCGAGGAAACCCTGAAACCGCGCGGCGTGGCCGTCATGATCGATGCCGAACATATGTGCATGTCCATGCGCGGCGTCAACAAGCAGGGGTCGACCACCCTCACCACCTCCTTTACCGGCACGTTCAAGAACGACCCGGCCGAACAGGTGCGCTTCATGACCATGGTGCGGAACCGTTAAGCACCGGCCCGAAAGCCGTAATGCGGCTTTCGGAAAATCCGATGCGCAAGAAAATTCAGAGTGGCGGGCGCTCTTCCGTTTCATCCGCCCCTCTCATCGTTCCGCCAGATGATTTTCCGAGGTTGCCATGTCCATTCCCTTTCCGTCCGCGCCCGTGGACAAGGAAGCGCTTGAAAACGCAGGTCTCTTTTCGCCGAAATTCGACGCCCACGGCCTCGTCACAGCCGTAGTCACCGACGCGCGCGATGGCGAACTGCTGATGGTCGCCCATATGAATGCACAGGCCCTGTCGCTGACGCTTGAGACCGGCATCGCCCACTATTACAGCCGTTCGCGCGACAAGATCTGGAAGAAGGGCGAAACGTCGGGCAACCTGCAGACCGTGAAGGAATTCCGCACCGATTGCGATCAGGACGCCGTGTGGCTGAAGGTCTCGGTCGCCGGCCACGATGCTACCTGCCACACCGGCCGCCGCTCCTGCTTCTACCGCACGGTCGAACTGGCTGATGGCCAGGCGGTGACGAAAATCACCGACGATACGCGCCATTTCGATCCGGCGACAACCTATTCAGGCACATAAACCGCCGCCTTCCATCGGCCGCACCAATTTGCTACCAATATAGCGGGTTCCGGGGCCAAGGGCGGAACCCGAAGAACTGGCAGGGAGTGCGGTCATGTTGGGATGGGGAAATCGTCAGAACCACCTTGCGGCGGGTAACACCGACGTCATCGGCAATGAACCGCCCGTTACACAGATCGTCGATAAACACCGGATAGCGCTCGCGCTTGGCGGTGGCGCAGCCCGCGGCTGGGCCCATATCGGTGTCCTGCGGGCCCTCGATGAAGCGGGCGTCAAGATCGGCATGATCGCCGGCACCTCGATCGGCGCGCTGGTTGGCGGATGTTATCTCGCCGGCAAGCTCGATGAGCTTGAGGAATTCGCCCGCTCGCTAACGATGCGCCGCATTGCCGGCCTGCTGGATCTCACGATCGGCGGCGGCGGGCTCTTCGGCGGAATGCGGCTCACAAAACGAATGCAGGAGCATCTGGAAGGGCTGCGCGTCGAAAGCCTCGATCATCCCTTCATCGCCGTCGCGACGGAGTTGCGCACGGGTCATGAAGTCTGGATTCACCAGGGTGATCTCGTGACCGCCTTGCGTTCATCCTATGCGCTGCCCGGCATCTTCGAACCCGTGCAATGCAACGGCCGCACCCTCATCGATGGCGCCCTCGTCAATCCCGTGCCGGTTTCGGTCTGCCGGGCCTATGAGCAGGCGCTGGTCGTGGCGGTAAACCTCAATTACGATCTCTTCGGCCGCTCCGCCGTCGTCAAGCACGCCGCTGCACCGCCCGGCGGCGCACCGCACGACAGCGCGCCGCGCCCCGGCCTGCCGGGCGTCATGGTGCAGGCCTTCAACATCATTCAGGACAGGATTTCGCGCTCGCGTCTGGCAGGTGATCCGCCCGATCTGATGCTTCATCCCCGCATCAACGATATCGGACTGTCGGAATTCCATCGCGCCAGTGAAGCCATCGATAGGGGATATCAGGAAACGCGCGCGCGCATTCCGGAACTGGAGCGCATGCAGCAGGCGTTCCGGCGGTGAGGCGAGAAGCTCGCTCATTCCTGTGCCTGTCGCGGGAATCCAGCCGATGCGCGTCTGCGTGGCGGTAGGAACTCCTTTCAGCCCAAGGACTTGGGCTGACTAGATTCCTGTGACGAGCACAGGAATGAGGGAGAGGACACTAACTCACCCGGCAATATAAGCCTTGATATGCTCCGCTTCGGCCTCGATTTCACCGATCCGCGCCTTCACCACGTCGCCGATGGAGATGATGCCGGCAAGGCGGCCATTCTCTTCGACCGGCACATGCCTGAAGCGCCCGCCCGTCATGATTTCCATCAGCTCATCGGTGGTGGAATCGTGGTGACAGCGGATGACATTTTTGGTCATGGCCACTGAAACGGATTGCTGGAGAGAAGCGGCACCCTGGCCCGCCACGGCCTTTACGAGATCGCGTTCCGTGAAGATGCCGAGAACGACACCATCGCCATCGGTCACGACGACGGAACCGATCTTATGTGCGTGCAGCGTGGCCGCGGCCTCACCGATGCTGACCTCAGGATTGACAGTCACGACGTCCCGGCCCTTGCGGTCGAGAAGATCCTTTACGAATGTTGGCATGCCTTCCTCCTCTTTGCAGCGATCCGCAGTGCCGCAGTCTCCCCCGGCGGTTGCAAATCATGAGGTATGGTGCGCTGAGGCCCGCGTGAATGCAATCCCGGATGGGACGCCCGAAAGCAAATTTGCGCCACGCCCGACAAGGAGCGTGATCGGCCTAGCGTAACGGGCGATCGAAAAGGCCGAAGAACAGGAAGCCGAGCAGAAACCCGAAAACATGGGCATCCCAGGCGATCTGACCGCCGACATCGCCGAACAGCGGCACGCCGACCGCAATCAGCACATTGCCGAACAGCCACATCAGCGTGAAGATCAGCACCGTACGGTTGGAGAGCGCCGCAAGAATGCTCTGCCGCGGCATCAGATGGCCGAAAGACGCGCTATATCCGCCCCGCGCCGGAAAGGCGAACCGGCAGGCCGCTCCCATCAGCGCCGAAACGACACCGGACGCTCCGATCAGCACCGTCACGTCCCCCCAGTTCAGAACGGCGTGGCCAAAGGCCGAAACGGCGGCGGAAATGCACCATAACAGCACGAAACGCACTGTTCCGATCCGGCGCAGAACCGGCGCGCCGAAGGCCATCAGCCACAATCCGTTAAAGAGGATATGCTCGATACCGCCATGCAGGAAAGAATAGGTCACCGGCGTCCACAGCCATTCCAGCCCCTGCTGGGAAAACGGCACCGCATAACGCAGCGGAATGAAGCCGAAGGTGAAGATGAACCAGCCATTGCCTTCCTCCGACAGAAGATAGGCGGGAACGACATAAGCAACGATTAGCGCGACCAGGATGCCCACCAGCAG
The DNA here is from genome assembly GCF_026191755.1 of Agrobacterium sp. InxBP2. Lineage (NCBI taxonomy): Bacteria > Pseudomonadati > Pseudomonadota > Alphaproteobacteria > Hyphomicrobiales > Rhizobiaceae > Agrobacterium > Agrobacterium sp. InxBP2. The sequence continues at coordinate 773,503 of NZ_JAINDY010000033.1, forward strand.
CGATGGCAGATTGAAGACGGGATTGTTCGCATCGTCTTTCGGCTCCGGCGTTTCCGAAACCGGCGGCTGTTCGCCGTCCTCGTAGGACATGGTTCATCCCTGTCTTGGTCGAATTTTGCGTTTCCCGAGCAATATAGGAAGCCTGAAAGAAAAAAAAGCCGTCCCGCCTTCGAAGCGCGCGACGCCGGAACCGTAACCGGAAAAGGCGCCAGGCCAAAAACGGTCCGGCTTGCAGGCCCACCGTAAAAGAACGGGCGGGGCCATTAAATCGTGCTGAAGGAGCTTTCCCCGACAGGGCCGCACCGATGCCACGACAAATGCCGTCAGGCAATATCAACCCTTTGTTAACCTTAACAAATCCAGTTGGCACGAAAATCGCTACACCTCCAGATACAGACGTTCGGATGGACATGATGTCCCAAAAACGAACATGGAGAGATGCTATGAAGAGCATGGCCGGACTGGAGATATACGCCTATTGGGATGAATTGCGCGGCAAGAGCGCCGCTCCACGCCGCGAGGACATTGAACCCTCGAAGCTCAAGACTCATCTCGGCGACCTTTTCATCCTGACAGACAAAGGAGAGGAAACACCCTTCTTCCGTCTTGCCGGCACCCGTCTTTGCGACCTGTTCGGCCGCGAATTGCGGGACCGCCCGTTTTCAGAACTCTGGCCGGCGGCCGGCGCGTCCTTTCCCTGTCGCGTGGCGCTCGGCATCCTGCAACATCAATTGCCCGTGGTCTTCGACATCGATGCTGACGACGGCTACGGCGATGAACCCCTGGCGTTCGAAATGCTGCTGCTGCCACTGCGCACGGAAGCAGGTGTCGCCCCGCGGCTCCTCGGCGCGCTGCTTCCACAGCAGCCACGGCACCACACATTGATGGTGCCGATACACTGTCTGTCGATGAAAAGCAGCCGGCTGCTGCGTATGGACATCACCCCGGCCGGATATTCGGCCAATGCCGCAGCCGCATTACGAACGGGTAGATGCTGAGGCGTCCAGGATCGACGAAGCGATGCTGAAAGCCCATGGCCGCACGGAGCGCGGGGCAACGAAACGTAACGATTTGGTCGATTAGAAAAATTGTAGAGATTAGGCAATACAGTCTGTTAACTCGCACAGGGTAGAAACGGACGATCATCATTCATTACAATTTGCGCTGCCCATGTTTTCGTCCCGTTCGGTCAACACCGCCCAAATTCTGCGCCCGGTTGAGGAAGTTCGCCTCGACGACGCCGTGCGTGTGTCCTTCAATGGCCGCCTCATGTTGCCCGATCACGAAGAATATGATTGCACCGCCACCGAGATGACCGCCGAGAGAGCGCAATTCACCTGCCCGGGTGTCGCCCGCAATGGCGATCGCGTCATCGCCTATCTCCAGCATATCGGCCGGATCGAAGGCACGGTGACGTCGCTGACGGCATCCGGTTTCCTCATCGCCATCAATGCGCCGGAGCGCAAACGCGAAAAGCTCGCCGCCCAGCTCGCATGGATCGCCAAGCGTCAGTTGCTGGGCCTGCCGGAAGACCGTCGCCACGACCGCCTGACCCCGCGCAATGCCAGGGCGCAGCTGGTTCTCGAAGACGGCATGCTCGTCGCCTGCCGCCTGATCGACCTGTCGCTCTCGGGCGCAGCAATCGAGATCGAACACCGGCCGCCGCTCGGAAGCCGCGTCCAGCTCGGCAAAAACATGAGTGGCAAGATCGTGCGTCACTTCATGGAAGGCGTCGCCGTTGAATTCGATCGTGTCCAGTCACCCGACGCATTGATCGAGTTTCTTTAAAAAGGCCCCGCACGGCCCGACGCCATTCCCCGCAAAGCGTGAAGTCAGGCAGCGGACAAGGCTGCAGTCAGTCCATCGCACCGTGATGGGCAGTCGGGACCGGGCGGCTTTTTCAACGCACCTTTACCGCAGCCTCGCCCCCTCGTCCCTGCCCGAAAATCCGGTCGGCGTGTGTTCGCGACGCGGATATCCCGTTCAAAAACAAGTCCGCGGACGCAGTTTGCCGCTTTCGACCTGTCGCCCAAACAACGTCCCGACAGGAACGCTCACCTTGGTAATTTGCGGCACGACCGGGTCACAGACATAGCCTGCAACACGCCGTCCGAACTTTTTTCGAGAAAAAAGCAGTTTTTCTGAAGTTTTTTTCGGCGCTTTTTCGACGCGTGCCAGCAAGGAACACCCATCCCAAAACGGGAAATCCCCTACATCGCCCGCTTCCGCTACGGCGATGAACATGGGTATGAAAACACCTGCGAACGAAAAATCGCTGTCGATACAGCGGCATAAATGGCTACCAAAAACCTAAAGCCGGAATGCGTAAAATTCTAATAAAATTTGCTTCAAACACGTGTAAAAAACACTTCAAATTCAGTTCAAAACATCGGCTAATTTGCTGAAATTTAAGCTCAAATTGCGCCACGCAAATTTCCGCCGGGTCAAAAAATACCTGCGAATGTCTCCTCAACACGGGGAGACAAGCAATGAACAACAACCGTATCGTTTTCATCCTGATCGCGTTCATCGTCGGCGCCTTCGCACAGCAGGCCAGCGCATCGCCGGCAGCCGTCATGCGCGTCATCGGCAAGGCCAATCCACCGATCGGTCATTATGAATTCTGCCAGACCTATCAGAGCGAGTGCCAGCCGACTTCGCTGGACAATGGCCCGATGAAGCTGACGGAAGAGCGCTGGAAGACGATGCTTGACGTCAACTACACCGTCAACACCACGATCACGCCGATGACCGACATGGAAATCTACGGCGTCGAAGAACGCTGGGCCTATCCTACCACCGTCGGCGATTGCGAAGATTTCGTATTGTTGAAGCGCAAGATGCTGATGAACAAGGGTTTCTCCGCCTCCAACCTGCTGATCACCGTCGTTCTGCAGCCGAATGGCGAAGGCCATGCCGTTCTGACCGTTCGCACCGACCGTGGCGACTTCGTTCTCGACAATATGCGCAACAAAGTCATGAACTGGTCGGAAACCGAATATACCTATCTGAAGCGTCAGGACACCGCCAACCCGGGTCGCTGGGTGAAAATTCAGGATGGCCGCGCCACCAATGCAGTCGGCGGCATCAACTGACCAACCCGTCTCCCCAAATAAAAAAGCCGGCCACCAAAAAGGTGCCGGCTTTTTCATTTTCATCCATCATGCGTCAGAGCAGACCAAGTTCGGCCAGTTCGCGCCTGAGATCGGAAGGCATGTCCTCGCCGCCTCCTCCACCCCCGAGATCGCGCGGCGCCTCGTCATCCTTCAGGTAGCGCCAGCCCTGAAAGGGCCGCTTCGGCGCAGGTGAGGTCTCGATCACCTCCGGTCCGAGAACGAGATCGCAGCGCGAAATACCGTCGTCTCCCTTGAAAGAACGGATATCGAGCAGCTTCTGTCGAGCCTGCACCTGCCCCTTGATGACCCAGTAGAGTGAGCCGCCTTCAAGCAGTTCCTCTACCCGTTTGGGGATCATGCGGGTGGTGTGGACGCTGTGCGGCTCAAGGCCCGCAGCCATGGCGGTGAGCGAGCGCTGCGCGACCCAATCCCTCAGGTCCTGGAGTGAATCCGCGCCGACGCAAAGTTTGATGAGATGTAGAGGCATGTCTCTATCAATGCCTTTTTGCGGCGGGCGTCAAGCATGCCGGACATGCCGGGCGCCCAGCCCGCTCAACACTCCACAACGTTGACGGCAAGGCCGCCGGTTGAGGTTTCCTTGTATTTCTCGCTCATGTCGTTGCCGGTCTGGCGCATGGTTTCGATACAGGCATCCAGCGGCACGAAGTGCTGACCGTCGCCTTTCAGCGCCAGCGACGCCGCCGTGACCGCCTTGACCGCGCCCAGTGCGTTGCGTTCGATGCAGGGCACCTGCACCAATCCGGCGATCGGGTCGCAGGTCATGCCGAGATGATGTTCGAGCGCGATTTCCGCCGCATTCTCGATCTGCTCGGGCGATCCGCCCATCACCGCCGCGAGACCTGCCGCCGCCATGGCCGCAGCCGATCCCACTTCCCCCTGACAGCCCACCTCCGCGCCGGAAATCGACGCGTTATGCTTGATGATGCCGCCAATCGCTGCCGCCGTGAGGAGAAAGTCCCGCACGTCGTCGACGGTGGCATCCTCATGGAAATGCCGGAAATACCGCACTGTCGCCGGCACCACGCCCGCAGCGCCATTGGTGGGCGCGGTGACGACACGGCCGCCGGCAGCGTTCTCTTCGTTCACGGCCATGGCATAGACGCTCAACCAGTCATTCGCCATGACGGGATTCAACCGGTTGCTACGCCATTCCGCATTCAGTTTTTCATAGATCGAACGGGCGCGGCGACGCACCTTGAGGCCGCCGGGCATGATGCCGTCCACCTTCAGCCCGCGCTCGATACATCCGTTCATCGCGTCCCAAATCTGGTCCAGCCGTTCATTCAGCTCTTCGCGCGAAACAACCGTCTCCTCGTTCGCGCGTTTCATCTGGGCGATGGTGCGGCCGGACCGCGCGGCCATTTCCAGCATTTCCTTCGCCGTGGCGAAAGGATAGGGCACGCGCGGGCCGTTATCGATGGTCTTGCCGCGCTGCTTGATCGCCTCCAGTTCCGTGTCGGTGACGACAAAGCCACCGCCGACGGAATAATAGATGCGCTTGACCAGCAGCCTGCCCTGGTTATCGAAAGCGGAGAAGGTCATGCCGTTCGCATGGCCCGGCAGCGGGTTCTTCTTGTCGAAGACGAGATCTTCGGCCGTCCGGAACTCGTAGGTCGGATGGCCGGGCGGCGTAACCGTACCGGCCTTCTCCACCGCCTCTATGATGGCGTCCATCGCGTCGGGATCGACAAGGTCCGGCCGCTCGCCGGTCAGGCCGAGAATGACTGCCCGGCCGGTGCCATGACCAATGCCGGTGAAGGCGAGAGACCCGTGCAGGCTGACCTTCAGGCGCGCAACGGCGGCACCGGCGGGGCGCGGCCACTCGTCGCTGAGGATCAGCGCCAGAAAGCGGTTGGCCGCCGTCATCGGTCCCATCGTATGCGAACTGGAAGGACCGATACCGATCTTGAAGACGTCAAAGACCGAAAGAAACATTGAGTTTTTCCTGCGTAATGGATTCCGTCACATCATATCCAAAGCTGGAACTTATCGCCACAAAAGAGCGGCACCGGCTTTTGCAGCTGCGACATGGGCCTACCGGAAACGAAAACAGCACGGTTTCCAGAGGAAAACCGCGCCGTTTCAAAACCCGTCAATCAGGAGAGATGCTTATGGGCTGCCAAAAATGTACGTCAATGCGAGAAAAGCGGCAAAGCCTGCGAGTGCGCGCAACGTGACGCCCCAGCAGGATTTCTGAGCGGTTTCTTCCATGATTACTCCAGCTATTCACTCTCCGGGGGATCTTCAAGACCCGGCCCGTGGAGGAAGCATTTATTAAAATCCGGCGCGGAAGGCAAATGCAAAAAGCGGCTAAATGAAGGCGTTTTCGACGGGCTGCCATTCGCGCCTTGCATAGGTATGTTAAAAAACAAAGCGTTAGCGCGATCCTGAAATCAGTGCCATTTCTGGCCTCGCCGCAATTTAGGCTAAAGTGTAACCGTTTTTTAAAGGTTTCATACAAACACCTGTTGAAAACGGCGGACGCGGGCACGTTGCGGTCGCAATTCTTCCGCTGAAACCCATCTTGAATGGCTGCGACCGCTGCTTTATCGACCATGGTCAAACAGCAACGATGCGAGTCCCACATGCAGACATCCTCTTTCCCCGACCGTGAAACTGTTGCTTCGAAACTGACCTCGCTTGCGAGTGAGGATAAGGCCTGGGTGTCGTTGCTGATGGAGAACGCGCTGCAGGACGAGAACCTGCTGGCAGGCCTTAACCTTTATCTCGACCAGCAGGCCGGCGCCCGTTTTCTTAATAGCCTGAAGCTTGAAGCCACCGGTGAATGGCTGGGTGGCCACGCCCCTGCCCGCCTGCAAATCCGCCTCGCGGAAATTGCGAAGGCAAGCCAGCATCCTGCTTATCTCGCCTTCCGCAAGGGGCTGACGGCTTCCGCCGGCCTTGAAAAAGCCTATCCCAAGGCGCCGATCTGATCGGCTCGACTAATGCGGCACCCTGTCGACCACGGCGATGATCGGCCCCATGGGGAACAGTGAATCTCGCCTCTTCATCGCGGGAATATCGACGCTGGAAATGGTGCCGTCGAGATAGAGCGCATTCGGTGAATCCAGCACATCCCTGAACAGCGTGGCGAAATCGTAAAAGCGCACGGTATTGTCCGAAATAGCAAAATGTACCATGCCATCGCGAGAGATTCCGACGCCGTTGCGGCGCTTCAAGCTGTCGCTGTCGGGCAGAAAACGCGGATGCAGTCCGCCGTCGATAACAAGCATCGGCCCGGACTGGGTGGCAAAATCGGGCTTCGGGTCGGCCGCCAGATAGGCTTCGGTCGCCAGCACGCCCGCCCTGTGATCCTTCAGGTAAAACACGCCATTCGGAAGAAGATGGAAATTGCCCCAGCCACCGCGGGTGCTGAGTGGCGAACGTTCCACGCCGTTTTCGATAAACAGCCCGACCGGGGAATAATCGGAATGATACATGCCGCCATTCATGGCGAAGACACTGAACATGTGCTGACGCCAGAGCGCGGAGGATAGATCGGCGAAAGATCGATATCCCTGTCCTGAGACATGGTCGCGGTCGTAAATCCGGATGGTGCTTTTCGCCGGATCGAAACTGCAGACGGTATAGCGGCCGCCCGCATGATCCACGATTCTGCAGAAATCCACCTGCCCGCCCGCTTGGGCCGAAAATGGCAGCAGCAACGGCAACAGCAGCTTCGCCAGTCTTTTCATCGATCTGTTCATGCCCACCCCGTGATTCTCTTCAGGGGGACATTCGCAGGGAAATTCGGTCAAAGAAAAGGCGTCACCCTGGCTTCAGGGAGACGCCGGACTTTCAGAAGGGGAGATGTCGTCAGCGACGGGCGGCGCGGTCGACGCTGCGGCCGGCATCCTGGGTCGCATCCACGGCGTTCGCCGTATCCCGGCCCATGCCGCGAATGGTGTTGCCGCAAGAGCTGAGCGTCACGACGGTCAGCAGAGCCACGAAAACGGTCGAAAGAATGCGTGTGATCATTTGAAACTACTCCCCTATGACTTGCCGTCCGAGGCAAGCGCCGATGTGATATGCGTCACAATAACGTGAGTCCCAAAATTCGGTTCCAGCGGCGTTTCAAAAAATCCTGTCGATGAAAATTAACATGGTTTTGAGCTTCGCGAGGGAAACTGCGCGTGGATCGTGGCTTGAGAAATCCAGTGGGTGACATGACTGACATCAATAATCGGCTTCTGGTGATGACGGCGGGCGGCGTGAACCCTAACGTCATGATCAATGCGCTGGCAGCGCGATTTCCCGACATCCATGTGTTCATGGAACAGCCCGAAAGCAAATCGGCCATCCTCAAGCGCCGGGCAAGACGCCTCGGCTGGATTGTAGCAGTGGGCCAGCTGGCGACGATGGTCGCATCGCGGCTCGGCAAACGCTTCACGGTACGAAGAAGCAAAGAGATCATTGCGGAGCATGGTCTCCTGCCTGATCTGGGCGGCACCATTCCGGTCACGCATTTCGCCTCGCTGAACGATGAAGAATGTCGCAAGGCCGCCAATCTCCTGAAACCGGCTGTCATCTTCACCATTTCCTGCCGTCTGCTGACGCCGGCGACGCTCAGGGACCTGCACTGCCCCATTATCAATTTTCACGCCGGCATCAACCCGGCCTATCGCGGCCAGATGGGTGGATACTGGGCGCTGGTGGAAAAGGACCGGGGCAATTTCGGCGCAACCGTGCATCTCGTTGACAAGGGTGTGGATACCGGCGCCACACTTTACGAAAAACGGCTGAAACCCTCACCTTCCGACACCATCGCCACCTATCCCCTTCTCTTGACAGCAGCCTCGGTCGATATCGCTATCAATGCCATCGAAGACGCCTTGTCCGGCAGCCTTGCGCCGCAGCCGCCCTCGCCCGGAAAGTCGGTGCTCCGCTTTCCACCAACGATCTGGACATGGCTCTGGAACGGTCTGACGAAACGGGTCTGGTAGCGCCGCCAGCACCGCGCTCGGCTCAAGCTTCGTCGCAGATGCAGGGCTGTCTTGCCGCAACAGGCACAGACTTGGCCTCAAAAACGGTGCATGATAATCAAAAGGATCATGCACACATTGCCCGATATCTCCGCCACTTCCGTCATCCCTGCCTCCATCGAGGCCTCACCCGCGCAGGTGCTTGGCCCGGCAAGTCTTGCCGGTCTTTTTCCGCAGGGCGTGCGCGTTTATCTGACAGATACCGGAGCCGCCTCGCAGGTGAAGCTGGTCGATGCCGCAAAGCATCTGCGTGATCTCGGTTATGAGCCCGTTCCGCACCTTGCGGCCCGCCGTATCGCCTCTCGCATCGATTTCGAGGAACAGGTGAAGCGGCTTGCCGGCGACGCCGGCGTGACCGACGTGCTGGCGGTCGGCGGTGGCGTCGAGAAGCCAGAGGGCCCGTTCACGTCTACCATCGACATGCTTTCCACGGGCATTTTCGACCGTTGCGGCATCAGGCATATCGCAATTGCCGGTCATCCGGAAGGCAGCCCCGATTTCAACGACGAAACGGCGACGGCCGCGTTGCGGCTGAAACGCGATTTTGGCGAAAGAACCGACGCCGCCATGCGCATCGTCACCCAGTTCGGTTTTGATTCCGCCCGCTTCATCGCCTGGGCAGAGGGGCTTGCCGCATCCGGTATCGATCTGCCGGTGCATATCGGCGTTTCCGGCCCGGCCAAGATCACCACGCTCCTGAAATACGCCGCGCTCTGCGGTGTCGGCAATTCCATTGCCTATCTCAAGAAAAACGCGCTTTCCCTGACGACGCTTGCCAGGGGCCATTCACCGGAAAGCATCGTCGGGCCGATCGAACGGCACTGGCGGGACAATCCGCAAGGACCGATCCGGCAGATCCATGTCTTTCCCTTCGGCGGGCTGCAGGCGTCGTCAGACTGGCTGGTCAGTCGTGGCAGCTGGCGGACCGAAAACGCGGATCACGCCGCAGCGACGGGTTCGGTGGCGATCTAAGCGGCGCGTCGACGGCGCATGATGGCCGTGACGCGTTCCTTCGCCTCATGCCGCCTTCGCAACCTCGACGAAGGCATTGCGAATGCTTTCCGCCACTGCGAGCACCGGCCGCGACGCCTTGTCGCCCATAATCAGCCGGATATCGAAATAGCCGAGTTCCGGCAGGCCTTCCTTCTCACCCAGAATGACCATGTCGTTCAGCACATAGGATCGTGGCAGCGGCGCGATGGCGAGATCTGCGGCAATCGCCGCACGCTGTGCCATCGTGTGGCCGCTGAGATAGGCCACGCGGAAATTGCGCCCACGTTTTTCCAGCGAATGAATCGCCTCCGAACGCCAGATGCAGCCCTCTTCCCATATCGAGATCGGCAACGGATCGCGCAGATAGGCCGTGCCGCATTTCGCACCCGCCCAGACGAGCCGTTCGCGCATCAGCACCTCGCCGGTATCCCTCAGCGGATGTGAAGCACAGTTGACGAGGGCGAGATCAAGACGCTGCTCGTCCATCCGCTTATAGAGATTGGAGCTGGCATCGATTGTGACGTCGATCATGATGCCGGGGAAAGCCTCGGCGAAACGCTTGAGAATGCCCGGCAGCAGCCCGCGCTCGCCAATATCCTCCGGTGCGCCGAGACGCACCACACCGGACAATTCGGGCATGACGAAACGCGACACGGCCTCGTTGGACAAGGCAATCATGCGGCGCGCATAAGTCAGAAGCGTCTCCCCATGAGCCGTCAATGTCACCGAACGCGCATCGCGCAGGAACAGCGTCGTTTTCAGCTGCTCTTCGAGCTTCTTGATCTGCATCGAAACGGCCGATGGTGTTCTGAACACGACTTCGGCGGCGGTCGAGAAGTTTCCCGTTTCCGCAATGGCGACGAAGGTCCTCAATATGTCGTTATCCAGCAACGGCAGCGGTTGGCGGAAAGTCACGGTCATGGCACGCACCTTCAAATATTTTGATTTATAGATGGATATCATTTCGTTTGATTGAATGTCAACAACGGCGCACCATCCTCACATCAATCGTGGTTCAGGAAAGGATGAAGACATGACCATGATACATTACCTTCCCGCGGCGAACCGCTCCCCGCATCGCCCGTCATCCGCCGGCTGGCTGCAGCGCCTGTCAGGCAATATCGCCTCCCATTATGCGTCATGGCGCCGTGCGAGGATGCTCCGCGCGCTGGAAGCGCTCCCGCCTGAAACATTGAAGGATATCGGATGGCCCACAACCGACAACTACGGCAGAAGCGTCATTCGCAAATGACCGCCGGCCGATGGCTCGCAGCCTTTCTTACGCCCGCGAGCCATCGCCCTCTGCGGGTAAATGGCGGCCCCCGGGCGTAAATTGGCCTGCCTGTTTTACATGCGACGCGACGCCCTTTAAAAAGGCTTGTCGCAAGTTTTGCATATTTCAAAAGCTATTTTTTGACAGCCCCGATTCCACGGCGTATTTTTCGTTAAAGATGTCGCATACAGGACATCCAGAAGACCAATTCCAAGGGAGGAATTGCGTATTCGCAACGGAGCACGGGCAAATGAGCAGAAACTCCCAGAAGAAGCGCTCAATCGTCTTTTTTCTCATTCCGCAATTTACCATGCTGCCCTTCGCCGCAGCGGTTGAAACGCTTCGCATCGCCAACCGAATGTTGGGCTACCAGGCCTATGAATGGCGCATCGCCTCGCTCGATGGCCAGAAGGTCATGTCATCGAGCGGCATCTGTCTTGAGGCCGATACCTGTCTTGCAGATGAGCGGCGTTATGTCAGCGGCGAAAACCGCCCGGAAATGGCAATCATCTGTTCGGGCATCGATGTGGATCAACACATCAACAAATCGGTCAACGCCTGGCTGCGCGAAGCCTATAATCGTGGTATCGCCATCGGCAGCCTTTGTACCGCCGCCCATATCCTTGCGCAGGCTGGCCTCCTCAACGGCAAACGTTGCGCGATCCACTGGGAAAACCTGCCCGGCTTTTCCGAAGCCTTCCCGCAGGTGGAAGTCTACGCAGATCTCTTCGAAGTCGACAGCAACATCTATACCTGCGCTGGCGGCACGGCCTCGCTCGACATGATGCTGAGCCTGATCGGCCAGGATTTCGGCGAGAACCTCGTCAACCGCGTCTGCGAACAGCAATTGACCGACCGCGTGCGCAGCCCCAACGACCGTCAGCGCCTGCCGCTGCGCGCCCGCCTTGGCGTGCAGAACAGCAAGGTTCTGTCGATCATCGAATTGATGGAAGGCAATCTTGCCGAGCCGCTGTCGCTGCTCGATATCGCCGACGCCGCCGATCTGTCGCGCCGGCAGGTGGAACGCCTCTTCCGCCAGGAAATGGGCCGCTCGCCCGCCCGCTATTACCTTGAAATCCGCCTTGACCGCGCCCGTCACCTGCTGGTGCAATCGGCCATGCCGGTGGTGGAAGTCGCCGTCGCCTGCGGGTTCGTGTCAGCGTCGCATTTCTCGAAGTGTTATCGCGAAATCTACAATCGCACCCCGCAGCAGGAGCGCGCCGAGCGCAAGCTGCTGATCAGTGCTTCGCGCATGGCAATGGCGAGCCAGGCAGGCAAGGCCGCCCATTGAAGGCGGAGTTGAAGGTCCCGAGCGCGACAGGACTTGTCTCAGAGCAAAAACCTGTCCTCCGTCATGCCGGACTAGATCCGGCATCCAGCCACCGCGCGTCTGCGCCGTGAGAAGAGTATTTCGCGATCAAGGACCTGATCGCGCTGGAGCCCGTATCCAGTCCGGGGTGACGAAGTGCGGATGATGGAACTGTGGTAAGAGCGCAGGTTCAGCGAGCAGCCAGCAAATCAGACCAATTCACCCAAACGGCCGAACCGCATGGGCGAGGTCCTCCGCCGTCATGCCGGCGCCCGCTCTGTCGCCCGCCTCGCCATGCAGCCAGACCCCGGCTGCAGCCGCTTCGAAGGCAGGTACGCCCTGCGCCAATAGCGCGCCGATGATACCGGCCAGAACGTCACCCGATCCCGCCGTCGCAAGGCTCGCCGGGGCGTTCGTATTGACCAGCGCCCGGCCATCGGGCGAAGCGATCACCGTGTCCGCACCCTTATAGACCAGAACCGCGCCGCTGCGCGCCGCAGCGACCTGCGCCTTCTCGATCTTGCTCAGCCTCCCATCGGCCGCCAGATCGGCAAACAGCCGGGCGAACTCGCCCTCATGCGGTGTCAGCACGAATTTGCCCGCACCGGAAGTGATAAGCTCGAACAGGACATCCGTATCATCCCTGAAGGCCGTGATCGCATCGGCATCCAGCACCACCGACTTGTCGCCAAGCAGCGACACGAATTGCCGCGCCTTTTCGAGATCGCCGAAGCCCGGGCCGAGAACGAAGGCGCCGTGACGCTCATCGTCAAGCCACACGCGCAGATCGTCGGCATTGTCCATCGGAACGTTCATCACGGCCGTCAATGTGACAGACAGCACGTCGAGCGCCGCTTTCGGCGCTGCGACAGTAACGATCCCCGCCCCCGCCTTCAGCGCTGAAAGCGCGGTCATGCGGCTAGCACCCGTCGCATGGGCGGGGCCCGAGAAGACCGTCAGGTGCCCCCTGCGGAATTTATGGGTCTCCATACCGGCGCGCGGCAAGGCATCCCGCCAGACAAACGGATTATTTTCCGCCACCGATCCCCTATGAGCATCGAGGATACGCAACGGTATGCCGATATCGAAAACCTCCAGCGCTCCGCAAAGCTCCCGCCCCGGCATCAGCAGATGACCCGGCTTGCGCGCCATGAAGGTGATCGTGCGCTCCGCCCTGAACGATGCGCCAAGCGCCACGCCACGCCGGCCGCAAAGCCCCGAGGGCAGATCCACGGCAAGAACCGGCACCTTCGCCTGCATGACCGCCTCCATCAGCCGGACTAACTCCGGCGGAACATCGCGGGACAGCCCGGCTCCGAACACGGCGTCGATCACCACGTCGCCGGAAAGAGGTGTATAGGCATCAAGCGGCAGCGGCGTCACGCCGCTCCGCTCCAAGGCCACGCGTGCACCCCCCTTGAGAAGGCCGATATCGCCGAGGTGATGGACAACGACTTTAGCGCCGCTTTGCGCCAGCGCCCGCGCCGCAACATAACCGTCACCTCCGTTATTCCCGCTGCCGCACAGGACGACGAAGCGCAGCGCCTGCGGGTAATGCCGAAGCGCCGAAGCAGCCACCGCCTGCCCCGCACGCTCCATCAAATCGTAAAGCGGGATGCCGGATTGGCCGGCTGCCGCATCGATGCGCGCCATCACAGCCGGGTCGATAAGGAGGAACTCGGAAATGGAGGTCATGCCACATCATTCCTTCAAAACGCAGGAAAGGCAATCGATACAAAAATAAGCAAAATTCGGAGACCAAAAAATACTCAAATGCATATAATATGTGCAATAGCTCAACCCGCGACCACAGCATAATCGAATTTTAAAAATTTCTAATATTAAAGAAAACCGCAGAAATGCTGATGGATTTTTCGGATTCTAGTGACGAATTGCCGGTAGAACCGCGAAAAGCGAATGCATTTTGTGCGGGAAAGGCCGCGGGGCGAAGTTTTTTCTTCAAGCCCGCTTCCGATCTGGCACAATACGTGCATTCTTGTGGCAGAGCGGGAGTTACCTGCTTTAACGGGAGAAGCGGAGAGATATTTTCTCATGAAAAAGATCGAAGCGATCATTAAGCCTTTCAAGCTCGACGAAGTGAAGGAAGCCCTTCAGGAAGTCGGACTTCAGGGAATCACGGTCACGGAAGCAAAAGGCTTTGGTCGTCAGAAAGGCCACACGGAACTCTACCGCGGTGCAGAGTACGTCGTGGACTTTTTGCCGAAAGTGAAAGTCGAAGTCGTATTGGCGGATGAGAATGCGGAAGCCGTCATCGAGGCGATCCGCAATGCGGCGCAGACCGGACGCATCGGCGACGGAAAGATTTTCGTTTCCAATGTCGAGGAAGTCATCCGCATCCGTACCGGTGAAACAGGCGTGGACGCCATATAATTAAAAAAGTCCCGAGCCGGGGAGGCTTGGGTTTTCACCTCGTCATCATCACACTCAAGGAAAAGTTTAAATGACGACCGCAAACGATATCTTGAAGCAGATCAAGGATAACGACATCAAGTTCGTGGACCTGCGCTTTACCGACCCCAAGGGCAAGCTGCAGCACGTCACCATGGACGTGGTATGCGTCGACGAAGACATGTTCGCCGACGGCGTCATGTTCGACGGCTCCTCGATCGCCGGCTGGAAGGCCATCAACGAGTCCGACATGGTGCTGATGCCAGATCCGGCCACCGCCCATGTCGACCCGTTCTTCGCCCAGTCCACCCTGGTCGTCCTTTGCGATATTCTCGACCCGGTCTCGGGCGAAGCCTATAACCGCGACCCGCGCGGCACCGCCAAGAAGGCCGAAGCCTACCTCAAGGCATCAGGTATCGGCGACACGGTTTTCGTCGGTCCCGAGCCTGAATTCTTCGTCTTCGACGACGTGAAATACAAGGCAGACCCCTACAACACCGGCTTCAAGCTCGATTCGTCCGAACTGCCGTCCAATGACGACACCGACTACGAGACCGGCAACCTCGGCCACCGTCCGCGCGTCAAGGGCGGTTATTTCCCGGTCCCGCCGATCGACAGCCTGCAGGACATGCGCTCCGAAATGCTGACGGTTCTCGCCGAAATGGGCGTCGTCGTTGAAAAGCATCACCACGAAGTGGCTGCCGCACAGCACGAGCTGGGCGTGAAGTTCGACACGCTGGTCTCCAGCGCCGACAAGATGCAGATCTACAAGTACGTTGTGCACCAGGTCGCCAATGCCTATGGCAAGACGGCAACCTTCATGCCGAAGCCGATCTTCGGCGACAACGGCTCGGGCATGCACGTTCACCAGTCGATCTGGAAGGGCGGCAAGCCGACCTTCGCAGGCGATGAATATGCCGGTCTTTCCGAAACCTGCCTGTACTACATCGGCGGCATCATCAAGCATGCCAAGGCCATCAACGCTTTCACCAACCCCACCACCAACTCCTACAAGCGTCTGGTGCCGGGTTATGAAGCGCCGGTTCTGCTCGCCTACTCCGCGCGCAACCGTTCCGCCTCCTGCCGTATCCCCTTCGGCTCCAACCCGAAGGCAAAGCGCGTCGAAGTCCGCTTCCCGGACCCGACCCAGAACCCCTATCTCGGTTTTGCGGCCATGCTGATGGCCGGCCTCGACGGCATCAAGAACAAGATCCATCCCGGCAAGCCGATGGACAAGGACCTTTACGACCTTCCTGCCAAGGAACTGAAGAAGATCCCGACCGTCTGCGGTTCGCTGCGTGAAGCGCTGGAAAGCCTCGACAAGGACCGCAAGTTCCTGACCGCAGGTGGCGTGTTTGACGACGACCAGATCGATAGCTTCATCGAACTGAAGATGCAGGAAGTCATGCGTTTCGAAATGACCCCTCACCCGGTCGAATTCGACATGTACTACTCGGCCTGATCGGCCCTGCGGGCGCTCCACCGGGGCGCTCCATTCATCGCGGCGGTTTTCCCCGGAAAGCCGCCGTTTTCTTTTGAAGTTCAACCCTGACCGTAAAGAATGCCGAACACGCCAGCCACGCAGCAAACCCGCCTCACGGACTGGCTCATCTTTCTGGCCGTTCCCTTCTTTTTCGCCAGCAACGTCGTTTTCGGCCGCGGCGTCGTCGGTGAGGTCTCGCCTTTCATCGCCGCCTTCATCCGCTGGATCGGCTCGACGCTCATCATCGCGCCCTTCATGATCGCCGACTGGCGCAACTGCCTTGCTTTCGTGCGGCACAAGACGCTGCTCTGGCTCGTCCTCGGCATTCTCGGCATGGGCATCTGCGGCGGCGTGGTCTATTGGGGCCTCACCATGACCACGGCCGCCAACGGCACGCTGATCTACACCACCTCCTCGCTGTTCATCATCCTGTTCCAGCGCATCTTTCAGGGCCGGCCGATCCGCAAGCTTGAAGTGGCGGGCATGATTATCGCCTTCGCCGGCGTCGCCGCCATCGTGCTCAAGGGCGATATCTCCGCTCTCCGGCACATGAATTTCAACATCGGCGACTTTGCAATTTTGACCGCGGCCATTGCCTTTGCGATCTATTCCGTGCTGCTGCGCGATCCGGCGGCGCGGCAGATGGCGTCCTTCAGTCTCTTTGGACTGATTGCATTTTCCGGCGCGCTTGTCCTTCTGCCGCCGGCAGCACTGGAACTGGCACAGGGCGGCATGCTGCCTGCCACGCCTGTTGCATGGGCAAAGATCGGCGGCATCATCCTGTTCGCCTCACTTCTGGCCTTTTATTGCTTTACCCACACGGTGCGCGTTTTCGGTCCCGCCACGGCGGGAATTACGCTGTACATGATGCCGCCGGTCTCGATCCTCATGGCGACGGTGTTTCTCGGCGAATCCTTCGAGACCTATCATGCCATCGGCATCGTATTGGTCACCGGCGGCGTCATCATCGCCACCGCGCCGATCGGCAAAGGGCGCTGAACACGAACGGCAGAGCAGCGTCAAAGCGCCAGGTCTTGATATTTCGCGTTCCGATACCAACTAGTATTGGGAAAGGAAGTACATGCCATGAAACAAAGAAACGCAAAATTCACGCTTGGCGAGATCGTTCGCCACAAGGTGTTTCCGTTCCGCGGTGTGGTAATCGACGTGGACCCGGAATATGCCAATACCGAGGAATGGTGGAACGCCATTCCCGCGGAAATCAGGCCGGAACGCGACCAGCCCTTCTATCATCTTCTCGCCGAAAACGAGGAGACGGAATATGTCGCCTATGTTTCCGAACAGAACCTCGTCCACGACGAGAACGAGACGCCGCTCCGAAATCCCAATATCGGCCGCATCTTTGACAAGGCGCCGAACGGCGAATGGCGCCCGAAAATGTCCACGGCGCACTGACGCCCGCCAAGCATCTCCCTCCTCCCGGGGATATCGAACGCGCATAAAAAAACCGGTCTGTCGCCAGACCGGTTTTCTGTTTTTTCGAGCTTGCGCGGCAATCAGGGCTTCGGCGCGCCCTTGGCAGCGTCCTGAGCAGCTTCGAGCTTCTTGCGAGCTTCTTCCGCCTTCTTCTGCATGCCTTCCTGCAGGCTTCGCTGGCTTTCGGCCAGCTGCGACTGGGTGATTGCCGGGCCGTCATAAGCGCCGGTGAAACCGGAAAGCGCGATCTTGATGGGGTTCGGTGCGCGGCGGAAGTTGATGGAGGTGAAGACCACCTCGCTACCCTTCTTCAGCGAAGCGATCATGGCGTCCGTCAGCGGCACTTCAGCCGTGCACTTGTCGGGAAGGCAAACGGCGTAATCGAGCTTCTGACCCTTACCGCCATCGATCTGCATCATCACACCCGGAGGAATGAGACGCGCGGTCGGAACGGAAACCTGCAGCAGCTTGCGGTTGACCTTGCCTTCAACGGTAATGAGGCCAACGGCCGTGATCATCTGGCCGTTCTGGGCGAGAACCACGTTCTGCACAACGCAGACATCGTTGTCTTCCTGCTTGGAGCAGGTCTTGAACCAGCCGAGCGGCGGAGCGCCAGCGCCCTGAGCAGCCGGAGCAGCATCCTGCGCCTGCGAGATGGCCGGAGCGGACACAGCGCCGAGAGAGAGGACCAGAGCGGACAGAGCCGTCCGGGTGAATGTGTTTGCCTTGTGCATCATAAGAGTTCCGTCTCCTGAATGTCTGCCAGAACAGAACCGCTCAAGGTCCTGTTCGTCGATGGCGGTATCCTTCTGCCCGTTCAACTGTCGTTTAAATGAGGCAAATGCGTGACCCGTCTCTTCCGGTCCCCCTGTTACATGCCGTTCGCGGCGATATCCAGCACTTCTTTAACTTTTTCTTGAGCGGAGCCAAGATTTCCCGCGCTTGCATGGGTCATGCAATGTCCGTGTGCTACATATCTGCCAGAATCATGACGATAAACGGTCCTGACGCACATCGGACGGACAGTTGAGACAGGACAGTGACATGCGCAACCTTGCGGCCCTCATCCCCGCATTGTTTCTTTTGGGATCATCCCTGCTTCCCGGCGGGAGTGCGGTAGCGCAACCGCTGCACGCCATCTCGATGCATGGCACGCCAGCGCTTCCCGCAGATTTTTCACACCTTCCTTATGTCAATCCGGACGTGAAGAAAGGCGGCCGCATTTCTTATGGCGTGGTCGGCACCTTCGACAGCCTGAACCCCTTCGTTCTCAAGGGAATGCGCACCACCGCCCGTGGTGTTTGGGATCCGGAATTCGGCAATCTTCTTTACGAGCCGCTGATGTCTCGCTCCAGCGACGAGCCCTTCAGCCTCTACGGGCTGCTCGCCGAAACCGTGGAGTGGGACGACGAGCGCAGCTTCGTTCAGTTCAACATCAACCCCAAGGCGAAATGGTCGGATGGCGAGCCGGTAACGCCTGATGACGTGATCTTCACCTTCAATCTCCTGAAGGAAAAGGGCCGCCCGCCGTTCAACAGCCGTCTCGACGGCGTAGCCAAGATGGAGAAGACCGGCGAACGCAGCGTGCGCTTCACCTTCAACGAAAAGGCGAATCGCGAAACGCCTCTCATCCTCGCCTCTTCAACGCCGATCCTGCCGAAACACGCGACCGATCCGGAAAAATTCGAGCAGGCGGGCCTCGGTGCGGTTGTCGGCTCCGGCCCTTACCGAATCAAGACGCTGCGCCCGGGTGAACGAATCATCTGGGAGAGAAACCCCGACTACTGGGGCAAGGACATTCCCGGCAAAGTCGGTTTCGATAATTACGACGAGATCAGCATCACCTATTTCCTCCAGGTCACGACCATGTTCGAGGCCTTCAAGAAGGGCGATATCGACATCTACCCGGAAGGCGATGCCATCAATGGCACCTCCGATACCTCTCACTGGGGGCAGGCCTATAATTTCCCCGCCGTGCATCGCGGCGATATCGTCAAGGACGTATTCCAGCCGCGCCTGCCGACCGGCATGTTCGGTCTCGTCTTCAACACCCGCCGTGCCGTCTTCGCTGACGAAAAGGTACGCGAAGGCCTTACCTATGCCTTCGATTTCGAGTGGATGAACAAAAACATCCTCGGCGGCTCCTTCAAGCGGACGCAGAGCTACTGGCAGAACTCGCCGCTCGGCGCCTATGGCAACGCCGCCGACGCGCGCGAGCTGGCGCTGCTCGGTGACGCGGCAAAGTCCATGCCGCCGGAGCTTCTGGCCGGCACCTATGCGCTGCCGACCACGGACGGCACGGGCGCCGACCGCAAGGTTCTGAAAATGGCCGTCGACAAGCTGAAAGAGGCTGGCTACAGCATCAAGAACGGCAGGATGTCCGATGCCAATGGCCGCCAGCTCGCCTTCGAGATCATGACGCAGAACCCGGCGCAGGAGCGTATCGCGCTCGCCTATCAGCGTTCGCTGAACCTGATCGGCGTCGCCATGGGCATTCGCTCGGTTGATGACGGGCAATACCAGTCGCGCTCGAACAGCTTCGATTACGACATGATCATCCGCTCCCTGCCCTCGTCGCTTTCGCCCGGCATGGAGCAGCTGAACCGCTGGAACTCACTCTCGCGTGATGCGCAGGGCAGCTTCAACTATGCAGGTGTTGCCAATCCCGATATAGACCGGATGATAGAGGCGCTGTTGCAGGCCCGCTCGACGGAAGATTTCCAGGCGGCCGTGCGCGCTTATGACCGCCTGCTTGTGGCCGGACATTATATCATTCCGCTCTATTATATCGGCGCCCAATGGGTCGCCCGCTGGAAATATATCGACCGCCCGGATATGACACCGATACAGGGCAATCAGAAACAGACCTGGTGGGACGCGCGGGCGCAATAACCTGCCACCGTCAGGTCGATCATATAAGGAACATCAGCCATGGAACGCATCGTTGTTGACGTCGTATCGGACATGGTCTGCCCGTGGTGTTATCTCGGCAAGGCCCGGCTCGATCTCGCCATTGCCGAGGTGCAGGATGAAATCAGCGTCGACGTGAACTGGCGTCCCTACCGCCTCAACCCGGACTATCCGCCGGAAGGAGTCGACCAGAAAGCCGCTCTCGAGGAAAAGCTCGGCAAGGAGCGTCTGGAACAGGCCCATGCCACGTTGGTTCAGCTCGGCAGGGAAGTCGGCATTACCTACGATTTCGACGCGATCAAGATCGGGCCGAACACGCTCGATGCCCATCGCCTGTCGCTCTGGGCCCATTCCGAAGGCCGCGACGTCCAGGAACGCGTCGTGACCGGCCTGTTCAAGGCCAATTTCGAGGAAGGCCGCAATATCGGCGATCATGCCGTGCTGGTCGACGTTGCCGCAAAGGCCGGCATGGATGCGAAAGTCGTCGAGCGGCTGCTGGCTTCGGACGCGGACAAGGATACGGTCGTCGCTGAAATCGATGCCGCCCAGCAGATGGGTGTCGCCGGCGTGCCCTTTTTCATCATCGACCAGAAATACGCCATAAGCGGTGCACAAACACCCGATGTCCTGATTGCTGCATTGCGGGATATTGCAAAAATCAAGGCGGACGAGCATAGATCGATGAACTGACGGTCAAACCACCGGCGGTTTTCAACAACTCGATTTTTGCCGGTGTTTCCGTGTCCGACCAGACCCTGAAAGGCATTCTGCTCGCCTTTGCAGCCTTCGCTGCCTATGCCTGGAGCGATGCCAGCGTTAAACTCATTGAAGGCCAGATTTCGCCGATCGAATCGGCCTTCTTCGGAGCCCTGTTCGGCCTCGTCGCCCTGCCCTTCATCCGCAAACGCAATGACAGCTGGCTGGATGTAGTGAAAACAACCAACCGGCCGCTCTGGATCATCCGCTTTTTTTCGGCCGGCACCGGCGCTGTCGGCAGCGTGACTGCCTTTACCCATCTTTCCATGGCGGAAGCTTTCGCGCTGATCTTCCTGCTTCCGTCCTTCGTCACCATCATGTCGGTGATGTTTCTCAAGGAACAGGTGGGCATTCGCCGCTGGTCGGCCGTCATCATCGGTTTTCTGGGTGTGCTCATCATCCTGCGGCCCGGATTCCGTGAACTGGGCATAGGCCATCTGGGCGCCATCATCGCCGGCTTCAGCGGCGCGCTCAGCATCGTGATCTTCCGCGCCATGGGCCCATCGGAAAAGAATGTTTCGCTTTATGGTGCGGGCGTGCTGGGCTGTCTCGTCATCAGCGGCGTTGCCATGGTGCCGAGCTTCGTCATGCCGGGTGGCGAACAATGGCTGCTGCTGGCAGGATACGGCCTGCTCGGCGCGCTTGGCAACATTCTGGTCATGTACGCCGCCCAATATGCGCCCGCCGCCATGATCGGCCCAACGCAATATAGCCAGATGCTCTGGGCCATCCTGTTCGGTTATCTGATTTTTGGCGATCGTATCGACGGCTGGATGTTGATCGGCATTGCCCTTATCGTCGGATCCGGCCTGCTGACACTGCTCCGCGAGAAACAGAGAAAGGTGCCATTGCCCGCCTCCATCGCCGCGACAGACCAGAACGTGGCTGTCGGTATTACGCCGGAAGACAGTCACTAGCCCCAGAGAGCGAAAAAACCGGCGGCGCTTCAGGCACCGCCGGTCCGGCGTTCAATCAATCGCAAACCCTGACCCGATACATGTCGCCCCAGGCGTTCTGCCTCCAGGCTACATGGCAGCGGGGATAGACGGGTTCATAAACGACCGGCGGGCCATAAGCCGGCGCAGCATAGACGGGCGGACCATAAGCAGGCGCGTAATAGGCGGGGCCGTAGGCGTAGCCCGGGTGTCTTGCACCCGCAATCAGCGCTCCGCCAATGATCGTGCCGGCAATACCGGCGGCAACGCCGCGGCCGAAATTATTGCGCGCTTCCGCCTGACTGGTGGTGGCAATTGTGGTGCCCGCAATTGTCAAGGCAACCAGACCAGCGGTGGCAAACCTGTTGATATTGGTCCACATCGTCCTGCTCCTTCATCACCCGGCGGCATCCACTCATCCGCCGCACCGGGTATGAGGATGAGATTACGCCTGCGAAGAATACCGGTAGATGTCCGTTTCGTTACATTGCGGTAATTTTCGCTGAAGGCAGTGAGTGGAGTTTTCGAGGGATTGGCTAATGGATAATGAGCCAAAGATGGGTGTGGTTTACCCCCCTCTGCCCTGCCGGGCATCTCCCCCACACGCCGGGCGATCGGCACGCCGCCCTGTCGCCCCTCCCTTCCCTCCCGCGGAGCTTGGCCAACCCCGGCCGCACAGCGCCCCCCCCACCGGTGGGGGAGAGGCCCGGCAGGG